>JBBSNW010000018.1:0-76058 GCA_038260405.1 Rhodobacterales bacterium | reverse complement strand
CAGGTGAGCATCCCGAGCGAGAGCACATCGACCTTGAGGATGCCGAGACTGTCGATGTCATCCTTGTCCCAGCAGATGACGGTGCGGTCCTCCATGCTGGCATTCTCGATCGGGACAAGCTCGTCCAGCCGTCCTTCGGTGATGATGAAGCCGCCGACATGCTGCGAGAGGTGACGCGGGAAGCCGATGATCTCGTGGATCAGCTCCATCGTCATCTGCAGCCGCCGGTTGTTGGGGTCGAGCCCGATCTCGCGCATCCGCTGCGCTTCGAGCCCGTTGGTCGAGAAGAACCCCCAGAGCTGAGAGGAGAGCGCGCCGATCGTGTCGCGCGACAGGCCCATGGCGGCGCCGACCTCGCGCACGGCGCGCTTGCCGCGGTAATGGATCACGGTGGCGCAAAGGCCCGCGCGGTGGCGGCCATAGCGTTCGTAGATGTGCTGGATCACCTCTTCGCGGCGTTCATGTTCGAAATCGACGTCGATGTCGGGCGGCTCGTCCCGCGCCTCGGACACGAAGCGTTCGAAGACCATGGTGCCGATCTCGGGCGAGACGGAGGTGACGCCGAGGCAGTAGCAGACCACGGAATTCGCCGCCGAGCCGCGTCCCTGGCAGAGGATGTCGCGCTCGCGCGCAAAGGCGACGATGTCGCGCACGGTGAGGAAGTAGGGCTCGTATTTCAGCTTGCCGATGAGCTCGAGCTCATGGGCGAGCAGGGTGCGGACCCGCTCGGGCGCGCCGTAGGGGTAGCGCCATTTCAAGCCCTTGTGGGCCAGCCGGGAAAGGCGCTGCTGCGCGGTTTCGCCTTCGGCGATCTCGCTTGGATATTCGTAGCGCAGGCTGCCGAGATCGAAGCCGCAGCGCGCGGCCAGTGTGTCGGCGCGGGTGACGGCCTCGGCGTGAGGGCCCAGAAGGCGGCGCATCTCGGCCTCGCTGCGCAGGCGCAGTTCGGCATTGGCGAGCGCGGCTCGGCCAAGCTCTTCGACGCGGCAGCCGAGCCGGACGGCGCTGAGCACATCCGCGAGACGGCGGCGGCGGCCATGATGCATGAGCGGGCAGGCCGAGGCGAGCGTGGGCAGTCCGAGCTTTTGTGCAAGTGCTGCGAGGCTGGCAAAGCGTTCGCGGTCCTGTCCGTCATAGCACGGGTTCAGGACAAGGTGCATCTGCCCGCCAAAGCGGCGCGTCAGCCTCTCCGCCTGTTGCCGCCATTCTCCTGCGCCGGGCTGCACCTTCTGCGGGTGTTGCGGGCCGTGCAGAAGCAGCTCCAGCCCCTCGGCATTCTCCATGAGGTCCGACAGGCGCAGATCGCAGCTGCCTTTCCGCGTCCGCAGCCGTCCGAGCGAGATCAGACGGCAGAGCCGGGCCCAGCCGGTGCGGGTGGCGGCAAGCGTCGTGATCTCGACCCCTTCGGCAAAGGTGAGGCGGGCGGCGGGAATGAGCCGGGGGATGTTGTAGATCCAGGCCGAACGGGGCTTCGGCAGGTGAGGTGGCGCCGGGGGGCCGATCAGGCCATGCTCGGCATCGAAGGCCTGCCGCTCGGCCACCTGCCGCGCGATCTCGCGCCCTGCGGTGAAGGCGCGCACGATGCCCGCGACAGAGTTCTCGTCGGCGATGGCGATGGCGGTGAGGCCCAGCAGGGCGGCGCGCTGCATGTATTCCTCGGGGTGGGAGGCCCCGGTGAGGAAGGTGAAGTTCGAGGTGATGGAGAGTTCTACGGCCATGGTGAGTCGCAGTATGTTCTATTTTTGTTCTAAATTTGAGTCCTGATCGTCAGGTTTTTCATAAAGTGCTCCGGCGTCATGCCGGGCGCGCATCGGCGGCGCGTCAGAGGGCAGGGCGGGTGAGGGAAGGGCGGCGATCCGCCGGGATGCAGCCCCGAAGCGCGCCGGTTGGCGTGGCGTTGCGCTTGAACTCGGGAGCGCGGGCCGCCAACGTCTGCTGGAACGGCGCGATGACGGAGGATGACATGCCCGAACACGGAGTGTCCGCGAAGGGGACGGCCCTGAGCGGGGCCGGGAGCCTTCCGCAGACGGTCGAGCCGCGCAATCCCGGCATGCCGCTCGATCTCGACTGGGTGATGCGGGCCACCGCCAACCGCTCGGCGATCGAGCGGCGGGCGGCCTCGCTGCCGGGGCGGCGGTCGGTCAAGAAGGACCATCAGGCGGCCTGGCTCGCGCGGGCGATCTCCTGCATCGACCTTACCACGCTGGCCGGGGACGATACGCCGGGCCGGGTGCAGCGGCTTTGCGCCAAGGCGCGCCAGCCGGTGCGCGCCGATCTGCTCGACACGCTCGGCCTGCCGGATCTCACGGTCGGGGCGGTCTGCGTCTATCACGACATGATTGCTCCGGCGGTAACGGCGCTCGCCGGATCGGGCATCCCGGTGGCGGCTGTCTCCACGGGTTTCCCGGCGGGGCTGTCGCCCTTTCACCTGCGCCTTGCCGAGATCGGCGAAAGCGTGGAAGCGGGCGCAGCCGAGATCGACATCGTGATCTCGCGTCGGCATGTGCTGACCGGTAACTGGCAGGCACTCTATGAGGAAATGCGGGCCTTTCGCGCGGCCTGCGGTGCCGCGCATGTGAAGGCGATCCTCGCGACCGGCGAGCTCGGGACGTTGCAGAACGTGGCCCGCGCCTCGCTCGTCTGCATGATGGCGGGGGCAGATTTCATCAAGACCTCGACCGGCAAGGAGCCGGTGAACGCGACCCTGCCGGTGACGCTCGTGATGCTGCGGGCGATCCGGGATTATCACGAGGCGACGGGCATTCGCGTGGGCTACAAGCCCGCCGGGGGGATCTCCAAGGCGAAGGATGCTGTGACCTACCTTGCGCTGATCAAGGACGAGCTGGGGGATCGCTGGCTGCGGCCCGACCTGTTCCGGTTCGGCGCGTCCTCGCTGCTCGGCGATATCGAGCGGCAGCTGGAACACCATGTGAGCGGCGCCTATTCGGCGAGCTGGCGTCATGCCATGAGCTGAGGCGCCACTGGCGCCGAGGTTTGCGGGCCTGAGGGAATTGCGGTTTTGGAAAGAGAAGAAGAGATGCGCGTGAGCGAGATATTCGAGAGCATGGAGTATGGTCCCGCGCCCGAGAGCGCGGCGGATGCGCTGGCCTGGCTGGCGGATCACGTAGACACGTTCGGCCATTTCATCGACGGCGCCATGACGAAACCGGGCGCGCTGTTCGAGAGCCGCAATCCTGCGACCGGCGCGGTGCTGGCGCAGATCAGCCAGGCGACACAGGGTGATGTCGATGCTGCCATCGCGGCCGCGCGCCGCGCGCAGGGCAAATGGGCAAAGCTCGGCGGGCCGGGCAGGGCGCGGTTCCTCTATGCGCTGGCGCGGCTGCTGCAGAAACATGCGCGGCTCTTCGCGGTGCTCGAGACGCTCGACAACGGCAAGCCGATCCGCGAGAGCCGGGATATCGACGTGCCCCTCGCGCAGCGGCATTTCTACTATCATGCCGGGATGGCGCAGCTGATGGGGACCGAGCTGCCGGGCCGCGAGGCGCTGGGCGTGTGCGGACAGATCATCCCGTGGAACTTTCCGCTGCTGATGCTGGCCTGGAAGATCGCACCGGCGCTTGCCACGGGCAATACGGTTGTGCTGAAACCTGCGGAATACACCTCGCTGACGGCACTTCTCTTCGCCGACATCTGTCGGCAGGCGGGGCTCCCCAAGGGCGTCGTGAACATCGTGACCGGCGATGGTGCCGTGGGCGAGATGATCGTGGGCGCAGAGGTCGACAAGATCGCCTTTACCGGCTCGACCGAGGTGGGCCGAAAGATCCGCACGGCGACGGCGGGAACGGGCAAAGCGCTGACGCTCGAGCTTGGGGGCAAGAGCCCGTATATCGTGTTCGAGGATGCGGATCTTGATTCAGCGGTCGAGGGGCTGGTGGATGCGATCTGGTTCAATCAGGGCGAAGTCTGCTGTGCCGGGTCGCGCCTGCTGGTGCAGGAAGGCATCGCCGAGCGGTTCTATGCGAAACTGCGCGCCCGGATGGATGGGCTGCGGATCGGCGATCCGCTCGACAAGTGCATCGATGTGGGCGCCATCGTCGATCCGGTCCAGCTCGAACGGATCCGGGGGCTGGTCGGGGGCAATGCCGAGGGCGAGACCTATCAGGCGGCGACGCCCTGCCCCGAGGGCTGTTTCTATCCGCCGACGCTGATCACCGGGCTGAGCCCGGCTTCGGCGCTGATGCAGGAAGAGATCTTCGGCCCGGTGCTGGTCGCGACGACCTTCCGCACGCCGTCCGAGGCGGTCGAGATCGCCAACAACGCGCGCTATGGCCTTGCGGCGACGGTCTGGAGCGAGAACATCAACGTGGCGCTCGACATCGCGCCAAAGCTCGCCGCGGGCGTGGTCTGGATCAACGGGACCAACATGTTCGACGCCGCCGCACCGTTCGGGGGCGTGCGCGAATCCGGCTTCGGACGCGAGGGCGGCTGGGACGGCTTGTCGGCCTATACCCGCGAAAGCGGTACGGCAAAGGCGCTGAAGCCGGTCAAGGCGTTCGGCGGTGCCGAGGCCGAGCCGCAGGCGGTGGACCGGACGGCAAAGCTCTATATCGGCGGCAAGCAGGCGCGCCCCGACGGGGGCTATGCGCGCAACGTCCATGACAAGGCGGGCAAGCTGATCGGTCAGGCGCCGCTGGCAAACCGCAAGGACATCCGCAACGCGGTCGAGGCGGCGCAGGGCGCAAAGGCCTGGGCCGGGACGACCGCGCATCTGCGGGCGCAGATCCTGTATTATCTGGGCGAAAACCTGTCGGCACGTGCGGCCGAATTCGCGAAATCCATCGACCGGCTGACCGGCGAGCGTGACGGCGCCAGGGAAGTCGACGCCGCCGTGAACCGGCTGTTCACCTATGCCGCGTGGGCCGACAAGATCGAGGGACGCGTCGCGCAGGTGCCGATGCGCAGCGTGGCGATGGCCCTGCGCGAACCCTGCGGCGTGATCGGCGCCCTTTGTCCGGACGAGGCGCCTCTGCTGGGGCTCGTGTCGCTGATGGCTCCGGCGATCGCGATGGGCAACCGCGTGGTGCTTGTCGCCTCCGAGGCATTCCCGCTGGTGGCGGCAGATCTCTACCAGATCCTCGACACGTCGGACGTGCCTGCGGGCGTGGTCAACCTGCTGACGGGCGCGCATGCCGAACTGGCGCCGACGCTGGCGAGCCACATGGATGTGGCGGCGGTCTGGAGTTTTTCCTCTGCCGACCTGTCCGCGGTGATCGAGCGTGGCGCGGCAGGATCGCTGAAACGGACCTGGGTCAACAATGGTTTCGCGCGCGACTGGATGGGCCCGGCGGGCGAGGGGCGGACGTTCCTCGATGCGGCGACGGAAATCAAGACGGTCTGGGTGCCCTACGGCGCCTGAGTCCGGCGCCGCGCTGCAACTCTTCGCTCTTGGTGTATTGCGACTCCCGGGCGCATCCCACGTGAGTCGGCCTGCATGATCGGCGTGACGACATGCGGCCCTTGGCGCAAAGAAGGACGGAAACGGCGTTGCGGCCTTACAGGGCTGGTGGTCCGGGCAGAATCAGCCTATGGGCCCTTCTTCCGCTGCGTCTGTGTCACCTGACATTGAGATTTTACATCCGCAGTGTTATCTTTGAACTACCCCAGCGCCGGGGACGTGGTCGGCGCAGCAAAACCAGGAGGACAATGTCCTGTCATTCAATACTGATGCGGCGCGTGCCGCTCACCCGGGAATGCCCATGTCGGGCGTAACCCATCTGGATGTGACCAGCGAGAAGATCCTCGCGGCAATCCTTGCCAGCCTCGACGACAACAAGGCCGAAGAGGTCGTGCAGATCGATCTGCGCGGCAAGACCGCCATTGGCGACTACATGGTGATTTGCTCGGGGCGTTCGTCCCGTCAGGTCGGCGCGCTGGCGGAAAATGTCGTCGACGACCTCAAGCAGCAATACGGCGTGCTGTGCAAGATCGAAGGCAAGGATACCGGCGACTGGGTGCTGATCGATACGGGCGATGTGATCGTCCATGTCTTCCGCCCCGAAGTGCGCGAATTCTATCAGCTGGAAAAGATGTGGCTGCCCGCCGGGGCCGCAGTCAAGGCCAAGACCCAGTAAATGCGGGTGCATCTCTGCGTGGTGGGCCGGTTGCGGACTGGCCCCGAGCGCGCTTTGCTTGACGACTACCTGCAGCGCTTCGATCGTGGCGGGCGGGCGCTGAGCCTCGGTCCGGCCACCGTCCACGAAGTCGAGGACCGCAAGGGCGGCGGTATGTCGGCCGAGGCAGTTCTGTTGCAGAAGGCCGTGCCCTCGGGCGCAATGATCTGCACGCTGGACGAGCGCGGCACGGTAATGACCTCGCCCGAATTCGCAGACCGGATCGCCACATGGCGCGACGATGGCACCAGCGATCTGGCCTTCGTGATCGGTGGCGCGGATGGAATCGATCCTGCACTGCGGGATCAGGCACAGGCCAGTCTTTCTTTCGGCAAGATGGTCTGGCCCCACATGCTGGCCCGGGTGATGCTGGCGGAACAGCTCTACCGCGCAGCATCGATCCTTGCGGGCAGTCCCTATCACCGGGTCTAGTAGCCTTGCGGGCAAAAGGCCGCGCCCACCCTGTCGGCAGGCGCACCCCTTTTCCAGGATGTCAGCTGTAGGCGTAGACCAGCAGCGCGATCCCCAGAATGACCCGGTAGATGACGTAAGGCGTGAAGCTGACCGAGCGCAGCAGGCGCATCATTAGCGTCAAGGCCAGCAGCGCCGAGACGAAAGCCAGCACGGCGGCGATGCCACCGTCGCGCGCGGCGGATATGTCGGCATCGCGCACCACCTCGATCCCCAGCAGAAGACCCGAGGCGGCGATGGTGGGGATGGACATGAGCATCGAAAGCTTCGCCGCATCCGGGCGCGTATAGCCCATCTGTCGCGCGGCGGTGATCGTGATGCCCGACCGCGAGGTGCCGGGAATCAGCGCGACGGCCTGCCAGAGGCCCATCTTGAGGGCGTCGCGCAGGCTCCAGTCGGTGTCCTGCTTCACTTCGGCGCCCTTCTGGTCGGCCCAATAGAGCACGATCCCGAAGATCAGCATGGTCCAGCCGATCACCGCGACGGAACGCAGCATCTCGTCCAGCCCGCTGAGCTTGAGCGCGAGCCCGGCCAGAATGACCGGGATCGTCGCGATCAGCAGGCAGAGTGCAAGAAAGGCGCCCTGCGTATCGACCTTGCCGCGCAGAAGGCGCAGCGTACCCGCAGCGGCGATCCGCACATCCGCCCAGAAATACAGGATCACCGCCAGCAGGGTGCCCATGTGGACGGCAACATCGATCACCTGGCCCTGGTCGGGTATACCGGCGAGCTTGGGCAGGAGAATCAGGTGGCCAGAAGAGGAGATCGGCAAGAATTCGGTAATGCCCTGAATTAATGCAAGTATCAGCAGATGAGTTAGCGGCATGAGAGCCCTCGTGCATGAAGATAATCGACCGTATAAGCCTTTAAAAATGAAAGAAAAGACTGAATTTAGGTCCGGTTTGATGCCTAAATTTCTGTTTGCACACCCAAAAAACTGTTATGTACGGTAATGTAAACGACATATAGGTCAGCAATTCTGACTTTTCTTTCTTTTTGCCGTTGAGTAAAGAGAAATTCCAGACGAAACGGGAGCTGTTCATGGCGAAACAACCGATGTTGAAATTCGTGAAGGTTGAACGGGCGATGCCCGACAAGCGCGACGCGGGCGTGCGCAACAAGGACTTTCAAGAAATCTATGCGGAATACGCCGGGGCGAAGGCCAGGGAGCAGTCGTCTCGCTGTTCGCAATGTGGTGTGCCTTACTGCCAGACACATTGTCCGCTCCACAACAATATCCCGGACTGGCTGCGCCTGACGGCCGAGGGCCGCCTGAAGGAAGCCTACGAAGTCAGCCAGGCCACCAACACCTTTCCCGAAATCTGTGGCCGCATCTGCCCGCAGGACCGTCTCTGCGAAGGCAATTGCGTGATCGAGATGTCGGGCCACGGCACCGTGACCATCGGATCGGTCGAGAAATACATCACCGACACCGCGTGGGAGGAAGGCTGGGTCGAGGCGATCAAGCCGCGTGTCGAGCGTACCGAAAGCGTCGGCATCATCGGCGCGGGGCCGGGCGGGCTTGCCGCTGCGGATGTGCTGCGCCGTCAGGGCATCCAGGTCACCGTCTATGACCGCTATGACCGGGCCGGCGGCCTGCTGACCTATGGCATTCCGGGCTTCAAGCTTGAAAAGCCCATCGTCATGCGCCGCAACGAGCAGCTCGAAAAGGGCGGCGTGACCTTCCGGCTGAACTGCACGGTGGGCGAGGATATCTCCTTCCAGGAGATCCGCGATACGCATGATGCGGTGATCATCGCGACGGGTGTCTACAAGACGCGCGATCTGCAGGGCCCGGGATCGGGCGCCAAGGGCATCGTGCGGGCGATCGACTATCTGACCGCCAGCAACCGCAAGAGCTTTGGCGACGACGTGCCCGAATTCGACAGCGGCGAGCTGAACGCAGAGGGCAAGAAGATCGTCGTGATCGGCGGTGGCGACACTGCCATGGATTGCGTGCGCACGGCGGTCCGTCAGGGTGCCACCTCGGTGAAGTGTCTCTATCGCCGCGACCGGGCCAACATGCCGGGCAGCCAGCGCGAAGTGCAGAATGCCGAGGAAGAAGGCGTGAAGTTCGAATGGCTGACCGCGCCCAAGGCATTCCGGGGCGATGCCGTGACCGGCGTTGTCATCGAGCGGATGCGGCTGGGTCTTCCGGATGCGACGGGCCGTCAGAGCCCCGAAGTGATCGACGGGTCGGACTATCTCGAGGAAGCGGACATTGTGATCAAGGCGCTCGGCTTCGAGCCCGAGGATCTGCCGACGCTCTGGGATCAGCCGGAGCTCGGTGTGACGCGCTGGGGGACGGTCAAGGCCGAGTTCACGACCGGGGCGACCGACATGCCGGGCGTCTATGCGGTGGGTGACATCGTGCGCGGTGCCTCGCTCGTCGTGTGGGCGATCCGTGACGGCCGCGATTGTGCGGCCGCGGTGCTGGAACAGCTGAACGGCGCGGGCGTGGTCGCTGCCGAGTGACGGGCCACCCTGCCGGGTCATCGCGGCATGCGGACCCGGCGGAGCGTTTGAGGGAGAGCGGCGGGTGCCACCGGGATCGGTGACACCACGCGGCAGGGATGTGACGAAAGGTCGGGATTTGGCGACACGGACAGGGCAATGCCTGTGTGGAGAGGTGCGGTTCTCGGCAGAGATGCCGGGCATCTCCTACGGCGTGTGTCACTGCAAGATGTGCCAGCGCTGGGCCGGGTCGGCCCTGTTCGCGATCTCCGTTCCCGAGGCGGACATCACCTTCTCGGGGCAGCACGCGGTCCAGCGCTTCCAGTCCTCGGGCTGGGCGGAGCGGGCCTGGTGCGGCAAATGCGGATCGTCGCTGTGGTATCGGGTGACCGAGCCCGGGCCACATCATGGGGCTTACGAAATTCCCATCGGCGTGTTCGACGACGCGGACGGGCTGGTGATCGAGCACGAGATATTTATCGACCAGAAGCCGGATGCCTTTGCGCTGGCGGGTGGTCATCCCAGGCTCACCCAGGCGGAAACGCTGGCGCGGCTTGGGATTGCGGAGGAATGACGATGAAAGGGCATTGCCTGTGCGGCGCGGTGAGCGTCACGTTCGAACCGGCAGCCGACAAGCTGAGCGCCTGCCATTGCGAGATGTGCCGCCGCTGGACCGGATCGGCGCTGCTCGAGATCGACGCGAAGCCTGGCTCGGTCGCCCATGACGGGCCGGTCAAGAGCTATGCCTCGTCCGACTGGGCGGAGCGCGCCTGGTGCGATCAGTGCGGCACGACGCTGTGGTATCATCTTACGCTGCCGGGGCACGATTATTACAGCATCTCGGCCGGTCTGGTCGAGGATGCAGGGGGACTGACCCTCAGGACCGAGATCTACATTGACGTGAAACCGGGCGGCTATGCCTTTGCCGGGGATCACGAGACAAAAACCAAAGCCGAGATCGAAGCTGGTTTCGCGGCATTTCTGGAAGGAGCGCAGACATGACCAAGTATGATGCAGACTGGGTACGGGCCGAGGAAGCCAAGCGCAAATGGATGGCCGAGAACGGTCTTTATTCCGAGGCGGAAGAGCATTCCTCCTGCGGTGTCGGCCTCGTGGTGTCGGTGGATGGCAAGGCGAGTCGGCGAGTCGTGGATGCGGGGATTTCCGCGCTCAAGGCGATCTGGCACCGCGGTGCCGTGGATGCGGATGGCAAGACCGGCGACGGTGCCGGCATCCATGTGCAGATCCCCGTCGCCTTCTTTTACGACCAGATCGACCGCACCGGCCACACCCCCCGCAAGGATGAGCTGATGGCCGTCGGTCAGGTGTTCCTGCCGCGCACGGATTTCGGCGCGCAGGAAACCTGCCGGACGATCGTCGAGACCGAAGTGCTGCGCATGGGTCATTACATCTATGGCTGGCGGCACGTTCCGGTGAATGTCGACTGCCTCGGTGAGAAGGCCAACGCGACCCGCCCCGAGATCGAGCAGATCCTGATCTCCAACGCCAAGGGCATCGACGAGGAGACCTTCGAGCGCGAGCTTTACGTGATCCGCCGCCGCATCGAGAAGGCGGCCGCCGCGCAGGGTGTCGGTCAGCTCTACATCGCGTCGCTGTCCTGCCGGTCGATCATCTACAAGGGCATGATGCTGGCGCAGGACGTGGCCGAATTCTATCCCGACCTCATGGACGAGCGCTTCGAATCCGCCTTCGCGATCTATCACCAGCGCTATTCCACCAACACCTTCCCGCAGTGGTGGCTGGCGCAACCGTTCCGCATGCTGGCCCATAACGGCGAGATCAACACGCTCAAGGGCAACACGAACTGGATGAAATCGCACGAGATCCGCATGGCCTCGGCCACGTTCGGAGAGATGGCGGACGACATCAAGCCGATCATCGCGAACGGTGCCTCAGACTCGGCCGCGCTCGACGCGGTGTTCGAGGTGCTGGTGCGCGCGGGGCGCAACGCGCCGATGGCCAAGACCATGCTGGTTCCGGAATCCTGGTCCAAGCAGGCGCTGGAACTGCCCGAGGCGTGGCGCGACATGTATTCCTACTGCAACTCGGTGATGGAGCCGTGGGACGGCCCGGCCGCCCTCGCCATGACCGATGGCCGCTGGGTCTGCGGCGGGCTCGACCGGAACGGCCTGCGCCCGATGCGCTATGTCGTGACCGGTGACGGCCTGCTGATCGCGGGCTCCGAAGCCGGGATGGTGCCGGTCGACGAAGGCTCGGTACGCGAAAAGGGCGCGCTCGGCCCGGGTCAGCTGATTGCCGTCGACATGAAGGAGGGCAAGCTCTACCACGACGTCGAGATCAAGGACAAACTGGCCGCGAGCCAGCCCTTCGGCGAATGGGTCGGCAAGATCAACGAGCTGGACGAAGAGCTCGGCAAGGTCACCGAAGAGGCCATGTTCTCGGGTGCGGAGCTGCGCCGCCGCCAGATCGCCGCAGGCTTCACCATCGAGGAACTCGAGCAGATCCTCGCGCCGATGGCCGAGGACGGCAAGGAGGTCGTGGTCAGCATGGGCGACGACACACCCAGCGCGGTGCTGTCCAAGAAGTACCGCCCGCTGAGCCATTTCTTCCGCCAGAACTTCAGCCAGGTGACCAACCCGCCGATCGATTCCCTGCGCGAATTCCGGGTGATGAGCCTCAAGACGCGGTTCGGCAACCTCAAGAACGTGCTCGATGAATCCAGCGCGCAGACCGAGATTCTCGTGCTCGACAGCCCGTTCGTGGGCAATGCGCAGTTCAACGACCTCAAGCGGCATTTCAATGCCCCGAGTGTCGAGATCGACTGCTCCTTTGCCGTGGGTTCGGGCAAGGACGCCCTGCGCAAGGGGCTCGACCGGATCCGGGCCGAGGCCGAGGATGCGGTGCGCTCTGGTGCCGGGCACCTTACGCTGACGGACCATCTCGCTTCCGAGGACAAGGTCGGGATGCCGATGATCCTCGCCACCTCCGCGGTGCACAGCCATCTCACGCGCAAGGGTCTGCGGACCTTCTGTTCGATCAACGTCCGCTCGGCGGAATGTGTCGATCCGCATTACTTCGCGGTGCTGATCGGTGCCGGTGCGACCGTGGTGAATCCATACCTTGCCGAGGACAGCCTTGCCGACCGCGTCGAGCGCGGTCTGCTGGAAATGACCCTGACGCAGGCGGTGCGCAAGTACCGCGAGGCGATCGATCAGGGTCTGCTCAAGATCATGTCGAAGATGGGCATCTCCGTGGTGTCCTCCTATCGTGGCGGTCTGAACTTCGAGGCGGTGGGCCTGTCCCGCGCCATGTGCGCCGAATTCTTCCCCGGCATGGTCAGCCGCATCAGCGGTATCGGCGTGAGCGGCATCCAGACCAAGGCCGAGCAGATCCACCGTCTCGGCTTCCTTGGCGGTCAGGACGTGCTGCCCATCGGCGGCTTCTACAAGTCGCGCAAATCCGGCGAGACCCATGCCTGGGGTGCGCAGAACATGCACCTGCTGCAGGCGGCCTGCGACAAGGCGAGCTATGAGCTCTGGAAGACCTATTCCAAGGCGATCCAGGCCAATCCGCCGATCCACCTGCGCGATCTGCTGGCGATGAAGCCCATCGGCCCGGCGATTCCGCTGGAGCAGGTCGAATCCATCACCTCGATCCGCAAGCGGTTCGTGACGCCGGGCATGTCGCTGGGCGCGCTCGGACCCGAGGCGCACAAGACGCTGAACATCGCGATGAACCGCATCGGCGCGAAATCCGACAGCGGCGAGGGCGGCGAGGATCCGGCACATTTCGTGCCCGAATCCAACGGCGACAACCCCTCTGCCAAGATCAAGCAGGTGGCATCGGGGCGCTTTGGCGTGACGGCCGAATACCTCAACCAGTGCGAAGAGCTCGAGATCAAGGTCGCGCAGGGCGCCAAGCCCGGCGAGGGCGGGCAGCTGCCTGGCATGAAGGTGACCAAGCTCATCGCGCGTCTGCGGCACTCGACCCCCGGCGTGATGCTGATCAGCCCGCCGCCGCACCACGACATCTACTCGATCGAGGATCTTGCGCAGCTGATCTATGATCTCAAGCAGATCAACCCGCGCTGCAAGGTGACGGTGAAGCTGGTGGCGTCGAGCGGCGTCGGCACGATCGCCGCCGGCGTGGCCAAGGCCAAGGCCGACGTGATCCTGATCTCGGGTCACAATGGCGGTACGGGCGCGAGCCCCGCGACATCTATCAAATATGCGGGTCTGCCGTGGGAGATGGGCCTCACCGAGGCGCATCAGGTGCTGTCGATGAACAACCTGCGCGAGCGGGTGACTCTGCGCACAGATGGTGGTCTGCGCACCGGGCGGGATATCGTCATGGCGGCGATGCTCGGGGCCGAGGAATATGGCATCGGCACGGCTGCGCTGATCGCGATGGGCTGCATCATGGTGCGTCAGTGCCAGTCCAACACCTGCCCGGTGGGCGTGTGTACCCAGGACGAGGAGCTGCGTGCAAAGTTCACCGGCACCGCGGACAAGGTGGTCAACCTCATCACCTTCTATGCGACCGAAGTGCGGGAAATCCTCGCATCGATCGGTGCACGCTCGCTCGACGACGTGATCGGGCGCGCCGATCTGCTGCGGCAGGTCAGCCGCGGGTCGGATCACCTCGACGATCTCGATCTCAACCCGCTGCTGATCCGCGTCGACGGCTCGGACGACATCGTCTACAACCGCGACCGGCCACGCAATCCGGTCTCGGATACGCTCGATGCCGAGATCGTGCGGGATGCCGCGCGGTTCCTCGAGGATGGCGAGAAGATGCAGCTTTCCTATGCGGTGCAGAACACGCATAGGACAGTGGGCACGCGGACCAGCAGCCATATCGTGCGCAAGTTCGGCATGCGCAACACGCTCCAGCCCGATCACCTCACGGTGAAGCTGACCGGTTCCGCCGGGCAGTCGCTGGGTGCTTTCGCGGCCCCGGGGCTCAAGCTCGAAGTGTCAGGCGATGCAAACGACTATGTCGGCAAGGGCCTGTCGGGCGGCACGATCGTTGTCCGTCCGCCGATGCATTCACCGCTGGTTGCATCCGAAAACACGATCATCGGCAACACGGTGCTTTACGGTGCGACCGAAGGCTTCCTGTTCGCCGCCGGTCGTGCGGGGGAACGCTTCGCGGTGCGCAACTCGGGCGCCTCGGTGGTGGTCGAGGGCTGCGGATCGAACGGCTGTGAATACATGACCGGCGGCGTTGCGGTCATCCTGGGGCCGGTCGGCGCCAACTTCGGTGCAGGCATGACCGGCGGGATGGCCTATATCTACGATCCTGACGGCATCGCGACCGTTCTCATGAACATGGAGAGCATCGTGACCTGCCCGGTCACCGTGAAACCCTGGCAGGAAGAGCTGCACGCTCTGGTCGACCGCCATGCCCGCGAGACCGGCAGCCGCAAGGCGCTGGATCTGCTGCAGCACTGGTCAGAGGAGCTGCCGAAATTCCTGCAGATCTGCCCGAAGGAGATGCTGGACAAGATCGCGCATCCGCTGACCGAAGACAATGCGGCCGTGACCGCCTGATCCTTTCGCGCTTCGAGAACAGGGTCAGGGGCCGCGCCGGTGCGCGGCCCTAGTCTTGTCCTGCAGGTGATCGCGTGAGAAGGAATGTCGCTGGCCCAGAGCTCTGATCCCGGCGCCCTCATTCCTGATCGCGCGGCATGAGGGACACGGTTCTGCTGTCAGGCATCTGCAAAGGCTTTTCCGGCGAGCCCGCCCTGAGTAAGGATGGCACCATGGCGACAGCACGCAAGACCGCATCGAAAAAGGGCTCCAGGAGCGAGGACGGCATCCTGCTGCCGCGGCGCATCAAACCGATGCGCTGGCTGATGCGCTGGGTCTGGCGGCTTGTCTTCGGGGTCGCGGCGGTGATCCTGCTCATGGTGCTGCTCTACAAGGTCGTGAATCCGCCGACGACGATCTACATGATCAGCGAAGGCCAGCGCCTTGGGTCGGTGGACCACGAATGGGTCGCGGCGGACAATATTGCGCCGGTCATGCTGCGTTCGGTCGTGGCGGCGGAGGATGCGAATTATTGCACGCATTGGGGATTCGACATGGTCGCGATCCGCGACGCGATCGAGGAGGGCGGCAACCGGGGCGCGTCGACCATCAGCCAGCAGGTGGTCAAGAACGCCTTCCTCTGGCACGGCCGCACCTATACCCGCAAGGCGCTCGAGGCGCTGATCACGCCGGTGATGGAGGCGCTGTGGAGCAAGCGGCGCATCCTCGAGGTCTATCTCAACGTGGCCGAGTTCGACGCGGGCGTGTTCGGCGTCGAGGCGGCGGCGCAGCACTATTTCGGCGTGGGGGCCGGAGCGCTCAGCGCCACTCAGGCGGCGAGGCTCGCGGCGATTCTGCCCGATCCCAAGGACCGCTCGGCCTCGAGGCCGTCGAATTTCGTGCAGCGGCGGGCGGCGGGCATCCGCGACGGTGCCGCCACCATCGCGCGGGACGGGCGCGCATCCTGCTTCGAAGGCGGCTGAGGCGTTCTCACAGGGGTTTTGGCGGCGCGCGCTCTGGCAGGAACAGGGGGGCGGATTGCGCGCCGGATCTCCTTGCCGATGCGCAGGTTGTCGCGCGGACCTCAGCGGCTGAGGGGCAGCGTAAGTCGATCAGGAGTTGAACTGGCTCGGCTTTCACGGCAAGTAGAGGGAATATCCACCCAAATTCCGGATGCACATCCCATCATGGCCAAGCTCTACCACGTGCCGCTTTCCCCGTTCTGCCGCAAGGTGCGACTGAGCCTTGCGGAAAAGAAGATCGAATGCGAGCTGATCGAGGAGCGCTACTGGGAGAAGGACGCCGATTTCCTGCGCCGCAACCCGGCCGCCAAGGTGCCCGTGCTCAAGATCGACACGAAGATCATGGCCGAGAGCGCGGCTATCTGCGAATATCTCGAGGAGATGCATCCCGAGCCGCCGCTGATGCCGCGCAGCGCCGAGAACCGTTACGAGGTGCGCCGCCTGGTGGGCTGGTTCGACGACAAGTTCCACCACGAGGTGACCAGCAAGCTGCTTTATGAGCGGGTGAACAAGAAGATCATGGGCAAGGGTTATCCCGACAGCCAGAACGTGAAGGCCGGGGCCAAGGCGATCAAGTATCACCTCGACTACATGGCCTGGCTGCTGGATCACCGCCGCTGGCTCGCCGGGGATTCGATGACGCTGGCGGATTTCGCTGCCGCTGCGCATCTCTCCGCGCTGGACTACATCTCGGATGTCGACTGGAACCGGTCGGTGACCGTCAAGGACTGGTATGCCAAGATCAAGTCGCGCCCGGCCTTCCGCTCGATCCTGGCCGACCAGATCCCCGGATTTCCGCCGCCGTCGCATTATGCCGACCTCGATTTCTGATCCCGATCCTTGCCGGGGGGCGCTGCCCCCGTCGCCTCCGGCGACTCCCCCGGAGTTTATCTGGCAAGATGAAACATGGAGGAGGTGAAGGGCAGGCTGGTCGCCGAGGCGCGCGATATCGGGTTCGATCTGTGCCGGGTGTGCAAGCCCTGGGACGTGCCGCAGGTGCCCCAGCGGCTCGCCGCATTCCTTGATCGCGGCTATCACGGTCAGATGTCCTGGCTTGCGGATCGCAGCCATTGGCGCGGGGCGCCGCAGGTGCTCTGGCCCGAAGCGCAGTCGGTCATCATGCTGGGCGAGAGTTACACGCCCGGGCATGATCCGCTGGAGGTTCTGGATCTGCCCGAACGTGCGGCGATTTCGGTCTATGCGCAGAACCGAGACTATCATGACGTGGTGAAGAAGCGGCTCAAGCGGCTGGCGCGCTGGCTGATCGCCGAGGCGGGGGGCGAAGTGAAGGTCTTCGTCGACACTGCCCCGGTGCCGGAAAAGCCGCTGGGACAGGCGGCGGGGCTCGGCTGGCAGGGCAAACATACCAACCTGCTGAGCCGCGATCTTGGGTCCTGGTTCTTTATCGGATCGGTTTTCACGACGCTGGACCTGCCCGCGGACGAGGCGGAGGTGGATCACTGCGGGTCGTGCCGGGCGTGTCTCGATATCTGTCCGACCGATGCCTTTCCGGCGCCCTATCAGCTCGATGCGCGGCGCTGCATCTCCTACCTCACGATCGAGCATCACGGGCCCGTCGATCCCGAATTGCGCCCGCTTATGGGCAACCGGATCTATGGCTGTGACGACTGTCTTGCGGTCTGTCCCTGGAACAAGTTCGCGGTGGCGGCGCGCGAGGTGAAATATCATTCCAGGGCCGATCTGTTGGCGCCGTCGCTCGAGGATCTGGCCGTGCTCGACGATGCCGGTTTTCGCGCGCATTTTTCCGGCTCTCCGGTCAAGCGGATCGGGCGCGGGCGGTTCGTGCGCAACGTGCTCTATGCGATCGGGAATTCGGGAACGGCGCGGCTCAGGCCGGTGGCGCAGGGCCTGTGCGAGGATGATGACCCGGTGGTCGCGGATGCCGCGCGCTGGGCGGTCGCACGGCTGTCATGAGCGTGGTCCTGGGGGTCGATACCGGCGGGACCTATACCGATGCGGTGCTGATCCGGGACGAGGCGGTCGTGATCGCAAAGGCCAAGGCCCTGACCACGCGGGGGGATCTGGCCGTCGGGATCGGTGCCGCCGTGTCGGCGGTGCTGGCCGAGGCCGGTGTCGCGGCGGGTGAGATCGCCATGGCGTCGCTGTCGACCACGCTTGCCACCAATGCGCTGGTCGAAGGGCAGGGTGGGCGCGTCGGGCTGGTCTATATCGGCTTCTCCGAACGGGATCTCGAGACGCATGGCCTGTCCGAGGCGCTGGGCGGCGATCCGTTTCTTGTCCTCGCGGGAGGGCACAGCCATGCCGGGGGCGCCGTGGCACCGCTGGACCTTGCGGCGCTGGAGGCGTGGGCGCGCCGTCAGGAGGTTTCGGCCTTTGCTGTCGCCGCGCAGTTCGCCACGCGCAATCCCGCGCATGAAGTCGCCGCACGGGATCTGCTGCGACAGGTGACGGGACGGCCCGTCTCCTGTTCGCATGAGCTTTCGGCGCGGCTCGGCGGGCCGAAGCGGGCGCTGACGGCGGTGCTGAATGCGCGGCTGATCGGATTGACCCATCGGCTGATCGCGCGGGCCGAGGAGACCCTGACGGCGCTGGGCGTGACGGCGCCGATGTTGGTGGTGCGCGGGGATGGCGCGCTGATCTCGGCCGCGCAGGCGCAGCAGCGGCCCATCGAAACCATCCTGAGCGGCCCGGCGGCAAGCCTTGTCGGGGCGCGCTGGCTGACCGGGGCGCGGGATGCGCTGGTATCGGATATCGGCGGGACGACCACCGACATCGCGCTGCTGCGCGACGGGGTGCCGCTGATCGACCCGGCGGGTGCGCAGGTCGGCCGGTTCCGCACCATGGTTGAAGCGGTGGCGATGCGCACCCATGGGCTTGGCGGCGATTCCGAGGTGCATGTCCGGGACGGGCTTGCCGGGGGTGTGAGCCTTGGTCCGAGGCGGCTCGTGCCGGTCTCGCTGATCGGGTTCGAACATGGCGATGCGGTGCGCGAGGCGCTCGAGCGGCAGCTGCGCAGCCCGGTGCCCGGCGATCATGACGGACGGTTCGTACGCGCCGTGCCCGGGCAGGAGACGGGTGGATTGACCACGCGCGAGGCGGGTCTGCTGGCCCGGATCGAGGGGCTGATGCCTCTGGGCGCGGTGCTGAAGACCCGGCTCGAAGGGCAGGCGCTGCAGCGGCTGGTCGGGCGCGGGCTGGTGCAGGTGGCCGGTGTCACGCCGACGGATGCGGTGCATGTCCTGGGGCGGCTGTCGGATTGGGATGCCGGGGCCGCACGGCTGGCGCTGGAGCTCATGGCACGTCGTCGCGTCGGTTCGGGCGAACGGCTCGCGACCGGGGCCGACGCGCTGGCCGTGCTGATCGTGGACGCGGTGACGGAGGCCACGGGGCGTGCACTGCTCGAGACGGCCTTTGCTGAAGAAGGATGGGATCTGCCCGCATCCGAGCTTGCCCGGCATCCGCTGCTTGAGGCGGGATTGCGGCGGCAGAGCGGGATCCTGGCATTCGAGGCGCGGATGGTGCTGCCGGTGGTCGGGCTCGGTGCCTCGGCGCGGTGTTACTATCCCGCTGTCGGCGCGCTGCTGAACGGCAATGTGGACCTGCCCGAGCATGGCGATGTGGCGAATGCCATCGGTGCGGTGGTGGGGCAGGTGACGATGCGGCGCTCGGGCATCGTGACCGCGCCCTCCGAAGGTCGGTTCCGGGTGCATCTGGCCGACGGGCCGCAGGACTTCGCCGCCTCGGAAGACGCGATGCGCTGTCTCGAATCCGCGCTCGGTGCCGAGGCGCAGGCGGCGGCAGAGGCGGCTGGGGCGGTCGATATCTCGCTCAAGCTGCACCGCGACGTGAAGGTGGTCGAAGCGGAGGCGCGCGAGGTCTTTCTCGAGGCGGTGGTGACGGCAGAAGCGTCGGGGCGGCCACGGATCGCGGGGTGAGTGGCGCGGTCCGTCAGGCACTTCCCGCGATCCCGACCGGCCTGAGCCATTTGGGGACGGGACCGGGTGCGGATGGATCACGTCGTTCTGAGGCAGCTGTAACAGGACTTTGCTTTTGCGCCGCAAACCCCATCTAATGACTCATCAGACAAGAGAGGGGAATCTCATGGCCCGATATACCAAAAATCCGGACGTCATCGCGACGCTCACGCCAGAGCAGTACCGCGTGACGCAGCAGAGCGGCACCGAGCGCCCCGGAACCGGCGCCTATCTCGACAACAAGGAACCCGGGATCTACGTCGACATCGTGAGCGGCGAGCCGCTGTTCGCGAGCGCCGACAAGTTCGAATCGGGATGCGGCTGGCCGAGCTTTACCAAGCCCATCGAGACAGCGCATGTGAACGAGCTGCGTGACATGACGCATGGCATGATCCGCACCGAAGTCCGTTCGACTCATGGTGACAGCCATCTCGGGCACGTCTTCCCGGATGGTCCCAAGGATCGCGGCGGATTGCGCTACTGCATCAACGGGGCGTCCTTGCGGTTCATTCACCGCGATGACATGGAAGCCGAAGGTTACGGCGAATACGTCGATCAGGTGGAGGATGTGGCATGAGCGAGCGCGCAGTACTGGCAGGTGGATGTTTCTGGGGGATGCAGGATCTGATCCGGCGTCTGCCCGGGGTTCTGGGCACACGCGTCGGCTATACCGGCGGCGACGTGCCCAACGCGACCTATCGCAACCACGGCACCCATGCCGAGGGGATCGAGATCAGCTTTGACCCGGAGCGGATTTCTTACCGCCGGATCCTCGAGCTGTTCTTCCAGATCCACGATCCGACGACGCTGAACCGTCAGGGCAACGATATCGGTCTGAGCTACCGTTCGGCGATCTACTATGTCGACGAGGATCAGAAATCCGTGGCGCTGGACACCATCGCCGATGTCGAGGCCTCTGGCCTCTGGCCCGGCAAGGTCGTGACGGAGGTCGAGCCGGTGGGTGATTTCTGGGTCGCCGAAGAGGAGCATCAGGATTACCTCGAGAAGTTCCCGCGAGGCTATACCTGCCACTTCCCGCGCCCCGACTGGGTCCTGCCCAAGCGTGATGCGGCGGAATGATCTGATACGCAGCGCCCCGCCGTTTCGGCGGGGCGTTCTTCTGTGCGGCCCCGTCTGAAGGATGGCCGGGGCGATACGGCACTGGCGCGGCGCGGGGTTCACCGCACTGATCGGGCTGCTGGTCCTGATGCTGCTGCCCTTCGTGCGCCACGCGCTCGTCTTCGGCGGCGAGGGTTTCGGGCTCGGTACGCTGCGCGACACCTACCTGATCGATCCGACAGCACCGCTCGGAAATTTTGCGATCTCGGGGCACATGCTCGCCGGGGCCGCGATCACGCTGCTGGCGCCGATGCAGCTCATTCCCTGGATACGGGCGCGTTACCCGTTCTTGCACCGTTGGGCGGGGCGGTTGATCGTGCTTCTGGGCCTCGTCACAGGCGTGGCGGGCCTTTTCCATATCGTTTGGCGCGGCACCATCGGTGGCTGGCCGATGAATGCCGGTTTCGGCCTCTATGGCCTCGCTCTTGTCCTCTGCTGCGTTCAAACCCTGCGACTGGCGCGCGCCGGGCGCATGGCCGAACACCGGGAATGGGCGCTGCGGACCTTCTGGCTCGCGATCGCCTCCTGGATCTACCGGGTGCATTACGGCCTCTGGTATATGGCGACCGACGGCATGGCCTCGAACAAGGATTTCTCCGGCACCTTCGATCTGGTGCAGAATTTTGCATTCTACGTCCCCTATCTGTTGCTGCTCGAACTCTATCTGCGTGTCGGCCGAAGCCGGAGCTGAGCGCGCGTCAACGCCCTGATCGAACCGCGCGGGCGCTCGCGTCATCCCGAATAGGCAGATCTTTCGTGTGCCGTCGAATACCGGGATGGGTGGGCTGAGCTAACCGCGCTGGGCTCATGGCGGCTATGTCGAGCCGGGCGTGGTGCTGCAGCGCAGAATTTCTTATGCTGCAATGCAGAAACAACAGATTCCGTTCTGCGAAAGACATTGCAAGACATCAGAAAAGCGAGACTATATCATGAAGATTGCATACACAATTGCGGCCCTTGCCCTGACCGCAGCCCCGGCATTGGCCGACGAAATGACCCTGACGGCCCCGATGGCGTCCGAAACCCTGCACGAGGGTGGCCTCGACATGAACGTCTACTGGGTCGAAGCCGAGGGCGGCTACGAAGTCGTCGGTACCTACACCCCGCGCGTCGGTGCGTATGCGCCCGCACGTTTCCAGATGCTGATGCAAGACGGCGACAAGGTCGCCTTCGGCATGCCCGGCGCACTGGACGTTCTCTACAGCTTCGAGCGCTCCGGCGAGACCCTGCACGTCACGGCCGAAAATACCGGCCTGCAATACGCCAGCAACTGAAGCCACGCGGCGCCCCGGCGTCACGTGAGCTCTGAACAGACCTCTTCTGCACCCGCCGCGCCCGTCGCGGCGGGTGTCTTCTTGTCCGGACCCTGCCTCCCTGGCCAAGGTGCAACCCTGCTTGTTCCCAGAGGAAGGAATGCTTCTGCGACGTCCCCATAAGGGACCATGACGGCGGCAAAGCCCGCTTGCGCGTCCGTGTCCCCATTTTCCATGACGTGACGTTTGGCGGTGACAGGCCTGCCGCGATACTGTGAGGTGCAGCTCAAACGAGGAGGGCTCTTGCATGACACAGTATCCACATCTTCTGGCACCGCTGGATCTCGGCTTCACCACGCTGAAGAACCGCGTGCTGATGGGGTCGATGCATACCAATCTCGAGGAAGCCGGGGACTGGAACCGGGTCGCGGAATTCTATGCCACGCGGGCGCGGGCGGATGTGGCGCTGATGGTCACGGGCGGCATGGCGCCAAACCGCGAGGGCGGCGTCTTTCCGGGCGCGGCCGGGCTGTTCACCGATCAGGACATGGCGCATCACCGGATGGTGACGGACCGGGTGCACGAGGGCGGCGGCAAGATCGCGATGCAGATCCTGCATGCGGGCCGCTATGCCTACGGGCCGGACTGTGTCAGCGCCTCGGCGGTGAAGTCGCCGATTTCGCCTTTCGCCCCGAAGGAGCTGGACGAGGCGGGCATCGAGAAGCAGATCTCCGACATCGTGACGGCCGCCGCCCGTGCCCGCGAGGCGGGGTATGACGGTGTCGAAATCATGGGGTCCGAGGGGTATTTCCTCAACCAGTTCCTCGTGACTCATGTGAACCGGCGCGAGGATCGCTGGGGCGGCTCCTACGAGAACCGGATGCGGCTGCCGATCGAGGTGGTGTCGCGCGTGCGCGAGGCTGTCGGTCGCGATTTCATCCTCATCTACCGGCTCAGCATGATCGACCTCGTGCCGAACGGATCGACCCACGCAGAGGTCGTGCAGCTTGCGCGGGCGGTCGAGTCGGCGGGTGCGAGCATCCTGAATACCGGCATCGGCTGGCACGAGGCGCGGGTGCCGACGATCGCCACAAGCGTTCCGCGGGCGGCCTTTGCCTGGGTCACGCAGAAGCTGATGGGCAAGGTCGGCATCCCGATCATCACCTCGAACCGCATCAACACGCCGGATGTGGCCGAAGAGGTTCTGGCGAGCGGCTGTGCCGACATGGTGAGCATGGCGCGCCCTTTCCTGGCCGATCCGGAATTCGTGAGCAAGGCGGCGAGCGGGCGGTCGGCACAGATCGCGCCCTGCATCGCCTGCAATCAGGCCTGTCTCGACCATACGTTCAGCGGCAAGATCTCCTCCTGCCTCGTCAATCCGCGGGCCTGCCATGAGACCGAACTGGTCGTCGTGCCTGCGGACCGGGTCAAGACCGTGGCCGTGGTGGGCGCCGGGCCCGCAGGACTGTCCGCTGCGCTGACGGCGGCGGAGCGTGGCCATGACGTGACGCTCTTCGACCGCGCGGACCAGATCGGCGGACAGCTCAACATGGCCAAGGAGGTGCCGGGCAAGGAGGAGTTCCGCGGGCTCGTCACATGGTACGAGACGATGGTCGCCGATAGCGGAATGACCGTGACGCTGGGCAAGGACGTGAGCGCGCAGGATCTGGCAGGTTTCGACGAGGTGATCGTCGCGACCGGCGTCCTGCCGCGCGATCCGGGCATTCCGGGGCAGGACGGCCCCAACGTGCTGAGCTACATCGACGTGCTGCGCCGCAAGGCACCGGTAGGCCGTCGCGTGGCGGTGGTTGGCGCCGGCGGCATCGGCTTCGACGTGTCCGAATTTCTCGTCCACGAAGGACAGAGCCCGACCGAGAACCTGCCCGAATGGATGCGCGAATGGGGTGTCACCGATCCCGAGAGCACCCGTTCGGGGCTCGCACCCGAGGGGCCGCAGCCCGAAGCGCCGGTGCGGGACGTGACCCTGCTTCAGCGCAAGGCCGAGAAGCCGGGCAAGCGTCTTGGCAAGAGCACCGGCTGGATCCATCGCGCGGCGCTGCAGATGAAGAACGTCAGGATGATCCCCGGTGTGAATTACGAGGCGATCGATGCCGAGGGCCTGCATCTGTCCTATGGGGAGGCGCGCGAACGGCCTGAAGTGATCGCCTGCGATACGGTCGTGCTCTGTGCCGGACAGGTGTCTGAACGGAGCCTGGCGGATGACCTGCAGGCGCTGGGCGTCTCCTGCCATGTGATCGGCGGCGCGGATGTGGCTGCCGAACTCGATGCGAAACGTGCGATCGATCAGGGCACCCGGCTGGCCGCGACGCTCTAGCTTCCGTGTCACGAACTCCGCCGCGGTGGCGTCCGTAAACCGGTGAAACGGGTGTACGGGCGCACCACGCACGATCTTCAAACGCGGCGGCTTTTTGTCAAGTGACGAGAGCCCCGCGGCACTGCTACATCCCCCGGTAGAGCTGCCTGACATGACCCTCGGGCGCGGCTGTTTCGTGGGGTCGGACACTCCGGACAATTACCGCCATATTGTCCTCCGCGCGCCGTTTTTGTGCCTGAATTGAGGGCCAGACAGGGACCGGAAACGAGTGCTTGAGGAGTTGTGTATGGATCGCCTGACGGAAATGGAAGCCTTTGCGACGGTCGTTGACCAGGGGGGCTTCACGGATGCTGCCAAGAGGATGGGCATCTCGAAATCGGCCGTGTCCAAGCATGTCTCGTCGCTCGAGGCGCGTCTCGGGGCACGTCTGCTGAACCGCACCACCCGCCGCGTAAGCCCGACCGAGATCGGCCTTGCCTATTACGACCGCGCCCGCCGCGTGCTCAATGATGCAGGAGAAGCGGACGCGCTGGTGACCTCGATGCAGTCGGCGCCTTCGGGGCTGCTGCGGATCTCGGTCGCGACCGATTTCGGGGTGAATCATCTGAGCCCGGTCCTCGGCGACTTCCTTTCGGAATTCCCGGACATCACCGTCAACATGGTGCTCAACAACCGCTATGTGGAGCTGATTTCCGAAGGCTTCGACATGGCCGTGCGGATCGGAGAGCTGGAGGACAGCACCCTGCGCGCCCGCAAGCTGACCGAGACAACGAAGCGGATGATCGCCTCACCCGGATATTTCCAGAAATTTGGCCGTCCGCAGAAGATCGACGATCTCAACGAACACAAGCTGCTGCACTACTCCAATCAGGCGAGCGGCAATGTCTGGAAGGTGACCGCGCCCTCGGGGGAAAAGCGCCAGATCCGCACCGCCGGCTGGCTGTCGGTGAATGACGGGCAGTCGCTGCTGAATGCCTGCGTCGCGGGTCTTGGCATAGCCTACCTGCCGTCCTTTCTCTATGCCGATGCGATGGAAAAGGGGCTGGTCGAGGATGCGATCCCGGATCTTCCCGCCGAGAGGCAAGGCATTTACGCCGTCTATCCGCCGGGCCGGTTCACCCAGCCCAAGGTCCGCGCCTTCATAGACTTTCTGGTCGAGGCCTTTGCCGACAAGGGTCCTGTCGACTGGTAGATCCGTTTACCGGCCAGTTCGAGGCAAGATTGCGCCCCGGTCCGCCGCCGGGGCGTTTTTCGTCGGGCAGGCGGGTCCTGCAGAGAAAGGATCAGATGCTGCCGATTGTCGCCTGCACCGCGATGGCCCCGAAATAGAGGATGAGGAGCGACAGGCTCTCGATGCCGATGCGCCCCGGCCCCTGCCGCTGCCGCAGGATGAGACCACCCAGAAGCACACCGGTCATCAGGACCGAAATGATCGTCCAGAAATAATCCTGGCTCCCTGCCGCATGATAGATCGATCCGTCGCGATAGGCCACGTCCGCCGCCGTCAGGAACAGCGTGTCGAAGGTGTTGCCGCCGATGATCCCGCCGACCGCTAGCTGCAGCGCGCCGCGGCGCACGGCGGCCAGCGTGGTGACGAGCTCGGGCAGGGAGGTGACGACGGCCGTCGCCAGCGCGCCCACGAGCGATTGAGAGAGCGACATGCGGCTGGTGAGCTCACCGGCGGTCTTGGCGATGACCCAGCCCGAAACACCCATCAGCAGCATCAGGAGGCCGAAGATCAGGAAAAGATGCGTGGTGCTCTTCTGCTTCGTGTCCTCGTCTTCCTCCTCGTCCGGCGTGTCGGTCCTGGTCTCCTGCGTCGAAACCGGCTGCCACATCGGATCTTCCTGCAGGTTGCGCGTGGCGATCAGCGAGAAGATGTAGACCACCGGGATCAGGAAAGAGACCGGATGGATCGCGAAGACGGTGAATTCGGGCACGTTGCTGGCCAGAAGCGGCAGGGTCAGCAGCACGATCAGGACCACCGCCTGAAACACGTTGGCGAGTTCCGCCGCGGCATGTTCCAGATTGGCCTTGCGATAATAGATATCGGCCAGCGCGAGAAAGGCAGTCTGCGCCGCGATCCCGCCGATACTGTTGGAATAGGCGAGCGAGGGGAGGCCGTCAGTGGCCGCCGTGATCGACACGATCGTCCCGCCGAGCGACGTCGCCGCACCGAGCAGGACACCGCCCGCAATGGCCTCTCCCAGTCCGGTACGATCGGCGAGCTTGTCGGCAAGACCGGTCATGCGCAGGCCGGTGAACACAACGACCACTGCTGCCGCCAGAAAACCTGCGAGCAGCACAGGGATTGACCATTCCGCGAGCATCATGGCCCCCTTTTCCGTTAAAAATTTGCAGGTATGACCGGGCCCGCGACAAAAGGGCGTCTGCCCCGTCCGTGAAGCAACGCAGCATGTCCGCCGCTGGTTCCGGGATCACTCGGTCGAGATCAGGACCGCCTCGATCCGACGGTTCAGCAGGCGGCCTTCTTCGGTGAGGTTGCTCGCGACCGGCGCGAGGAAACCCACACCTTCGGCGCTGATGCGGCTTGCCGCGATGTCGTGCCGGTTGCGCATGTAGTTTACGGCGGCCTGTGCCCGCCGGCGCGACAGCGCGACATTGGCATCCAGCGATCCGGTCGCATCGGTATGTCCGACAAAGGCGATCCGGGCCAAGGGCTTGGCTTGCAGGTAAGTCGCCAGCGCGTCGAGCGAGGCGATCGGTCCGTCGCCGAGATCCGACACGCCGCTGGGGAATTCGAGGTCACGCAGGACGACATGGCCGCTGGTCTCGAGGCGGTCTTCCAGCGAGCCGGTCTCTGCGGTCGAAACGGGCGGTTCGGAGGGAGCGATCTCGACCGGCGCGACCGCAGTTCCGGCCTCGATGATCTGGATGAAGCTCGCGGCAGCGGAGCGGCTGACCATCAGGCTGATCCCGCCGCCATCCGGTGCACGGGCCGACAGGAACCGGTAATCGGTGAGGTCCACATACATGTCCGGGCCGGGCAAGACTTCGGTGTTGAAGCGGAAGTCGAAGCCGCCACAGCGCGGCGCCGCACAATCGAGCGCAATCTCGTATCCCGCATCCGTGATCTGCTGGCGCAGCGGCGCCATGATCTGCTGTGTCGTGACGCTTTGTCCATCGAGGCGCCAGGCCTGCCGGGTCACGGGGCCTTCGATCCGCTCGGAGGGGATGCCTTCCTCGGTCCACGGAGAGACGGGCATACGGTAGCTGCCGGCATCGGTCGCGGTTTGTGCCATCATGCGCGCGCCAGAGGGCAGCGACAGGTCGAGCGCTGCGGCGGGGCCGCCCGTGAGGCACAGGCCGAACCCCGCGCAAAAGGTCGTCCGAAGGGCCAGCCGCATCCTGCTAGCGGGCCTGGGCGTGGTATTCGTCATTCGGCCGCATGTCCGTGGCGCTGGCCACGCGGTTGGTCATGTTGAAGAAGGCGGCCACGTTGGCGATGTCCCAGATGCCGCGGTCGTTGAAGCCGACATCGCGCAGCGCCTGCCGGTCGGCTTCGGTGATCTCGGCACTGGCGCGGGTGATCTTTTCGGCAAAGGTCAGCATCGCGACCTGGCTCGGTTCGAGCCGTGCCGCGCGCCAGTTCATCACCAGCGCCTCGCCCAGTTTCGGATTGCCCGACAGCTGGCGGACGGCGGCGCCGTGTGCGGTCAGGCAGTAGAAGCATTTGTTCACCGAGGACACGACCACGGCGATCATCTCGCGCTCGAGCTTGCTGAGCACCGAGTCAGCGAGCATCAGGTCGTTGTACATGCCCGTAAAGGCGTTGAGCTTGTCGATATCGAAGGCATAGGCCTGCAGGACGTTCGGGATCATCCCCAGCTTGTCCATGCAGACGTCGAAATACTTCTGGGTCGCGGCGGGCAGCGGATCGACCATCGGCAGGTCGAGCGCTGTGGGCTGTTTCGTGGTCACTTGGGCGCGTCCTCGGATTTGATGCGGTAATGATACTGTCCCACAACCTCCATCCCGAGGGAAGCGTAGAGCCCGTTCGCCCCGGCATTGGCCTTGGTGCAGAGCACGGCCATATGCGTGCCGCCCTCTGCCTGTGCCCAGAAGGCGGCGCAGCGCATCATCCATTTGCCAAGGCCCTTGCCGCGATGTTCGGGCAGGATCTCCAGCGCATGCACCATCGCGACGCCGTCATGCAGGCCGCAATAACCCGTTCCGGCGGGCTTGTCGCTGACGCGTCCGAAAAGGCCGGTCTTCGGGGTCTTTGCCCGCTCCATCACCGCGACGCGCGCGGGGCCGATGCCGCCCTGTTCCCAGATCTCGCGCATGATGGCGAGCGGTTCCCAGATGGCGAAGGCGGTGACGCGGGGAAGCGGCAGGTCGGTCAGTTGCGCAAGCGGGCAGAGCCAGAGATTGACCGGATCGATGATGGCGTATCCACGCGCAGCAAGAGCCGTGTCGAGCGTATTTTCACCCTGATGGATCATGAAGAGCGGCTCCTGCGCGCGCGCTGTCATGGCAACTTCGGCAGCCGCCAGATCAGCTTCACCCCATCCCGGGGCGGCAGTGGCGGCAGAGACGCGTTTGCCGCCACCGGCCCCGTCGCGCAGGGTGATCGGGCCGTGTTCGGTCCGGCTGGCTGCGGGCCAGGTCTGCTCGGTCACGTGGTAAAGAGCGTCGAGGCCCGGCATCATGCAGGAAACAGCCCCGCCAGTCTGGTCATCGCGGCGCTGACGCGGGCGGGATCGGTGCCGCGGATCACGATATTGGCGCCGTAGACGCCGTCCTTCTGGTAAGGATAAGAGCCCATCTGCAGATCGTCGAATTCGCGCGCAAGCTCGCCCAGCGGTCCCGCGATATCGCCTTCGCCGCGCTGGATGCGCAGGGTCTGGGACAGGAGCGGCGCGCCCCCGGTCAGCGTGGGCAGCACGCTCGCCACCATCGCCTGAAACACCGACGGCACCCCCGCCATGACATGCACGTTGCCGAGGGTGAAGCCGGGCGCGACCGATACAGGGTTGTCGATCAGCGTGGCGCCGTCGGGAATGCGGGCCATGCGCAGGCGGGCGGTGTTCAGTTCCGATCCCTGACGGTCGTAATGTGCCTGCAGCAGGGCACGGGCGTCGTCGCGCACGTCGATGGGCACGCCGAACGCTTCGGCCATGCTGTCTGCGGTGATGTCGTCATGTGTCGGTCCGATGCCGCCCGAGGTGATCACCGTGTCGAAGGCGCCGCGCAGCGCATTCACCGCGGCGACGATGGCGGCATGGTCGTCGGACACGATGCGCACCTCCTGCAGGTCGATCCCCACCTTCGTCAGCTCGCCCGCGAGATGATGCATGTTCGCATCACGGGTCCGGCCCGAAAGGATCTCGTCTCCGATCACCAGCATGGCGGCGGTGGGGTTGGGCATTCCGGGCTCCTTGCCTGTCGTCTCGGGGCGTTGGTCTTGCGTCAGGTATAGGCCCGCACCCCGCGGTTTCAAACCCCTCTCGAAGGCGCGGCAGAGATCCGCGCCTCGCTCGCTGGCGCTGTGCTTCCGACGCTTTATCCGGCGCCGCCGCAACGGCCTCCATGAGCGCGTCGGGAAAGCCAGGAGAAGGCGTTTGCGGCGACCGGTTCGCTTGGCGACAGCGAAATTTGCTGTAAATGGCGGAACGAAAAGAACCTTTCCCTCCTGCGACAGGATGGCCCGGTGACGTCCTGTCCGGCTATTCCCCTCTGCGTGAAACGCCGCAACGCTTCGACCTTGGTGCCCTATTAACTATCTGATCATAAATGAAGGTTTCGGCCGCAGATCCATGCAGCGCAGGTCCTCGGACGCTCTTTGCACCCAGCCATCGGCGGTCCGGTGAAAGGCCTGTCACGATCCTGGCACGAAGAAGTGGCAGGACGCCATGCAGCCGGGTACTGGAACTTCCAAACCAGCTGGACTAAGTATCGGAAAACACTTGAGCCGGAGCCGCAGCCCGTGAACGAAGACACGCGAGGACGTCTCACCCGAGACGGCATACGCATATATGACAGGACCGATTTCGCAGGCATGCTGAAGGCCGGCGAACTGGCTGCGCGCATTCTCGACGAAGTGGCGCCTAAGGTCGATGTCGGGGTAAGCACCGGCGATATCGACGCCTTCATCCAGGCCCGGGTCGAGGAAGCGGGCGCCGTCTCCGCCACCATCGGCTACAAGGGCTATCAGCACGCAAGCTGCATCAGCGTGAATCACGTGGTCTGTCACGGCATCCCGGGCGAGAAGAAGCTCAAGGATGGCGATATCCTCAACATCGACGTGACCGTCATTCTCGATGGCTGGTTCGGCGATACGAGCCGGATGTACGTTGCCGGAAAGCTGGCGCGCAAGGCCGAGCGGCTGATCGAGGTCACCCATGACAGCCTGATGAAGGGCATCGAGGCGGTGAAGCCGGGAAATACCTTCGGCGATATCGGTCACGCGATCCAGTCCTTCGTCGAAGCCAACCGCATGTCGGTGGTGCGCGATTTCTGCGGCCACGGGCTGGGCCGCGTCTTTCATGCTCCGCCGAATGTGCTGCATTACGGGCGTCCCGGCACCGGTCCGGTGCTGGAAGAGGGCATGTTCTTCACGATCGAGCCGATGGTGAATCTCGGCCGCGCCGAAACCAAGGTGCTGGCCGATGACTGGACGGCGGTGACACGGGACAAGTCCCTGTCGGCGCAGTTCGAACATTCGGTCGGCGTGACCTCGGACGGGGCAGAGGTCTTCACGCGCTCGCCAGGCGGGCTGTTTCACCCGACCTACTGACTGACGCAGTCGCTTTCACCTGTCTCAGTCGAACCGCCAGAGCGCCGGGATGAACCGGTAGCTCTCGCCGTCGCGCATCACGTTGCCGATCCCCGGAAACGGAAAATGATAGCCCAGCACGGCGATCCGGTCGGTGGCCGCCATGTCCAGCAGGCGGCTGCGGGTGGCGATGGTCTGATCGGCGTCCATGTCGGCCTCGTTGACCCAGTCGGGATGCGCGAAATCTAGATAAGGGTTGGTCATCGCATCGCCCAGAACCAAGAGCTGCTGTCCTTCGCTCTCGAGCGCGACGGACATGTGACCCGGCGTATGGCCGGGCGTCGGGATCACGCGGATGCCGGGCACCACTTCCTGATCCGGGGTAAGCAGCGTCCAGTCGGCGCCGTCCACTTCGATCGAATTTCGCGCGCCTAGGACGAATTGCTGCATCTCGGCCGGGACCCGGTTCACCAGATCCTCCTGCATCCAGAAGTCGCGCTCTTCGGCGCCGATGAAATAGGGGATGTCGGGCAGGATCGCCTCGTCAAAGCCGTCGCGGATGCCCCAGATGTGGTCGGGATGGGCATGGGTGATGATCACATGGGTGATCGATCCGGGGTCGATTCCCGCCGTCTCCAGATTGGCCATGAGCCGCCCGGTCGTCGGAAGGAAGCGGTCGCCCGAGCCGACATCGACCAGAATGCGCGCCTCTCCGCTGTCGATCACGATGTGGTTCGTGTGGGAATAGCCTTCGTCTTCGGGCAGGAAATGATCGTGCAGAAAGGCGTCGCGCGCCTCCGGGTCCGCATTGACCGCGATGGTCGAAACCGGGCGGCGGAAATAGCCATCGGACAGGATGGTCAGCTGCATCTGCCCCAGCGCGAACCGCGCATGGCCGGGATTCGCGGCGCCGATCGGGCCGACCTCGGCATGTGCCGGGAAACTTGCGGTCAGGCTCAGCGCCGGAGCAGCGGCGCCATAGGCCAGAAGGTCACGGCGGGTCGGGCGAAAGAGGGGCATGGTGTCCTCGTATCATTCAGGAATCTGAATGCGACGGTAGGACCCAAGGCGCGCCTTTGCCAGATTTTTCTTTTGCTTCCGCTGTCGATCGCTGTCAGGTCGCGCGCAGGAGCGTCACATGCGTATCGCCGTAACGCCTTGTTTCGAGGAGTGAAAAGCCGGGCGGTGGTGCCTGTGGCGCATTCTCTTCCCAGACGATCAGCGCTTCGGATGCGATCCAGCCCGACGCCTGAGCGCTCGACAAGGCGCGCTGGCCGAGATCCAGCCCATAGGGCGGATCGAGGAAGATCAGGCTGGCGGGGGTGTCGGTGGGCGGAGGCAGCCGGGTCGCGTCCCGCGCGATGATCCGGCACTGTTCGCCGACGCCGAGCAGGCGGGCATTGTCGCGCAGCAGCGACAGCGCCTTGCGCCCGTCATCGACGAAGGTGACCGTCTGCGCGCCCCGCGACAGCGCCTCGAACCCGAGCGCTCCGGTACCGGCGAAAAGGTCGAGCACGACGGCATCGTCGAACGGATCCCCGAACCGGCCACCGGCGAGCATGTTGAACAGGCTCTCGCGGACCCGGTCCGTCGTTGGTCGCAGATGCGCGCCAGGATCGCCCTTGCCCACGGCCGTCAGGGCGCGGCCGCGCAGGCTGCCCGCGATGATCCTCATGCCTTGAGCAGGGTCTTGAGGTCGAGGGCGGGGTCCGTGACGGCTGCGGGATCCGGGGATTTTCCCATCTCGATCAAGCGCTTGCCGACCATGTAGGCGCGCGGATCGTTCATCGCGTCCAGCGCTAGAAGCGTGTCGCCACGGTAATACCAGAAGGAGACGACGCCCCCCTCATGCGCCCCGGTGACCCCGTCGGCGGCGCGGCGCGTGACGATCCGGTCATAGCCGGTATTGAGCCCCGCGATCTGCAGCTTGACGTCGAACTGATCCGACCAGAACCACGGCCTTGCAGTATAGGGCGCCTCGGCTCCCATGATGTTGTCGGCGACACATTCCGCCTGATCGATGGCATTGCCGACGCTTTCCAGCCGGATCCGGCCATCTTTCCATGGAAAGGAGGCGCAATCGCCCGCCGCCCAGATCGCCGGGTCAGAGCTGCGCCCGAAGGCATCGGTGCGGATGCCGTTCTCGAGCATCACACCCGCAGATTCGGCCAGATCGGTGTTGGGTGTGATTCCGACCCCGACAATGACGAAATCGGCCGCGATCTCCTCGCCATTCGTAAGTTCGGCGCCGGTGACATGCCCCTCGCCCAGCAGACGTGTGAGGCCGATGCCTTCGCGCAGGGTGACGCCGTGCCGCTCGTGCAGCGCGCGGAAATAGTCCGAGGTTTCGGCGCTGGCAACGCGCTGCAGGATGCGGTCGGCCATTTCGATGAGCGTGACCTCAAGCCCGAGCTTGCAGGCCACGGCCGCCGCTTCGAGCCCGATATAGCCGCCCCCGACAATCAGCACTTTCGCGCCCTTCGTAAAACGCGGTGCCATCCGGTCGACATCCGCCAGCGTGCGGACGGTGAACACCCCGTCGAGTTCTCCGCCGATCGCCGCGGGCAGGTGGCGCGGCACCGATCCGGTGGTGAAGGCCAGATGGTCATAGGGCAGGTCCGTGCCACCCGGTAGCGACACGGTACGGGCCGCGGCATCGACCTTAGCCGCCCGTGCGCCGGTGCGCAGGTCGATCTGCTGATCGGCATAAAAGCTCGCGGGACGCAGATAGAGGCGCTCCTCCTCCATCTCGCCCAGCAGATAGGCCTTCGACAGTGGCGGGCGCTGATAGGGGGGCACGGGTTCGTCGCCGACAAGCGTGATGGAGCCGTCGAAACCCTGCTTGCGCAGACGGGCCACGAGGGCGGAACCGGCCTGTCCGGCACCGATCACGACGACATTGCTCATCTGGTCATTCCTTGCATCATGAGATCGTTGGTCTTTGCTGCGCGCACCCTATATGCCGGACGAGACGGAACGCAATTCAGGGGACAAGAGAACATGACGATTTCGACAGGGGACAAACTACCCGACGCGACTTTGGTGCAGATGGGCGAAAACGGGCCGGAAGCGGTCGATCTGGGCGAAAAGCTCAAGGGTCGCAAGGTCGTGCTCTTTGCCGTGCCCGGCGCCTTCACCCCGACCTGCCATTCGGCGCATGTGCCGAGCTTCATCCGCACCAAGGATGATTTCACCGCCAAGGGCGTGGACGAGATCCTGTGCGTCTCGGTGAACGACCCCTTCGTGATGAAGGCGTGGGGCGAGGCGACGGGTGCGACGGCTGCCGGGATCACCATGCTCTCGGATGCGTCGACCAGCTTTACCGACGCGATCGGCATGGCCTTCGATGCGCCTCGCGCCGGGCTCATCAAGCGGTCCAAGCGTTACGCGATGCTGATCGAGGATGGCGTCGTGACGCAGTTCATGCCCGAGGAAAGCCCCGGCACCTGCGAGGTTTCCGCCGGCGAATCGCTGCTCGCCGCGATGTGAAAAGCCGAAGGGCCCGGCATTGACCGGGCCCCGCAGCAAAGTCTGAAAGAAGGTCAGACGCCCCGGTGTCAGAGCGTGTCGAACTTGCGCGCCAGCTTGGCGTCGAGCGAGGACACGCCGCCCACGTCATGTGTGGTCAGGGTCACCTCGACCGTCTTGTAGACGTTGAACCATTCCGGGTGGTGATCCCACTTTTCCGCCCAGATCGCGGCGCGGGTCATCCAGCTGAAGGCTTCGATGAAATTCCCGAACTCGAAGGTCTTGTGGATGGCATCGCGCCCTTCCACCATTTCCCAGCCGCTGTCGAAAAGCGGTTGCAGAACGGTCTCCCGGGCGGTGTCGGACAGAAGTTCGGTCATTGTCGTTCCTCTCGGTTTTCTTTTCTGAACGGCCCGTAGGATGTGAGGATCTCGATGTCTTCGCTCACCGCGGCCGCTTCAGCCTTTAGATAATGTTCCACGGCGCGGGCAAAACCCTTGTCCGCGATCCAGTGCAGCGAATGCGTGGGGACCGGCAGATAACCGCGTGCCAGCTTGTGTTCGCCCTGCGCGCCCGCCTCGACCCGGGCCAGACCCTGCGCGATGGCAAAATCTATGGCCTGATAGTAACACGCTTCGAAATGCAGGCAGGGATGATCTTCGATACAGCCCCAGTAGCGGCCAAAAAGCACGTCGCGCCCGATGAAATTCAGCGCCCCGGCGACGTATTGTCCGTCGCGTGAGGCCATGACCAGCGCGATGTCGTCGCGCAGGGTTTCCTGCGCGATATCGAAAAAGGCGCGGCTGAGATAGGGGCTGCCCCATTTCCGCGCGCCGGTATCCTGGTAGAAGACCCAGAAGGCATCCCAGTGTTCCGGCTGGATCTGATCGCCGGTGAGCAGTTCGATTTCGCCGCCAAAGGCCTGCGCGCGCTCGCGCTCCTTGCGGATCGTCTTGCGCTTGCGCGAACTCAGCGAAGTGAGGAAGTCGGTGAAGTTTCCATAGCCTTCGTTGACCCAGTGGAACTGCTGCGTGGTGCGCGGCATCAGGCCCATCTTTTCGCCCGCAATCGCCTCGGCCTCGGTGCAGAAGGTGGCGTGCAGCGACGAAAGCTCGTTCTCGGAGGCGAACTGGACCGCGCCCTGGACGAGGGCGGACATGCCGATGGTCTCGAATCCCGGTTTGGTGAGGAACCGTCGCCCGGTCGCAGGCGTGAAGGGCACGGCGATCTGCAGCTTCGGGTAATACTGGCCGCCCGCACGTTCATAGGCCTGCGCCCAGTTGTGATCGAAGATGTATTCGCCCTGGCTGTGGCTCTTGCCATAAAGCGGCGCCGCGGCGATGGTCTGCCCATCCATTTCCGCAACGAGGTACCGCGGATCCCAGCCGGTACCGGGACCGACCGAGCCCGACTCCTCGAGCGCGAGCAGGAAGCGGTGCGTGGTGAACGGATCGTTGGGCCGACCACCCTCCGCAGCCTCGGGGCAGGCGCAGGCATCCCAGTCTGCGGCGTCGATCTGGCGCAGCGATGTCAGGATGTTGATGGCAATGGTCTGGCCCGGGCTTTGCTCGGTCATGGGTGTCCCCTTCTTGTCCCTGTATCTGTGCCTTCAGGGGTGGGGTTCAAGCGTCGTAACCCTCGAAGGTGATATTCTGCGCCACATTGCGGGCCTCTGCCTCGGCCTGCGGCGACCGGATGGTCCAGCAGAGGATCGTGGCACCTTTTTCCTTCAGTTCCGCGACGCGCGGACGGGACAGGTCGGTGGCATCGTGGCTGATGAAGCTTGCGCCGGTACGCTCGTAATCCGGTATCTCGCGCAGGGCCTCCCGGATGGCGGCGGGAACGGTCGGCCAGTCTTCGGACTCGTAGCCGCAGGTGATCAGGCCGCGCGGCAGGTCGGGCGCAAGATCTCTCATCCGCGCGACGGCATGCGGGTTGAAGGACATCACCGCGACCGGGCCGTCATAATTCGCAAGGGCGCGGGCGGTGGCCTCTTCCAGCGGGCCGATATCTGGGCCAAGCGCGCCATCCTGATCCTTGATCTCGATCAGCAGGGGCACTTGACCTGCGACGAGGTCGAGGATCTGCGTGAGCGTCGGGATGCCCTCCTCGCCCCCTGTCAGCGGAATGGCTGACAGTTCGGCGGCGCTGCGCTGTTGCAGCGGACCGGAGGCCGACGTCAGACGCGACAGCGCGTAGTCGTGAAACACCATCGGGATGCCATCCGCGGACAGTTGCAGGTCAATCTCGATCCCGTAACCCGCCTCGATGGCGCGGCGGGTTGCAGCGCGGGAATTCTCCGGCGCGCCAGTTCCGTGCAGGGCACGGTGTGCGATGGGCCGGGACAGGAAGGCCGGGGGCAGGGGGATCATTCGATTTCGAAGATGCCTTCGATCTCGACGGCGACGCCGAGGGGGAGGGAGGCCGCGGAGACTGCGGAGCGGGCATGCCGACCGGCATCGCCGAGGATTTCGACGAAGGTGTCAGAAGCGCCATTGATGACCTTGGGCTGATCGGTGAAGTCCGGCGTGGAATTGACGAAGCCGGTCAGTTTCACCACGCGCTTGAGGCGGGAGAGGTCGCCGTCAAGCGCGGCCTTGACCTGCGCCAGAAGGCTGAGCGCGCAGGATTTCGCCGCTGCCGCGCCGTCTTCGACCGGCATCGTGTCACCCAGCTTGCCGGTGATCAGACCGTCGGGGCCGTTGGAGATCTGGCCCGAGACATAGAGCATGTTGCCGCTCAGCACGTAGGGTACGTAATTCGCGGCAGGCGCCGGAGCGGCGGGCAGAGTGAGGCCGAGTTTGGCGAGGCGGGCGTCGATCGAATGGGTCATGGCGGGCCTTTCAGCGGTCGAGTTCACGCGCAGGCTAGGCCAGGCGTTCAGGATTGAAAAGGCCAAGTGAGGGCGCGTTGGCTTGCGGGTCTGTCAGCATCCCGCCCGTCACCGGGCGGACGGGCGCGGTGCGCAGCCCTTCCGCCCAATGGCAGTCGTTTTGTCGGCGATCAGCTTTCCCGGAAGGCCTTGGTGAAATAGTCGGTGAAGGGTTTTACCAGATAGGCCAGCGGCGTGCGGTCGGCGGTGCGGATATAAGCCTGGACCGGCATGCCGGGAATCAGAGTGCTGCCCTCCGGCAGGCGGTCCATCTGGCCCTCGGAAAGCACGATTTCCACCCGGTAGTAGCTCACCTGCGAGCCTTCGTCCTGAAACGCGTCCGCCGAAATCTGCACCACCCGTCCGAACAGTTCGGGCGTCTCGCGCTGATCGAAGGCGGGAAAGCGCAGCGACACGGTCTGATCGAGGTAGAGCTGGTCGATGTTGAGCGGCAGAACCTGCGCCGCGATGACAAGCGGGCGGTCCTGCGGCACGAGGAACATCACCGGATCCGCGGCCCGAATCACCGAGCGCGGGGCATAGACCCGCAAGCCATAGACCACGCCCGAAACCGGAGCCGTGATCACCATGCGGTCCAGACGTTCCAGCAGGGCGCGGCGCTGTTCGGCGAGCTCACGCTCCTGAAATTGCGAATCACGTAGGGTGGTGATCGCCTCTTCGCGGCGCTTGGTGTCGAGCTGAAGGATCTGGATGTCGATCTCGGTGCTGCGTCCCTCGGCCTGGGCCTTCTGCGCGGTCAGATCGCCGACGGTTCCCGACAGCCGGGCCTGTTCGCGCTGGAGACTCAGAACACGGCTCGCCTGGGCAAGGCCCCGGTCCAGCAGGGATTGCTGATCGCTCAGCTCTTCTTCGATCAGCGCGAGCTGGCGGAGCAGCGCGGTCTGCTGCGCGTCGATCCCGATGATCTGGTCACTGATCTGGTCACGGCGCTTGGACAGCTGCTCGATCTCGCGCTGTATCGAATCTCGGCGCGCATCGAAAAGATTGCGCTGCCCCTCGACCAGTTCGGCGACCTCGTCATCGGTCTCGGCGCGGGCGAGCACGTCCTCGTCGAACTTCACAGTCTCGGCGCCATCGCGTTCCGCCTGCAGGCGGGCGCGGCGCGCGACGAGTTCGAAATACTGCCCTTCGACGATGGTGAGCTCCGACTGCACCCGGCTCCCATCGAGACGGATCAAGGGCTCGCCGACGGTGACTGTTTCGCCTTCATCGACCAGAATTTCGGAAACGACACCGCCATCGGGGTGCTGGATGACCTGACGGTTCTGATCCACCTCGATCTGTCCATTGGCGATGATCGCGCCCGAAATGTTCGTCGTCGCCGCCCAGGTGCCAAAGCCCCCGACCAGCAGCAGAATCGAGAGAAAGCCCACCAGCATCGGCGTGCGCAGCGGAAAATCGCGATCTGATTCGGCGCTCATCGCACACCTCCGGGGCCGACGGCCATGGCGATCTGCTGGTGGTTCTGCACCATCTGTTTCAAGACCTCGTCCTTGGGGCCGAATGCTGCGCGGCTGCCGCCTTCGAGCATCAGGATCATGTCACATTCCTTGATCGCGGCCGGCCGGTGGGCCATGATGAGAACCGATTTGCCTTCGGATTTCATGATCCGGATCGCCTGGTTGACCGCCTCCGACCCCTCGTTGTCGAGGTTCGAGTTGGGTTCGTCCAGAACCAGGATCATCGGGTCGCCATACATCGCTCGGGCAAGCCCGATACGCTGCATCTGTCCCCCCGAGAGCCGTCCGCCCGTCGCCGAAACGCGGGTATCATAGCCATCCGGGAGCTTGAGGATCATGTCATGCGCCGCGGCCTTCTTCGCGGCCTCGACCACCTTGGCGGCATCGGGGCTCGTGGAGAGGCGGGCGATATTCTCGGCAATGGTGCCGTCGAACAGCGTGACGCGCTGCGGCAGGTATCCGATATAGCGACCCAGGACGTCCGCGCCGTACTGGTCGATCGAGGCCCCGTCGAGGCGGATCTTGCCTCCTGCGGGCCGCCAGACGCCGGTCAGCGCGCGGGCGAGGGTGGATTTGCCGGCACCGGAGGAGCCGATCACGCCGATGGCCTGACCGGGCTGCACCGTGAAGCTGAGCAGCCGCAGCGAGGCCTGCTGTTCACCCGGCGGCACGATGGTCAGCTGCATCACGTCGAGCTTGGCCTGCGGCACCGGCAGATCGGTGCGCGGCGCCTCCTGCGGCACCTCGGTCAGCAGGCGCGCGAGATTTTCCCAACCCTTGCGGGCGCGTTCGATCAGCGCCCACTGGCCAATGGCCATCTCGATGGGGGCCAGTGCGCGCCCCATCAGGATCGACCCCGCGATCATCGCGCCTGCCGTCAGTTCGTTCTGCAGCACGAGATAGGCGCCGAGGCCCAGCATCGCGGATTGCAGCAAAAGGCGCAGGGTCTTCGTCACGGTCGAGAAGCTGCCGAGCAGGTCGGCCGAGGCGATCTGCCCCTTGAGCGAGGCATCGCGCGCCTTCTGCCAGCGGCGGAACGCGTCGCCGCGCATGCCCATCGCCTGCACCATTTCCGATTCGCCGCGGATCTGGTCGGAGATCTTTTCCGACTGGAAGGTGGCGGAGGTGGATTTCAGCGTGGGATTTCGGGTCACGAACTGGTTGAGCAGCGTGATCGCGATCAGCGTGCCGCCCCCGGCAATCGCGAGATAGCCGAGCCATGGGTGAAAGAGCATGATTCCGAACAGGAAAAACGGCGTCCAGGGCAGATCGAAGAGCGCCAGCAGGACGGGCGATGCCATCAGCCGCTGCACCGATTCCAGATCGCGCAGCCCGGTCGCGGAGAGCTCGTCAGGCTGGATGGAGGCACGTCGCACCACCGCGTCGAACACCCGCAGGTCGAGCCGCGACTGAAAGCGGGCAGCGACTCGGCCCATGACACGGCCGCGGACATAGTCGAGCAGGCCCATCATGCCGTAGAGAAACAGCACGATCAGCGAAAGCGCGATCAGTGTTGCTTCGGACCGCGAACCGAGGACGCGGTCATAGACCTGCAGCATGTAGAGTGGCCCGGTGAGCATCAGCAGGTTCACGAAGAAGCTGAAGATTCCGACGAACCAGTAGTAGGGCCGACTTTCACGCCGTGCGGCGCGCAATTCGTCCCGTCCGAGGTCTTTGCGATTTTGTGTCATGGAAGACGCATTGCCTTTTGAATACGGCAGGGAAGTGACGTTCAGGAAATATGGCTCACTGATAGAGCATATCGCCTGAGGCCCACAAACACTTTGTACATAAAACTGCAAGCAGGGCCGCGCGATCAGCCCCTGTAACGGCGGAGTTCAGCCGTCAGCAATGGCGCGCGCGGCCCTGGCACCGGCAGGTGTGCCGGTCGGATCGATGGGTTGAAAGGGCACTGCCGGTCAGTTGCCGCCCAGGATATCCCGAAGAAGCTGGTTCACGAAGTTCCCGACCGGATCCTGCTGGCGTTGCTGAGGCTGCTGCTGGGGGGCTTGCGGCTGCTGTTGCGGCTGGGCGACCACTTGCGGTGCCGGGGGATCCGGCACGATCATCGGCAGCGGGCTAGCTTCCAGCCCTTCGTTCACACGCACCATGACCTCGTGCCAGATATCGGCGGGCAGACCGCCGCCGGTCACACCGGTGAGCGGCGTGTTGTCGTCATTGCCCATCCAGACCCCGGCCACATAATCGGCGGTGAAGCCGACGAACCAAGCGTCACGGGCGGCCTGAGTCGTGCCGGTCTTGCCGGCCGCCTCGCGCCCGTCGAGCCGGGCACGCCGCCCGGTGCCTTCGGAAATGACCTTTTCCATCATGTAGGTCAGTTCCTTGGCGGCCTTCTCGTTGATCACCCGTTCACCGATACCTCCACCGGCACCGATCATCGGATCCGGATCTCCCTTGATGCGCAACTCGATCAGACCGTAGGGCCGCACGGACGACCCGCCGTTCAGGATCCCCGCATAGGCGCCGGTCATTTCCAGCAGGGAGGCCTCGGATGTCCCGAGCGCCATGGCAGGCGTGTCGTTGACTTCGGAGCGGATGCCGAACTGGTCGGCGACCTTTGCCACCAGATCGCGCCCGACGGATTCGGAAATCTTGACCGCCGGGATGTTCAGCGAATCCTTGAGTGCATCGGTCAGCGTGACGCGTCCCTTGAAGGAATTGGTGTAGTTCTTGGGGCACCACTGGCCGGAACCCGCGATATTCATGCAGAAAGGTTCGTCGACCACCGTGTCGAAGGGTCCGTAACCGAGCTCGAGGGCCGTCGCATAGATGAAGGGCTTGAAGGCCGAGCCGGTCTGCCGCTTGGCCTGAGTCGCGCGATTGAACACGCCCGACACACCGGTCTTGCGCCCGCCGACCATGGCGCGCACGGCCCCATCCGCGGACATGACGACGATCGCGGCCTGGGCATTCGAACCATCGCGGACCTTTTCGTCGAAGATCACGTTCATCGCATCCTCGGCTGCGCGTTGCAGGCGCTGGTCCAGCGTGGTGCGAATCTCGACATCCTGACGTGATTCGACGGAGGCGAATTCCGGGATCGTGTCCATGACCCAATCGGCGAAATATCCCCCCGCCCGGGCCTCGGCCGCGTCCGAGAGCACAGCGGGACGGGCGCGGGCCTCATCCGCCTGCGCCTGCGTGATGTAGCCCTGATCCTGCATCAGCCCGATCACGGTTGCGGCGCGATCGCGCGAGCGGTCGATGTCCGATGTCGGAGACAGCGCGGACGGCGCGGTCAGCAGACCGGCGATCATCGCGGATTCGGCCGGGCTCAGCGCCGAGGCGGGCTTGGAGAAATAGCGCTGCGCGGCGGCTTCGGCGCCGTAGGCGCCACCGCCGAGATAGGCGCGGTTGAGATAGATCGACAGGATGTCGTCCTTGGTGAACTTGATCTCCATCGCCAGCGCATAAAGCGCTTCCTTGGCCTTGCGGGCAAGCGAGCTCTGGCGGCAATCGGCGACATAGGCCGCCTCGCTCTCCCACTGGGTCGGGTCGTACTCCACGCCGAGGCACAGGAGCTTTGCGGTCTGCTGCGAAATGGTCGAGCCGCCGTGACCCTGCAGCGGGCCGCGGCCTTCGCGCAGGTTGATGCGGATCGCCGAGGCGACACCGATCGGGTCGACGCCGGGATGGAGGTAGAAGCGGCGATCTTCCGTCGCGATGATGGCGTCGCGCAGATAGGGCGAGACGCTGTCAGCCGTGACCGTGCCGCCGAACTGGTCGCCGCGCCAGGCAAAGATTTTGCCGTCGCGGTCATGCAGCGTGACCGAGCCTTGCGCGCGCCCGTCAAGAAGCGCGTCGAGCTCGGGCACGGTGCTGTAGGTATAGGCGACGGCCAGACCGAGGACGATCACGACCACGGCCGTGACCCGCCAGACGATGCGCCAGATCAGCCCGAAGACGAAGCCGAACGTGCCGAGGATGAAGGCGGCAACCGGATTGCGCGCAGGGCGGCGCGGCGGCGCCTTGCGCGGGCTCCTGGTCGTCTTCGACGTTCTTGACGCCGCGGCCTGAGACTTTCCAGTCTTCGGCTTGGCGGGCGCCTTCTTTCCGGGATATCGGCGATCGGCGACGAGACGTCCCTTACCGCGACCTGAATCACTCATGTTCTTAGCCTGACTGCTGCTCTTTTTTGCCAACTTACCTGCTTTGACGGCGGATGTGGACCGATACTGCCAAACATCACAGGTTTTTATTGTGACTAATTTTTAGACACAAATCCCAATTAGTGCAAAATTTGTGCAAAAAGGCTCATCCGTTGGTCGCAAAACTGGCGGTCCGGCCTTCCAATACGGAACCACAGGCCACCTTCTGCGAGGCATAACGCAGGCCCCGACCTGCCAAACCGAAAGGGACCAAGGTGAAACTCATCATTGCAACGATCAAGCCGTTCAAGCTGGAGGAGGTCCGCGAGGCGCTGACCGCCATCGGCGTTCGCGGCATGATGGTGACAGAAATCAAGGGCTTCGGCTCGCAATCGGGACATACGGAAATTTACCGCGGCGCAGAATACGCGGTGAATTTCGTGCCGAAAATCAAGCTCGAGATCGTCGTGGCTGCTTCGATGGCGGACCAGGTGGTCGAGACGATCGCGAAGACGGCGCAGACCGGCAAGATCGGCGACGGCAAGATTTTCGTACTGGACGTGTTGCAGGCCGTGCGCGTGCGCACCGGCGAGACCAACGCAGACGCGCTTTGAAACGCGGCGACGAGAGACAAAGGGAAACGGACGAATGAAACTTCTCAAGATACTTGCCCCGGCTGCCGCGCTGATTGCGCTGCCCGCGTTAGGCTATGCGCAGGAGGCGGATGTCACCCCGCCGAACGGCGAAATCGGCTATATCTTCACGACCTTCATGTTCCTCGTGACCGGTTTCCTGGTCATGTGGATGGGGGCAGGCTTCTCGATGCTCGAGGCGGGTCTGGTGCGCCAGAAGAACGTCACGATGCAGCTGATGAAGAACGTCGCGCTGTTCGCGATCGCGTCGATTATGTACTACCTCGTCGGCTACAACCTGATGTATCCGGGCGACGGCTGGACGGTCCTGAACGTCATCGGCTCCTTTTCGATGGCCGCGCTCGAGCCTGTCGGCGGTAGCCCCGAGACGGATCTGACCTATGCGTCGGTCGGTTCGGACTTCTACTTCCAGCTGATGTTCTGCGCCACCACCTGCTCGATCGTGTCGGGCACGCTGGCCGAACGCATCAAGCTCTGGCCCTTCCTGTTCTTCTGCATCATCCTCACCGGCTTCATCTACCCGATCCAGGCATCCTGGAAGTGGGGCGGCGGTTTCCTGAACGAGATGGGCTTCCTCGACTTCGCCGGTTCGACCGTCGTGCACTCGGTCGGTGGCTGGGCGGCTCTCGCAGGCGCGCTGATCCTCGGTCCGCGCATCGGCAAGTACAAGGAAGGCCGCACCGTTCCGATGCCGGGTTCCAACCTGACACTCGCAACGCTGGGCACGTTCATCCTGTGGCTGGGCTGGTTCGGCTTCAACGGCGGCTCGCAGCTCTACATGGATACGGCGGGCAACGTGGCCGATATCAGTCGCATCTTCGCAAACACCAACACGGCGGCTGCCGGTGGTGCGCTCGCGGCGCTGCTCCTGACGCAGATCATGTACAAGAAGCCTGACCTTACCATGGTGCTGAACGGCGCGCTGGCCGGTCTGGTGTCGATCACCGCCGAGCCGCTGACCCCGGGTCTGGGTTCCGCCACGCTGATCGGTGCCATCGGCGGCATCATCGTCGTGCTGGCCGTGCCGATGCTCGACAAGCTCAAGATCGACGACGTGGTCGGCGCCATCCCGGTGCACCTCTGCTGCGGCATCTGGGGCACGATCGCGGTTGTCATCACCAATGGCGATGCGAGCCTCGGCACGCAGCTTTATTCGATCCTGGTCGTGGGCATCTTCACCTTCGTCGTCTCGGCGGTGATCTGGTTCATCCTCAAGGCCGTCGTGGGCATCCGCGTCAGCGAGGAAGACGAGATCAACGGTCTCGACATGGCCGAGCTGGGCATGGAAGCCTATCCCGAGTTCTCCAAGGGCTGATCTCCTCCTTCCGTCAGCCTTTCGTGACCAACTGCCCGGGCGTTCGCGCCCGGGTTTTTTGTTGCGTGCCTGTCGGGCGGGGTGATCCCTGCGGGATACGAGAGACGCTGTCTCTCGTGCTCTCTGGGATATTTTTGACCCAAAGAAGGGGCAAGGGCAGGATCAGGCGCTGGCAAGCCGTTCGCGGCAATGCGCGATCATGAAACCCGAGAAGAGTTGCACCTTGGGGTCGCGGAAGCGTCGCGACGGGCTGAGGCAGGCGAGCTGAGTCGGGTAGGGCGGAGTCGCGGTGGCGACCGGGATCAGGGTGCCCGAACGCAGGTATTCGGCGATCTCGAATTCCGGTTTCAGCACGATGCCGCAGCCGTCGAGCGCCCATTGGGTGAGGACGTCGCCGTCGTCGGATTCGAAGGGGCCGGTAATCTCGTAGCGCCGCGGGCCATCCGGCGTCTTCAGCGTCCACTGGAATTCGCGCGCGCCGGGAAAGCGCAGGTTGAGGCAGTCGTGCCTGTCCTCGATCAGGGTCGCGCCATCGGCGGGATTGCCGCGCCGGGCGATATAGGCGGGAGCGGCGACCAGAAGCCGGGGGCAGTCGGCGATCATGCGCACCTTGAGGTCGCTGTCGCTGAGCGCGCCGAGGTGAAAGGCGAGGTCGAGCCCTTCGGCCGTCACATCCACCAGGCGGTCCGACAGGCGGAGGCGGATGTCGATATCGGGATACATCTGCTTGAAGCGGGGCACGGCGGGGGCGATGATCCGGCGCCCGAGGCCGAGGGGCGCCGAGATGAAGAGTGTGCCCTTGGGCGATTGCGAGGCTTCCATCACCGTCGCCTCGGCGGTCTCGATCGCGTCGAGGATGCCGAGAGCGCCGTCATAGAACAGCCGCCCGTGCTCGGTGGCATGCAGCGCCCGCGTCGTGCGGTTGAACAGGCGTACGCCGAGATGGCGCTCCAGTTCGGCGATGCGCGAGGAGGCGACGGCGGGCGAGGTGCGCTGGTCCCGTGCCGCCGCCGACATGTTGCCCAATTCATAGACACGCACGAACATGCGGATGTTGTTCACATAGGCCATCTTGATTTTTCGGACTTGTTTGAAGCTGTGTCGTGATTTGAAGGATTAACAAACAAGTGGGCCGCCGTATAGCCTGACTGCAGGATCAGCACAGGAGGCGGGCATGTATGATTTCGTGGCGATGGGCGCCTGGTTGGAATTCGCGGTGCGGTGGCTGCATGTCATCACGGCGATCGCCTGGATCGGGTCGTCCTTCTACTTCATCGCTCTGGATCTGGGGCTGCACCGTGACCGCAACTTGCCCAGCGGGGCGGATGGCGAGGAATGGCAGGTCCATGGCGGCGGCTTCTATCACATCCAGAAATACCTCGTGGCCCCCGATCACATGCCCGGCGGGCTCATCTGGCACAAATGGCAGAGCTATTCGACCTGGCTCTCGGGCTTTGCGCTGCTGTTCCTGGTCTACTACCTCGGCTCGGAATTCTACCTGATCGACCCGGCGGTGATGGATCTGGCGGGCTGGCAGGCGATCGGGATCTCGCTCGCGTCTCTGGGCTTCGGCTGGGTGATGTATGACCAGATCTGCAAGTCGAAATTCGGCGAGGACAATACGCGGCTGATGCTGCTGCTCTACGTGATCCTGGTGGGAATGGCGTATTTCTACACCTCGGTGTTCTCAGGCCGCGCAGCGTTGCTGCATCTCGGGGCCTTTACCGCCACGATCATGTCCGCGAACGTCTTTTTCATCATCATCCCGAACCAGAAGATCGTGGTGGATGATCTGATCAACGGGCGCGAGCCGGATGCAAAATACGGCAAGATCGCCAAGCAGCGCTCGACCCACAACAACTATCTCACATTGCCGGTCATCTTCCTCATGCTCAGCAATCACTATCCGCTGGCCTTCGCGAGCGAGTATAACTGGGCGATCGCGAGCCTCGTCTTCCTGATGGGGGTCACGATACGGCACTATTTCAACTCGATGCATGCCCGCAAGGGCGAGCCGACCTGGACATGGCTCGCCACGGCGGTGCTGTTCATTCTGATCATGTGGCTGAGCACGGCGCCGATGTTCCAGGCGCAGGAGAGCGAAGAGGCGCAAGGTGCGGCACTGCGGTTTGCGCAGGCGGAAGGCTTCGATCAGGTGCATGACATCGTGCTGGGCCGCTGTTCGATGTGCCATGCGGCCGAGCCGGCCTGGGAGGGGCTGCTCTGGCCGCCGAAAGGTGTGCGGCTCGAAACCGAGGCGCAGATCGCGCGGCAGGCCAAGGCGATCTATCTGCAGGCCGGTCTGAGCCATGCGATGCCGCCCGCAAATCTCGCGATGATCACGGAAGACGAGCGTGCGCAGATCCGGGACTGGTTCGCCGCGGCCAATGGCGGCTGAGGTCAGCGCGTTCGCGAGGTGAGCGAGACCGGGCTGAACCAGGTGCGCGCGAAGGCTGCGCCATAGAGCGCGGCGATGGTTTCATAGGTGATGAGCGGAATGGGCATCGGTGAGTCCTGCATTTGCGGGTGACGTTCTGCACAAGAAGTAGCGCAACTATCTGACAAGGTAAGAGCTACTTTCGAACTATTGTTGCGCAAAGGAATGCCGTGTGGCCGAGTGACGATCCTCCCGCAGGATGATCTCCGTCAGGTGAAGGCGCAAATCAGTCATTTCAGAATCGTGGCAGTCTTGCTAAGTTTTGTGTCATGAACACCCATGCCCCCCATATGCGCCCCGTGATCCGCCAGCTGGACGATACTGCCATCAACCGGATCGCCGCGGGCGAGGTGGTCGAGCGTCCGGCCTCCGCCGTCAAGGAGCTGGTCGAGAATGCCATCGATGCCGGTGCACGGCGCGTGTCGGTCGATCTGGCGGATGGGGGCAAGACGCTGATCCGGGTCACCGACGATGGCTGCGGCATGGCACCCGACGAACTGCCGCTCGCGCTGAGCCGCCATGCGACGTCAAAGATCGACGGTTCGGACCTGCTCAACATCCAGTCCTTCGGCTTTCGCGGCGAGGCTCTGCCCAGCCTCGGGGCAGTCGGGCGGCTCACGATTGCAAGCCGCGCCGAGGGGCAGGAGGCGGCGGAGATCGCTGTCAATGGCGGCGTTCCGGGCCCCGTGCGGCCCGCGGCGCTGAACGGTGGCACAGTCGTGACCCTGCGGGATCTATTCTTTGCAACACCCGCCCGGCTCAAGTTCCTGCGCACCGATCGCGCCGAATCCCAGGCGGTGGGTGAGGTGATCCGGCGTCTCGCGATGGCGGAGCCCTCGGTCGGCTTTACCCTGCGCGACGTATCGGGCGGTGGTGCGGGCCGTGTCAGTTTTCGCGCCGATCCGGTGACGGGCGATCTGTTCGATGCCCTGCGCGGACGTCTCGGGCAGGTGATGGGCGCGGAATTCGTCGAGAATGCCATGCCGATCGACGCCGAGCGCGAAGGTTTCCGCCTGACCGGCTATGCCGCTCTGCCGACCTATTCGCGCGGTTCCGCCGTGGCCCAGCATCTGTTCGTGAACGGTCGTCCGGTGCGGGACAAGCTGCTGATCGGCGCGCTGCGCGGTGCCTACGCCGACTTTCTGAGCCGCGACCGTCACCCCGCGGTGGCGCTTTTCGTCGATTGCGATCCGCACAAGGTCGATGTGAACGTGCATCCTGCCAAGTCCGAGGTCCGTTTCCGGGATCCGGGACTTGTGCGCGGGCTGATCGTCTCGGCGCTGCGGCACGCTCTGGCAGAGGCGGGGCACAGGGCCTCCTCGACCGTGGCCGGGGCGACGCTCGGCGCGATGCGGCCCGAACCGCAGGGCGCGCCGCGGGTCTACCAGATGGACCGACCCTCGCTCGCCGCGCGGCAGGCGTCTTATGCCGCTCAGGCGCCGGGATTTGCCGACATGGCGGGGGATTACAGCGGACGAGTGGTCGATATACCGATGGCGGAAAGTCGCGAGGGGCAAGAGGAAACCGCCCCCGCGCCGACCGACAGGCCGCTCGGGGCCGCGCGCGGTCAGGTGCATGAGAATTACATCATCGCCCAGACCGGAGACGGCATCGTGATCGTCGATCAGCATGCGGCACATGAGCGCCTGGTCTATGAAAAGCTCAAGCACCAGATGGCGGATCAAGGCGTCGCCGCGCAGGCTCTGCTGATCCCGGACGTGGTGGACCTGTCTGCCGATGATGCCGCGCGTCTGCTCGAAATTTCGGATGATCTCTATCGCATGGGGCTGGCCATCGAAGCCTTCGGCGGCAGCGCCGTCGCGGTGCGCGAAACGCCTGCCATTCTGGGTGAGGTGAATGCCGAGGCGCTGCTGCGCGACATTCTTGACGAACTCGCGGATCAGGGCAGCTCGGCGCTTGTTCAGGAAAAGATCGAGGCGATCCTGTCGCGTGTGGCCTGCCACGGCTCGATCCGGTCGGGCCGCGTGATGCGCGCCGAGGAGATGAACGCGCTCCTGCGCGAGATGGAGGCGACGCCGCATTCCGGCCAGTGCAACCACGGGCGTCCGACTTATGTGGAACTGAAGCTCTCCGATATCGAACGGCTGTTCGGGCGCACATGATCAGCCTGAATGGCACCACTTATGCGCTGGATGATCCGGCCGTCCTGCTGGCGCTTGCGGGCGCGGCTCTCGGTTTGCTGGTGTTCCTCATGCTGTTCGCCTCGCTGCGGGCCGCGAACCGCTCCGCCCGGCTGGCCGCGCCGCTCGCGCAGCAGATGGGGCAGCTTGGAACCCGCGTGCAGGCGCTGGGCGACGGGCAGGAACGTCTGGCGGGCGGGCTGCATCATGTGAGCGAGGCGCAGGCGAGCAGCCAGACGGCCATGCTGCAACTGATGGAGCAGCGGCTTGCCGCGGTCCAGTTGCAGATGAACGAGAACCTGCACGGATCGGCGCGGCGCACGGCACAGAGCCTTGGCGATCTGCAGCAGCGCCTGCAGAGCATCGACAAGGCGCAGGAGAACATCACCAAGCTGTCGGGGGACGTGCTGTCGCTTCAGGACATCCTGAGCAACAAGCAGACACGCGGCGCCTTTGGCGAGATCCAGCTTACCGATATCGTCGGCAAGGCGCTGCCCCGGGACAGCTACACGTTGCAGGCCACGCTTTCGAACGGGCGCCGGGCGGATTGCCTGATCCATCTGCCCAATCCGCCGGGGCCGATCTGCATCGACAGCAAGTTCCCGCTCGAGGCTTACGAGCAGCTCCGCCGCGCCGATACGCAGGAACGGCTGGGCCGTGCTGCGCAGATGCTGCGGCTGTCTGTGCGCAAGCACATCAAGGACATCTCGGATAAGTATATACTTGAGGGCGAGACGGCGGATGGCGCGCTGATGTTCCTGCCCTCCGAAGCGGTCTATGCCGAACTGCACGGCAACTTCCCCGAACTCGTCCGCGACGGCTTTGCCGCCCGGGTCTGGATCGTCTCGCCCACCACCTGCATGGCGACGCTGAACACGATGCGCGCGATCCTCAAGGATGCGCGGATGCAGGAACCGGCCGGCGCAATTCGCAGGGAGCTGAGCCTGCTCTATGCGGATGTCGATCGTCTCGGCACCCGGGTCGAGAACCTGGACCGGCATTTCGGACAGGCGGCGAAGGATATCGCCGACATCAAGATCAGTGCCGACAGGGCCGGGCGGCGCGCGCGGCGGCTCGACAATTTCGACTTCGAGGAGCTGGCAGCCGATCCCGCCACGAAGGTCGCCGGCTTGGCGGAATCCGACGTATGAGCGGCATACTTTAGCGCTAACCGCTTGCAATCCGGCTTGCCTCCGTGATCTGTTCAATCTCAGGAGGGGTCCATGGGCGACTGCAATGGCACTTACGGAATTGGTTTACCCTTAAACCAATTGTTATGCGCGAACTGCAAGGATGTTATGCGCCAGCATGTCTGCCGCACGCAAACGGCCTGTGGTACTCCGGCGCCGAGCCGGGAATATCCATGCAGCATGGCGCTGTTCGAGGTGTCCCGGAAAATGGTTTAAGATTGAACCAAAGACATGCGCCAGAACAGGCGAGCATTATGACCAAGGGAAGAGGGCATATGACAGACAGCCAGAACGACATTGACGCGGTCGAATCCCAGGAATGGCAGGAAGCCATCGAGGATGTGATCCTGCGCGACGGTCCGGACCGCGCGCATTTTCTGCTCGACAAGGCGGTACAGCAGGCCCGGGCCGCCGGGGCGACGCTGCCGTTTTCGGCAACGACACCCTATCAGAACACGATTTCGCCGGATGACGAGGTCGACATGCCCGGCGATACCGAGATGGAATGGCGCATCCGCACCATCAACCGCTGGAACGCCATGGCCACGGTCGTGCGCCGCAACAAGGAATCCTCGGAATATGGCGGGCACATCGCCTCTTTCGCCTCCTCCGCAGCCCTTTACGATGTCGGTCTGAACCATTTCTGGCGGGCGAAATCGACGATCCACGGCGGCGACCTGGTATTCTTCCAGGGCCATGTCGTTCCCGGTATCTACGCCCGTTCCTTCATGGAAGGCCGTCTGAGCCAGGACCAGCTCGAATCCTTCCGCTCCGAAGTGAATGGCGGCGGTCTGAGCTCTTATCCGCACCCGTGGCTGATGCCGGATTACTGGCAGTTCCCGACCGTTTCGATGGGTCTGGGTCCGCTCATGGCGATCTACCAGGCGCGGTTCATGAAATACATGCACAACCGCGGTCATATCGACATGGCCGACCGCAAAGTCTGGTGCTTCCTCGGCGATGGCGAGATGGACGAGCCGGAATCTCTGGGCGCGATCTCCCTCGCGGCGCGCGAAGGTCTCGACAACCTGATCTTCGTCGTGAACTGCAACCTGCAGCGGCTCGACGGCCCGGTGCGCGGCAACTCCAAGATCGTGCAGGAGCTCGAAGGCGCCTTCCGCGGTGCCGGCTGGGACGTGATCAAGCTGCTCTGGGGTCGCGGCTGGGACGAGCTGCTGGAAAAGGATGCGAGCGGCAAGCTGCGCCAGCTGATGGACGAGACCATCGACGGCGACTACCAGACGTTCAAATCCAAGGACGGCGCCTATATCCGCGAGCATTTCTTCGGCAAGTACCCGGAAACGGCGGCCCTGGTCGAGGATTGGAGCGACGATCAGATCTGGGCGCTGCGGCGTGGCGGGCATGACCCCAAAAAGGTCTACAACGCCTTCCTGCGCGCGACCAAGACCAAGGGGCAGCCGGTCTGCCTGCTGGTCAAGACGGTCAAGGGGTATGGCATGGGCACGGCCGGTGAAGGCCAGAATACCAGCCACCAGCAGAAAAAGATGCAGGAAGACCAGATGCGCGCCATGCGCGACCGGTTCCGCATTCCCGTCGACGATGCCGATCTTGGCAAGGCGCCTTTCGTCACCCTGAACAATGCGCAGAAGGCCTATATGACCGAACGGCGCAAGGATCTGGGCGGATCCTTCCCGAAACGCGAATGGCGCGATGCGCCCAAGCTCGAGATTCCCGCGCTGACCGCCTTCAAGGGCCAGCTGGAATCGACCGGCGACCGCGAGATTTCCACCACGATGGCCTTCGTGCGGATCCTGACCACGCTGCTGCGCGACAAGAAGGTCGGCAAGTTCGTCGTGCCGATCGTGCCGGACGAATCCCGCACCTTCGGGATGGAAGGGCTGTTCCGGTCCGTGGGCATCTACAACCCGCTGGGCCAGAACTACATCCCGCAGGATGCCGACCAGATGATGTTCTACAAGGAGAGCAAGGACGGTCAGGTGCTGCAGGAGGGCATCAACGAAGCGGGCGCCATGGCTGACTGGATCGCGGCGGCGACTTCCTACAGCACGCACGGCGTGCCGATGATCCCGTTCTACATCTACTACTCGATGTTCGGCTTCCAGCGGATCGGCGATCTGGCCTGGGCGGCGGGCGATTCCCGGGCGCGCGGCTTCATGCTGGGCGGCACGGCGGGGCGCACGACGCTGAACGGCGAGGGCCTGCAGCACGAGGATGGCCACAGCCACATCTTTGCGGGCACCATCCCGAACTGCATCAGCTACGACCCGACCTTCAGCTACGAGGTTGCGGTGATCGTGCAGCACGGCATGAAGCGGATGTTCGTCGATCAGGAGGACGTGTTCTTCTACCTCACCCTGATGAACGAGAACTACCACCATCCCGAAATGCCGATGGGCGCCGAGGAAGGCATCATCAAGGGTCTCTACCGCATGTCCAAGACCGGCAGACCCGGCAAGAAGCATGTGAACCTGATGGGGTCGGGCACGATCCTCGTGCAGGCGATCAAGGCGGCGGAAATGCTGCGTGAAGACTTCGGTGTCACCTCCGACATCTGGTCGGCCACCTCGTTCAACGAGCTGGCGCGCGAAGGGCAGGACTGCGTGCGTCACAACCGGCTCAACCCGCTGACCGAGCAGAAGGTGCCTTATGTCACCCAGCTCATGGAAGGCGTGAAGGGTCCGGTCATCGCGGCCACCGACTACATCAAGAGCTATGCCGACCAGATCCGCGCCTATGTTCCGAACCGCTTCACGGTTCTGGGCACCGACGGCTTTGGCCGTTCGGACAGCCGTCTGAACCTGCGGCGGTTCTTCGAGGTGGATGCCAACCATATCGCGGCCGCCGCGATGGTGGATCTCTATCGCGAGGGATCGGTGTCCGAGAAGGACCTGCAATCCGCCCTTAGCAAATACGACATTGACGGCGGCAAGCCGAACCCGCGCCTGGTCTGAGCTGCGGAACGAGGAGACAAAGAACATGACAACTGACGTAAAAGTCCCCGATATCGGCGATTTCAAGGACGTTCCCGTGGTGACCATCCTGGTGTCCGTCGGCGACACCGTGGCCAAGGAAGACGCGCTGCTGGAGCTCGAGAGCGACAAGGCGACGATGGAAGTGCCCTCACCCGCTGCAGGCACGGTCAAGGAAATCAAGGTTTCCGAAGGTGACAAGGTGTCCGAAGGCACCGTGATCATGGTGTTCGACGAGGCCGAAGGCGGCGATGCACCGGCCAAGGAAGAGAAGAAGGACGCGCCCAAGGCGGAGGCTCCCAAGGCCGAAGCACCGAAATCCGATGCGTCTTCGACGGCTTCGGCGCCGGTGATGGATGCCGGCTTCTCCAGGGTCCATGCCTCGCCATCGGTGCGCGCCTATGCGCGGCGGGTCGAGGTCGACCTGAACAAGGTGAACGGATCGGGCCGCAAGGGCCGCATCCTGCGCGAGGACGTGGAAAAGGCGCTGAAATCCCAGGTCGCGCCTGCGGCTGCGGGTGGCGGCGCCGTATCGGGCGGCATGGGTATTCCGCCGATTCCGGCCGTGGATTTCTCGAAGTTCGGGCCGATCGAAGAGGTCGAGATGTCCCGGATCAAGAAGCTCTCGGGGCCCGCTCTGCACCGCTCCTGGCTCAACATCCCGCATGTCACGCATAACGAAGAGGCGGATATCACCGATCTCGACAAGTACCGCAAGGAGCTGGACACGGCGGCCAAGGAAGAGGGCTACCGCGTCACGCTGCTGTCCTTCCTCGTGAAGGCGAGCGTGTCTGCGCTGAAAAAGCACTGGGAATTCAACAGCTCGATCCATCCCGATGGCGACAAGCTGATCAAGAAGGATTTCTACAACATCGGTTTCGCGGCGGACACGCCCAATGGACTGATGGTGCCGGTGATCAAGGATGCGGACCGCAAGGGGATCGTCGAGATTTCCAAGGATCTGCAGGAGCTGTCCAAGAAGGCCCGCGACGGCGCGCTGAAAGGTCCCGAGATGCAGGGCGCGACCTTCACCATTTCCTCGCTCGGCGGGATCGGGGGCACGTCCTTTACCCCCATCGTGAACGCGCCCGAAGTGGCGATCCTGGGCCTGACCCGGTCCAAGATGGCGCCGGTCTGGAACGGTACGGAATTCGAGCCGCGCAACATGCTGCCGATGTCGCTGTCCTATGATCACCGTGCGGTCGACGGAGCGCTTGCCGCGCGCTTCGCGGCCCATCTGAAATACCTGCTGGGCGACGCCCGGCGGCTGATGCTGTAAGGGGGGCGCCGAGATATGGATATCAAAGTACCCGATATCGGGGATTTCAAGGACGTGCCCGTCGTCACCATTCTGGTGGCGGTCGGCGATACGGTCGCCAAGGAAGACGCGCTGCTCGAGCTTGAATCGGACAAGGCGACGATGGAAGTCCCGTCGCCCGCCGCAGGCAAGGTCACCGAGATCAAGGTGAAGGAGGGCGACAAGGTCTCCGAGGGATCGGTCATCATGGTGTTCGAGGGCGAAGAGTCCGGTGATGCCCCGAAGGACGACAAATCCAAGGCCGCTGCAAAGGAAGAGGCTCCAAAGGAGGCGCCGAAATCCGTTCAGGCCTCCGGCACCGCGTCCGGCAAGGGCGACGTGCATGGCGAGGTCGTGGTTCTGGGCTCCGGCCCGGGCGGCTATTCCGCGGCCTTCCGCGCGGCGGATCTGGGCAAGAGCGTCGTTCTGATCGAGAAATATCCCGTGCTGGGCGGTGTCTGCCTCAATGTCGGCTGCATCCCGTCCAAGGCGATGCTGCATGTCGCCAAGGTGATCACCGAGGCCGAAGACATGAAGAGCCACGGCGTGAGCTTTTCCAAGCCCAAGATCAACCTCGACGAATTGCGGGATTTCAAATCCGGTGTGGTCAGCCAGCTGACCGGCGGCCTCTCGGGGCTCGCGAAGGCGCGCAAGGTCAAGGTGGTGCAGGGCTATGGCCGCTTCACCGGCCCCAACATGATCGCGGTCGAAGCGGATGACGGTTCGACCACCAAGGTCAGCTTTGATCAGTGCATCATCGCGGCCGGTTCCGAGCCGGTGCAGCTGCCCTTCATTCCGCATGATGACGAGCGGGTGATCGATTCCACCGGCGCGCTGGAACTGAAGGATATCCCCAAGCGCATGCTGGTGCTAGGCGGCGGGATCATCGGTCTCGAAATGGCCTGCGTCTATGATGCGCTGGGGTCCAAGGTGACCGTGGTCGAGTTCATGGACCAGCTGATGCCCGGCGCAGACAAGGACATCGTGAAGCCGCTCCACAAGCGGATCGAAGGGCGGTACGAGAACATCCTGCTCAAGACCAAGGTCAAGAATGTCGAGGCGCTCAAGGGCGGTCTGAAAGTGACGTTCGAAAATGACAAGGGCGAGGAATCGACCGACACCTTCGACAAGGTTCTGGTTTCGGTGGGCCGCAAGCCCAATGGCAAGCTGATCGACGCCAATGCCGCCGGCGTGGCGGTGGATGATCGCGGCTTCATCGCCGTCGACAAGCAGCAGCGCACTGGCGTTTCGCACATCTTTGCCATCGGCGACGTGGTCGGCCAGCCGATGCTGGCGCACAAGGCGGTGCACGAGGGCAAGGTCGCGGCCGAGGTCTGCGCCGGCGAGAAGCGATTCTTCGACGCGCAGGTCATTCCGTCCGTCGCGTATACGGACCCCGAAGTCGCATGGGTGGGCCTGACCGAGACCGAGGCCAAGGCCAAGGGAATCCCCTATGAAAAGGGTGTCTTTCCCTGGGCCGCATCGGGTCGCAGCCTGTCGAACGGGCGCAGCGAGGGCATCACCAAGGTGCTGTTCGATCCCGAGGATCAGCGCGTCATCGGTGCGTCCATCGTTGGGACGAATGCCGGCGATCTGATCTCGGAAGTGGCGCTCGCCATCGAGATGGGCGCGGATGCCATCGACCTCGGCCACACGATCCACCCGCATCCGACCCTGTCGGAAACGGTGAACTTTGCCGCCGAGATGTACGAGGGCACGATCACCGACCTCATGCCGCCGAAGAAAAAGAAGCACTGATTTCTTCTGCGGAGTGTAAAAAACGGGCCCGGAAGGGCCCGTTTTGCTTTGGATCGATCTCGAGCCTTGTCGAAACGGCCCCGAAGCGGGTTGCCTCAGATCTTGAGGAAAGGCTGCGCGAGCCGGGGCAGCAGCCCCTTGAAGCGCAGCGGCGCATCGGTGACGGCCAGACAGATGCAATCCTCGGCCATGTCGGCGATCGGCATGTGATCCGTTTCTTCCGTGGCGATCTCGATATCGCCCCGCGCGAAACGTCCACCGGCATCCGCGAAGGCACCTTTCAGCACCAGCGTGAGCTCGGTCCCGCGATGGCCGTGATCCGGAACGGCGGTGCCTGCAGGAATGTAGAGCAGACGGGCGGTCGCCTCGGGCGAGGTCGCAAGGATCGCCTGCTTCACACCCATGCCGACCGGGCGCCAGTTCACATCCTCGAGCCTGCCGCCGACATAATCCATCAGGGGGGCCGGAAAGACCGGGTCTTCCTCGGGTGTGGTTGCGGTCTCGGGGGCAGGATCCTCGCAGATCATGCCGAGCACCTCGGATAGGCAGCTGTCCGACAGCGCAGACATCTCGGACGACTCGAGAATCTCGCCGCCAAGAGCGTCGTAGCTTTCCGCCTCGGCGCGACAGGGAATGCAGAGCGACAGATGTGTCGCCACGATAAGGTTGAAAGCCTCGGGCAGGGTGCCTGCGGAGTAGGCCATCATCAGGTCCGGGGTCAGGTGGTGTGCGATCATCGGTGTCACTTCTGCTTCATGCTGTGGCGCAGCCGTTCCAGCGCCAGTCGGATACGGGATTTGATCGTGCCGAGCGGCAGACCGGTCTGATCGGCGATCTCGCTGTGGGACAGGTCGCCGAAATAGGCCTTTTCGATCAGTTCTCTCTGTTTTGCGGGCAGAGCCGCCAGGGCAGCCCCGAGTGTCTGTGTTTCCTCCTGCAGGACGAGCATATCGGCCTGATCAGGTTCCTCTTCGGGGCCCCAGGCAAGATCCTCGGGCTCCGGTCGCTTCTGCTTGCGCAGGGCGTCGATCTTCTTGTTCCGGGCGATGGTGAACACCCAGGTGGCCACGCTCGCCCGCGACGGGTCGAACAGGTAGGCCTTGTGCCAGACCGTCGCCATCGCTTCCTGCGCACATTCCTCAGCCAGGCTCGCCTCCAGTCCGGAACGCATCAGAAACCCCTTCACGCGCGGCGCGAAGTGGCGGAACAGTTCGACGAAAGCCGCCTGGTCCTTCTGGTCGCGGATGCGGATCATCTGATCCATCCATCCTGCAACCGGCTCTGATCGTTCGAGCGTCACTGGGTCCTTCCTGGCCGTACCTCAGACCTACGATGTAGCGCTGACGGGCGAGAATGCCTGTCAGGTTCATGGTGTTCGTATAATCTCGGACGGTGCGTAACATGAAGTGTGTACGCTACAGGGCAACGGTCAGATCACATTTTTCGTGATTACGTCTTTTTTCATCCAAATCCCTATGACACTCGTATCTCTAGCAGGACAAAGTTGAGGAGACGAGTGCCCTATGCCGTTTGAAGCCCGCGCCGCCGCGCCCAGAAAGATCGCCGTGATCGGCGCCGGGATATCAGGAATGGGGGCAGCGCATCTTCTGGCGGATGACCACCATGTCACGCTCTACGAGGCCGAGCCGCGTCTTGGTGGCCATGCGCGGACCAGACTGGCCGGGAAACGTGGCGATCAGCCCGTCGATACCGGCTTCATCGTGTTCAACTATGCCAATTATCCGCATATGGCGCAGCTTTTCGCGCATCTCGACGTGCCGGTCGTCAAGAGCAACATGAGCTTTGGCGCCTCGCTGAAGGGTGGCGCGCTGGAATATGGTCTCGCCTCGCTCGGTGCGCTCTTCGCGCAGAAGGGCAATGCGGTGAACCCGAAATTCCTCGGAATGGTGCGCGACATCGTCCGCTTCAACGCCCGCGCTCTGGAAGTGTCGCAGGACCGGACGCTGACGCTCGGCGCGTTTCTGGAGCGGCTCGGCACCGGGGCGTGGTTCCGCGATTATTACCTGTTGCCGCTTTCGGGCGCGATCTGGTCCACCCCGGTCGAGAAGGTGCTCGACTTTCCGGCGCATGCGCTGATCCAGTTCTTCGAGAACCATGCCCTTCTGCACCATAGCGGTCAGCACCAGTGGTACACGGTGCAGGGCGGTTCGGTGGAATATGTCCGCCGCCTCGCTGCGGAAATGGAGCGGCAGGGCGTGCGCCTGCGCCCCGGCTCCCCGATCGAGGCTGTGCGCCGCGTGCCGCTTGGTGTCGAAGTGCGCGCTCATGGCGCCGAATGGGAAGCCTATGACGACGTGATCTTTGCCACACATTCCGACGATTCCCTGAAGATGCTGGCGGATCCGACGGTGCTCGAGCAGAAGGCACTCGGCGCGGTGCGCTACCAGCCCAACACGGTGATCCTGCATTCGGACGCGAACGTGATGCCCCGGCGCAAGATCTGCTGGTCCTCCTGGAATTATACCGAGGACAGCGCGAAAGAGATGAACCAGATCGATCTCACCTACTGGATGAACCGGCTGCAGCCGATCCCGATGGACGATCCGCTATTCGTGACGCTGAATTCGACCCGCACCATCCGCGAGGAGCTGATCCACGACGAAACGGTGCTGCGCCATCCGGTCTACGACACCGCCGCCCTGAACGGGCAGGCGCTGGTGCGCGACATGAACGGCACCGGGCATACCTGGTTCTGCGGCGCGTGGATGAAGAACGGCTTTCACGAGGACGGGCTCGGCAGTGCCGTGGACGTGGTCGATGCGATCCGGACCCGGGCTGCGGTCTCTACCGCCGCATGAGCGGGGTCGAACATATCGCAGGCCAGACCTATCACGGCCGCAAGGGTGCGGTCGAAAACGCGTTCCGCTATTCGATCGATTACGTCCTTCTGAATCCGGAGGCGCAGCTGCGACATCCGTTCCTGTTTCGCCGCAACGCCGCCGGTCTTACCTCGCTGCAGGACAGCGATCATGGCGGGCCGCCCCGGCAGGGGCGCGGCGTGGTCTGGGCGCGCGAGGTTCTGGCGGCGCATGATGTTCCGGCAGACGGCAAGGTGCTGTTGCTGGCGCAGCCACGGATGCTGGGCCACGTGTTCAACCCGGTCAGTTTCTGGCTCTGCCATGACCTCGCGGACAGGATGATCGCCGTCATTGCCGAAGTGTCAAATACCTTTGGCGACAGGCATTCCTATCTCTGCGTGAAACCGGATCAGTCGCCAATCACCCCCAGCGACCGGCTGAGCGCTACGAAGATCTTTCATGTCTCGCCGTTTCAGGCTGTCGAGGGGGGCTACGTGTTCCGTTTCGATATCCGCGCGGAGCGTATCGGGATCTGGATCGACTACACCGCCGGTACCGGCGGGCTTGTCGCGACCCTGACCGGAGACAGGAAGCCGATGACGAATACCGGCATCCTGCGTGCGACGCTGCGACGGCCGTTCGGGGCGCGGCGGGTGCTGGCGCTGATCCATTGGCAGGCGCTCAAGCTCTGGTGGAAGGGGGCCGGGTATCGCCCGCGTCCCGAGCCGCCGGCGCATGACGTATCGCGGTGAGCGGGAAACGGGCAGAACGTCTTCCGGCCTTTGCGGTATTTGCCGGCGTCCTTTCGGCAGCGGGCCTGCCGATCTACATCCACGCTCCGAAATTTTACGTGGACAGCTACGGCGTGAGCCTTGCCGCCCTTGGCACGGTGCTCTTCGCGCTGCGTCTGATCGACGTCGTGCAGGATCCGCTGCTGGGCCGTCTCGCCGAAGCCTTGAAACGCTGGCAGGGTTTTGCCGTGGCGGTCGCTGTTGGGCTCATGGCTGCGGGCATGCTGGGGCTGTTTGCGGTGACGCCGCCGATCACGCCGATCTGGTGGTTCGCTGCGATGCTCACGCTGGTGTTTTCGGCGTTTTCCTTCCTCACCATCAGCTTTTATGCCCGGGGCGTCGCCAAGGCGGGCGAGCTCGACCAGAGCGGCCTTGGCCATCTGCGCGTTGCCCGCTGGCGCGAGACGGGCGGCCTGATCGGGGTCTGCATCGCTTCGGTGCTGCCCTCGCTGTTCATGGCGCTGGGCTGGCCGCCATTCGCCGGTTTCGCGCTGGTCTTTGCCGCCGTCGCCGTTCTGGCCGCGGTGATGATCCGCGCGGAATGGGGCAGGGGGCTCGAGCTTGTCTCGTCAGGCTTCGGCCCGGTGCTGAGGGATACCACCTCGCGCCGGTTGCTGCTGGTCGCGCTCGCGAATGCGGCGCCGGTGGCGGTCACGTCGAGCCTGTTCCTGTTCTTCGTGGAAAGCCGCCTCGGCGCGCCGGGCTGGGAAGGGCCGCTGCTGCTCCTGTTCTTCGTCGCGGCCGCCGGGGCGGCGCCGCTCTGGGGCATGCTCGCCGAACGCATTACCGCCAAGCGGACCCTGATGGCGGCGATGGTCCTCTCGATCCTCTCCTTCAGTTTTGCGCTGTTTCTGGGCACCGGCGATATCTGGGCCTTTGCCGCGATCTGCCTCGCCTCGGGCGCGGCACTGGGCGCGGACATGACGCTGCTGCCCGCGATCTTTGCCCGACGGATGGAAACGATTGCACCGAATGCCACCGAAGGCTTTGCGCTGTGGTCTTTCGTTTCGAAATTTACGCTGGCTTTTGCGGCTGTTGCGCTACTTCCAACTCTGGAGGCGGCAGGGTTTTCTTCGGGTGGGACAAATTCCGAATCTGCGCTGTGGACGCTCAGTCTGCTCTACGCGCTGGTGCCCTGCATCTTGAAAGTGGCGGCGCTTTTACTGCTGTCCGTCACCAGACTGGAAGGCGAGTGAAGTCATGGAGCCACTCTTGTACGTTCTGCTGGGAGGCCTGCTCACCCTGGGTGGCTTCTTTCTTAAATGGAGTCTGTTTGGTTTTTCCGCACAGAAGCCTTCGGATTACGCGCACGGGGCTCCGATCCTCGATCTGCGCAAGCATCTCAAAGGGGAAATCCTGTGCGACGGTGTGATCTTCGGGCCGACCGGGCGCGTCACATCGCGGTTCGAGGCGCAGTTCAGCGTCCGCTGGGACGGCAATGTCGCGCTGTTGTCCGAACGGTTCCAGTATGACAGCGGCGAAGTCGAACAGCGCGATTGGCAGCTGACGCTGGGCGAGGATGGCCGGGTCGAAGCCACGGCATCGGACGTCGTCGGCACCGGCATCGGTCGGCTGAGCGGGCCGGCGCTGCAGCTGCGTTACCGCATCAAGCTGCCCGAGCGCGCTGGCGGCCATGTGCTGAGCGCCTGCGACTGGATGTATCTGACGCCGAGCGGAACCATCGTGAACCGCTCCCAGTTTCGTAAGTACGGAATAAAGGTGGCCGAACTGGTTGCGACGATGAGACGGAAGGAAGACACGTGAGAAATTGGAACGGAAAACGCTACTGGCTGGTCGGCGCAAGTGAAGGATTGGGCGCGGCAGTGGCGCACCGGCTGAGCAAGATGGGCGTAAGACTGGTCCTGTCGGCGCGCAGCGAAGATCGGTTGCAGGAACTCGCGGACAGCCTGCCGGGAATGGCCGAAGTCGTTGCGGTCGATATCACGGACTCGGCGGCGCTCGAAGCTGCGGCAGAGCAGATCGGCGATGTCGATGGCGTGATCCACATGGCCGGAGTCTACTGGCCCTTTGGCGCCACCGAGTGGAATGCGGAGCAGGCCAACACGATGGCGGATGTGAATTTCACCGGCGCGATGCGTCTGGCGGGCGTCGTGGTGCCGCGCATGCTGGCGGCGGGCAAGGGCCATTTCGTGATGACCGGCAGCCTTTCGGGCTATCGCGGCCTCCCGGGTGCGGCGGCTTATTCGGCGTCCAAGGCCGGGGTCATGGTTCTCGCGGAATCGCTTTATAGTGACCTGCGCAAGACGAAGGTTCAGGTGCAGCTGCTCAACCCCGGATTCATCAAGACGCGGCTGACCGAAAAGAACGATTTCAAAATGCCATTCCTCATGGAAGCGGACGACGCTGCGCGCGTCTATGTCGAGCACATGTCCGGCGACAATTTCAAGCGCAGCTTCCCGACGCTGTTCTCGTGGTTCTTCCGGGGCGGGCTGATGCTGCCCGACGGGCTTTATTACAAGCTGTTCAGCTAGGCGGGCCGCCTTAGCGCAGGGCACGACCCTTCAGGATCGCATCCGGGCCGAAGCGGGCCCGGATCGCGTCGGTGGCGCGTTCCGCATGGGCGCGTTTCGCCGCATCCGGGTCGAGCAGATCCGGGCTGCGGTCCGCATCCTGCGCCGGACAGAGATCCGAGATCCCCGCGCCGATCAACCGATACGGGCCCTGGTCTCCGACCTGATCGAACAGGCTGCGCGCCGTGCGGTAGATCCTGTCGGCCATCTGGGTCGCATCCCGCAGCGCGAGGCGGCGCGAGATCAGCGCGAAATTCGCGCGCTTGAGCTTCAGCGTCACGACCCGTCCGGCCATGTCCTTGGCCTTGGCGCGGTCCGACACCTTTTCGCACATCCGCCACAGATGCCCGTCGAGAAGTTCCGCATCCGCGGTATCGTCGTTGAACGTGGTCTCGTTCGAGATCGATTTCATCGGGGAATCGCGCGATACGCGGCGGTGATCGATGCCGCGCGCGAGATGCCAGAGCCGGTCTCCCATCGACCCGAAGCGCGCACCAAGATCGCGGCGATCCCAGCGCAGCAGGTCGTCGAAGGTGCGGATGCCCGCGCGGTCCAGCGCCTCCTGCCCGGACGCACCGACACCCCAGATCATGCGGACGGGCTTGGGGCGCAGAAACGCTTCCGTCTCGGCCGCGCCGATCACCGAAAAACCGTTCGGCTTGTCGAGATCCGAGGCGATCTTGGCCAGAAACTTGTTGTGCGAAAGCCCGATCGAGCCCGTTAGCCCCAGTTCGTCGCGCATGCGCCGGATCAGCCGCGCGAGCATCACGGCAGGCGGCGCGCCATGCAGGCGCTGCGTGCCCGAGAGATCGAGGAAGGCTTCGTCCAGCGACAGCGGCTCGATCGACGGGGTGAGATCCTCCATCATTGCGCGGATCGCACGCGAGGCCTCGGCATAGGCCTGCATCCGCGGCTTCACGATCACCGCATCGGGGCAGAGCGCGAGCGCCTTGAACATCGGCATGGCCGAGCGCACGCCGCGAATGCGCGCGATGTAGCAGGCGGTGGAAACGACGCCGCGCCGCCCGCCGCCGATGATCACCGGCTTGTCGGCAAGTTCCGGATTGTCGCGTTTCTCGACCGAAGCATAGAAGGCATCGCAATCCATATGCGCGATGGAGAGATCCCACAGCTCCGCGTGCCGCACGATCCTGGGACTGCGGCAGGCGGGACAGCGGGAAGCGGCCTCGAACTGGGTCAGGCAATCGCGGCAGAGGGCGGGCATGGATCACAATCGTCGGTTGGGGTATGAGGACACTATAATTCAGCTTGAAAGAGGACGCCATTGTCATGACGCGGGAGGCGTTTTCCGGTGCCAAGCTGATGCTCTTTCTCGGCGACAGCCTGCTCGTGATACGGCGCGACAACATCCCCGATATTCCCTTCCCGGGGCATCTTGATTTTCCTGGGGGCGGGCGCGAGGGGGTGGAGACGCCCCAAGACTGCGTGCTGCGCGAGACATACGAGGAAGTGGGGCTGCAGATCACGCCCGGTCAGCTTGTCTGGATAGGGAAGTTCCAATCCGAAAAGGGCTGGCACAGTTGGTTTTTCGCCGCTCATCTGGATCTGGCGGTATCGCGCGAGGTGCGTCTCGGGGATGAGGGGTGCGGCTGGGGGCTGATGTCGCCGCAGGATTATCTGTGCCGCGAGGATGCGATTCCGCATTTCAAGCTGATGCTGCGACGCTATTTCGACAGCCGGGGCGAGCTCATCCCGTGACGTGGCCCGCGGAGAGCGCGTCCCGCGCCGCGCGGATAAAAAAGGGCCCTGACTCCGGGACAGGGAGGCAGGGCCCGAGTGGGTCACGAAATCAGGGAGGATAATCTCGGACCCGGGGGGGAAACAACGTCAAGACTGGATCAGGCGGCCTCGCGCCCGATCAGGTTTTCGAACCAGCGCTGCATGGGCGGCAGCGTACGCTGGGCCTTGCGATGCGTGATCGCGCGGTGCGCTTCGAGCCGTGCATGCATGGCGTGCGGATCATCCCGCCGCCTGAGGGCGTCCTGCCACAATCCTTCCGTCACAACTTCAAAATCTTCTCCGAGCGAAGATTCGAACTCGGCGGCAACGCGAACGCGTCCGCCCTGGGTGTGGAAGGTCACCAGCGCTTGAAAGCACTGGTTTGCGGCGTTATAGGTCACGTCACCGATCTGCGTTCTGCTCGTCTGCATATTGCACCTGTCAACCAATCTTTGTGATGTGTTAACGCAGCAGATCCGAAAAAGTTTCCTGAACTTTAATTTTTGGGGTTGCGGTTTGCTTTCAGGGCAGGGTCGCGAGGATCGCCTGCGCCGCGTCACGCGGATTCCCGGCCTGCCAGATGGGCCGCCCGACCACGATGTGATCCGCGCCGTCCGAGAGAGCGCGATGCGGAGTGGCGATGCGCTTCTGATCACCGCTTTCCGCGCCGTCCGGTCGCACGCCCGGCGTGACGATCAGCTTGCCCGCCGCTTGCGGAAGCGCGCGGATCAGGGCGGCCTCATTGGGCGAGGCGATCACGCCATCCGCACCGGCCTCGAGCGCGCGGGCCGCGCGGGTGATGACGAGGTCCGCAATGTCGCCCTGCTCGATCATGCAGTCATCGAGATCGGCCCGATCGAGCGAGGTCAGGATGGTGACAGCCAGGATTTTCGTGTTGCTGCCAGCAGCGCCCTCCATTGCCGCGCGCACCACATGCGGATCGCCATGTACGGTTAGAAAGTCGATGTCGAATTGCGTGAGCCCGCGCACGGCATGTTCGACGGTGGCGCCGATGTCGAAAAGCTTCATGTCGAGGAAGATGCGCTTGCCGTGCTCGAGCTTGAGCTCGTTGGCAAGCGCAAGCCCGCCCCCTGTCAGCATGCCGAGGCCGATCTTGTAGAAGGATACGGAGGGCCCGAGTTTTTCGGCGAGCGACAGCCCGGCCAGCGCGTTCGGCACGTCAAGCGCCACGATCAGGCGGTCATCCCCCTGCGGCGCGGGTGTCTGTGTTTTGGGCAGGATCTGGGACATGGCGGAGACTCCGGCTGGGGATGAAAAAGCGGCAAGAATCCGCCGATGGACGTCGAATTAAACGAAAGATGGAACGGATGCCAGCGCCATACCGTTGTCTCGGCAGACATTAGCTCAAACTGGGACGGAGAATGATTATGGCTGAAAATGACAAGGATACGGGCGCGACTGGCACTTCGGAGGGGACTGCCAAGAGCAAGAAACCGGTATCTGACGCCAAATTTCCAGCGATCATGGCAGGGACAGCTTTTGTCGTGTTTCTGCTGATCGCGGCGACCATGACCGTCACCAGAGATTCGGGAGCAGAGGCGCAAGGCGCGTCTTCGGGCGAGGACATGCAGTCCGGCGAGACCGAAGTCGCTGCGTCTTCGAATGAGGATTCGGCCTCCGACGATGCGTCTTCGAGCGAAACGGCTGACTCCGGCGAGATGTCGGGCGACGCGGCTGAGAGCGAGAGTGCAGCGTCGGATGACACATCAAGCGACGCAGCTTCGACAGAGACTGCTGAAGCCGATGAAACATCGGGCGATGCCACCGAGAGCGAGACTGCTCAGTCCGGCGATGCGTCAGGTGATGCTGCTTCGTCAGAGAGCGCTCAGTCAGGTGACACGTCGGGTGACGCCGCTGCGAGCGAGAGTGCTCAGTCGAGCGATGCGTCGGGTGACGCCGCCGAGAGCGAAACCGCGCAGTCGGGCGACACTTCCGATGATGCCGCTGAGAGTCAGAGTGCACAGTCCGGCGACACGTCGGGCGATGCTGCTGCGACCCAGACTGCTCAGTCCGGCGACACGTCGGGCGATGCTGCTGCGACCCAAAGTGCTCAGTCCGGTGACGCGTCGGGCGACGCCGCCGAGAGCGAGAGCGCTCAATCCGGTGACACCGCGGGCGATGCTGCTGCGACCCAGAGTGCTCAGTCGAGCGACTCCTCAGGTGATGCTGCTGCGAGTCAGAGTGCTCAGTCGGGCAATGCCTCGGGCGATGCAGCTGAAAGCGACAGCGCGCAGTCCAGTGACACGTCGGGCGATGCCGCCGAGAGCGAGAGTGCGCAGTCGGGTGACACCTCGGGCGACGCTGCTACGAGCCAGAGTGCTCAATCGGGTGACACCTCGGGTGATGCCGCTGAGAGCGAGAGTGCTCAGTCGGGTGACACTTCGGGAGACGCTGCTGCCAGCCAGAGCGCTCAGTCGGGTGATGCTTCCAGTGAGGGTGAGGCCGCGACAAGTGGACCTTCGCAGGAAGAGATGAAGGCTCTGGCGGATGCCGCACTCGCGGCGACCGAAGCGTCGAAGGCTGCTGCGGCGGCTGCTCAGGAAGCCACGGCAGCGGCCAATGAGGCGGCCAAGGTCGCGTCGGACGCCTATGAGGCGCTGGCCACGGCGACCGAGAGCATGTCGCGCACCGAATGATGCCAGTTTGAGGACTTTGGAAATGACGGAAGGGCGCCATCCTGCATGGCGCCCTTTTTGATGTCGGGCTCTCTTGCAGATGCCCCTCCCTGTGCCCATCTTTTAAGCGAGGCCCTGAGAGGGATGTGCCGCGGAGCGGGCATCGCTGGTTTGGGCGCTTACAGCAAAGGAGAAGGCCCATGAACTTGGAGAAGTTCACGGAACGGTCGCGCGGCTTTATTCAGGCCGCCCAGACGATCGCGATGCGGGAAGGCCACCAGAGGCTCAGCCCGGAGCACATACTGAAAGCATTGCTGGACGACGATCAGGGGCTGGCGAGCAACCTCATCACCCGCGCGGGCGGTGCGCCCGAGCGCGTCCTGCAGGCGGTGGAGACGGCGCTGCGCAAGATCCCGAAGGTGACCGGCGATTCAGGTCAGGTCTACCTAGACAACAATACCGGCAAGGTGCTGGACGAGGCCGAGAAGATCGCCAAGAAAGCCGGCGATTCCTTCGTGCCCGTCGAGCGCATCCTGATGGCTCTGGGCATGGTGAAATCCCCCGCCAAGGACGCGCTGGAGGCCGGTGCCGTCACGCCGCAGAAGCTCAACGAGGCGGTGAACGATATCCGCAAGGGCCGCACTGCGGATTCCGCATCGGCGGAGGAAGGGTATGACGCTCTCAAGAAATACGCGCGGGATCTGACCGAAGCGGCAGAGCAGGGCAAGATCGACCCGATCATCGGCCGTGACGAGGAAATCCGTCGCACGATGCAGGTGCTGTCGCGCCGCACAAAGAACAACCCGGTGCTGATCGGTGAGCCGGGCGTCGGTAAGACGGCGATCGCCGAGGGCCTCGCGCTGCGCATCATCAGCGGCGACGTTCCGGAATCGCTGCGCAACAAGCGCCTGATGGCGCTCGACATGGGGTCGCTCATCGCCGGTGCGAAATATCGCGGCGAATTCGAGGAGCGTCTCAAGGCTGTCCTGAACGAGGTCACCACGGCCGCGGGCGAGATCATCCTGTTCATCGACGAGATGCACACGCTGGTCGGTGCCGGGAAGGCGGATGGCGCGATGGACGCGTCCAACCTGCTGAAACCTGCACTGGCGCGGGGCGAGCTGCACTGCGTGGGTGCGACGACGCTCGACGAGTACCGCAAGCACGTCGAAAAGGACGCGGCGCTGGCCCGCCGGTTCCAGCCGGTGATGGTGAACGAACCCACGGTCGAGGACACGATCAGCATCCTGCGGGGCATCAAGGAAAAATACGAGCTGCACCATGGCGTTCGGATCTCGGATTCGGCACTGGTGGCCGCGGCGACGCTGAGCCATCGCTACATCACCGACCGGTTCCTGCCCGACAAGGCGATCGACCTCATGGACGAGGCGGCGAGCCGTCTGCGGATGGAGGTCGATTCCAAGCCCGAAGAGCTCGACCAGCTCGACCGCAATATCCTGCAGATGCAGATCGAGCAGGAAGCGCTGAAGAAAGAGGACGATCTGGCCAGCAAGGACCGGCTCGAGAAGCTGCAGAAGGAGTTGTCCGAGGTGCAGGAACGCGCCGCCGAGATGACGGCCAAGTGGCAGGCCGAGCGGGACAAGCTGAGCGCGGCCCGCGTGCTCAAGGAAGAGCTCGACCATGCCCGTGCCGAGCTCGAGATCGCCAAGCGCGAAGGCAACCTGGCCAAGGCAGGCGAGCTGTCCTATGGCGTGATCCCGCAGCTTGAGAAACAGCTGGGCGCCGCGGAAGAGGCCGAAGGCGACCTGATGGTCGAAGAGGCTGTGCGTCCCGAGCAGATCGCTCAGGTGGTGGAGCGCTGGACGGGTATCCCGACCAGCCGGATGCTGGAAGGCGAGCGGGACAAGCTGCTGCGCATGGAAGACGGTCTGCACAAGCGGGTCATCGGTCAGGACCGTGCGGTGCGCGCCGTGGCCAATGCGGTGCGCCGTGCCCGTGCCGGTCTCAACGACGAGAACCGACCGCTGGGCTCGTTCCTCTTTCTCGGACCGACAGGCGTGGGCAAGACCGAGCTGACCAAGGCCGTGGCCGAGTTCCTGTTCGACGATGACAGCGCCATGGTGCGGATCGACATGTCCGAGTTCATGGAAAAGCACGCTGTCAGCCGCCTCATCGGCGCGCCTCCGGGCTATGTCGGCTATGACGAGGGCGGCGTGCTGACCGAAGCCGTGCGGCGCAGGCCCTATCAGGTCGTGCTGTTCGACGAGGTCGAAAAGGCGCATCCGGACGTGTTCAACGTGCTGCTGCAGGTGCTCGATGACGGTATGCTGACCGATGGTCAGGGCCGTACCGTGGACTTCAAGCAGACGCTGATCATCCTGACCTCCAACCTCGGAAGCCAGGCGCTGAGCCAGTTGCCGGAAGGGGCGGACAACGCTTCGGTGCATCGTGACGTGATGGATGCGGTCCGGGCGCATTTCCGGCCCGAATTCCTGAACCGTCTGGACGAGACGATCATCTTCGACCGGCTGAACCGGAAGGACATGACCGGCATCGTGACGATCCAGATGGCGCGGCTGCTGAAACGCCTCGCGGCGCGCAAGGTCGAACTTCGGCTTGACGATGCGGCGCTCAAATGGCTCGCGGATGAAGGTTATGACCCGGTTTTCGGGGCGCGACCCTTGAAGCGGGTGATCCAGCGGGCGCTGCAGGATCCGCTGGCGGAGATGCTGCTGGCAGGCGACATCAACGACGGCGATATGGTCCCGGTCAGCGCCGGGGTCGACGGGCTGATCATCGGAGACCGCGTGGCGGCCTCCAACCGGCCACGACCGGACGATGCGGTGGTTCACTGAGCCGCATTGCGAGACGGTAAAAGGCCCACCGATGCGGTGACGCATCTGGGTGGGGCAAAGTGGAAGGGCCGGCGTGAGAGCGTCGGCCCTTTTTGTTGCGATTGCAGACCGGTCTGCGCAGGGCAGGGGATGTTTCGGGGTCGAAGGGTATGTGAGCAGGTCAATCGACTTGACTCATGGCATATATATCGTCATATCGTGATGTATGGATAAAAATGATGCCTTGGATGCCTTTGCCGCCCTGAGCCAGCCCACCCGGCTCGATGTGTTCCGCCTGCTCATCAATGCCGGGGATGTCGGCATGTCGGCGGGCGAGATCAGCGACACGCTCGGGGTCCGACAGAACACGATGTCGGCGAACCTCGCGATCCTGGCGCGATCGGGGATGATCCGGAACGAGAGGGAGGGCCGCAGCATCCGCTATTACGCGGATATGGACGGACTGCGTGGCCTGCTCGCCTTCCTGATGGAGGATTGCTGCGGCGGGCGTCCCGAGCTTTGCCAGCCGATCATCGATCAACTCGCCTGTGGCTGTTAGGGGGCCGTCATGAAAAGCACATCGCTACCCGCACCGGCGGGGCTCGGAACCTTCGAACGCTGGCTGTCCGTCTGGGTCGCGCTCGCGATTGGCGCGGGGCTGCTGCTCGGGAACCTGTTCCCCGGCCTGTTCGCGGCGCTCGCCGCGCTGCAGATCGCTTCGGTCAACCTGCCGGTGGCGGTGCTGATCTGGGCGATGGTCTATCCGATGATGGTGGGCGTGGATTTCGGCGCGCTGGCCCGGATCGGTGACAAGCCGAAGGGACTTGTCGTGACGCTGGTGGTCAACTGGCTGATCAAGCCCTTCACCATGGCGGCCTTGGGCGTGCTGTTCTTCAACCATGTCTTTGCGGGCCTGATCCCGCCCGACGACGCGCAGGCCTACCTCGCGGGCGTGATCCTGCTCGGCGCGGCGCCCTGCACGGCGATGGTGTTCGTCTGGTCGAACCTCACGCGGGGCGATGCGACCTATACCCTCATGCAGGTCAGCGTGAACGACGTCGTGATGGTCTTTGCCTTCGCGCCGATCGTCGCCTTCCTGCTGGGTGTGACGGATATCGTCGTGCCATGGGACACGCTGCTGCTGTCCGTCGTGCTCTACGTCATGCTGCCGCTGCTCGCCGGGTATCTCACGCGCCGGAACCTTGTGGCGACGGGCGGCGAGGGCGCGGTCGACTCCTTCAAGTCCCGCGTGCAGCCATTCTCCATCATCGGACTGCTGGTGACGGTGGTGCTCCTCTTCGGGTTTCAGGGCGCGGTCATTCTCGACCGCCCGCTCGTCATCGCGCTGATCGCCGTTCCGCTGCTGATCCAGTCCTACGGCATCTTCTTTGTGGCCTACGCCGCCGCGCGAGCCTGGGGCATCCCGTTCAACGTCGCCGCGCCCTGCGCCCTGATCGGAACCTCGAACTTCTTCGAACTGGCCGTGGCCGTCGCGATCAGCCTGTTCGGGCTCGGCTCGGGGGCGGCCCTCGCGACCGTCGTCGGTGTCCTCGTCGAAGTGCCGGTGATGCTTTCGCTCGTCGCCTTCGCCAACCGGACGCAACACTGGTTTCCAGCCGAAGGAGGATCATCGTGACCGTCGTCATCTTTCACAACCCGGATTGCGGCACCTCGCGCAATGTCCTCGCGATCATCGAGGCCTCGGGCGAGACGCCGGTGGTCATCGACTATCTCGAAACCGGATGGACCCGCCCGCTGCTTCTGGCGCTCTTCGCCGCCGCCGATCTGACGCCCCGCACGGCGCTGCGGACGACAAAATCCCCGGCAAGGGAGCTCGGCCTGCTCGACCCGTCGGTGAGCGACGAGGCGTTGATCGTGGCGATGCTGGACCATCCGGTTCTGGTCAACCGTCCCATCGTCTGCGCGCCCAAGGGTGTCCGGCTCTGCCGCCCGAGCGAAAAGATCCTCGATCTTCTCGACCATCTGCCGCCCGGCCCGATGGCGAAGGAAGACGGCACACCCCTGATCGATACCGAAGGAAACCGTGTTGGCTGATACCCCGAACCTTGACGAGACACATTTCGACGCGATCGACTGGGAAGCCCTGCTGATGCCCGAGCGGGCCACACATGCTCCGCGCATCCTTCTGCTGTACGGCTCGCTCCGGAAACGGTCTTTCAGCCGGTTGATGACCGAAGAAGCGGCGCGTATCCTAACGCTGTTCGGCGCGGAGACCCGCACCTTTTGCCCCTCCGGCCTGCCATTGCCGGATGATGCGGAGGCGGATCACCTGAAGGTGCAGGAGTTGCGCGATCTGGTCACCTGGTCCGAGGGCATGGTCTGGTGTTCCCCCGAGCGCCACGGCGCGATGACCGGCATCATGAAGACCCAGATCGACTGGATACCGCTCTCGCTCGGCGGCGTGCGCCCGACGCAGGGCAAGACGCTGGCGGTGATGCAGGTCAGCGGCGGATCACAGAGCTTCAACGCCGTGAACCAGTTGCGCATCCTGGGGCGCTGGATGCGCCTGCTGACGATACCGAACCAGTCCTCCACGCCGAAGGCCTTTCTGGAATTCGACGAGGCCGACCGGATGAAGCCGTCACCCTTCTACGACAGGATGGTGGATGTGATGGAGGAGCTCGTGAAGTTCACGCTGCTCACCCGTGACAACAAAGCCTACCTGCTCGACCGCTACAGCGAGCGGAAGGAAAGCGCCGCGGAACTCTCGAAGCGGGTGAACCTGTCGGCGATCTGAGGGCGGCCGTCCTGGGAAGGGGCGTGCCATGGAGAGGCGTTGCGACAGATCAGGCGAGCCGGGCAACCCTTTCGGGCTGCCCGTCATCTTTCGCGAGATCACATGCCTTCGGGCATGATCACCTGGTCGATCACGTGGATCACACCGTTCGACGCTTCGATATCGGCGGTGGTGACGCTCGCACCGTCCACGGTGACGCCGCCTTCGGTCATGATGGTGACCTCGGAGCCTTCCACGGTTTCTGCCATCATGTCGTTGCTGAGATCGGTCGACATGACCTTGCCCGGCACGACATGGTAGGTGAGGATCTGCACGAGCTGATCCTGGTTCTCGGGCAGGAGAAGCGAATCCACGGTGCCTTCAGGCAGGGCGGCAAAGGCTTCGTCGGTCGGTGCGAAGACGGTGAACGGGCCTTCGCCCTTCAGCGTCTCGACAAGGCCCGCCGCCTCGACGGCGGCGACGAGCGTGGTGAAGTTGCCGGCCTCGACGGCGGTGTCCACGATGTCGCTCATTTCCGATTGCGCGGAAACGAAGGCGGGTGTGCTCATCATGGCCGTGGTCGTGAGGGCAAGAAACGTTCTGCGGAACATGGGATATGTCCTCCTCTCTGGTTGCGGTAGATGCCTTTTGACATCTTGACGACTACGCGCAGGAGAAGTGAGCGGATGACCGGGGATTCCCGCCGCTGCAGTTTGACAAAGCCGGGGCGCCCACTAAGCTGCAGGTTGCAAGAAATTCCACTGATATTCTTGTGAAACCCCGTCAGGCCACCGTTACTGATCCAGACCGATCGCCGACTTTGCGATCGTGTCGAGCAGGGCCTCGACCTCCTTCATCTCACCCTCGGGAAAACTGCGAAATCCGATGGTCGTGGTTTCGGGCGTGTCGGGGCGCACCATCACGAAGATGTCGTAGGGACAGAAGCGGATGTTCATCGGGTCCGCCTCCATCACCTTGCGCGACAGGTCGGCGGAACAGAAGCTGTAGATGTCGGCCTGCGTGAACAGCACCACGTCGGACCCGAGATCCTCGCGGGTGCGCTCCAGCATCTCGCCGGGATGGCTCACGCTGTCGACGACCAGACCCTGTTCCAGGATCGCGTTTTCGAGCCCGAAGACGACGTCATCGAAACTCTGGTCCGTGTCGTAGCTCACCATGTCCTGCGCCAGCGCCGGAGCAGCCGTCAGCATGAGCGTGAGAATGAGGCGTTTCATCTGCTGTCCTTTCGGGTTTGTCCCTGTGCCGCAGTGTAGTCCCGAAAGCGGCACAACTGCAAAGCCCGCGCGCAGGAGAAACGTTTCAGTTCCGGCACAGCAACGTGACAGAAGTTGGTTTGGAGATTTGCGGCGTCTCTTCTAAGTCTTTGCATGTGTAATGAGGAGAGCCACATGGCCTATCGCTGGAAGAACTACCTGACCCGCACCGACGTCACGCCAGAGGCGCTGTTCCTGAACCGCCGCCAGATCATCGCCGGGCTTGGCGCGGGATCGATCCTCGGCGCCATGGGCACCCGGGCGATGGCGCAGGAGGCGCTGACGCCCAACAGCTATGAAGAGATCACGAGCTACAACAACTATTACGAGTTCGGCACGGGTAAGGAAGACCCCTCGCGTTACGCCGATGCGCTCACCACCGCGCCGTGGTCGGTCAAGATCGACGGGCTCGTCGACAATCCGGGTGACTTCTCGATGGAAGACATCCTGGCGCAAATGACGGTCGAGGAGCGCATCTACCGGTTCCGCTGCGTCGAGGCATGGTCGATGGTCGTGCCCTGGAACGGCTTCGAGCTCGCCGATCTGCTGAACATGGCGGGGGTGCAATCTTCGGCGAAATTCGTCGCCTTCGAAACCGCCCTGCGCCCGGACGAGATGCCCGGTGTTGCGTATCGCGTGCTCGAATGGCCCTATGTGGAAGGTTTGCGGCTCGACGAGGCGATGCATCCACTCACGATCATGGCGACAGGGCTCTACGACAAGCCGATCCCGAACCAGAACGGTGCGCCGATGCGGCTGGTGGTGCCGTGGAAATACGGTTTCAAGTCGATCAAGTCGATCGTGCGCATCACACTGACCGACACGCAGCCGCCGACCAGCTGGAACAAGGCGGGTCCGAACGAATACGGCTTTTACAGCAACGTGAACCCGGAGGTGGATCATCCGCGGTGGAGCCAGGCGACCGAGCGCAAGGTCGGCGGCGGCCTGTTCGCCGGGCGCGAGCCGACGCTGATGTTCAACGGCTATGACGAGGTGGCGGACCTCTATGCCGGAATGGACCTGGCCGAGAATTTCTGATGGATGTCGTCGGCCCCCTCAACAGTGCTGCGCGCCGGGTCCCCACATGGCCCCTATATATACTGTGTGCGCTGCCGCCGGTCTGGTTCTTGTATCAGGGTCTGACAGGGGGCCTCGGGATGGAGCCGATCAAGGCGCTGGAACATCGGCTGGGTGAACTCGCGCTGCAGTTCCTCGTGGCAGGTCTCGCGATCACGCCGCTGCGGCGGCATCTCGGGATCAACCTGATCAAGTTCCGCCGGATGATGGGACTGGCCGCCTTCTTCTACGTCTCGCTGCATCTTCTGGTCTGGCTTGTGCTCGACGTGCAGATCCCTAGCCAGATCTGGGCGGATATCGTGAAGCGCCCCTATATCACCGTCGGCATGGCGGCCTTCGCGCTGTTGCTGCCGCTCGCGCTCTCCTCGAACACCTGGTCGATCCGTCGGATGGGGGCGAAGTGGCGGCAGTTGCACAAGCTGGTCTATCCGGCGGTGCTGCTCGGCTCCCTGCACTTCGTGATGCTGGTCAAAGGCTTTCAGATCGAGCCACTGCTTTATATGGGCGCGATTCTGATGCTTCTGGCGCTGCGAGTCGCCCCGAAACGGCGCAGCCAGATGGCGTGACTCGCCATAGCTTGGCTTGATTCAGGAAAAATTGGCCTCCGGGGCGATTTTTTTGTCTCTGGATTCGGGTGACTCGGCGATCGGTTGGGCCTGATTCAGGAGTTCCGCGAAGCTGCCTTTGTGACAGCTTGGGGATAAGCCTGTGGGTAACCCAATATCTGGTGCAGCGTATTGCTGCACCGCGGAAGGAAATTGCGGAGAACCGGGCCGACAGTGGAACATTCGACAAGCAAATCATTGATTTCATGGGGAAATAGACTTTCTTGAAGAAAATGCGACGAGACCGGAAAAAACCCCTTGCGACCTTAGCGCAGTAACCGTAGAACCCCCCTCACCGGCGGCGCTGAGGCGCTGACGGGTCGCCAGACGGGGCGGATTTGGTTGGGTGGCTTCGGTTGCTTTGATTGGTTCGCAGACGAGGCGGTTG
>JBBSNW010000017.1:0-77321 GCA_038260405.1 Rhodobacterales bacterium | reverse complement strand
CCCACCCCGACCCCCCCCCCCCCCTGCGGCGGCACAAACCCCGCGGGGGGCGGGGGCGGGCCCCCCCCCCCGCTCCGGCAGGGAAATCCCGCAATCCTCAGAGGTAATCGGACCGCTGCAGCGTGTACTTCGCCATCTTCTCGTTCAACGTCCGGCGCGGCAGGCAGAGCTCGTCCATCACTGCGGCGATCGAACCCTTGTGACGGCGCATCGTGTTGTCGATCAGCATCCGCTCAAACGCCTCGACATATTCCTTGAGCGGCTTGCCCTCGGTGGTCATCACCGGCTGCATCTCGTCATGATCGTTCATGAGAAGCGAGGCGATCGTGCCCGAGCCGCGCCGTGACTGCAGCACCGCGCGTTCGGCAAGGTTGATCAGCTGACGCACATTGCCGGGCCAGGGTGCCTGCAGCAGCTGGGCGGCCTCCTGCGCGCTGACCTGCGGCGCTTCGCAGCCATACTCCTCGGCATATTGTTCCGAAAGGCGTGTGAAGAGCGTGAGGATATCCTCGCCCCTCTGTCGGAGCGGCGGAACGGTGATCTTAAGCGCGGCGAGCCGGTAATAGAGGTTCGAACGCAGGGCATCCTCGCAGGTGCGCCCCTCGTCCTGCATGTTGCAGATCGCGACGATGCGCGTCTCGGGCGGATTGCCCTGATCGTTGATCACGGATAGCAGCCGCGACTGCGCCGCATCCGACAGTGCCTCGACATCTTCGAGCACGAGCGTGCCGCCGCGTGCCTCCTCGATCGCAGGCAGGCGGATGTCCTCGGGCTGCATGGGGCCGAACAGACGCTGCATCAGCGTGTCCTCGTCCATCGCGGCGCAGGACAGCAGTACGAATTTCTTGCCCGCACGGGTCCCGACAGCATGCAGCGCATGCGCGATCAAAGTCTTGCCGGTGCCCGTCTCGCCATCAATCAGCACATGACCGTCGGCCTGCCCGAGATCGAGCACATCCTCGCGCAGCCGCTCCATCGCCGGAGAATTGCCGATGAGCTTTCGCATCATCTGGCTGCCATCCGAGAGCTCGCGGCGGAGCGCGCGGTTGTCGAGCGTCAGGCGACGCGCATTCGTCGCCTTCTTCGCCAGTTCGGACATCCTGTCCGGGTTGAAAGGCTTCTCGAGGAAATCGAACGCGCCGATCCGCATCGCCTCGACCGCCATCGGCACGTCGCCATGCCCGGTGATCATGATGACGGGCAGCGCGGAATCATGCCCCATGAGCTTGCGCAGCAGCTGGATACCGTCCATCCCCGGCATGCGGATGTCCGAGATCACGATGCCCGGATATTCCGCACCGACGGTGCCGAGCGCCTCTTCCGCGCTGGCGAAGGTTTCCGTGTCATAGCCCGAAAGGGCCAGCCACTGGCTGATCGACTGGCGCATGTCCTTTTCATCATCGACAATCGCTATTTTCATCGCCTTGGACATCAGTCACTCCGGTTTGTGGGTCGTTTCAATTTTCAACGGCGTCGGATCGGGTCTTGCTCCCGGTTTCCCGGGTCGTCTGGCCAGCCAGCCTGTCTCACTTCCGAGAATAGCACAAAAAACGCGCCTTTCGCGTTTCATGTCACCCAGCTTGGCCACGGCCCCGATCACTCTGCCGCCTGTGTCTTGTCATTCAATATGGGCAACTGGATCTCGAATACAGCCCCGCCCGCTTCGGCATTGCGCGCCATGAGGCGCCCGCCGAGGTCGTTCACGATCCCCGAAGAGATGGCAAGGCCGAGCCCGACGCCATCCCCCGGCTGCTTGGTCGTGTAGAAGGGTTCGAACAGCGCATCGAGATCCTCGATCCCGTGGCCGTTGTCGCGCACCGTCAGGGTCGCGGTCTCGCCGCTTGCGAGGATCAGGTCGAGCTGCGGATCGGGCACCATCTTGGTGGCGTCGAGAGCATTGCGCAGCAGGTTCACCATCACCTGTTCGATCCGCATCCGGTCGCCCATCACGCGCACGCGCTCTTCGGGCAGGATTCGGGTGATCTTGACCCGCCGGGATTTGAGCTGCGGCTCCATCATCGACAGGGCCGAGGCGAGCGCATCGCCCATATCCACCGGGGAAAACTCCGCCTGACCCTTGCGCGCATAGCTCTTGAGCTGCCGTGTGATGGCCCCCATGCGCTCGATCAGATCGTCGATGCGATGGAAAGCAGCCAGCGCCTCATCGGGCCGGTTACGGCGCAGCAGAAGGCGCGCGCCGGCAAGGTAGGTCTTCATCGCGGCAAGCGGCTGGTTCAGCTCGTGACTGACGGCAGCAGACATCTCGCCCAGAGCGGCGAGCTTCGAGCTTTGTGCAAGCGTCTGCTCCGCCACGGCCAGTGTCTCCTGCACCCGTTCGCGTTCAGCAATTTCGCGTTGAAGTCGCAGGTTCAACAGGCGCAATTCCGCGGATTCACGCTGGAATAGGGCCATCCGCAGCGCCGTCTTGCGGGACAGCGCATAGACTGCGAGCGCGGCGAGGATCGCGAAACCCATGATCTCGAGCGCGAGCACGCCGTTCACCCGCTCGCGCACCGAGGAATAGGTGGTGAAACTGGTCATCGACCAGCCACGGAACGGAATACGCCCGTCTATGCGCATCACCGCCTCGCCCTGCACGTAGGCATCCGCCGGCAGGGCGGTCCAGTCAGCCGTCGCCTGAATGGCGCGTTCGATGGCGCTGTCCGGCGGCTCGCGCTGGAGTGCCGTGGCCGGTGTCAGGCCCCGCCAGCGCGGTTCTGTCGCAAGGATGATGTTGCCCTCGGAATTGGTCACCAGCACCGCATCGGAAATCCCGGCCCAGGCACGCTCGAACTTGGCAAGGTCGACCTCGACCACGATCACGCCGATGGCGCTGCCCTGGCTGTCGAGCCTGCGCGAATAGGTGAAGGAATATCCCCCCGTCTCGCGCTGCAAGGTGGTGAAGACCGTGGCGTTCGAACGGAGCGCATCGACGAAATAGGGCGCGTTCCGATGTGATTCGCCAAGCCGGTTCCGGTCCGTCGCAGCCACCGTGCGCCCGTCCGCATCGAGCAGCATGAGCGAGGCCGCACCGATCTCGTCGACATAGGAAATCAGCCGCTGCGAGCTCTGGCTGTATTCCGACGAATTCAGCGCCGAGATCAGCGCCGGATCGCGCGACAGCAGCTGCGGGACGATGGCGTTGCGGCGCAGCTCCGACAGCAGGTTGCCGCTGTAGAGCGCGAGCCGCAATTCCGCGCGGTTGCGCGTCGTCTCGGTAAATCGGCTGGTGAGCAGCGCGTTGGTGACCCACACGGTCGCCACGGCCAGCAGGAACAAGGTGAACAGCGCCGTACGCACACGCCAGCTCAGTGGCCCCGGACGTTTTTCACGCGGAGCCTTGTCGGTACGGGCCGGAAGATGATTGTCATCGGACATATCGCAGGATACGGCGCGGCGCGCCGGGGCTCAAGTCACGCCTGTGCCAGCGCCCCGGTCAGATGCGCGAAAAGACGCGCACCGTCGGTGCCGCCCTGATCCTCTTCGGCCGCCCGTTCGGGATGCGGCATCATGCCCAGCACCCGCCGGTTTTCCGACAGGATCCCGGCAATGTCGGCGTCCGAACCATTGGGATTGGCGTCATAGGTAAAGGCAATGCGGTCCTCGGCCTTCAGCGCGGCCAGTACGTCCGCACCCGCGGTATAGTTGCCGTCGTGATGCGCGATCGGCACCCGGATCGCGTCACCAGCATTGTAGCCGCTGGTATAGACGCTGTTGGAGGTCGCGACCGTCAGCGGTACGGTGCGGCAGATGTATTTCAGGCCCGCATTGCGCAGCAGCGCCCCCGGCAGCAAACCGGTCTCGGTCAGCACCTGAAAGCCGTTGCAGATCCCGAGCACGTAGCCGCCGCGCTCCCCATGCGCCTTCACTGCGCGGCAGATCGGCGAATTGGCGGCAATGGCACCGCAGCGCAGGTAGTCGCCAAAGGAAAAGCCGCCCGGCAATCCGACGATGTCGATCCCGTCGGGGAGATCGGTATCCTTGTGCCAGACCATCGTGACGTCGCATCCGGCATTGCGAAAGGCGGTTGCAAGGTCGCGGTCACAGTTGGACCCGGGGAAGACGACGACGGCGGCTTTCATGGACATCACTCCTCGCGGCTGGTGCCGCCTGTGCTCTCTGCGGCAGGGTGCCGCCTATCTTTTTTCAGCGCCGCAACGCCGCGTAGAACTGTTCAGGGGGCCGAACCATGGAAACAGCGCCCTCAGCCTGCTTCCTGCGCGATCGGCCCGACTTGGCCTGAGAAAACCCGAGGACCCTCAGGCCATCTCGATGCGGTAGCTCTCGATCACGGTATTGGCGAGCAGCTTCTCGCACATCTCCCGCACCGTCGCCTCAGTGGTGCCCTCGGCGAGGTCGAGCTCGATCACCTTGCCCTGCCGGACCCCTTCGACGCCGTCGAAACCAAGACCACCCAGCGCATGGCGCACGGCCTCGCCCTGCGGGTCCAGAACGCCATCCTTCAGCATGACATGTACATGTGCCTTCATCGTCTCGTCTCCGGTCGATCAGGGGCGCGGGGCCCCTGCTTCATCTTGCCAAATAAACTCAAATCCCGCCCGCGCCACCGGCACGCACGGCTCAGTTGATCAGCTTCGGCTTTGCCATCTGCGTGGCGTTCTTGGGCATCACACCCAGACGCCGCGCAACCTCGGTATAGGCATCGGTGAGATTGCCCAGATCGCGGCGGAACACGTCCTTGTCGAGCTTCTGGCCCGTCTCCATGTCCCACAACCGGCAGGAATCGGGCGAGATCTCGTCCGCGACCACCAGTCGCTGGAAATCGCCGTCATAGACCCGGCCACATTCGATCTTGAAATCGACGAGCCGGATGCCGACCGCCATCATCACACCGGACAGGAAGTCGTTGACCCGCAGCGCCAACGACAGGATGTCGTCCATGTCCTGCTGGCTGGCCCAGCCAAAGGCGGCGATATGCTCTTCGGTGACCAGCGGATCGCCCAGCTTGTCGTCCTTGTAGCAGTATTCCACGATCGGGCGCGGCAGCGGCGTGCCTTCCTCGATACCAAGGCGTGTCGAAAGCGAGCCGGCGGCAAAGTTGCGCACGATGATCTCGAGCGGAATGATCTCACAGGAGCGCACCAGCTGCTCGCGCATGTTGAGGCGGCGGATGAAATGCGTCGGCACACCGATATTGTTCAGCCCTGTCATGAAGAACTCGGACAGGCGGTTGTTGAGAACCCCCTTGCCGTCGATCACATCCTTCTTCTGGGCATTGAAGGCGGTGGCGTCATCCTTGAAATACTGCACGATCGTGCCAGGCTCGGGGCCTTCGTACAGGATCTTCGCCTTGCCTTCATAAATCTTCTTGCGGCGTGCCATGCGGTCTCTTTCCATAAGGAACATGCGGGCCGGAAATTCGCCCGTTTGCGCCGTCATAGTCCAAGGGCGGCGCTGTCGCAAGCGCCGCATCCGTTGCGCCCCCGCCCGCCTGCCCGGCGCGGCATCCGGCGATATAACTTCGCGCGGGCCGGTCCTCGACCCTTGCATGGGGCCTTGCCCGACGGCATATCAAAGGGAAAGCCATTCTGACCCGGGGAGCCTTGTGCCATGACCACCTTCAACGATCGTGAAAATGCATTCGAGAACATGTTCGCTCATGACGAAGAGATGAAATTCCGCGCCGAAGCGCGCCGCAACAAGCTGCTCGGCCTCTGGGCTGCCGACCTTTTGGGCAAGACCGGCGCCGAGGCCGATGCCTATGCCAAGGAGGTCATCAAGTCCGATTTCGAAGAGGCCGGCCACGAGGATGTCGTGCGCAAGGTCTCGGGCGATCTGGGCGAAAAGGCGAGCGAGGACGAGATCCGCACCAAGATGGCGGAGCTCACCATCGTCGCCAAGACGCAGCTGATGGACGAAGCCTGAGCCAGGCCCGTTGACCGGTCCGGCCTTCTCGCGCCCTGACGCAAGGGTGATGACTTCGTACGGACTGGTACCAGCCTGTCCGGGGCCACTGCCGGTCCGCAATTGAATTTGCGTCGAACCGGCTTCTGTGGAACACGGTGCCCGATGCAGAGATGCCCCAGACAGGAATTCCGACATGACAAACGCCCTGAGCAAGCTTCTTGAAACCAGCGACTGGCTGATGGCCGATGGCGCGACGGGAACCAACCTGTTCAACATGGGGCTTGGCGCGGGCGACCCGCCGGAATTCTGGAACGAAACCGAGACCGACAAGATCCGCACGCTCTATCGCGGCGCCGTGGATTCGGGCAGCGACATCTTCCTCACCAACTCCTTTGGCGCCAATGCCTCGCGGCTCAAGCTGCATAATGCCCAGCACCGCGCCCGCGAACTATCGCGTCTCGCCGCAGAGATCGCGCGCGAGATCGCCGACACGGCAGGCCGCCCGGTGGTCGTGGCAGGTTCGGTCGGCCCCACCGGCGAGATCATGCAACCTGTCGGCACACTGAGCCACGAGCTTGCCGTCGAGATGTTCCACGAGACCGCCGAGGGACTCAAGGAAGGCGGCGCCGACGTGCTCTGGCTCGAGACGATCTCGGCCCCCGAGGAATATCGCGCGGCGGCCGAAGGCTTCCGCCTGGCAGGCATGCCCTGGTGCGGCACGATGAGCTTCGACACGGCCGGGCGCACCATGATGGGTGTGACCTCTGCGGACATGGTGAAGCTGGCAAGCGGGATCGAGAACACGCCGCTGGCCTTTGGCGCGAATTGCGGCACCGGCGCGTCGGATCTGCTGCGCACGGTGCTCGGCTTCGTCGCGCAGGGTACCGAGATGCCGGTGATCGCCAAAGGCAATGCGGGCATCCCGAAATATCACGACGGCCACATCCATTACGATGGCACGCCCGCGCTGATGGCGGATTATGCCGTGCTCGCCCGCGATTGCGGAGCGCGCATCATCGGCGGCTGCTGCGGTACCATGCCAGAGCATCTGCGTGCCATGCGCGAGGCGCTCGAGACGCGGCCCAAGGGCGAACGTCCGACGCTGGAAAAGATCGTCGAGGCGCTGGGGCCGTTCTCATCCGACAATGACGGCACCGGCGACGATACCGGCCCCAAGCGTGAACGCCGCGGACGCCGCCGGAGCTGACGGACCCTTCAGATTGACACGATACAAAGGCCATCCTCGGATGGCCTTTTCGTTTGGAGCTTCGTTTGGAGCGACGGAAAGACTGACGTGTTAGAGCTTTTCGGCGAAACCTGTCGGCATATCAAATCCCGGGCACCGGACCAGTCGCGCAAGGTTCAGAACAGCGCCAGCTGATCTCCGGCCTCCGGCGGTCGCTGGAACAGGTCGCAGCGCAGCGGTGCCCTCTTCCCGTCCAGACCCAGCCGGCGGGCCGCAAGATCGAAGCGCTTGCCGATGATCTGCGCATAATGCCCCTCGCCCCGCATCCGCCGGTGCCAGCTCGAATCGTAATCCTTTCCACCATGCATCTCGCGCAGGCGCGCCATCACACGTGCCGCCCGGTCGGGATAATGCTCCTCCAGCCATTCGCGCCAGAGCGGCGAGACCTCTTGCGGCAGCCGCAGCATGATCCAGCTTGCCGCGTCGGCCCCGGCCTCCCTGCCCTGCGCGAGGATGGCCTCGATCTCGGGATCCGTCAGCGCGGGCACAACGGGCGAGACCATGATACGCACCGGTATGCCCGTCTCCGTCAGCCTGCGGATCACCGCGAGACGGCGCTTTGGTGCGGGCGCCCGCGGCTCCATCCTGCGCGACAGCACCGGATCGAGCGTGGTGACCGAGATCCCGACCCGCACGAGACCGCGCTTTGCCATCGGGGCCAGGATGTCGATGTCGCGCTCTATCAGCGTGCCCTTGGTCGTGATCGCCACCGGATGACCGCACTCCGACAGCACTTCGAGGCAGGCGCGCATGATGCCGTATTCCCGCTCCACCGGCTGATAGGGATCGGTGTTGGTGCCGATGGCGAGCGGCGCGACGCTGTAGCCTCTGGCCCTCAATTCCCGGCGCAGAACCCTCGGCGCGTCCGGACGCGCGATCAGCCGTGTCTCGAAATCGAGACCCGGCGACAGCCCGAGCCATGCATGGCTCGGACGCGCGAAACAGTAGATGCAGCCGTGTTCGCATCCTCTGTAGGGATTGATCGAGCGGTCGAAGGGCAGATCAGGCGAGCGGACATAGTTGATCACGCTGCGCGGCTGTTCGATCGAAACCTCGGTGCGCAGAACGCCCTGCTCTTCTGGAATGTCCCAGCCATCGGGCTCGCTCACCCGGGCCAGCTTTTCAAACCGCCCGGTTTCTGCGCTTGCGGCGCCACGCCCCCGACGGACATTCCCCGGCACCCTGTTTGTCAGCTCTGTCATGTGCAATTATTAGAACATAAAGGGAACGCATGCAATCGTCAGACTTGCATTTCCCCGCATCCTCTGCTTAGGCCGGGGTCAAAGTCGGGGAACGTGCCGGGCATGTCGCAATCCGCCAATTGCATCGGCGTGAAAACGACCAAGACTCGCTGTCAATGACGCCACGCGCACGGGCTCCCGACGCCGGTACAAAGGAACGCCTCATGTCTGAAGAAGACGATATCATCCTGTCCGAACTCGACGACGACGAACTGGTCCAGCAGATGTTCGACGACCTTTATGATGGTCTCAAGGAAGAGATCCAGGAAGGTGTGAACATTCTGCTCGGACGCGGCTGGCAACCCTACGAAGTGCTCACCAATGCGCTGGTTGGTGGCATGACCATCGTGGGCAAGGATTTCCGCGACGGGATCCTCTTTGTCCCCGAAGTGCTGCTGGCGGCCAACGCGATGAAGGGCGGCATGGCCATCCTGAAACCGCTGCTGGCCGAAACCGGCGCGCCGACGATCGGCAAGATGGTGATCGGCACGGTGAAGGGCGACATCCATGACATCGGCAAGAACCTCGTCGGCATGATGATGGAAGGCGCCGGCTTCGAGGTCGTCGATCTGGGCATCAACAACCCGGTCGAGAACTATCTCGATACCGCCGAGAAGGAAGGTGCCGATATCGTCGGAATGTCGGCCCTGCTGACCACCACGATGCCCTACATGAAGGTCGTGATCGACACGATGATCGAACGCGGCATCCGCGAGAATTACATCGTTCTGGTCGGTGGCGCCCCCCTCAACGAGGAATTCGGCAAGGCGATCGGCGCCGATGCCTATTGCCGCGACGCCGCTGTGGCCGTCGAAACTGCCAAGGAACATGTCCTGCGCAAGCATAATCGCGCAAAAGCAGGCTGAATGTCGCGCAATCCCGAGGATTTGAGGCCCTGTCGCCACGGCAGGGTCTTTTTCTTTAACCTCCTCCGCCCCATATTGAGAGTCAGAGGAGATTCGTATGCCTGTAACGTCGTTTGCTTTGACCATTCTCGCCGTGATCTTCGCCGCCGCCGTAACGGTCTGGGCGATGACGGCGTGGGGGTTCCTGACAGTGATCCCCATGCTGATGGCCGTGGTTCTGGTGGCGCGCTGGGCGCTGGGGCATGTGCCCTATGACGACAGCCACCCGTAGAGCCGCCCGCGACACGCAAGAACTGCCCGATGACGATGTGCTGACCCGCCGCGGGATTGGCCCCGAGGGCCGCGGCCGCATTCTTCTGATCGCATGCGGAGCGCTTGCGCGCGAGATCCTCGATCTCAAGGTGCTGAACGGCTGGACCCACATGGACCTGACCTGCCTGCCCGCGATCCTCCACAATCACCCTGATAAGATCACGCAAGCCGTGCGCGATGCCGTGATGCGGCACCGCGAAAGCTACGACACCATCCACGTGCTTTACGGAGATTGCGGCACGGGCGGCCAGTTGCAGGCAGCCTGCGCCGAGATGGGGGTCGAAATGCTGCCCGGCCCGCATTGCTACAGCTTTTTCGAGGGTGTGAGTACCTTTGCCGCGCGGGACGAGATCGCGGCCTTCTATCTCACGGATTTTCTGGTGCGGCAGTTCGACGCCTTCGTCTGGGAACCGCTGGGGCTCGATCGCCATCCGGAGCTGCGGGAGATGTATTTCGGGAATTACGAAATGCTCGTCTATCAGGCGCAGACTGACGATCCGGCGCTCACGGCCTTGGCGCGCGAACATGCGGACAGGCTCGGACTGGCTTTCGAGCGGCGGCTGACGGGATATGGCGACCTCGAGAGCGCAATGACGCAGTGGGCAGAATAAGGCGCGCGATCAGTTTTCAGCGAACGATGACGGGCCCTCTACGATTTTTTCATTTCCCAAAGGCTCAGACAAGCCGAAAGATATTGAACGGCAACACCATATCCACTCAATCGGCGGGCTCATTCGCGGCCTCGAGCACCATCGAAACCGGCACAAGTGCAACCTGCGACGCACGATCCTGCAGACCCCATAATAACAGAGCCGAGAGCGTGTCTGCGCGCAGACGGCCCAGCATGATCACGTTGCCGTTCTGGCGCGCCCGGAAGGCCGCCCCGTCGAGAAAGCGGCGGATCGTGCGGGCATCCTGTCCCTCGCCGTCGAAATCTCGGAACACCGTTGCGGCGGGAACGCCCTCGCGCGTCGCAAGCGCCTGAGCCGTGTTCAGCCCGTTGGGCATCAGGACCAGACCGTGACCGCTGTCGCGCACGACCTGCGTCACTTGGTCGGACACCTGGCGCGAACTTTGCAGCCCCCCCTGCGGCGGTTCGAGAACGGCAACGGATTCGGGAACGCTCGACAGGGATGCGGCCAGAGCGACCTCGACATCGCTGGCCTGCGCACCTTCGGGAACGGCGCCCATCACGACCACCTCGAACCCCTGCGCGCGGTAACCCCGCATGCGCGCAGACGCGCCCGGGCTTGACGGATCTATCGCAAAGGTCAGCGGAAACGGAAAATCGTCGAGAGCGTCCGGCCCGAGAGGCCCGTCGGGATTGTCGATGAGAACGATCGCCATGAGCGGCAGATCGTCGGGAACGTCGATCGAGGCCGAATAGAGGCTCAGCGCTCTTTCAGAGCCTTCACGTGTCGCGGACGCACCGGATTGGGCATTCACGTTGGGCAGGCGGCGGCTCTCGCCGTTGCGTTCGAGCAGGGAGACACCGGGCGTGCCGATTGCGGGACGCGAGGCGTCGGGCACGAGAACCGTGACCTCCGGCATCGTCTCCTCGGTTTCGGGTTCAGGCGCGGAGTCCACCATTGGCAGGGTCGATGCTCCCTCGGTCTCCACGTCGGCAATGACAAGGCCGCTCCGCTCCTGCGGAACCTGCGGAACCGGTGGCTGCGCCGGTTCGGTGGTCACGCTCGGCTCCTGCTCGGGCTGCGGGGCGGCGGGTCCCATGCCCTGAATCGTGGGCATGACCGGCGCTTCGGTGGCGACCGACACATCTCCGGTGCTGTCCGGGCTCGTCGGCGCCGTCAGTGACGCACTGTCTTGCCCAGCATCGGGCACGCTCGCCGGGGCCGTATCCGCCGCCGGAGCGTCCGGGAGAGCGCCCTCGGGCATGTCGAGCGCACTGGTGCCGGGCAAGGCAATTGCGGCCTCGTCACCCGGGCGCAGCGCGGGGGCTGCGGGGCTTTCGACCACGACAGGGTGCTGCGCCGCGTCCTCGTAGCGCAGCGGCGGCGTGTCGGGCAGCGCCGCCTCGGGCGGCATCACGGCGTCGGGCTGGACCTCTTCCGGTTCCGGAGCAACCCTTGGCGCCTCCGCGATCTCGGGGCTGCTGACGGGATCCGCGGGCACGTAGCCTTTATCCAGCGGCGCGCTGTCCGCGTCTGCGTCAGAAACCTGCACCATCCCCTCTTCCGGCGCACCAACATAGAGCGACACAGCCGCAGCACCGGTCACCGCGACGACTGCGCCGCAGACCACACCTGCAATCAAACCTCTTGCCATGTTTCCGATCCTCTTGCTGCTCAGACCTTCTGCATCCGCGACCTCGTTCATTCGGGCCGGTTGTGACCAAGCGCCCCTTGACGCTGTGCCACCTGCCTGCGCATGTATATCGCGACCTGGCCCATACAGGCCAGCCCCGCAACAAAGAAACGCCCATGCTGCTGCTGATAGATAACTACGACAGTTTCACCTACAATCTCGTCCACTACCTGGGCGAGCTTGGTGCCGAGGTGAAGGTCGCCCGCAACGATGCCCTGAACGTGCAGGAGGCTATGGCGCTCAATCCGGCTGGCATCCTGCTGTCGCCCGGACCGTCCGACCCCGATCATGCCGGCATCTGCCTCGCGCTCACCGCGGCTGCGGCAGAGACCGGCACGCCCCTCATGGGGGTCTGCCTCGGCCATCAGACCATCGGTCAGGCCTTTGGCGGACGTGTCGTGCAGCACGACCAGATCGTACATGGCAAGATGGGCATCATGCACCATACCGGGCGCGGTGTCTTTGCCGGGCTGCCGACCCCGTTCGAGGCGACGCGCTATCATTCGCTCGTCGTCGCGCGGGACACCCTGCCCGACTGTCTCGAAGTGACGGCCGCGCTCGAGGACGGCACGATCATGGGGCTGTCGCACCGCGATCTTCCGATCCACGGCGTCCAGTTCCACCCGGAATCCATCGCCTCGCAGCATGGTCACGCCCTGCTCAAGAACTTCGTCGACGTCCTGAAAGTGACTGCATGAGCGATCTGCTGAAACCTCTCATCGGTGCTGCCGCCGACCGCCCTCTGACCCGCGCCGAAGCCGAAACCGCATTCGGTATCTTGTTCGCCGGCGAAGCGACGCCCAGCCAGATCGGTGGGCTGCTGATGGCCATGCGGACACGCGGTGAAACGGTGGATGAATATTCCGCGGCCGCCAGCGTTATGCGCGCCAAATGCAACAAGGTCTCCGCCCCAGAAGGCGCGATGGACATCGTCGGCACCGGGGGCGACGGCAAGGGCACACTCAACATCTCGACCGCAACAGCCTTCGTCGTTGCCGGCGCAGGAGTGCCCGTCGCCAAGCATGGCAACCGCAACCTCAGCTCGAAGTCCGGCGCGGCCGATGCGCTGACCGCGATGGGCATCAACGTGATGCTGGATGCGACCCGCGTGGAAAAGGCGCTCAAGGAAGTCGGCATCTGCTTCATGATGGCGCCGATGCATCACCCTGCCATGGCCCATGTCGGCCCGGTCCGCACCGAGCTTGGCACCCGGACGATCTTCAACATCCTCGGACCGCTCACCAACCCCGCCGGCGTGAAACGCCAGCTCACCGGTGCATTCTCTCGCGATCTGATCCGCCCCATGGCCGACACGCTGGCACAGCTCGGCTCCGAAAAGGCGTGGCTGGTGCATGGCTCGGACGGGACGGACGAGCTGACCATCACGGGCGTGAGCTGGGTTGCGGCGCTCGAAAACGGAGCCGTCACGGAACATGAGATTCATCCCGAAGATGCAGGCCTGCCGGTGCATCCGTTCGAGGATATCGTCGGCGGCACGCCCGAGCATAACGGCGCAGCCTTCAAGGCGCTGCTCGCAGGCGAGCCTTCGGCCTACCGGGACGCGGTCCTGCTAAACTCCGCAGCCGCTCTCGTAGTCGCAGGTGCTGTGAAGACATTGCGGGAAGGCGCTGAAAAGGCAATAGAAAGCATCGACAGCGGCGCCGCGCGAGCCAAGATCGACGCTCTGGCCCGTGCCACGCAGAATGCCTGATCTGCACGCGCCGGAGGCCTGGGCCCACCTGCCGTTCTTCCATCATGATCTTCCCCTGATCCGCGAAAAACTGGCCGACGAAACGCGCACCGTCTATCCGCCCATGCCCAACGTGTTCCGCGCGCTGGATTTATCGCCGCCGGATGCGACCCGCGTGGTGATCCTGGGTCAGGACCCCTACCACACGCCGGGCAAGGCTGACGGTCTGGCCTTTTCCATCCCGCAGGATTTTGGCGGCCGCCTCGACAGCCTTGGCACTATATTCAGGGAGATTGGCTCAGATCTTGATGCGCCGCGCAGCCGGACGGATCTTTCCGACTGGGCCGAGCAGGGTGTTCTACTGCTCAACACTGCGCTCACTGTGGCCGAGGGCAAGGCCCATGCGCATGCGCGACTCGGCTGGCACGATCTGACCCGCGACGTTATCAGGGATCTTTCGGACCGGCCGCGCGCCTTCGTGCTCTGGGGCAACCATGCGCAGGAATTTGCGAAATACATCACGGGGGAGGATCACCTGATCCTGCGCAGCGCTCATCCTTCGCCGCTGTCGGTCCATAGGGGTTTTTTCGGCTCGCGCCCCTTTTCCCAGATCAACGCTTGGCTTAAAGCCAGAGGGGACACCCCGATCAACTGGACAGACCCATGACCGAGACGATCCTCGACAAGATCAAGGCTTACAAGCTGCAGGAGATCGCCGCCGACAAGGCGGTGACGCCCTTCGCAGCGGTTGAAGAGGCTGCCCGCGCTGCAGATCCCGTGCGTCCGTTCGCGAAGGCACTGATCGCGGCCGAGGCCAAAGGCTATGGGCTGATCGCCGAAGTGAAGAAAGCGTCGCCCTCCAAGGGTTTGATTCGCGAGGATTTTCATCCTGCTTCCCTCGCAGCGGCTTACGAAGCTGGCGGTGCGACCTGTCTGTCCGTGCTCACCGACACTCCCAGTTTTCAGGGCGCCAAATCCTTTCTGACCGAGGCGCGAAACGCAACCGACTTGCCCGCCCTGCGCAAGGATTTCATGTATGATCCCTACCAAGTCGCGGAGGCTCGCGCGCTCGGTGCCGACTGCATCCTGATCATCATGGCCAGCGTTTCGGACGCGCAGGCCGCGGAACTCGAGGCTTGTGCGTTCGACTGGGGGATGGATGCCCTGATCGAGGTGCATGACCGCCCTGAACTTGAGCGCGCGCTGGCGCTGAAATCGCCGTTGATGGGCGTAAACAACCGCAATCTCAAGACCTTCGAAACCACTCTGGAGACGACGCGCGAGCTCTCGCGGCACATTCCGTCCGATCGGATCCTGATCTCAGAATCCGGATTGAACACGCCAGATGACTTGGCCCAGATGGCATCTCATGGCGCGCGCAGCTTCCTCATCGGTGAGAGCCTCATGCGTCAGGAGGATGTAGCCGAGGCGACGCGCAGGCTGCTGGCCGATCCGGTGACGGCATGAGCGGCCTCAGCCATTTCGACGCCAAGGGTGACGCCCATATGGTCGATGTGTCGGACAAGGCCGTGACATCCCGTGTCGCGGTGGCCGAAGGATACATAAAGATGGCGCCAGAGACCCTTGATATCATTACTGAAGGCCGCGCCAAGAAGGGTGACGTCATCGGCATCGCCCGGATCGCCGGCATCATGGGCGCGAAGAAGACCGCCGAGCTGATCCCCCTCTGCCATCCCTTGCCGATCACCCGGGTCGCCGTGGAACTGACGCCGGATCCGGAACTGCCGGGTCTCAGGATCGAAGCGACGGTCAAGACAACAGGCCAGACCGGCGTCGAGATGGAGGCGCTGACGGCGGTCAATATCGCGGCCCTCACGGTCTATGACATGGCCAAGGCCGTGGACAAGGCGATGGAAATCGGCGGCATCCGCGTCATGCTCAAGGATGGCGGAAAATCAGGACGTTACGAGGCGAAATGATCTCGGTCAGCGACGCCCTCGATCAGTTGTTTTCATTGGCCACACCGCTTGGGGGTGAAACCGTCGACCTTCGAAACGCCCTGAACAGGGTCATGATCTCGGACGTCAGGGCAAAGCGCGACCAGCCCCCGTTCGCGGCCTCGGCCATGGACGGATATGCGGTGAAGGATGCTGAGCCAGGTTTGCAACTGACAGTCATTGGGGAATCGGCCGCCGGACATGGCTTTGCCGGGACGCTTGAGGACGGTCAGGCCGTGCGCATATTCACCGGCGCTCCTTTGCCCACAGGAGCGACACGCGTCGTGATCCAGGAGGATGTGAGCCGTGACGGGGACATCATCACGCTCGGAGATAATCTTGACAGATCGGATCATATCCGCCCGGCTGGCAACGATTTTTCTGCCGGTTTTACCATTCGTGCTCCTCTTCGCCTTTCCCCCAATGACATCGCCCTGCTCGCCTCGATGAACATCAACGAGGTCACCGTCTCGCGTCGGCCCGTCGTGGCGCTGATCTCGACCGGGGATGAACTCGTGATGCCCGGAGAGCAGCCCGGCCCCGACCAGATCATTGCCTCGAACACGTTCGGCCTTTTTGCGCAGATGCAGGAACTCGGGGCCGAGCCTCGGCTGCTGCCGATCGGGCGCGATACGGTCGCTTCGATGACGCAGGCTCTGGACCTTGCCGAAGGCGCCGATCTGATCGTGACGGTCGGTGGAGCCTCGGTTGGAGATCACGATATCGTCGGCCGCATGGCACAGGAGCTCGGGCTCGAGCGATCATTCTACAAGGTGGCGATGCGACCCGGAAAGCCTTTGATGGCAGGACGTTATGGCGGTGCGATGATGATCGGCCTGCCTGGCAATCCGGTCTCCGCGATGGTCTGCGGGCATGTCTTCGTCGCGCCGGTGGTGCGCGCCATGCAGGGTCTGCCCGGGACGCCTGCACCGCGCCGCACGGCTCCGCTGTCGCAGGGTATCGGCGCCAATGGCCCGCGCGAACATTACATGCGCGCGCATCTTGGGCCGCAGGGCCTGCAGGTGTTTGACCGTCAGGACAGTTCGCTGCTCAGTATCCTGGGGCAGGCAAACGCCCTGCTGGTGCGTCCTCCCAACGACCCGGCGCGCGACGCTTTGGATGAAGTGTCCTATATCCCCTTGTAAATGCCCGCGTAACGGTAAGCATTTTCATCAAGATGACCTTATGGAATCCTGATTTTTCAAACCGTTGCGTTGACACAAAACGGGAACATGGGTAGAACAAATCAGAACAAAGGTGAGGATTGCTGCATGCTGACCAAGAAACAACTCGACCTTCTGGATTTCATCAACAAGCGCGTGGCGCGCGATGGCGTGCCGCCAAGCTTTGACGAGATGAAGGAGGCGCTGGATCTGCGGTCGAAATCAGGCATTCACCGGCTGATCACGGCGCTGGAGGAACGCGGGTTCATCCGCCGTCTTGCCCATCGCGCCCGTGCAATCGAGATCGTGAAACTGCCCGACAGCATGTCCGGCAAGCCCGCCGGTTTCACCCCCCGGGTGATCGATGGCGACCGTCCCGACAGCATTCCGGATGACGCGCTGCCGGTCGCAAAGATGCACGCGACCGAGCTTCCGCTGATCGGGCGTATCGCCGCCGGTGTGCCGATCGAGGCGATGAACGACCCTGCCCCCGCGATCGCCGTTCCCGGCGGCATGCTGTCCGGTTCGGCGCGGCATTATGCGCTCGAGGTCAAGGGCGATTCCATGATGGATGCCGGGATCAACGATGGTGATGTCGTGGTGATCCGCGAAACCAGTCAGGCCGACAATGGCGACATCGTCGTGGCGCAGATTGACGGGTATGAGGCGACGCTGAAACGCTTCCGCCGCGACGGCGCCAGCATCATTCTCGAAGCCGCGAACCCGGCCTACGAGGCGCGTCGCCTGCCCGTTGGCGATGTGACCGTTCAGGGCAAGCTTGTCGGGTTGATCAGGACGTATTGATCCGGCGGTGGCGTCTTGGGCGCTGCGCCATGCCACAACCGGTGCCCTGCAACATCCTGAACCGTCATCACGCGCAGCCCCCCGGGTTCTTCGACAAGAGCCGTCGCGCCGGTCCGTGACAGGCTTTCAGGATCGAAGACGGTGCAAGACATTGACTTCGAAGGCTCCGTATTCGCCACCACGATATCGTTCTTGCCGCAGCCGGTGAACGCTGCCATCGCCCGCTTGCCCTGCACATGCACAAGCTGAAACCCGGCAAGGTCATAGTGGCGGATCCCCTGCCCGTCCTGTTCGGGCCAGCGGGCCGCCGCCTCCTCCTGCAGCGCGCCGTCGCCGTCATTTTCGAGCCAGTTTTCGGCGACAAAGCCCGCACCGACAGCTTTCGAGAGGGCGCGGCCTTCTGCCGTCATCACGCCCACCAAAGCGCCATCCTCCGAAATCAGCACAAGCGGGCGCTCGGTCTGCTGCCAGAGCAGCACGGCGACCAAGATCGGCACGACGCCCAGGACCCGCAGGCGCCCCTGCCAGAGGATCACGAACAGCGCGCCAAGATTCAGGATCGGGAGGACCAGCGGTTCCGGTGCCGAGACATGGCTGACGGCACCCTCCCAGGAGGCAACCTCGTGCGCCACGCCGAGGATCCAGTCCAGCCCGAGCCGCATCGGCCAGAGTGCGAGCCAATCCAGCCCGAAGGGCAGCAGCAGCGCCGCGAGGACCGCCGCAGGCATCACCACCAGCCCCATCAGCGGCACGGAGACGAGATTGGCGAGCAGCCCGTAATGCGAGACCTGATTGAAATGCGCCATGCCGATGGGCGCGGTCGCGGCGCCCGCTATAAATGACGACAGGCAGACGGCCAGCACGGGAGACAGCCAGCGCGGCGCGCGCCAGTATTCGGGCAGATCGCGCTTTGCGGCAAAGACGGCTACGAGCGCAACCGTTGCGGCAAAGGACATCTGGAAGCCCGGGCCCAGCAACGCCTCGGGCCAGATCAAGAGGACCAGAAGGGCTGCCATCGCGACGGAGCGCAGGCTGAGCGCACGCCGGTCGAGCGTGATGGCGATCAGCGCCACCGCCACCATGATGAAGGCACGCTCTGTCGCGATATTCCCGCCAGACAGTGCGAGATAGCCCGCCGCGCCCGCAAGCGCGCCAAGAGCGGCAATTTTCTTGATCGGCCAGCGCAGCGCGAGCGGTGGTATCATGAGGAACATCAAGCGCAGCCCGCCAAAGAGGAACCCGGCCAGAAGTCCCATATGCAGACCCGAAATAGCGATGAGGTGCGCGAGATTGCTGTCACGCAGGGCCTGCAGCGTGTCCTGTCCCATGCCGGAACGGTCGCCGGTCATGATCGCGGCGGCGAAGGCACCGCTTTCGCCGGGAACGATCTTTCGGACATGCGCCGCGAGCGCCATGCGGGCGGCAAAGACCGGCACCGTCCCGGCTTCCTTTTCGAGGTAGAGCACGGGCACGCGGGTATATCCGACCGCACCGATCCCCTCGAACCAGGCATTGCGGCGAAAATCGAAACCGTTCGGCTCGACCGGGCCGTTGGGAGCGGACAGGTTCCCGGTGGTCATCACCACCGCCCCCGGAACCGCGTCGAAGGCCGTATCGCCATGCAGGGAGACGCGCACACGGTGCGGCGTCCGGTCCGGCGCCATCCGGTCCAGCACGACGCGGTCCAGCGTGAGGCGCAGCGCATCCGAGGCGGAGCGGTCGATCGCGACGATCCGCCCCTCGATCGGGCCATAGTAACGAAATGTCAGAAGCGGCCCCGCCACAAGATGCGTTCGCGCACCGGCGAGCGCCAGCCCCAGAAGGACAAGCGCGACGCCGCAGGCCAGCGGGCTGCTCAGGCCACCCAGTCGGCGGCTGATCAGAAGGCAGCAGGCGCCGGTCGCAAAGGCCGACCAGAGCATCCAGAGAGCGGGTTCGAAGTGCAAAGCGAAATACCAGCCGATCCCCAGCGCAAGGCAGACCGGCGTCCAGGGGAACAGGTGTCCGCGCTGAACCAGCAAGCTGTCGATCAGGGCGTTGACGCAGCGCCGCAATGCCAAGGGCTCCTGTCCCGGTGCTTGTCCTCGTCCCAGTGCATGGTTAAGGAATGCGCAACGCTAGCCCCTCCACGGTTATCATAAGGTTAATTCCCCCATGTCCGGACAGATCGTCACCCGCTTTGCCCCGTCGCCCACCGGCTATCTGCACATCGGTGGCGCACGCACCGCCCTGTTCAACTGGCTTTATGCCCGGGGTCGTGGCGGCAAGTTCCTGCTGCGGATCGAGGATACCGACCGCGCCCGCTCCACGCCCGAAGCGACCGAGGCGATCCTGCGCGGGCTCGACTGGCTTGGACTCGACCATGACGGCGAAGCCGTGAGCCAGGCTGCCCGTGCAGCGCGTCATGCCGAAGTGGCGCATCAGATGCTGGCCGAGGGCAGCGCCTACAAGTGCTTTTCCACGCAGGAGGAAATCGAGGCCTTCCGCGAGGCTGCCCGGGCCGAGAACCGCACGACGCTGTTCCAGAGCCCGTGGCGCGATGCCGATCCCTCCACCTATCCCGACCTGCCCTTTGTTATCCGTCTCAAGACCCCGACGGATGGCGCGACCGTGATCCATGACGAGGTGCAGGGCGACGTGACCATCCGCAACGACCAGCTCGACGACATGATCCTGCTGCGCTCGGATGGCACGCCGGTCTACATGCTCGCCGTGGTGGTGGACGATCACGACATGGGTGTGACCCACGTGATCCGGGGCGACGACCATCTCAACAATGCCGCGCGCCAGATCGGGATCTACACGGCGATGGGCTGGGATATTCCGGTCTGGGCCCATATTCCGCTGATCCATGGGCCTGACGGCAAAAAACTCTCCAAGCGCCACGGCGCTCTGGGGGTCGAGGAGTATCAGGCGATGGGTTATCCGGCAGCGGGCGTGCGAAACTACCTCGCGCGGCTGGGCTGGAGCCATGGCAATGACGAATTCTTCAACGATTCTCAGGCACAGGAGTGGTTCGACTTGTCGGGAATCAACAAATCCCCGGCCCGGCTCGACTTCAAGAAGCTGGAAAACCTGTGTGGACAGCACATTGCCGTGAGCGAGGATGCTGCACTGCTGCATGAATTGCAGGCGTATTTGGCAGTCGCAGAAAAATCGCCCCTGACCGGGCCGCAAGAGGAAGGTCTCGAACGCGCAATGTACTGCCTCAAAGATCGCGCGAAGACATTCCCGGAGATCCTTGAAAAGGCTGAATTTGTGCTGGCTTCCACGCCTCTGGAAGCGGACGAGAAGGCGGCGAAGATGCTGGACCCGGTATCCCGTGGTATACTGGCTGCGTTGACGCCGCAGCTGCAAAATGCTAGCTGGACCAGAGACGAATTGGAGGCGGTACTGAACCGGGTGGCCGAAGAAAACGGCACCAAATTCGGCAAGCTGGCAGGCCCTCTCCGGGCCGCATTGTCAGGCCGAACCGTCACGCCGAGCGTATTCGACATGATGCTGGTTCTGGGGCGCGACGAAAGCATTCTTCGTCTAACCCAGGCGGCAGCGCAGGAGGGATAAGAACCTGTAACGGTTCATCCTTACTTAGCTGCGACAAGACACTTGGCCCGGGCGCCCGCCCCGGCGGATTGAGACGAAGGGAACTTCCATGGCTGATACATCCAAGACCGCGACCCTTACGATTGACGGCACATCATACGAGTTGCCGATTCACTCGCCCACGGCGGGTCCCGACGTGCTCGACATCCGCAAGCTCTATGCGCAGGCGGGCGTCTTCACCTACGATCCGGGCTTTACCTCGACCGCGGCTTGCGACAGCACGATCACCTTCATCGACGGTGATCTGGGCGAGTTGCTGCACCGCGGCTATCCGATCGACCAGCTGGCGGAAAAATCCCACTTTCTCGAAGTCTGCTATCTCCTGCTCTATGGTGAACTGCCTTCCGGCAAGCAGCTCGAGGATTTCGAGAACCGCGTGACCAACCACACGATGCTGCACGAGCAGATGCAGAACTTCTTCCGCGGGTTCCGCCGCGATGCGCATCCAATGGCCGTGATGGTGGGTGTTGTCGGCGCGATGTCGGCCTTCTACCACGATTCGACCGACATCACCGATCCCTGGCAGCGCGAGGTCGCCTCGATCCGCCTGATCGCCAAGATGCCGACCATCGCCGCCTGGGCGTTCAAATATCACGTCGGGCAGCCCTTCGTGTATCCGCGCAACGACCTCGACTATGCGTCGAACTTCCTGCGCATGTGCTTTGCCGTCCCGGCCGAGGATTACGTGGTCAATCCGATCCTGTCGCGTGCGATGGACCGGATCTTCACGCTGCACGCGGATCACGAGCAGAACGCATCGACCTCGACCGTGCGTCTGGCCTCTTCCTCGGGTGCCAATCCGTTCGCCTGCATCGCGGCCGGCATTGCCTGTCTCTGGGGGCCTGCACATGGTGGCGCCAACCAGGCCTGCCTCGAGATGCTGAAGGAAATCGGGACGCCCGACCGAATCCCGGAATTCATCGCCCGCGCGAAGGACAAGAACGATCCCTACCGCCTCATGGGTTTCGGTCACCGGGTCTACAAGAACTTCGACCCGCGCGCGACGGTGATGAAGCAATCCGCGGACGAGGTGCTCGACCTGCTCGGGGTAGAGAACAACCCGGTCCTGCAAGTCGCCAAGGAGCTTGAGGCCGCCGCGCTCGCCGATCCCTATTTCGCCGACAAGAAGCTGTTCCCGAACGTCGATTTCTATTCGGGCATCATCCTCGAAGCGATGGGTTTCCCGACGTCGATGTTCACGCCGATCTTTGCGGTCGCCCGCACCGTCGGCTGGATTTCACAGTGGAAAGAGCAGATCAGCGATCCGCAGCTGAAAATCGGCCGCCCGCGGCAGCTGTATCTTGGTGAAACGACACGCGATTACATCGATATCGAGAACCGCTGACGCGCAGCACCAGTATCGGGAAAAGACAGGGCCCGCAGCATTACGCTGCAGGCCCTTTTTTGCTGGCGGATATGGGACTTCGCTCGAAGCGATCAGCGGCCTTCGTACTGCGCAGGCCGCTTTTCGAGAAACGCGACGACGCCTTCCTTGAAATCCCGGGTCTTACCGCATTCGCCCTGAAGCTTTGCCTCGACCGCGAGCTGTTCTTCGAGCGTGTTGTCGAAGGACCCGCGAATCGACTGCTTGACCCGGGCATAGGCTGCGGTCGGCCCCTTGGCGAGATGTGCGGCCCGCGCCTGCCAATGCGCCTCGAAAGTGTCGTCTGCGACGGCCTCCCAGATCATGCCCCAGTCATCGGCCTGCCGGGCGGTGATCTTTTCGGCGAAAAGCGCGGCACCCATCGCCTTGGCCAGACCCATCTGCCGCGGGAGGTACCAGGTGCCGCCCGCATCGGGGATCAGCCCGATCCGTGTAAAAGCCTGCAGGAAGAACGCGGATTCGGTAGCGATCACCACATCGGCCGCCAGCGCAAGGTTCGCGCCCGCCCCGGCAGCGGCGCCGTTGACTGCCGAAATCGTCGGCACGGGGCAATCGAATATCGCGCGCAGCATCGGGACGTATTCGTCGCGCAGCGTACGCTCGAGATCCAGATTGGCGGCATTCGCACGGTCCCCGAGATCCTGCCCCGAACAGAAGGAACGCCCTGCCCCGGTCAGAACCACGACGCGCGCCTCTCGACCGCCCTGCGCCACTGCATCGGTGATCTCGGCCCGCATCTGGGTGTTGAGAGCGTTCATGACGTCCGGACGGTTCAGCGTTACCGTGGCAACGTCGTCGCGGATGTCGAACTGGATGGTTTCGTATTGCATGGGCCTGTCTCCTCTGATGCGACCTGCATCAGATACGCCCTGCGCGGATTCGGCAAAGCCAAACGCCGCGTCACTCGTTGAGGATCTCCCGAAGCCTCTGCTGTTCCGCAGGGCTCAGGTTTTCTTCACGGGTCGGGGAGGAGTTGGATCGGCTACGGATGTAAAGCGCACCGGTGCCGAGCGCCGCAAGCAGCATCAGCGGGCCCGCCGCCCAGAGCAGCCAGTTCCAGCCGCCGGTCGTGGGTTGAAGCAGCACGAATTCGCCATAACGCTCGACGATGAACTCTACGGCCTCCTCGTTTGTGTCACCGGCCACCAGCCGCTCGCGCACGAGCAGCCGCAGATCCCGCGCAAGAGAGGCATTGGATTCATCAATGCTCTCGTTTTGGCAGACAAGGCAACGCAGGCCCTTTGACAGCTCGCGGGCGCGCGACTCTAGTGCGGGATCGTCCAGCACCTCGTCGGGAAGAACGGCCCAGGCCGGTGCCGCAAAGACGCCAACCAGAGCCGAGGAGCTGCCGACCAGCAGTGTCAGAGCCAGCAGAATTGCCTTCATTCCGCCGGTACCCCCTGCGGCTGCAGGCTCTTGCGCGCACCTGCAGCGATCCGGTAGCGACGGTCAGACAGGCTCAGCCCTCCACCCAGTGCCATGATGATGCACCCACCCCAGATCCAGTTCGCCAGCGGCTTGATATAGGTCCGCATCACGTAGCCGCCGTTATCCTGCGCATCACCGATGACCACGTAAACGTCGCGCAGAAAGCGGTAGTCGATCGCGGCCTCGGTCGTCGGCATCTGTGCCACAGGATAGTTGCGCTTTTCCGGATGCAGCAGTGCGATCTGCTCGCCATCCTGCAGAAGGCTCACCGTGCCCATGGTCGAGAAGTAGTTCGGACCCTTGACCTGTTCGACATCCTGCAATTGCAGATCGTAAGCACCGACCGAGAAGGTTTCGCCAATCTGTGCGACGCGGATGTCCTCCTCCTGCCAGGCCATCAGACCAGCAATTCCGAGCATTGTGATGCCCATGCCGGAATGCGCCAGAAGCTTGCCCCAGTCGGCACGCGGCAGACGGAACAGCCTGGAATAGTCGCGCGACTTGCCCAGGCGCCCCAGCATATCCGTGATGGCCCCAGCCACCAGCCAGACGCCAAGGAACACGCCGATAGGGCCCATGAGGCTGCGTCCTGTTTGCATCGACCAGACGAGCCCGGCCAGCACGACCGCTAGAATGAAGGCTGGCATAAGTGTTTGAAGCGTGCGCGTCACCTTTCCCCGCTTCCAGGCCATCATGGCGCCGATCGGCAGGATAAGACCCAGAAGGATCATGAAGGGCGTGAAAGCCATGTCGAAGAAGGGCGGGCCGACGCTCAGCTTGCGGTCAAAGAACATCTCGGCCACCAGCGGCCACATCGTGCCGACGAAGACGACGAAGGCCGAAACCGCGAGAACGATGTTGTTCGCAACCAGCGCGCTTTCGCGGCTGACAACACCGAACACACCCTTGGCCTGCATCGTGCTCGCCCGTGCGGCGAACAGCGTCAGCGCCCCGCCGGTGAAGAATACGAGGATCATCAGGATGAACACGCCCCGCTCGGGGTCGTTCGCGAAGGCATGCACGGATGTCAGCAGACCCGAGCGCACGATGAACGTGCCGATCAGCGAGAAGCCGAAGGCGAGGATCGCAAGCAGGATCGTCCAGCTTTTGAGGGCTTCGCGCTTTTCCACCACGATGGCGGAATGCAGCAGCGCGGTCGCCAGAAGCCAGGGCATGAAGGACGCATTCTCGACCGGATCCCAGAACCAGAAGCCGCCCCAGCCGAGCTCGTAATAGGCCCACCACGAGCCCAGAGCGATGCCGATGGTGAGGAAAACCCAGGCCGCGAGCGTCCAGGGACGTACCCAGCGCCCCCAGGCGGCATCAACGCGCCCTTCGATCAGGGCGGCGACGGCGAAAGAGAAGCAGATCGAAAGGCCGACATAACCGAGATAGAGAAACGGCGGATGGAAGGCGAGGCCCGGATCCTGCAGCAGCGGGTTGAGGTCCTGCCCGTCGAAAGGCGGCACGATCATGCGAAGGAACGGGTTCGAGGTGAAGAGGATGAACGCAAAGAATGCCACGGCGATGGAAGATTGCACCGCCAGCACACGCGCCCGCAGGGTCGGCGGCAAGTTGCCCCCGAACCAGGCCGCCATCGCACCGAAGAGCGCCAGGATCATCACCCAGAGCAGCATCGAGCCTTCGTGATTCCCCCATGTGCCGGAGATCTTGTAGAGCATCGGCTTGGCGGAATGCGAGTTCTCGACAACCAGCCGCAGGCTGAAGTCGGACGTGATGAAGGCATGCATCAACGCGCCAAAGGCAAAGGCTGTCAGCAGAAACTGCGCCGTCGCCGCCGGTTCCGCAACGGCCATCCAGCCGGGCCACCGTTTATGCGCGCCAATGAGGGGGACAACCGCCTGAACGCATGCGACCAGGAAGGCGAGGATGAGGGCGAAGTGGCCAAGCTCTGTAATCATACCCGACATATACGCCGACATGGCAAAGGGGCCAACGGAAATCCGCGGCCCCCGATGTTCACTTTGTCGCGGGCGTCAGGATCCCGACTGGCGCCACTCGGTCAGGGCAGGATTGTCAGCCTGCGTGTTGTCATCGTCCATCAGAACGGCAGGGGTCTCGTCGCGCTGCGGGATATCGCGCAGAGCCTCGATATCGCCGATGGTGCGCACCACCTGCGGCACTGCCGACATGGTGACCGCGAGATCGCGCTGGAAATCCTGGCCCTTGGACTGGTAGCGCGCGCCGAAATAGAAGCTCACGATCGCCCCGAGCAGCCACCACAAGGGGTCGGGCACCAGAGCGATTCCCGCCATCCGCGCCGCGAACCAGACCGGGTCGATCATCGCGGCGATGAACAGGCCCAGCGTCCCAAGCGCCATCGCCGGACGCGGCACCCGGTTCAGCGCATCCATCAGCCGGTCGAACCAGCCGCGCTGCGTCAGGCGGAACTCCTGCCCGAACTGTTGCAGTGCCGCGTTCTGAGTGCCTGCCTCGCGACCCGCCTGAGCCTCGGCATTGACGCGAAAGACTTCGGCGGTTTCCGCCACCACGTTGCGGCCAGATCCGAAGACCAGCCCCATCAAGCTTGCGATCAGTCCCATCTTGCCACCCTCGCCCTGAATTGCGGATCACTCAGATGAAAGCGCGGCGAGATGAACTCTTCGGCCCGCGTGATCCACCCGCCCTTGCCGCCATCGCGCCGCCGCGCGTACTTGCGCGATGCCGGTCTGCGGTCCGCGAGATCGAAATAGTAGTTCCGCCGTGCGATTCCGTAGGCATCGGCCAGATGCGACGGTGCCGCCGCCATCGCCGCCGCCGCCGCACGCACGGTTTGCGCGCCGATCAGACCGTCGACCGTCACCCCCTGCCCCATCTGGATCAGCAACCGCTGCAGGATCTTCACCGCATTGGCTCCGGCATTCACATACATGTCGAAGACCGATGCATGCAGCGCCTCGGGAAGCTGGGCTATTCCGGGCCGCTGGAAATAATGGCTGATGAAAATCTCGACCGCCTGAGCCCGGGTCAACCGGCGCACGTCATCAACCGTCACCTTGCCATCGCCGGTCAGATCCAGCCCGAGCCGCTGCATCGTGTGGATCGTGACACCAAAATTGGTGGCCCCCCCGGGATCGTCGGGATCCTTAACGAAACCGCCCTCGCGGGACACGATCTCTTCGGCAATCTGTCGGACGGTCTTGGAGGTGCCGGACATGGGACGCTTCCTTGCGCGGTTGAAACATGGCGCGAAGGCTGCTCCAACATGGTTAACCGCACCTGAGACCACCGTTCGGAGCCGCCATGCCACAGGACACACTCACCGCTGACGAGATTATCGCGATGCTGGATCTCGCCCCGCATCCAGAGGGCGGCCATTACCGTCAGACCTGGATGGACGGCACCGAGGCAGAAAGCCGTCCCAACGGCACCTGCATCTATTTCCTGCTGAGGCGTGGTGAAAACAGCCACTGGCATCGGGTCGATGCGACCGAGACCTGGCACCATTATGCCGGGGCGCCGCTGATCCTGTCACAGTCGCAAACCCTCACAGGTCCACGGCGCGACGATATTCTGGGCCCGGATCTTGCCAGTGGCGAACGCCCGCAGCTTATCGTGCCGAAAGATCACTGGCAGGCCGCGAAAACCACCGGCGACTGGTCTCTGGTCGGCTGCACGGTCAGCCCCGCCTTCCGGTTCGAGGGTTTCACGCTCGCCGGGCCGGATGTGTCCATTCCCTGACAAGGGGCGACAGCACAACGCCACGCCGACATTCTTGTCACCTCGCGACGCAACAAAAAACGCGCGCCCCGCAAGGGGACGCGCGTCCAAGTCTCCGAGGCACAGCCCCGACAGTCACTTCAGGGAGATTACTCCCAGAAAGCTTCGTCCACGGTGTCGAGCTCTTCCAGCTGCTCTTGGCTGTAGCCGACGACGAGCGAGATGCTGGCATCATCGACAGGCACCAGTTTCACGCTGTCCATCGGCACGAAGACGTGCTTGTCGCCCATTCCGAGGAAGCCGCCGACTTCGGCAACGACGCCCTGGAGCTTGCCATCCGAAGACAACACGATGTCTTCGATCTCGCCGATCTGATCCCAGTCCTCACCGACGGTGTCATAGGTCACAGTCTCGAACTCGGCCACGCCATCCTGCGCGTTGGCGGAGTAGATCGTACCACCCAGAATGTCACGGGCACGAATCATGTTGGTATTGTTCTCCATCATGCCATCCGCAGCATTGGACGTCGCCTGAGCGGCATCTTCCGCGGCATTTTCGGTTTCCTGAGCAGCTTCGTCAGCCGCATTCGCCGTCGCCGCGGCTGCATCTTCGGTCGCCTGAGCTGCGTCCTCTGCAGCTTCCTCAGTCTCTTCGGTCGCATTCTCGGCTGCGTTCTCGGTGGCCTGAGCGGCATCTTCAGCGTTTTCTTCTGCGTTCTCGGCTGCGTTTTCGGTCGCTTGGGCGGCATCCTCAGCGGCGTTCTCGGTTGCCTGAGCGGCATTCTCGCCCGCGTTCTCGAGGTTTTCACCGGCGTTCTCGAGGTTCTGTTCCATCTGCTCGCCGTTGCTCTCGCTTTGTGCGAAGGCGGTACCCGTCACGAGGGTCAGGGCGATTGCGGTGGTGGTCAGAAGACGTGTCATGTTGATTTCCTTTGCCAATTCCTTGGATCTTGTGCAAAGAAAACCATCTTTGCCGGTCTCCGTTCCTTGGAAACCGGCATATTTATTTCTCGATCATCACGGAACTGTGAGTGGAGAAACGCGTTTCCGCGCGAATTTCCACCTACCAAGGCGCCGTAATGGGCGGAAATTCACCGATAGAGCATCACGTATTCGACCAGCTGCCGGGTGGATCCGTCTTTGTCCTCGGCAGAAGCCTCTCCCGTCACCACTGGCCCGAGCGATGTCGCAAGTTCCTTGCCCAGCTCTACGCCCCACTGATCGTAGGAGTTGATTCCGAGCATCGTTCCTTCGACGAAGACGCGGTGTTCATAAAGCGCGATGATCTTGCCAAGCACCTCCGGCGTGAGCAGCGGATAGACCAAAGTCGTGGATGGGCGGTTGCCCGGGAACACCCGATGCGCTGCCTGCCGTTCCAACTCGGCGCCCTCCAGCCCCTTGCCGCGCATTATCTCGCGCGCCTCGTCCATCGATCGCCCCAGCATCAACGCCTCGGATTGTGCAAGGCAATTGGCGACCAGAAGATCCTGATGCTGGCGCAGATCCGGTTCATGACCCGCGGCCCCGACAAGGAATTCGCACGGTACCGTCCGCGTCCCCTGATGGATCAGCTGATAGAAGGCATGCTGCCCGTTCGTGCCCGGCTCTCCCCAGACCACGGGGCCGGAATTGAACTCCAGCGCCGTGCCGTCCATCGACACGCCCTTGCCGTTGCTCTCCATCTCGAGCTGCTGAAGATAAGCAGGCAGCCGCGCGAGGCGATTGTCGTAAGGCAGAACGGCGCGTGTGGCATGGCCTTGGATCTGGTTGTGGAACAGCCCGACCAGCGCCAGCAGCACCGGCATGTTCTGATGCAGCGGTGCTGAGCAGAAATGCAGGTCCATCTCCTGAGCTCCACGCAGGAAGGCCTTGAAGGCATCCGGTCCGATGGCGACCATGAGCGACAGGCCGATTGGCCCCCAGACGGAATAGCGCCCGCCGACCCAATCCTCGAATCCCAGAACCTTTTCACCGGGAATGCCCCATTCGGCGGCCTTTGCTGCATTGCTTGACAAGGCGACGAACCGGCCCGCATCGGACACACCGTGATGTGCCAGCCAGTCCTTGGCGGTCTGCGCATTGGTCATCGTCTCGATCGTGGTGAAGGTCTTGGAGGCGACGATGAACATCGTCTTCGCCGGATCGCACTGGCGCAGCACGTCCGAGATATCGGCGCCATCCACGTTCGACACGAAATGGCAGCGCGGCCCGTCATGATAGGGAGCGAGTGCGATCGTCGCCATTTTCGGGCCAAGATCCGAGCCGCCGATCCCGATATTCACCACATCCGTCATGTCGGAGCTGCGGATCTGTTTCGCCACGGACTCCATGCGTTTCAGCGTTTCCAGAACACCCGGCATTACATCCTTGCCGTCGACCAGTATGGAACCGCCGTCCAGATTGCGCAGCGCAGTGTGCAAAACGGCGCGCCCCTCCGTCTCGTTGATCCGCGCACCGCTGAACATCGCATCGCGCCGGGCCTCGACACCGGCATCCTGCGCGGCCGTTACAAGGGCGGCACGGATCTGGTCATCGAACTGCGTCTTGGAATAGTCGAACAGCATTCCCGCGGCATGCAGGCTGAATTCCTTGGCGCGGTTCACATTCTGGAACAGATCACCGATCCTGCGCGCCCCGATACCATCGGCCAGCTTCTTTACGTCATCCCACATGGCTCTCACTCCGCCCAATGTACCGTTGCATCATCCAGAACCGCCCTGATCGGCGCCTCCAGAGGTGTCATAGACTTCGACCGCTCCAAAGCCTCGCGTTTTTCCGACCCGAAGATCAGCACATGCTTGCGCAACGCGTCGTTCAGAACTTCGGCCGACAGGGTGATGCGCGGCTCGGGCGCACCCGGTGCACGCATCGGGAGCAAAATCGGTGCCTTCGGAGCGAGCGCCTGGACCAGCAGATCCGCCCCGGGAAAGATCGATGCCGTGTGCAGATCCGCGCCCATGCCCAGTAGCACGACACCAAGCGGTAGGTTCGGCGCGATGATTCCCGAAAGCTCGTCGATACGCGCTTCGGGTTCGCTGCAGGGCAGATACATCGGCAACAGCTGGGCGGCTGCGGCATTGTCCACCAGAAGGCGCTGGCGCAGCAACCGGGTGTTGGACCGCTCACTCTCCTCGGGCACCCACCGTTCGTCCGTCAGCATGACGTCCACCCGGTCCCAGTCGAGATTGACGGCACAAAGATCATCGAAGACCGGACCCGGAGACGTGCCCCCCGGAACAGCAAAGGCCACACGGTCGTTCTGCGCAAGTGCGGCGCGCAGATCACCTGCCAGCTGGTTGGCAAGATCCATCGCGAGGATTTCGCGGTCGGGATATTCCAGTAACGTGAAACTCATGCCTTCAGCTCCCTCCAGCGACGTCCGTCCCGATGCATGAGCATGAGCGAATCCTCCGGACCTGATCCGCCCTGATCATAGGGCTTGGGCACATCGCTGCGTGCGGTCCAGCCGGCAATGATCGGATCGGTCCAGGCCCAGGCGGCCTCGACCTCGTCCCCGCGCATGAACAGCGTCTGATTGCCCCGGATCACGTCCATGATCAGCCGCTCATAGGCTTCGGTCGCCTGCTCGGCCTCCGGCCCCAGCGCATCGGCAAAGGTCATGTCGAGCGGGACATCGACAAGACGCATGCCCCCCGGACCTGGCTCCTTGATCGTCACGTCAAGTGTCATGCCCTCGTTTGGCTGCAACCGGATCGCAAGCACGTTGCGGTGCCGCCCGGCATCGGCGCCAAAGATCGAATGCGGAGCGTCCTTGAACACGACCACGATTTCCGATGTCCGCGCCCGCAGCTTCTTGCCGGTACGCAGATAGAACGGCGTGCCCGCCCAGCGCCAGTTCGAGATGTGCAGCTTGAGCGCCAGAAAGCTCTCGGTGAAGGAGCGCGGATTGTCGACATCGTCCCGATAGCCCGCGGCCGTCGCGGTCTTGTCATACTGCCCGCGCACGATGTGATAGGATTCCACCGGTTCCAGCGCGCGGATGACCTTGAGCTTTTCGTCACGTACCGCGTCGGGTTCGAACTTGGCAGGCGGCTCCATAGCGATGAGGCACAGGAGTTGCATCAGGTGGTTCTGCACCATGTCGCGCATTGCGCCTGACGCATCATAGTAACTGCCACGCCCGCCCACGCCGACCGTCTCGGCCACTGTGATCTGGATATGGTCGACATATTGCGCATTCCAGAGCGGCTCGAACAACACGTTGCCAAAGCGCACTGCCATCAGGTTCTGAACCGTCTCCTTCCCGAGGTAATGGTCGATCCGGTAGATCTGATGTTCGTGGAAATGCTTGGCCAGCGTTGCGTTCAGCGCCCTGGCGGAATCGAGATCCTTGCCAAAGGGCTTTTCCACCACGATGCGGCTTTCATCCCCGGCAAGACCATGCAGGTGCAGACGTTCCGCGATATCCCCGAACAGCGAGGGTGCGACGGAGAAATAGAAGGCGTGGACGCGATCGTCGCGCACCTTCTCCCTGAGCTCGGTCCAGCCGCCCTCGCCCTTGGCATCGATGGTCACGTAACCAACCCGTTCGAGGAAGCCGTTCAACTGTTCGACATCCTCGGCCAGCGGACCGGCGAATTCGCGCATCGCCTCCCGGACGAATGAGCGATAGCTGGAATCATCCATTTCCGAACGCGCGGCTCCGATGACCTGCGCCTCGGGCGGCATCTGGCCCGCCACGAAACGGCGAAACAAACCGGGAAGAATCTTGCGCCGGGCGAGATCCCCGGTGCCGCCAAATATGACAAGGTCGAATGGATCGACAGGAATAACACGCGAAACCATGGCAGGTCTGCTCCGTTCTTTTATCTTGGGCGCTCCGATCCCGTCGTAAGCCTGCGACGTATCCGTTAGCGCTAACGCGGTCTCGATAACTCAGTTTCGGAGTGAAGTCTAACATCCAGTGCAGGCATCACAATGCCCACCGGAAACATGGCGTCCCCGTCACACGGATGGCTGCGGCGTTCAGCGTACCCGTAGATCAGATCAAGGCGATCACGTTTTGGTTGGGAGAACGTCTCGTCTTTCCACTGATTGCGGCTTGGAAACCCGCGTGTTTCTGGCCCAAACAACGCCGCCATCAATGTATTCTCCACGATGCCCCCATGACGGAGCGCAAGCACCATTCTGCACGGACGCAGCATCGCCGACCATTCTGCTTGAACGCGCCGACACGCCATGCGACCACCATCGCCTAAAAGGAGGCATTGCATGGCACCCCGCAAGATTATCATAGACACAGACCCGGGTCAGGATGACGCAGTCGCCATCCTCCTTGCCCTTGCCTCCCCGGAAGAGATTGAGGTGCTGGGCATTACCGCCGTCGCCGGCAACGTGCCGCTGAACCTCACCCAGAGGAATGCGAGGATCGTCTGCGAACTGGCGGGCAAGCCCGAAACGCCGGTCTATGCCGGGTGCGACGCGCCCTTGGGACGCAAGCTCGTCACCGCCGAACATGTGCATGGCAAGACCGGGCTCGACGGGCCCAACCTGCCCGATCCGGTGATGCCGCTGCAAAAGCAGCACGCCGTCGACTTCATCATCGACAAGCTGCGAAGCCAGGCGCCGAAAAGCGTGACGCTCTGCGCGCTCGGGCCGCTCACCAATATCGCGACGGCGCTGCAAAAGGCGCCCGACATCGCGGAGCGGATCGAGGAAATCGTGCTGATGGGAGGCGCCTATTTCGAGGTCGGCAACATCACGCCGACCGCCGAGTTCAACATCTTCGTGGACCCGGAGGCTGCCAGGATCGTCTTTGCCTGCGGCGCGAAGCTTACCGTCATGCCGCTCGATGTCACGCACAAGGCTCTGGTCACCAGCGAACGCAACGGTGCCTTCCGCGCGCTCGACACGCCGGTTGGCGAAGCCGTCGCGCAGATGACCGAATTCTTCGAACGTTTCGACCGCGAGAAATACGGCTCGAACGGCGCGCCGCTGCACGATCCCTGCGTCACAGCCTACCTCATCGACCCGAACCTTTTCAGCGGCCGCCACATCAATGTGGAGATCGAGACGACTTCGGAACTGACCCTTGGCATGACCGTCGCCGACTGGTGGCGTGTCAGTGACCGCGCGCCCAACGCCACATTCATGGGGGATCTCGACGTGACAGGCTTCTTCGACCTGCTGACCGAAAGGCTGGGTCGGCTTTGAAATCCCTGCATCTCGCCACCGCCGAGGACGCGCCGAAACTGCTGCCGCTCGTGGCGTCCTTTCACCTCGATCAGGGATTCCGCACCGACCCTGCGCATCAGGAAGCGGCGATCCTGCCGCTGCTCGACGGCTCTCCGCATGGCGCGATATGGCTCATCGGTCCGCGCCGCGCGCCGGTCGGCTATATCGCCGTGAGCTTCGGCTGGTCGGTGGAATATGGCGGCATGGATGCCATCGTGGACGAGCTTTTCGTCCGCCCGGCCGTCCGCGGCCGCGGTATGGCGGGCGAGGCTATCTATGCCCTTGGGCAGGCTCTCAAGCAAAGCACGATTAAGGCCCTGCATCTCGAGGTGGATCGTTCGAACGACGCCGCCATGCGCCTTTACGAGCGCAGCGGCTTTGTCCCGCGCGATGGATACTTGTACATGACGCGCACGCTGTGAACCGGCCCCGGCGGGCGCCAACAGAATTCGCTGACTGGAACTCTCTTCTCCGGCTGATTCATGAAAGTTTCGCCTAAATGGACGGGCTAGTGAAAAACCATGCGGCCTTCGCCGCCCTCGGCTTCCAATGGGTGGCGGAAACGCGGCATCCGGGCTTTACCCGCACCACATCGATCAAGATGGAAAAACCCCTCTCGCAATCGCGCGCAATGTGATTACCTGTCACTCATGACCCTGCACATCCCCTTCGACAACAGCTATGCCGCCCTTCCCGAAGGCTTTTTCAGCCGGATCGCGCCGACCCCGGTCGCCGCGCCGTCGCTGATCGCCGTGAACCGTGACCTCGCCAAAACCCTCATGATCGACCTGCCTGAGGATCCCGACGAGATTGCCCGCATCTTTTCGGGAAACACCGTTCCTGCCGGCGCCAGCCCTCTTGCGCAGCTCTATGCCGGCCACCAGTTCGGCCAGTTCAACCCGCAGCTTGGCGACGGGCGTGCGATTCTTCTGGGCGAAACCGTCGGCAGCGATGGCCTGCGCCGCGACATCCAGCTCAAGGGGTCAGGCCCCACGCCCTATTCCCGCATGGGTGACGGGCGCGCGTGGCTGGGTCCGGTTCTGCGCGAATACGTGGTGTCAGAAGCGATGCATGCGCTTGGCGTGCCCACCACCCGCGCCCTCGCCGCCGTGCGCACGGGCGAAGATATCCAGCGAGAGACGCTGCTTCCGGGTGCCGTCCTGACCCGCGTCGCCGCGAGTCACATCCGCGTCGGCACCTGTCAGATCTTTGCCGCGCGGCGCGACAGCGCGGCGCTGCAACAGCTTTACGATTATACGCGACAGCGCCATTACCCGGATGCGACCGACCCCGGCGATTTTTTGCAGAAGGTCATCGAACGGCAGGCGGACCTGGTCGCGCACTGGATGAGCCTCGGCTTCATTCATGGCGTGATGAACACCGACAACTGCACGCTTTCGGGCGAAACGATCGATTACGGCCCCTGCGCCTTCATGGATATCTACGATCCGCAGACGGTGTTCTCGTCCATCGACCGGTACGGACGCTACGGCTATGCTGCGCAGGCCGACATAATCGTCTGGAACATGGCGCAGCTGGCCACCGCGCTGATTGCGCTCATGCCGGACCCTGATGCCGCGGTCGAACGGCTCACAGCGCAAGTGCACGCCATGCCGGAACTGATCCGCACGAATTACGAGTCGCGTTTTGCTGCCAAGATCGGCCTCTCGTCCGCGCGTGACGGGGACAAGGATCTGGTGACCGACCTGCTGACACGCATGCATGCCAATCAGGCCGATTTCACCAACACGTTCCGCGCCCTGGCCGACGGCACGGCGCGCGACCAGTTCACCGATCCGGAGGCCTTCGACGGCTGGGCGACAGCATGGCGCGAGCGGCTCAAGGACGAGCCGGACCCGGATGCGCTGATGCGCCGGACCAACCCGGCGGTGATTCCGCGTAATCACCGGATCGAACAGATGATCGAAGCCGCCGTCGCCGGGGACGACGCCCCGTTCCACCGGCTCAATGCGGTCCTCGCCGCGCCTTTCGAAGACAATCCCGACGCGGAGGATCTTCGACGCCCTCCGACCTCCTCGGAAGTGGTTCCGGCAACTTTCTGCGGGACCTGAACCGGTTTCGCAGAAGCGTTTGCCCTGAAAGGCAATGCGGGAGGCTACCGCTTGCGGCGCCGGTTGATCAGCACGATCCCCACGGCGACCAGTGCGAGCGCACCGATGATGCCGATGCCGAGCGGCTCGTCGAGCAGCAGCCAGCCCATGCCCACCGAAAGGACCGGCGACAGGAAACTGAACGCCGCCACGTCCGAGGCCGGATAGATCGCGATCAGCCCCAGCCAGAAGAGATAGCCGAAGCTCGCGACGAACACCGCCTGAAAGGTTAGTCCTGCAACATGAATCCACTGCGGGTCACGCAAGAGATCTCCGAACAGCGGCGCGAGGAGAAGCAGCAGAACCGCCGAGACGCCCAACTGCCAGACCAGCTGCGTCTCGGCGTTGAGCTCGGACACCCGGGTCAGCCGCACCGTGAGCGCGATCCCGGCCCAGGCCAGTGCCGCCCCCACAGCTGCCAGATCGCCGCGCAGATCACCCGCCGCGCGGGTATGCGGATCGAGCAGCGCCCAGACCACACCAGCCATCGCCAGTGCCAGCCCGATCGCGCGGCGCAGCGACAGGGTCTCGCCCGGAAGGGTGAAATGCGCCACGAGGGCCAGCCAGCACGGCATCGAATAGAACAGGATCGAGGCGCGTGAGACCGTCGTTAGGTCCAGCGCGAGGAATAGGAAAATGAATTCCAGTGTGAACAAGCACCCGAGCATCAGCCCGGGCCATAGCGTCGCACGCAAACCTGAGACCTTGCGACCGCGCAGCGCCACCCAAAGCATGAGCAGAGCCAGCGCCAGAACGGATCTGAGCCCGGCGGCAAAGATCGGTGCGAGCCCGCCATTGGTCAACTTGATCACCACTTGATTGAGCGCAAGCACCCCGGCGAACACCACGAGGCCGGTCGCGCCGGCAAGGTCTATCGAATCCCGTCTTTCCATGCCGCCATGGAAACGCGCCATCCACAAAGGTCAAGCGACCTGTCCAATCGCGGAACCTGCCCCGCCCGGGCAGGGTTGGATCACCGACGCCTGACCCGAGGATCCGATGAACCCGATTTCCGCCTTCGACATTCTGCCCGACGGGCATGCCGCCCCGACAGTGGACCTCTCCACGCCCGTGACCCACGGCTATCGCTGGGTGCATGCCGATCTCGGAGATCCCGGCCTGCCCGACTGGCTGGAAGAACATGTTCCCGAACGCGCGATGGACGCGCTCCTTGAATCCGAGACTCGGCCCCGCGCCTTTGCCCATGACGGAGGGCTCATCGTCATCCTGCGTGGGCTCAACCTCAATGCCGGAGCGGAACTCGACGACATGGTTTCACTCCGCGTCTGGATCTCCGAGCGGCTGATCGTCACCACCCGGATCAGGCGCATCTTTGCCGCCGAGGACATGCGGCGACAGGTCGAGGCGAACGAGGCCCCGCCTACCTCTGCCGCCTTTCTTGTGGCACTTGCGGAGAATCTGACCGATCGAATCGAGACGAACGGCGTCGCGCTCGAAGACCGGCTTGACGATCTCGAAGAGATCCTTTTTGCCGAGGATCAGGCGCCGGAATGTGAAGACATTCTCGAACTGCGCCGCACCGCCATCCGTCTGGGCCGTTTTCTCAACCCGCAGGCAACCGCGCTGAACGCGCTTCTGGATCCGCGCCTGCCGGTGATCGACGCGGACATGCGCGAGGATCTCGGCGAGATCGCAAATGGCGCACAGCGCGCGGTCGAGGAGCTGAACGCCGTGCGCGACCGGCTGACCGTGCTAAGCGACCATCTCGAATCCCGCCAGAACGCCCGCCTGTCGCGCAATTCCTATGCGCTTTCCGTGGTGGCAGCGGTCTTCCTGCCGATGGGGTTCCTGACCGGGCTGTTCGGCGTCAATGTCGCGGGCATGCCGGGCACGACTATGCCACATGCCTTTGCCGTCCTGTGTATCGCGACGATCGCGATGGGATTATTCGTCTGGCTGATCCTGCGGGTTCTCCGCCTGTTCTAGGGGAAACTGGGTTTTCCCTTTCGCGGGGCCGCATTTGTGGCATGCTGAGCTTGGAAACCACATATTCACGGGAGGAGTAACCACATGGGACTTATGGGAACACTGGCCAAGGTGGCGATGGGATACGCGGCCGCGCGCGGCGTCGACAAGATGGCCGGCGGCCAGGGCCTCGGCGGGCTTCTGGGGGGCGGCGCGCAGATCAAGGGCGCGCATCCCGCCAGCAGCGCTCAGGCGCAGATGGGGGACATGCTCTCGGGCAAGGCGCCCAAGGGCGGTGACGCGATGCAATCCATGATGGAAAAGATGAAGGCTTCGGGCATCGACCTGTCGGCCCTTGCCGGTCAAACTTCTGGCAGCGGCAATCCCATGGCCGCAATGATGGAGAAGATGAAGCAGAGCGGCTTCGACCTCTCGGCCCTGATGGGCGGTTCTGGCGGCGCCGGTGGAAAGGCGGAAAAGGGACCGCTGCTCTCCTCTGCCGCGCAGGGCGGCCCCGGTCTTGCCGGTGTGCTTGCTTCGGCAGGCGGCGCCGCGGCGATGCAGGGAAAGGGCGTCGCGGGGCTTCTTGACCAGTTCAACGCTGCGGAAAACGCGCCCGAAGCCGAAAAGAGCGCGGCCCTGATGCTGCGCGCGATGATCCAGGCGGCCAAGGCCGATGGCGAGATCGACAAGGCGGAAAAGGCCAAGATCCTCGAGACGGTCGGCGACGATGCCGATGCGGCCGACATCGCCTTCGTGAAGGCCGAACTCGCCGCTCCGGTCGACGTGAAGGCTTTGGCCGCCGACACGCCGCAGGCACAGCGCATGCAGGTCTATTCCGCCTCGCTCATGACAATCCGCGTCGACACGCCGGAAGAGGCGGAGTATCTCGACAGCCTCGCCCAGGCCATGTCGCTGGACGAGCCGACCGTCAACATGCTGCACATGCAGATGGGTCTGCAGCCGCTCTACAACTGAGGAATGGTCTTAACTGATCCCGGAGCGAAAAGCAGAACTCCGCTCCGGGGCCTTTGCGCATGACCCTTTCCACAAGAATATTGCCCCGCGACGGCAAGCATCCCGAGGCAAGAGTGTCGGACACGGTCACGCTTCATGGTTATCGGTACAGCGTCTACCAACGCGTGGCCCGTCTGGTCTTGCACATCAAAGACGTGCCTCATGACTTGGTCGAAGTGAATCCATTCGGCGATCTCGACCCTGCCTACCTGGCCCTGCACCCGTTCGGCCGTGTGCCCGTTCTGACGCATGGCCCGTTCACCGTCTTCGAGACGCGCGCGATCACACGCTACATCGACGAAGCCTTTCCCGGGCCGCCGCTGCAACCAACCAGCGCCCAGGCTGTGGCGCGCATGGATCAGGTGCTCGGGATCATCGACAGTTACGGGTATTGGCCGATGATCAGACGGGTCTTTGCGCAGCGGGTCTTCAGATCATTGGAGGGAGAGACTGCGAACGAGGCAGAGGTCGCTTCCGGCCTCCTGGCCTCCCACAAGGTGCTGTCGGTACTGGACGGCTTCGCGGGTGAAGGACTTGTTCTGAACGGGAGCGCCTTGACCCTTGCCGACTGCCATCTTGCGCCGATGATGGACTACTTCGTTCGCACCGAGGAAGGGCGGGCCGCTCTGTCGCACCATCCCGCTTTGAGCCGATGGTGGGAGCGGGTTACAAACCTTCCGACAATGCGGGCGACCGATCCGAACCTGTTAGAATTCCACCGCTGACACAGAAGAGCTGGATCCGCAAAGGCCGTTTTGCTGCGCCGTTGGCACCATCGACCATGTCTTCGTCTCGTGCCAGCTCGACCCGCCCTGACCCTCGCTCTTGACCGCGGCACGGTTTTACGGTCACAGAACATGGATGACATCCCATCCCCTCTTCGGACTTCTGCTCGCGACCTTCGGCGCTCTCGTACTCACGCCGGATGCGCTATTCATGCGCCTCTCGGGCATGGACGGGATGCAGATGCTGGGATGGCGCGGGCTCTCAATGGGCAGCCTGTTCCTGCTGGTCTGGCTCGCCACCTCGGCGCACAGGAAACGGGACTTGGCGATCCTCGCCAGCGGCACGGGGCTCACCGTCGCGGCCTGCCAGGCGATCAACGCGACACTGTTTCCAACCGGCATCGCGCTCGCGCCGGTTTCGGTCGTTCTGGTCTCGGTCGCCACCACTCCGGTCTGGTCGGCTGTTCTGGCGCGCGTGCTTTACGGCGAACGCACCAGCACCGCGACATGGATTACCATCGTCGCGGTGCTGGCCGGAATCGCCATCGCGGTTAGCGGCAAAGGCGATACGGCGCTCAACACCTCGGCGCTCTGGGGTGCGCTCTGCGGTCTCGGGGTAGCCTTCACGTTGGCGATGAATTTCGTGACGCTGCGCAATGCCGGGAACGTTCCGATCCTGCTCTGCATCGGAATCGGCGCCCTGGTTGCAGGTGCCAACGGACTTTACTGGACTGGCCCGGAGCGCATGATGGATGGCACCGTCTGGGCCATCCTCCTCACCGGTGCGCTGATCCTGCCGGTCTCTTTCTTTTCGCTCTCGCTCGCCTCGCGGTATACGGCGGCGGCCAATGTCAGCCTTCTGATGCTGGTTGAGACCGTGATAGGTCCGCTCTGGGTCTGGATCGGGATAGGCGAGACGCCGACCCCCAGAATGCTGATAGGCGGCGCGCTGGTTCTGACCAGCCTCGCCGCCTATCTCATCGTCAATGACCGCGCCGCCAGAAGGCGAAGCAGCCAGTTGGCCTGATCATGCCGCTTTCGCGGCCGATCTGTTGCCCGCAGGCCGACGCCGACGACGGTTGGTGCCGGGCTTGGATCCGCCGGGCTTGCCGCCGCCATTGCCACGGCGCTGACCGCCATTGCCACCGCCCCGCTCGGGCGTGTCGAGACCTTCCCAGGCACGGCCCGAGGCCACCGGAATGGTCATCTTGAGCACTTTCTGGATCGCCTTCAGTTCGCCGATCTCGTCGGGCGCACAAAAGGCGATCGCCGCGCCATCACGTCCCGCGCGGGCCGTCCGTCCGATGCGGTGGACATAGTTCTCGGGCACGTTCGGCAGATCGAAGTTGTAAACGTGCCGAACGGCAGGAATGTCGAGCCCCCGCGCCGCGACATCCGTCGCCACGAGAACGCGTACGGTGCCATCGCGAAATGCCTTGAGCGCCCGGTCGCGCTGTCCCTGGCTCTTGTTGCCATGGATCGAGGCCGCGGCAAAACCGGCTTTCTCCAGCGTCTTCATCAGCTTCTCGGAGCCGTGCTTGGTGCGTCCAAAGACCAGCGCCAGCTCGTCCTTGTGCTTGTCCAGCAGCTCGATCAGCAGCTTGGTCTTCTCCGCCTTGGCGATGAAGTGCACCGATTGCTCGATATTGTCTGCGGTCTTGCCCGGAGGCGCGACCTGCACCTTTTCGGGATTGTCGAGATATTCCCGCGACAGATCTTCCATCAGTTTCGGCATCGTGGCCGAGAACAGCATGGTCTGACGCTTCTTCGGCAAATGCGTCGCGATCTGGCGCAGCGCATGGATGAACCCCATGTCGAGCATCTGATCCGCTTCGTCGAGCACCAGGAAGCTGCATTCGTCCAGACGCACGGCGCGTCGGTCGATCAGGTCGATCAGGCGGCCCGGGGTGGCGACCAGCAGGTCGATGCCCTTTTCCAGCCGCTTGGCCTGAGCATTGAGCGATTGACCGCCGACGACGACGGCCACCTTGAGCGGCGAGCCGAGCGTCAGTTCCTTCAGCGTTTCGGCGATCTGCCCCGCCAGTTCGCGGGTCGGTGCCAGCACGAGGCCGCGCACGGATTTCGGTGCCGGACGGCCCAGACCCGAGATCTGTGCAACAAGCGGCAGGCCAAAGGCGGCCGTCTTGCCGGTGCCGGTCTGTGCCAGGCCCATCACGTCACGGCCCTCCATGGCAAAGGGGATGGCACCGGTCTGGATCGGAGTCGGTTCGGTCAGGCCCATCTGGGTCAGTCGTGTCACGAGCGATTTGGGCAGGCCCATGGTTGTAAAATCAGTCAAAACAGTTCCTTTCGGACTGCGCGTTTCGCAGTCTCGCGACGGGCGGCCCGAGGCGGCCCATCAGGTGGAGAGGCACAGAACCGCCCTCAGACCGAATGCCCGAGAGGCGTTGCACCCCATGCCCCACGCGTGATTTTGGAAGCAATCAGCGGACTCCGCGACCCACGGCGCATATGGCGCCGGTCAATCTGCTCACGCGGCAGAAGAGATCCGTTAAACCGGACATGGGGCCAAATGCACGCCAAGTCAAGGCGACACGTGACCGCTTGGTGCATTTCGGGTGTTGGCCTCCCTGCCCCGGATTGGCTAAAGCTGTTGGAGCCGAGGCACGAGGATTCCATGACCGACACAATCACCAGCCGCTGCGAAGCCAAGGGCCTGCGCATGACCGATCAGCGCCGCACCATCGCGCAGGTGCTGGAAGAGGCGACCGACCATCCGGATGTCGAGGAACTCTATGCCCGCGCCTCGGCCCGCGATGACCGCATCTCGATCGCCACAATCTACCGTACCGTGAAGCTGTTCGAAGAGGCGGGGATTCTTGACCGCCTGGAATTCGGCGACGGGCGCGCGCGCTACGAAGATGCCGAACGGGACCACCATGACCACCTGATCGACATGCAGTCGGGCGAAGTCATCGAATTCGTCGATCCGGAGATCGAGGCCCTGCAGGAAAAGATCGCCGCAAAGCTCGGCTACAGTCTCAAGGGGCACCGGCTCGAACTCTACGGCGTCCCTCTGCGGAAACGCTGATTTCGCCTCTAGATCTCCTTTGCTCGGAACGGTGCCACCAAAAATCTTTAGGAAGATTTTTGCCAATTTTCTTTCTCAAGAAAATTGCGACCCCGCCGCGGCAACTGGCTCTGGCCTCTCTGCACTTTCCTCCGTAGCACGGGGGCAACGTCCCGAATACGAGGCCCTTCATGGAAAATCTGCGCGGAATCCTCATCATGGTTCTCTCCATGGCGGCCTTTGCGGCCGAGGATGCCTTCATCAAGGGCGCCTCGGCCACCCTGCCCGCGGGACAGATCCTCATGACCATCGGCGCGGTTGGCGGTCTGGTCTTTGCCGTGATCGCGCGCGCCCGCGGCCTTCGCTTGCTGACCCCCGTGCTCTGGTCGCGCCCGGTCCTGATCCGAAACCTCATGGAAATGACGGGCACCCTCGGTTTCATCACCGCCATCACCACCATCGCCCTCTCCACGGCCTCGGCCATCCTGCAAGCCACGCCCCTGGTGATCACGATGGGGGCGGCCTTGCTCTTTGCCGAACCGGTGGGCTGGCGGCGCTGGAGTGCGATCGTCGCCGGCTTTGTCGGCGTGCTCGTCATCATCCGTCTCGGCATGGCCGGGTTCGAGCCGAATGCCCTCTGGGCCGTTCTGGGTGTCGCTGGGCTCGCGGGGCGCGACCTTGCCTCGCGCGCAGTGCCGAAATCGGTGCCAAATCTCCAGCTTTCGGCCTATGGCTTCTTCATGATGGTCCCGACCGGCGCGATCCTGCTGACAGCCTCGGGCAGTGCCGCCATTCCGGACGGGCCGACTTCCCTTCTGCTCCTCGGGGCCACGCTCGTCGGAGTCTTCGCCTATTTCGGCATCACCATCGCCACCCGCATCGGCGACGTCTCGGTCATCACGCCGTTCCGCTATTCCCGGCTTATCTTCGCGCTGATCCTCGGTATCACCTTCTTTGGCGAGCGGCCCGATCTGCTGACCTTTGCCGGTGCCGCGCTGATCATCGGTTCGGGCCTCTATACCTTCCTGCGCGAGCGTCATCTTGCGCGCCGCGCACAGCGGGTCCACGCCCGTTAGCGCTAACTGCAACGGTTTACTTTTTACATCCGCCTGCTATACGCAAGACAAATCCATAACCTCGAAGAGACTGGGACCCATGAGCACAATCATCGACATCCACGCACGTGAAATTCTCGACAGCCGCGGCAATCCCACTGTCGAGGTCGACGTGACCCTCGAAGACGGTACCATGGGCCGCGCAGCCGTCCCCTCGGGCGCCTCGACCGGCGCTTACGAAGCGAACGAGCGCCGCGATGGCGACAAATCCCGCTATATGGGCAAGGGCGTTCTGGAAGCGGTGGCTGCCGTGAACGGCGAGATTGCCGAAGCGCTGCTGGGCATGGACGCGACCGAACAGGTCGCGATCGACCTGTCGATGATCGAACTCGACGGCACCGACACCAAGTCCCGCCTCGGTGCGAATGCCATCCTCGGCGTTTCGCTCGCATCGGCCAAGGCCGCCGCCGAATATAACGGAATGCCGCTGTTCCGTTATGTCGGCGGCACCTCAGCCCGTGTGCTGCCGGTCCCGATGATGAACATCATCAATGGCGGCGAGCATGCCGACAACCCGATCGACATCCAGGAATTCATGATCATGCCGGTCGCGGCCGAGAATATCCGCGAAGCCGTGCGCATGGGCTCTGAAGTCTTTCACACGCTGAAAAAGGCACTCTCGGCCAAGGGTCTTTCCACCGGTCTGGGTGACGAGGGCGGCTTTGCTCCAGATCTCGGCTCCACCCGCGAGGCTCTCGATTTCATCCTGCAATCCATCGAAACCGCCGGCTACACTCCGGGCGAGGATATCTGCCTTGCGCTCGATTGCGCCGCGACCGAATACTACAAGGGCGGCAAGTACGAGATGAAGGGCGAAGGCAAGTCCCTCACCTCCGAGGAAAACGCCGCCTATCTTGCACAGCTCTGCGCCGACTATCCGATCATCTCGATCGAAGACGGCATGTCCGAGGATGACTGGGAGGGCTGGAAGATCCTCACCGACAAGCTCGGAGACAAGATCCAGCTGGTGGGCGATGATCTCTTCGTGACCAACCCCAAGCGTCTGGCCATGGGCATCGAAAAAGGCTGCGCGAACTCGATGCTGGTCAAGGTCAACCAGATCGGCACCCTCACCGAAACGCTCAAGGCCGTCGAGATGGCGCACAGGGCGCGCATGACCAACGTCATGTCGCACCGTTCCGGCGAAACCGAGGATGCGACCATCGCCGACCTCGCCGTCGCGACCAATTGCGGACAGATCAAGACCGGCTCGCTCGCGCGCTCCGACCGGCTGGCGAAGTACAACCAGCTGATCCGGATCGAAGAAATCCTCGGCGAGACGGCGGAATTTGCCGGCAAGTCGATCCTGAAGTGAGACTGCGGCGCGCGGGTCATGTCCCGCGCGCCCTGTAAACCGCACATGCCGCAAATTTCGATAAGGACGCCCAGTTCAGAGGCCGACATGGCCGCGGTGCGTGACCTCTGCTGGCGCTATCGCCAGCACCTGCTGACGCATGCAGGTGCCCGACCGGTTCTGACACAAACCCTCTATCCAAAGCCGGAATATGCCGCCCTTCTGGAACGTCTCTCGGAGCTCCACGCCGCACCTGACGGCACGCTGCTGCTTGCGACGCTTCACGGTAACGCGATCGCCTGCGGCATGTACCGCCGGTTCGATGCCGAGTCCTGCGAAATCAAGCGTGTCTATGTAGATAGTGCGTGCCGCGGAATGGGTGTGGCGCGCAGTCTCATGCTGGAGCTTCTCCGGCGCGCAAGAACAGCGGGATACTCCTCGGCACTGCTCGACACGATGAAGACGCTTGATGCAGCACGCGCTCTTTATGCCAGATTGGGATTCAGGGAACGCGGACCCTATGCAGACGTCCCGGACATTGCCCGGGACCGGTTGTGCTTCTTCGAATACGATCTCACGGCCGATTGATCCGCCAATCCGGGCTTCAGGTGCCCGAAAGGGTCCCGTCTTCTTTGTAGACGCCCTGTTCCTTCAGTGCGTCGATAACCTCTTTCGGCATGTAGGTCTCGTCATGTTTTGCAAGGATTTCAGTCGCTTGAAAGACGCCGTTCACGTAACTTCCGGTGCCGACCATGCCTTGGTTCTCTTCGAACAAATCCGGCAGCACACCGGCATAGATCACGGGCACGGAGGCCCCGCCATCTGTCACGCTGAACTTGATTTCATGACCCTGGCCGCGCAGCAGCGTGCCTTCCTCGACCAGCCCGCCGATGCGGAAAACTTCGCTGGCACGCGGGGGTTCTTGCATCACCTGGCTTGGCGAACGGAAGAAGTTGATCCCGTCGCGCATCGCGTAGCCGATCATCGCAGTCGAGATGATCAATGCGACTGACGCCATTGCGAGGACCTGAACCCGACGCTTCTTCTTGAGTGATTTCAATGCCATGTACGTCTCTCCTCACCCATGGACGCTGATCGCATTCACGGGAAGCACGGCACGAGCATCAACCCTGCCGTCTCTTCCTCACCTAACATCAAATTCGCATTCTGCAATGCTTGCCCCGAACTGCCCTTGGTCAGATTATCGAGGACTCCTACCACGATCGCGCGCCCCGGTATACGGTCTCCACTTACCCCGATATGCACAAAGTTCGATCCGCGAACATGATGGGTCGACGGAGTCTCGCCGAACGGAAGCACCTCGATGAAGGGCTCGCTGGCATAGGTCTTTTGAAGGGTCGCATAGATGGCCTGCGGATCACCCTTCACGTAAGTCGTGGCAAGGATACCCCGGTTCGCGGGCATGAGGTGTGGCGTGAACTGAACCTTCACCGGTCGGCCCGCCAAGGCGCTGAATTCCTGATCGAATTCCCCCTGATGCCGGTGCGTTCCACCAACGGCGTAGGCGTTGTAACCTTCGGACAGCTCCGCATGCAGCAGGTTTTCCTTGAGGCTGCGACCCGCGCCCGACACGGCGCATTTCATGTCGAGGATGATATCCTCGAGGTCGATCACGGCACCCGCCACCAGCGGACGCAGGATGAACTGACCCGTCGCCGCGTTGCAGCCGGTGCCGGCGACAAGCCGCGCCTTGGAAATCGCGTCGCGATAGAATTCGGTGAGGCCATAGACGGCCTCCTTCTGCATCTCGACCGCGCCATGCGGGTTGCCGTACCACTTCGTGTAGTCTGCCGGATCGCGCAGCCGGAAATCCGCGCTCAGATCCACGATCTTGAGGTCCTTCGGCAGCTCGCGGATCACCTCCTGGCTGGTCTTGTGCGGCAGAGCGCAGAAGCAGAGATCGATCTGGCTGAAATCGATCTGCTCCCAGGTTACCAGATCCGGCAGGTCCAGATGGCGCAGATGCGGGAACACCTGAGCCATGCTTTGCCCGGCCTTGGAATTCGCCGCCAGCGCCGCGATCTCCATGTTCGGATGGGTGGCGATCAAACGGATCAGCTCGGCTCCGGTATAGCCGCTGGCACCGATGATCGCGATTCTGTGGGTCATGTGGTTCTCCGTCCATGCAGCCAGCAAGCGCTGCCTTTGGTGACAGGTCTACCGGATTGTGCAGCAGGGTCAAAGCCCTGCCCGTTCCCCGTCACCAAGATGTGCGCCGACATCGGCTGCTATCTTGTGGGATCAGCGGATCACGCCTGCTCGAACAGGATCTGACGACGCAGGAACTGGGTCGCGCGGGTCGAAACCTTGCGCGGATCGCCCGTGGTCAGAAACTGAGACTGCGTCCCGGCCCCGAGCATGCCCGGATGCCGCGTGAGGTAGTCCGCCAGCGATTCCGCGACCAGATTGGCCTGACTGTAGACACTCACATCCGGCCCCAGCGCCTTCTGAAAGACCTCCTGTACCAGCGGGTAATGCGTGCACCCGAGGATCGCCGCCTGGGGGGTGGGCATCTTGCGCATCAGCGCGTCGACATGGCTGCGCACCAGCGCTTCGGCGAGGATCATGTCGCCTTCCTCGATCGCATCCACCACGCCGCCGCAGGCCTGTGCCTCGACATCGACGCCGATCGCACGGAAGGCGAGCTCACGCTGGAACGCCCGGCTGCGCACCGTGGCAGGTGTCGCGAACAGCGCCACATGTTTCACCGCGACCTCACGCGGCGGGGAATTGTCGCCCCATTGCCGCTCCGTCATGGCCTCGATCAGCGGCACAAAGACACCCAGCACACGCTTGTCCCGGGGAATCCAGGCTTCCTGCATGCGGCGGAGGGCTGCCGCCGATGCAGTATTGCAGGCCAGGATCACCAGATCGCATCCCGCCGCCCAGAGCCGTTCGACCGAGGCACAGGTGAGGTTGTAGATGTCGTCGGCATCCCGCACGCCGTAGGGTGCATTGCGGCTGTCGGCGAGGTAGACGAAGGGCACATCGGGCAGCCGCCTGGTCACCGCATCCAGAACCGTCAGGCCACCCAGGCCCGAGTCGAACACTCCTACCGCCATATCAAAACGTCCTCTGCTCGAAGGCTCTCAGGCCTTTGTCCTGTGCCGTTCCTCGAACTCGAAACCGTAATCATACGAGGCCAAGGGGCTTGGACTAAGCTCATACGTCGCTTTGCGCAGGAAATCCATCATCGCGCGCGGGTCTTTCGCATGGACCTGCAGCGCCTCGGGCGGAATCGGCCGACCGATGACCACGCGCACCGGGGTATCGACCCGCTTGCGGAATTCCTTGATCAGCAGGCCCATCCGCAAGGTCGTGTGCAGGTGGCTCGCCAGCTGGAACATCCGGCTGGTATGGCCGTCAAAATAGATCGGCACCACGGTCGCACCGCTTTTAGCGACCATTCTCGCGGTAAAGCTGCGCCAGCCCGGATCCATGGGGCGGGCGAACGGCTTCACGGCGGTCGATACCGTGCCGCCCGGAAAGATGCCGATGGCGCCACCGGCGCCCAGATAGCGCAGCGCCTCCTTGCGGGTCTCGAGGTTCTGGGCCAGCGCCTCCTTGGTCTCTTCGAAGGAGACCGGCAGGATCACGCTTTGCAGATCCTCGGCCTTGCGAAAGATCCGGTGTGCGAGAATACGGAAATCCCCCCGCACAACCGAAAGGATATGTCCCAGCATCAGACCGTCGAGAATGCCATAGGGGTGGTTCGCGATCACGATCAGCGGACCAGTCTCAGGAATGTTGAGCAGGTCGCCACCGATGACATCGAGCTGCAGCCCGTAGCGCTCGACCATCACCTGCCAGAAATCGCGCCCCTCGGCCACGTCGCGCTCGTAACCTCTGGCGCGACGGATCAGGCCTATGCGTCCGGTCGCATTCTCCATGAGACGGATGAGAGCGCGTCCGCCCCGGGTGCTGGCCGAATAGGAATAGCTGATGTCGCGGGCAATCTGGCGCGTCGCCTGCATTTGACGAATCCTCGTAAAAGATGCGCTGATCTAGCGCGGTCCCGCTGTTCTCGCCAGATTATGTAACAAGGTCGTAAACCCTGCATGACAGCTCATTCCGCAGCCTTCGCCACCGGAGTTCCCCCCGCCCGGATCAGAGCCAGCAATTCCTCGCGCCGCTTCGCCGCCTTTTGTTCATTCGCCTGCTTAACGGGTCCGAAGCCCTTGATCTGCAGCGGCAACTCCGCCAGAGCGACGACCGCATCACGCGTAGACGGAGTGAGCTTTGGAAGAACCTCGGCCAGATCCGCCTCGTATTGGGTGATCAGCGCGCGTTCCATCCTTCGTTCCTCGGAGCGTCCGAACGGATCGAAGGGCGTGCCGCGCAGGATCTTCATCCGCGACAGCACGGAAAAGCCGCGCAACATGCCCTCACCGAACGTCCTTTTCTGCGGGCGACCGTCCGGACCGGTCTTGCTCAGCAGTGGCGGCGCCAGATGGAACGTCATCCGGAAGCCATCCTCGAACTGCTCGGCTGCCTTGGCGTGGCTTTGCAAGTGCAGCCGCGCCACCTCGTATTCATCCTTGTAGGACAAGAGCTTGTGATAGCCTTTTGCAACCGCCTCCTTGACCTTGCGATCCTCGACACTGTCGACGAGCCGACGGTATTTCTTTGCCAGGCGCTTGCCCTGATAAGCGACGAGGTGATCGCCCCGGAAGGCGATCCTTTCCTCAAGTGATTTCGGCATCTGCACCACCTGCGACGCGCTCAGCCGGGCCACCTCATCCGGATGAAGCACCGCCCAGCGGCCAATCTCGAAGGCGCGGAGGTTCTTCTCGACAGCCGCGCCGTTGAGCTCGACTGCCGCCACCAGCGCGGATTTCGCCAGCGGCACCAGCCCCCGCTGCCAGGCCGCACCCAGAAGCATCATGTTGGAAAAGATCGAATCGCCCATCGTTGTGCGCGCCAGTTCAGAGGCGTCGAACAAATCGAGTCGATCCTGAAGCCTTGCTTCAAGAGCGAGCTTCAAGCGGTCGCTGGGCAAGGAAAATTCCGTGTTCCGGGTAAAGTCCCCGGTGATGATTTCGTGGCTGTTCACGATCCCGCCGGTGCGACCGGTCTGCATCAGGCCCAGAGTCTTCGCTCCGGCGGAAACGACCAGATCGCCCCCGATCAGCGCATCACATTCTCCCGTCGCGACCCGTATCGCACTGATATCCTGGGGTTTCTCCGCAAGACGGCAGTGGATGTGCACGGCGCCGCCCTTCTGGGCAAGGCCGGCCATTTCCATCATCCCGGCGCCCTTGCCGTCGATTTGCGCCGCCTGTGCGAGCACCGCGCCGATGGTCACGACACCAGTGCCGCCGACACCGGTCACGACCATGTTCCAGGTCCCGTCGATCCTGGGCAGCACCGGTTCCGGCATGTCCGGCAGGCTCAGCTCGGTCGTTCCACCACGGCGAGCCGTCGCGCCCTCCAACGTGAGGAACGACGGGCAAAACCCTTTCAGGCAAGAGAAATCCTTGTTGCAGGAAGATTGGTCGATCGCCCGCTTGCGCCCCAGCTCGGTCTCGACCGGCACGATCGAGACACAGTTCGATTGCACGCCGCAATCGCCACAGCCTTCGCAAATATCGGTGTTGATGAAGACGCGCTTGTCGGGATCGGCAAAATTGCCCCGCTTGCGCCGACGCCGCTTTTCCGCGGCACAGGTCTGGATATAGACGATGGCCGACACGCCCTCTTGCGTCGCGCAATCCTTTTGAACGGATTCCATCTGGGCCCGCTCATGCACGCCGACGCCCGAGGGAAATCCCTTGGGATCAACGTCTTCTTTCTCGTCATAGACCACCGCCACGTGGGGAACGCCCATCGCGACCAGCTCGCGCACGATCTGTTCCGCAGTCAGCCCGCCATCATTCTTCTGACCGCCGGTCATGGCGACGGCATCATTGTAGAGGATCTTGTAGGTGATCGTCGTTCCGGCGAGCAGTGCCGCGCGGATCGCCTGAACGCCCGAATGATTGTAAGTACCGTCGCCGAGGTTCTGGAAGACATGGCCGCGCGTCGAAAACGGCGCCTCGCCGATCCAGTTCGCACCTTCGCCGCCCAGATGGGTGAAACCCGTGGTCGAGCGGTCCATCCACTGCACCATGTAGTGGCAGCCGATCCCGGCATAGGCGCGCGAGCCTTCCGGCACCTTGGTCGAAGAGTTGTGCGGACAGCCCGAGCAGAAATACGGCAACCGCGCCGCGATCTCTTCGGCATTGTCGGCGCGCCGTGCACGATCGAGCGTCTCCATTCCTGCGCGCAGACGATCTGTGCCGCGCCCCTCCTCGATCAGGATCTCGCCGAGCTTTTCCGCGATCAGGATCGGATCGAGCGCACCGCGCGTCGGGAACAGCTCCGGCCCGTGCATCGAACCCGCACCACCGCCCTTGTGCCAGCCATAGACACGCCGCCCGCGACGGTCGTTGAAGATCGCCTCCTTGATCTGCACTTCGATCAGCTTGCGCTTTTCCTCGACCACGACGATCAGATCGAGCCCTTCGGCCCAGTCGTGAAAGCCCTGCATGTCGAGCGGAAAGGTCTGCCCGATCTTGTAGGTGGTGATGCCGAGCCGCTCGGCCTCCTCCGCATCCAAACCCAGCAGCGACAGCGCATGCACCAGGTCTAGCCAGTTCTTGCCCGCGGCGACGAAGCCGATCTTGGCGCCGGGCTTGCCCCAGATTCGCTTGTCCATGCCGTTGATGCGCGAACACGCCTCTGCCGCGAAACGCTTGTAGTCGATCATCCGCGCTTCCTGCGCATGTGGCGTATCGGCAAGACGGATGTTCAGCCCGCCCTCGGGCATGTCGAATTCCGGCAGGAAAAGCTGCATCCGGTCCGCCCGGCCATCGACGACCGATGTCGCCTCGACCGTATCCTTCATTGTCTTGAGGCCGACCCAAAGCCCGGAAAAGCGCGACAGCGCATAGCCATAGACGCCGTAGTCGAGAATTTCCTGTACCCCGGCAGGCGATACGACCGGCATGTAGGCATCAACCATCGCCCATTCCGACTGGTGCAGCACGGTCGAGGATTCGCCGGTATGGTCATCGCCCATTGCCATGATCACGCCGCCATGTTTCGACGACCCGGCCATATTCGCATGGCGCATCACGTCACCGGAGCGATCCACCCCGGGCCCCTTGCCATACCAGAGCCCGAAGACGCCATCATACTTGCCCTCGCCGCGCAGTTCGGCCTGCTGCGCGCCCCAGAGCGCTGTCGCTGCGAGATCCTCGTTCAGACCCTCCTTGAACAGCACATCCGCCGCGGACAGCCACTTTGCCGCCCGGTTCATCTGCATGTCGACAGCCCCGAGAGGCGAGCCGCGATAGCCTGTCACATACCCTGCCGTGTTCAGCCCAGCCGCGCGGTCGCGCGCCTTCTGGATCAGCATGAGGCGCACGAGCGCCTGAGTGCCGTTCAGCAGAACCTGATCCTTGGACAGATCGAACCGGTCGTTGAGGGTGATTTCATGCGTGCTCATCTTACGCTCCCGTCGCTCAATGATCTTGCCAGATGCCTATTTTAGGTCACATACGCTGACCTGGATAGTAATTTCTGTGTTGGTAACAAAATTTACACAAGGTTACGTCTTAAAGGTGCGGCTGTTTCGTGTAAAAGGTGCCCAACATCAGAAAGTTGATTTCATGGACTGGGATAAACTCAGAATTTTTCACGCTGTCGCAGATGCCGGCAGCCTGACGCATGCAGGTGACACCCTGCATCTGTCGCAATCGGCAGTTTCGCGTCAGATCAGATCGCTCGAAGAATCACTCAACACAACGTTGTTTCACCGCCACGCGCGCGGGCTGATCCTGACCGAGCAGGGCGAATTGCTCTTTGATGCGACCTCGTCCATGCTCAAGCGCATCGACGCCGCCACTGCCCGCATACGCGACAGCGAGGAAGAGGTGTTCGGTGAGCTGCGCGTGACCACCACCACCGGCTTCGGTTCTCTCTGGCTCGCCCCGCGGCTGCCAAAGCTCTACGAGAAATATCCCGACCTCAACATCGACCTGATGCTCGAGGAACGCGTGCTCGACCTGCCGATGCGGGAAGCGGATGTGGCCATCCGCATGAAGGAGCCGTCTCAGGCTGATCTGATCCGTAAGCGCCTGATGCAGATTCGCATGCGACTTTATGCTTCGCCCGAATATCTTGAAGAGAACGGCACTCCGGAAACGCTCGAGGATATGGCCCATCACAGGCTGATCTGTCAGAATACCCGCTCGGCACAGGTCATGGCAGGTCTCAGCCTCGTGCAGGAATTGATGACTTACGACATCAAATCCACCCTCACCGTGAACAACTACTTTGGCGTGTTGCAGGCTGTGATCTCGCACCTGGGGATCGGTGTGTTGCCGGATTACATCATCGAGGATTTCCCCTCTGCCGTCCGCGTTCTGCCGGACCTTGAATCGGGCGAAGTCCCGGTCTTTCTGGCCTACCCCGAAGAATTGCGGCAATCCAAACGGATAGCGGCCTTCCGCGACTTCGTTCAGGAAGAGATCTTTGCCCACCGCAAGACGCTCAAATCCATGGGACAGGCCTGATACTGTGGTATGCGTCACACGCATAGCCGGAATGCTGCATTTACGACACGATTAAACTTGATCGTTCACAAGACGGCTATTATTTCATCTTCATGCAGGACGGAGCGCCTCCTGGCGCATCACCTGCATACCTCCCTGTTGGACTTCGGCCGAGCTTTTTAGCTCGGCCTTTTTTTTGCAATCGCTTCGGACCTGCTGCGTGCCGACATGACCCGGGCCGAATTCCAATCGGCGCCTGACGAACAGCGTTGATGGACGACCCGGCATGTTCCATCGACCGAAGCAAAGGCCGCCTTCCGCGCCCCCTGTCCGTGTCGCGGCCGTTTCACACCGCTGACGAGGAGAAATGCGCCGAACGCGCCGTGGGATCCTGAGAACCGCCCCCAAACCGGCGCTTTTTCCCTGCTCGGCCCTTTCCCCGGACCGCGTCCTGTCCTAAACAGCGCGCAACCGCTCCAGGGGGACCTCACGCACATGCAAGACCCGGCCATCACCGAAGATCTGATCGCAGCCCATGGGATCAAGCCTGACGAATATCAGCGCATCCTCGACATCATCGGGCGCGAACCGACCTTCACCGAACTCGGCATCTTTTCGGCGATGTGGAACGAGCATTGTTCCTACAAATCCTCCAAGAAATGGCTGCGCACCCTGCCCACGACTGGCCCCCAGGTGATCTGCGGCCCCGGCGAGAATGCCGGCGTGGTCGATATCGGCGATGGTCAGGCAGTGGTGTTCAAGATGGAAAGCCACAACCATCCATCTTATATCGAGCCATATCAGGGGGCTGCGACCGGCGTGGGCGGCATCCTGCGCGATGTCTTCACCATGGGCGCACGCCCGATCGCCGCGATGAACTCGCTCTCCTTCGGCGAGCCGTCGCACCCAAAGACGAAGCGCCTTGTGCATGGTGTGGTCGAGGGTGTCGGCGGTTATGGCAACGCATTCGGCGTTCCGACCGTAGGCGGCGAGGTGCGCTTTCACTCGGCCTATAACGGCAACTGTCTGGTGAACGCATTTGCAGCCGGCCTCGCCGACACGGACAAGATCTTCTATTCGGCTGCCAGCGGTGTCGGTCGTCCTGTCGTCTATCTCGGGGCCAAGACCGGGCGCGATGGCGTCGGCGGCGCCACGATGGCGTCCGCCGAATTCGACGACAGCATCGAAGAAAAGCGTCCCACCGTTCAGGTCGGCGACCCCTTCACCGAAAAACGCCTGATGGAGGCGACGCTGGAGCTCATGCAGACCGGTGCGGTCATTTCCATTCAGGACATGGGCGCCGCGGGTCTCACCTGTTCCGCGGTGGAAATGGGCGACAAGGGCGATCTCGGCGTCCGTCTCGACCTTGAAAAGGTGCCGTGCCGCGAAAAAGGCATGACCGCCTACGAGATGATGCTCTCGGAATCCCAGGAACGCATGCTCATGGTGCTCGACCCCAGCAAGGAGGCCGAGGCGAAGGCCGTATTCGACAAATGGGACCTCGACTTTGCCATCGTGGGCGAGACGATCGCCGAGGATCGCTTTCTTGTGGTGCACAATGGCGACATCAAGGCCGACCTGCCGCTCAAGGCCCTCTCCGGCAACGCCCCCGAATACGACCGCCCATGGGAGCCGACGCCGATCCCGCATCCGCTTTCGGACGTGCCTCAGATCGACCCGCTCGATGGCCTCAAGGCGCTGCTGATCAGCCCGAATTACTGCGCCCGCACATGGGTTTACGAACAGTATGACAGCCAGGTCATGGCCGATACCGTCCGGATCCCGGGCTTTGGTGCCGGCGTCATCCGGGTGCACGGGACTGGTAAGAAGCTTGCCTTCACCTCGGACGTGACGCCCCGCTACGTCAAGGCGAACCCCGAACAGGGTGGTCGTCAAGCCGTGGCCGAAGCATTCCGGAACCTTTGCGCCGTCGGTGCGAAACCTCTTGCGACGACGGACAACCTCAACTTCGGCAACCCCGAGAAACCCGCGATCATGGGCCAGTTCGTCTGCGCCCTGCGCGGCATCGGCGCGGCCTGCATCGCGCTCGACATGCCGATCGTGTCGGGCAATGTCTCGCTTTACAACGAGACGGATGGCGTGGGAATCCTGCCGACGCCGACCATCGGGGCCGTGGGCCTGATCGCGGAGGGAGAAGAGCCGATCCTCGGCTTCGCGCGCGACGGTCATGTGGCGCTGGTGATCGGAGAGACGACCGGCCATCTGGGCCAGTCCGCCCTGCTCGCCGAGATCTTCAACCGCGAGGACGGCGATGCGCCGCATGTCGACCTGGCGGCAGAACGGCGCAACGGCGATTTCATCCGCGAAAACCGCGACCTCATCCGCTCCTGCACCGATCTGTCGGATGGCGGCCTGGCACTCGCCGCCTTCGAGATGGCCGAGGCCTCGGGCGTGGGCGTGACGCTCGAGATGGACGATACGCCGACGCTGTTCGGCGAGGATCAGGCGCGCTACCTTGTGGCCTGCAATTTCGACTTCGCCGAAGAGCTGATGAGCCGTGCATCGGCGGCGGATGTGCCGATCATCGCGGTCGGTAAGTTCGGGGGCGACAGCGTGCGCATGGGGGGATCCGAAATGCCGCTCGATGCCCTAGCCGCGCTCTATCGAGGCAGCTTCGGCGCCACCTTCGGGTAATTTCACAAACATGCAAAAAAAACCCGCGCATCGCAGCGCGGGGTTTAAGCTTTACAGGGTCGAGTTCAGTACGGATCAGGTCTGGCTGCCGTCGAGCAGCGGCGTGATCCGGCGCACGGCGGCGCGACGGTTGGCGCGCTCGGCATCCGATGTCCTAACGATCAGATCGCTCTCGCCGTAACCCTGCACGACGAGGTTTTCCGGCGGGACGTCGAAATACTCCGTCAGGGCAAGCGCCACAGATTCCGCGCGGCGGTCCGACAATGCGAGGTTGTAGCTGCCCGCACCCACCGCGTCGGTGTGACCTTCCACCAGAAACACTTCTGACGGATTGCGCTCGATCATCCGGCGCATGGCATTGCCGAGGGCTGCCAGCTCTTCGGCTTCCTCAGGCCGGATCACCGCCGAATTCGTCTCGAAATTCACCGAATCCACGTTGATCTCGGGCACCAACTGCCGAACCGCGTTGATGTTGCGGATCTGGCTGAGCGAGAACGTCCGGTTCACGTTGGCAGCCTGAGCCGCCGTGAGCGTCGCCGCAAGATCATCTTCGTTGATGTCGCGGATATCGACCGAACGGCGCGTGCTCACACGCGGCAGGTTGCTGACCTCGACAGCTTGCGAGGACTGCGTGTCGTCGAACAGCAGCGCCGTCGAACCATCCGGAAGCGTGCGCGCGCGGCGCAGGACCCGGCCATCGGCGGCACGGATCGTCTCGACCTGGGTACCGTCCTCACGCAGGACGATGGTACGGGTCGAGCCGTCGGAATAATTGTAGGTCTTGATGTCCGACCCGGGCTGACGCAGCAGGGCGTCGTCATTCTTGATGACCCGATACTGGCCGTTCTGCTCGGCGACAATGCGGTCACCGGTATTGGCAGCAACGGTTTCGTTGTTGCGCAGCATGGCGCCGACGGCGACAGCGCCGATGCCAAGAAGAGCGGCCTTCTCGAAGTTGCTCAGACCCTTGTTGTCGTCGTCGTCGTCCTTTTTCTTCGCCTTGGTCTCCGCGCGGGCCTCGCCCTGGAGGTCGGTCGAAAATTCCTCGTTCGAACTGCGTGCGGTGTCCTCTGTCACCGTCTCCTCGACGACCTCCGGCTCTCCTTCGCCGCCTGCCTCTGATGCGGCCATAGCGGCAGGCGCCTCGGCATCGGCTTCGGCCTGAATTTCGGCCTGCGCTTCGGAATCCATCGGCGCAGCATCTTCGGTGCTCGCAGTCGCCTCGGCATCCACCTCGGCAGTGCCATCTTCGGCAGTTGTCTCAGCCTCGGAAACCGCCTCCGGCGTGGTCACGTCGGTGTCGGCCGCCGTGTCGCTTTCGGAGTCCGCCGGGTTGTCGCTCTCTGCGGGCGCATCCGCCGTCGCTTCGGGCGTTGCCTCGGTCTCGGGTGCAGGCTCTTCCGCAGCGGTTTCACCCGCAGCATCGTCTTCGGGCGCGGGTTCTGTTTCTGCAGCCTCGGGCGCAGGCTCTGCCTCAGGCGCGACTTCCGTCTCTGCAGCCTCAGGCGCAGGCTCTGCCTCAGGCGCGACTTCCGTCTCCGCAGCCTCGGGAGCAGGTTCTACCTCAGGCGCGGCTTCCGTTTCCGCAGCCTCGGGAGCAGTCTCTACCTCGGGTGCTGTTTCTGTTTCCGCAGCCTCGGGCGCAGGTTCTACCTCAGGCGCGGCTTCCGTTTCAGCAGCCTCGGGTGCGGTCTCTCCGTCGGGCGCCGGATCGGCCTGTGCCGCGTCGGGCACTGCGTCCAGTGCTCCTTCAGCCTCGACTTCGGCCGGGGCATCCGTCTCGCCCTGGTTTGCCTCCTCGAGCTGCTGGCGCAGCAGGTCAGCATCGGTGTCTTCGCTTTGCGCGGCATCGCCGTCGGCGGTCTGGGCAAAGCTGGGGATCGGAGCCGCCGCAAGGCTGGCCACGAGTACCATCGCGGTCGAGGATTTCAGAAATCCGGGTTTCATCGCGTTTCCTTTCGAATGTCCGCAAATTTCTTGCGGTGTGGAGAGAGAACGCTCGAGAGGTATGTCCCGGTTCCAAACAGCTGCGCGGAACCCCGCCCATCACTGTAATCAACGTGAAATCATTCGGCCATCATGTTGAGAAGCCGCGCCTTTTGTCCCACATCGTCCGAGCGCGAGATGACATCCGCCAGATCCTGCAGCGATTGCACCGAATGGCCCGCCCGGAAGGAATCGACATGCGGCAGCATCGCTCGGATTCCGGCGGCTTTGGGCGCGAAGCCATCCCAGCGCAACAGGGGGTTGAGCCAGATCAGGCGACGGGCAGACAGATGCAGCCGCTCCATCTCCTTTGCCAGCGCACCGCCATCGTCGCGGTCGAGCCCGTCGGTGATCAGCAGCACGACAGCGCCCTGCCCCATAACCCGGCGCGACCAGTCGCGGTTGAAGGCGTGCAGCGACGTGCCGATACGGGTGCCACCCTCCCAATCCTGCGCCTCGGCGCCCGCGGATTTGAGTGCGGCATCGACGTCGCGGGTGGCGAGATGCCGAGTGATGTTGGTGAGACGGGTGCCGAATGTGAAGGCATGGACCTTGGCCCAGCCCGCTCCCTTTTCATTCGCAACGGCATGCAGGAAATGCAGAACCATCCGGCTGTACTGGCTCATCGACCCGGAAATGTCGCAGAGCACGACAAGGTTGGGCCAGCGAGGGCGCGGTTTGGTATGGGCGAGGCTGCGTATCTCGCCGCCTTGGCGCATCGCGGCCCGGATCGAACGGCGCCAGTCGGTGCGCGGGCCGTTCAGCGCGGCCATTCCACGGCGCGAGGGCAGCGGTTTCACCGGCAGCTTCAGCTTGGAGAGCATACGCTTGGCGGCGGCGACCTCGGAGGTGGACATCTGCTCGAAGTCGAGATTGCGCAGCTTTTCCTCTGCGGACATCGTCATCGAGGCATCGACCTCGATCTTCGTCTCTTCCTTGTCGCTTTCGGGCGTTTCGGGGGCGTCTGGCTGCATCCCGTCCAGCAGCGCTTCAGCGGCGCGTTTCTCCGCGGCCTGCGCAACCTTTTCCTCCTGCACGCCGCGGATCGCGGGCAGCATCATCGACATCATGTGCTCGAGGTAACGAGGATCACGCCAGTAGAGCCGGAAGATCTGGTTGTAGACGGTGCGGTGTTCGGGACGATTCACGAAACACGCATGCAGCGTCCAGTAGAAATCACGCCTGTCGGTGAACCCCGCCGCCTCGACCGCTCGAATGGCGTCGATCACGCGGCCCGTCCCGATGGGCAGCCCGGCGCGACGCAAGGCCCGGGCGAAATGGGTGATGTTATTGGCGAGCTTGGGATTTTCGGGCAACTCGAGAGGCAGGTATTCCGGCATGTCAGCGATCCGTTATGCGCCGGCACTGCCAGCCAAAGGTATCCGGACGGAAAAGACGCATCAGGCCGGAGCCAGCGAGGCGCGGGCCTCTTCCAGCAGGCGGCGGGCTTCGGAGCCCTGGATCTTCTGGATGTCGTCTTGGTATTTCAGGATCGCGCCGAGCGTATCCGAGATGACCTCCGGCGAGAGGTCGATCACGTCGAGAGCGAGCAGGCACTTCGCCCAGTCGATGGTTTCCGCCACACCCGGCTTCTTGAACAGATCCTCGGTGCGCAGCGCCTGCACGAAGGCCACGATCTCGCGGCTCAGGGTTTCCGCGGCCTCGGGGGCGCGGGCATGCAGGATCTCGATCTCGCGGTCGAAGGTCGGATAATCGACCCAGTGATAAAGGCAGCGGCGCTTGAGGGCGTCATGCACCTCGCGCGTACGGTTCGAGGTGAGGATCACGATGGGAGGTTCCGGTGCCTTGATCGTGCCGAGTTCGGGGATGGTGACCTGAAAATCCGACAACGCCTCGAGCAGGAAGGCCTCGAACGGTTCATCCGTGCGGTCGAGTTCGTCGATGAGCAGGATAGGCGCACCGTTTTCGTCGGGTCGCATGGCCTGCAGCAGCGGACGCTCGACAAGATATTCCTCGGAAAAAAGCTCGGTCTTGAGCGTCTGACGATCCGCCCCGCCCGAAGCTTCGGCCGTGCGGATCGCGATCATCTGCGCCGGGAAGTTCCACTCATAGACCGCCGAGGAGGCATCGAGCCCTTCGTAACATTGCAGCCGGATTAGGCGGCGGCCAAGGCATTGCGCGAGGGCCTTGGCGATCTCGGTCTTGCCGACGCCGGCCTCTCCCTCGAGAAACAACGGCCGGCCGAGTTTCAGCGACAGGAAGACCACCGTTGCCAGGGCGCGTCCGCAGACATAGCCGGTCTCGGCCAGGGTGCTTTGAACGGCGTCGATGGATTGCGGTATCTGCATGTCGGGCTCCTTCTGGGTGCCCTGTTGCTGCACGGCGCGGAAAGTGGGGTCAATAGCGCATAGGTCGCATGGAAAAGCGTGGGCGGCCCTGACGCCGCTCCGTGCGAAGTCGGCATCGTCGCAACGGCTGGAGTTGGCGTAAGGAAAGTCGGAAAAATTGTCGAAGAGCCCTAGGGTTGCCATGATTTTGGCAAGGAATGAATGTTATCGGGGCCAAAGGCAGACAGCAAAGGCAGCAGAGTGATGAGCAATATCGAGGCGAGCGCCGCCGCATGCGCATAACCGCCGTCACCTGCATCAGGAATGAGGGACCGTTCCTGCTGGAATGGATCATCTTCAACCGTCTGATCGGAGTAACCCATTTCCTTGTCTATTCGAACGGTTGCAGCGATGGCAGTGACGTGCTGCTCGACGCGCTGGCCGCACGTCGGCTGGTCCGTCACCTGCCCAATCCCGCCCGGGGCCGCAACTACCAGATGGAGGCGCTGAAACATGCGCAAAAGCAGGATGTCGTCACCGGGGCGGATTGGGTGTGGGTCTCCGATGTGGACGAGTTTCTCAACATCCACACAGGTAATCACACGATCCCGGCGCTCATCGAAGCCTGCGGCGATCCACAGGCGATATCGCTGAGCTTCCAGTACTTCGCCAATTGCGATGTCTGGGACTATGCGGACCGCCCGGTGATCGGACAATTCACTCGCTCGCACAATCCCGACCTGTGGTGCGCGGACACGGCGATCGAGGTCAAGACTTTGGTGCGCGCGGATTTTCCACTGCACTATGTCGGCGCCCATCGCCCATTTTTCCGAAAAAATCTCGCGCCGGAACGTCGGCCTCGCTGGACGGACGGCTCCGGGCGCATCGTGCCGGAGACGTTCCTCATGCCCACCGGTCCACGCCGCATCCGCAAGTTTCCGGCTTCCGGTGCGCGCGACTTCGCGACGCTCAACCATTATGCGCTGCGCTCGCTCGACAGCTATCTCGTCAAGACGGACCGGGGCGATGTGAACCGCGAGGAGCGCGCCTTCGACGACCGCTACTGGCGGATGCGCAACGATCCAGCCTGGGAAGACAGCTCCGTGCTGCGCCATCTTCCCGCACTAGATGCGGGTCTCTCGGAGCTGAAAGCGGACCCGGAAATCACCGCCCTTCACGAGAGCTGCGTGCGTCTTCACCGGGAAAGGCGCGATGCCCTTATGGCGCAGCCTGCCTACCGCGAGATGTATGACCAGTTGCGCGCCGCACCTCCCTGCCCGCCCGACGAATATGCGCTGATGCAGCACTTGGGCCTCGTCGCGTGACAATCAAAGTGATCAACCTCGGTTTGCCAAAATCGGGCACCACCACGCTGGGCCTCGCGCTGAAACGTGCGGGGTTGAAGGTCGCCGATTACAAGATCCACCGGGGCAATAGCATGGCACCCGAACTGGCAGGCTCCTTCGTCGCGCGACAGCTTTATGACGGTTATTTCCAGACCGGTGATCCGCTCGCGCGGCTGCGCGCGTTCGACGCGTTGAGCGAGATCTCGGTGCTGAACGCCGCGCAATGCCTCTGGCCGCAGACGGATTTCGGCCTCATCAGCGCCCTGCGCGCACGCTACCCCGAGATGAGGTTTCTCGCGTCGAGCAGGAATCCGCGCGAAATGTCGGGCAGCATGCTGCGCTGGTTGGATCTTGGCACCGAACGTCTGCCGCGCGGCGAGATCCCGGGCATGCCGCGCGGCTATGGGCAGACCACCCTGGAAAGGGTGCAGTGGATCGAGGCGCATCACGCCTTTCTGCGCGCTGTCTTCGCCGGTGATCCGCATTTCCTGGAATATGATGTCGCCGATCCTCAGGCCCCCGCCAGGATCGGCGCGCATCTGGGCCTGACGCTGCCTTGGTGGGGCAAGGCGAACGAGAATACCGACATGCCCGCTACCTCCCCGACCAGACGGAAATCGGCATGAAGATCCTTCTGCATATCGGGCCCGATGCGACCACAAGCGACCGGATACAGCACGTTCTGTCCGGGCGCCGCAATCCGCTGGCGGAAAGGGGCGTGCTTTTTGCCCGCACGCCCGGCGCGCGCAACCACACGCGCCTCTTCATGGCCGTCAGCGATCCCGACGCTATCGACACGCTGCGCCATCACCGCGGCTTTGACACGGCGCAGGCGCAAATGGCGCTGCGCGATGATCTCCTGGGCGGCCTCCAGACAGAGGTGGACAAAGCCGCGCCCGACACGCTGCTCCTGTCGGCGCATCAGCTGGGCAGCTCTCTGGTCACGCTGTCCGAGCTCAAGCGCCTGCGCGCGCTGCTATTGCCAATTTCGCAAGACATTAGGGTTATAGCTCATCTGGACGACCCGGCGCGGATGCTGATCCGCCGCTATGGCGCACAACTGATGGAGGGGCGCTCGCGTCCCCTCGACCTCGAACTGAACCTTGTCGAAAAGCCTGACTGGTGGCACGCGGCGCTGGCCACTCGGCCCATCCCCGACCCGCGGATCGGACAGTTCGGCGAGGTTCAGGGTGCGGTTCACTGGATCGACTTTGCCCGTCTTGTGCAGCAATGGGAAGCGGTCTTCGGTGCTGGCGCCACACATCTGTTCAGCCTGCCGCGGGATTGCGGCGAAAGCGCCCTCGCAGATCTGATGCAAACAAGCTTCGACTTGCCTCAGGGCATCGGCAAGGCAGGTCCGGGACCGCTCGTGCCGGACCCGTCAGCCGCTTGGTTGACACGCCGTCGGCAGTTCAACGACGCGCTGATCCGGCTCCTTTCCAAGGACAACGGGCATGTGCCCCGCCAACTCTGGCGCAAGTTCCTGAGCGAGATCCGGGTGGACGGCGCGCCCGTCGATCCCGGAAGCCTGTCCGCCATTTCGGCACGTTTTCAAGGCGATATTGCCGCGCTCTGTGACGTGCATCCCGGGCTCAACCCGGAAGACATGGCGCCGGACGCGCCGACGGTGGCCTGGGAAGAGGCGGATCCGAGCCGGGGATTTCGCGCAACGCAGTACCTGCTGGCGTTTCGACCGCGCATCCGGAAGGCGGTGCGCGAGGCCAGTGCCGCGGCCATTTCCGGAAGCGCCGACACCGAGCAGAAAGTGCTCAAGACCACTGACGGGGAATCCCCCCACCTGCCGCAGCAGGCATTGCAGAATCTCGCGAAGTTGCGAAGCTCTCCTATGGCGCCGCACAACCGTCTGGGTCACGTCGAAGATGAGAGCGCCAAGCCCTTTCCCGCCGTCTCGCGCGCCGCGCCGACGGATGGATCGACCGGCACCGTCATTATCGCCTGTATGAAGAACGAGGCCCCTTATATCCTCGAATGGATCGCCTATCACCGCGCCATCGGCGTCGACCGCTTCCTGATCTACACCAATGATTGCGAGGACGGCACGGACGTGATCCTCGACCGGCTGACGGCATTGGGCATGGTCGAGCATCGGCGCAACGACGGTTGGAAAGGCAAGTCACCGCAGCAACATGCCCTGAATCATGCGACCGAGGAGCCGATGATCCGCGATGCCGAATGGATCATCCATATCGACGTCGACGAATTCATCAACGTGCGCTGCGGCAATGGCACGCTGTCCGCTTTTCTTGAACGCGTGCCCGATGCGACCAACATCGCGATGACCTGGAGGCTGTTCGGTCATAACGGCGTGCACAGGTTCAGCGATGATTTCGTCATCGACCAGTTCGACACCTGCGCGCCGAAATACTGTCCCAAGCCGCACACCGTCTGGGGTTTCAAGACCATGTTCCGCAATATCGGCGCCTACCGTAAGCTGAGCTGCCATCGACCGAAGAAGCTTTCGGAAGGTTATGAAAGTAGAGTGAAATGGGTGAACAGTTCGGGACAGGACATGACGCGTGAAGTTGCGCATACTGGCTGGCGCAATTCGCGACGGAGCATCGGCTATGACCTGCTGCAGCTCAACCACTACGCCTTGCGCTCGGCTGAGAGCTTCCTGATCAAGCGGCAGAGGGGGCGCGCGCTGCATGTGGACCGCGCCATCGGGCTCAACTACTGGATACGGATGGACTGGTCGGATGTGCGCGACGTCACGATCAAGCGCAACATCCCCCGTCTGCGCGCCGAATACGACCGACTTCTCGCCGATCCGGCATTGGCCGCGGCGCATGCCAGGGGCGTCGCCTGGCACCGCGATCGCGCGGCAGAGCTGCACGGCATCCCGGAATTTGCGGAGCTCTACAGACAGGCCCTGACGCTCAAACTGAACGAGACCGAACGGGTGGCCTACGCTCTCGCCCTCGATGCGGAGAGCTGAGATGCAGGGCGAGCCGACATCGCGTGATCCTTTCCTGCACTCGCGCGGGATGCGGATCCCCAAGGATGCGCAGATCACCAAGGGCCGAATGCGCGGTGCGCTGAAGGGGAACAGCTACGAGCGACGGGAATGCGCGGCGGCGCTGCGCATGGTGCGCAAGGATGATATCGTGCTCGAACTCGGCGGCGGCATCGGCTACCTTTCGACCCTGATCGCGATCAAAAGGAACGTGCGGGCGATCCATGTCTACGAAGCCAATCCGTCGCTGACGCCCTATATACGCGCGCTTCATGTGGCCAACGGGGTCAAGAATGCCACCGTGTACAATGCCCTTCTGGGTGCCGGTTCCGGAGGTCCGGTGCAATTCTACGTCCGGCGGAATCTGCTTGCCTCCTCGAGGGACAGCGGCCCGGACAAGGGCGACATCATCGCCACGGAAATGATAGAACAGCGTGATATCAATGCCGTGCTGGCGGATCTTCGACCAACGGTTCTGATCTGCGACATCGAGGGGGCTGAGGCACAGCTGCTGCCCGCCGCCGATCTTTCCTGCCTGCGGGTCGCCATCGTCGAACTTCACCCGCAGTGGATCGGTCAACGTGGCGTGCAGGCGGTCTTCGATGCGATGCACCGCGCCGGGCTCACCTACTTTCCCAAGGCCTCCGACGCCAAGGTCGTCACCTTCCGGAAGGATTGGTAAGGCTTTGAACATTATTGCTATACTATGCGTGCGCAACGAGGGGGCCTTTCTGCTCGACTGGCTCGCGCACCATCTTGTCTGCGGTGTCAGCCATGTCGTGGCGCTGTCGAACGATTGCGACGATGGAACCGACGCGATCCTCGACCGGCTCGCGCGCCTTGGCCACGTCACCCATATCCGTAATGACGGCCCCCATGACCGTGGCGGCATCCAGTTCAGCGGGCTGAAACGTGCGTGCCAGTCCCCGCAGGTTGCCGCCGCCGACTGGATCCTGGCGCTCGACATCGACGAATTCGTGAACGTCCATGTCGGCGATCGCACCCTGCCCGCGCTGATCGACGCCCTGCCCGAGGCGACAGCCATCACACTCACCTGGCGGCTGTTCGGCAACAACGATATCGTGCGCTACGCCGATCTGCCCGTGCCGCAGCAATTCTCGAACGCCGCGCCTGCCGTGATGTACTGGCCGTGGCGCGCGGCGATGTTCAAGACGCTCTATCGCAACGATGGCACCTATCGCGGCCTTGGCGTCCACCGTCCCCGCAATCCCGATCCGGAGCGGCTCGCGCAAGCGCGCTGGTTCGACGGCGAAGGACGCAGACTTCGCCCCGATTTCGCACGCAAACGGGTCTTTTCCGATTTCGGCCGGTCCAACACCGGACTGGTACAGCTCAATCATTATGCGCTGGGCGCGATGGAAAGCTTTCTGCTCAAGGCCGATCGCGGGCGCGCGGTGCATTCGGATGACCTGCTCGGGCTGGATTACTGGGTCGAGCGGAATTTCTCGACAGACCCGGACCCGTCGATCGGCGCGCTTGCCGCACCGACCGCGCGGTTTCGCGCCATGTTGGCCGACGACCCGGAGCTGGCCGCACTGCATGCGGCCGCCGTCCAATGGCGCAAGGCTCGGTTCGAGGATCTGATGCAGCAGGAGCGCTTTCGCGACCTCTTCGGGCGTTTGCTGATGACCCCTCCGTCGCGGCCCGTGACTGCAAGATCTGCGCAGGCGCTGATGCGGCATGCCAGCCGCGCCGATACCTCCGCATCGGTCGAGGACACCGGCACCAGCTCACTCTGAATTGATGCATCTGGCATAATTTTGCCTCAAAGCAGGCACATAGGGTCAACAAACAATATCCCGACCCCAAGGGCGCGGACCGCTATCGAGGACTTGCCGCCATGCAGGACGCACCCGAACCCATCGCGCTCGACCTTGTCGGACTGTCCCATGCCGATTGGCTGAAGACACTTCAGGAACTCGGCGAGGCACGCGGTTTTCTCGAGCCGCTCGGCGCGCAGCACAACGCGCTCTTCACCGAGGATGGCGACCCGCTCGTCGTGACCTTCGAATCCTTTCCCGACATTCAGGCGCTGTCCGAGGATGGCGCGCCCATCGGGCTCGATTTCGTGCGCGAGCTGGGCTGGTCGAATCTCGCGGTGATTTCGGACAGGGATACATGGTTTCGCGACGCGGATGTCTATGAATTCTTCGACCACTTGAACGATGACGGCTTCTTCGATGATTTCGACCGCGTGGTGTTCTTCGGCGCCTGCCCTTGCGGCTATGCCGCGGCGGCCTTTTCCGTTTCCTGCCCCGGCGCCCGGGTGGTCGCGGTGCAGCCGCAGGCCACGCTCGATCCCCGCATCTGCGGATGGGATGGACGCTTTGCCGAAAAGCGGCGGCTGAGCTTCACCGACCGCTACGGCTACGCACCAGACATGCTGGATGCGGCCGATCACGCCTATGTTCTATTCGATCCGTACGAGCCTCTCGATGCGATGCATGCAGCGCTCTACCGGCGCTTGAATGTCACACTTTTCCGCATGCCCTTCATGGGCAATGCACTGCTGAGCGATCTGCTGGAACTGGATCTGCTCCTGCCGCTGCTGGGCGCCGTAGCCGACGGCCGTCTCGACGCGCTGACATTCTCGGGCTTGATGCGGGTGCGCCGCGATCACCCGCCCTACCTGCGCAAGCTTCTGGCGCGGCTCGAGGCGGACGGGCGCCTTGGCCTGACCGAAATGCTCTGCGAAAACGTGGCCGGACGGATGCAGGCGCCGCGCTTCCGCCGCAAGCTCGACGCGCTGCGCTCGGTACGCAAACCGGTTGCTGCCACGGGATGAGGCTTGCAGGTCGCACCAGACAGGGTGCCCGACCAACGCGCGTTCCAACATGATCGGTCTTTCCACGCCAACTGACCTTCACCAATACACAACCGCGTCGGGAAACCCTTCTGCCGCACAATGATCCATCAGCACCCATTCCGCCGCATGGCACGTGCCGTCCTCCGCGCAAACCCTCTGGCGCCGCCGCATCTCCTCGTGCTAACGCCGATTTCATGACACAGAGCCTAACTCTCCGCCGCCCCGATGACTGGCACCTGCACCTGCGCGACGGCGCGATGCTGCGGGCGATCGTCCCGGAATCCGCGCGCCACTTCGCCCGTGCGATCATCATGCCGAACCTCGTGCCGCCGGTGGTGACCGGAGCACAGGCCGCCGCCTATCGCGACCGGATCCTCGCCGCTTTGCCGGAAGGCGCGCAGTTCGAGCCACTCATGACGCTCTATCTCACCGAAGAGACCGATCCTTCCGATGTCGCCGCCGCGCATGCCTCGGGCCTGATCAAGGCGGTGAAACTCTATCCGGCGGGTGCGACGACGAACTCCGCATCGGGCGTCACCGATTTCGACAAGGTCCGCCCGGTTCTGGAAAAGATGGCACAGATCGGCTTGCCGCTCTGCATGCATGGTGAAGTGACGGATGCGGATGTCGATATCTTCGACCGCGAAGCGGTGTTCATAGACCGTGTGCTCGACCCGATCCGCCGCGCCACGCCGGACCTGCGCGTGGTGATGGAGCATATCACCACCTCCCAGGGAGCTCAGTATGCCCGCGAAGGCGGCGAGAGCCTTGCCGCGACGATCACCACGCACCACCTCGTGATCAATCGCAACCACATCCTCGTCGGCGGGATCAAGCCGCATTACTACTGCCTGCCGGTCGCCAAGCGCGAGGAACACCGCCTTGCCCTGCGCGCCGCCGCCACCTCCGGAGATCCGAGCTACTTCCTCGGCACTGATTCCGCGCCTCATGTGGATGCCCTGAAGGAACATGCCTGCGGTTGTGCGGGCTGCTTCACGGCCACCAACACGATGTCGATCCTCGCCGAGGTCTTCGAACAGGACGCAGCGCTCGACAGGCTCGAAGCCTTCACCTCCCTGAACGGCCCCGCCTTCTACGGCCTGCCGGTGAACGAAACCAAACTGACCCTGACCAGAGGTGCCCCCGTCAGCTACCCGTCAAAGATCGACGCGGACGGCGACACGGTCACCGTCTTCGATCCCGGCTTCCCCTTGCACTGGCACGTGTCCTGACCGTCATCCTTCATCTTGCCAAATAAACTCCCGCCGGAGGCTCCTACCCGGGCAACAGGCGCAGACATCCGAAACGAGGCCCCCATGATCCCCACCACAGCCCCTACAAACGAAGAGATGGCCCGGCTCACAGCGCGCATGCTGCTGGAAATCAAGGCCGTGCATTTCAACGCGGCCGAGCCCTTCATCTTTGCCTCGGGCCTCGCCTCGCCGGTCTATATCGACTGCCGCAAACTGATCTCCTATCCGCGCATCCGCGCGACGCTGATGGATTTCCTCACCGCAAAGGTGATGCGTGACGCCGGTTACGAGGCTTTCGACAATATCGCGGGCGGCGAGACGGCCGGCATCCCCTTTGCCGCGCTGGTCGCCGAGCGCATGGCCCTGCCGATGAGCTACGTGCGCAAGAAACCGAAAGGCTACGGCCGCAATGCCCGCATAGAGGGCGCGATGAGCGAGGGCGAACGCGTCCTGCTGGTAGAGGACCTGACCACCGATGGCGGCTCCAAGCTCAGCTTCGTCGATGCCATCCGCGACACCGGCGCGACCTGCGCGCACACGGCCGTCATCTTCTATTACGGCATCTTCCCCGAGACGATCAAAACCCTCGGAGATCACGGCGTGAGCCTGCACCATCTCTGCACCTGGTGGGACGTGCTCGCCGAGGCGAAGTCGCAAGGCGTCTTCGACGCCGATACGCTGGCCGAAGTCGAGGCCTTCCTCACCGATCCCGGTAAATGGCGGGAACTTAACAAGAAATAAATATGTCACCGGGCTGTGGATGAAATGCTGGAAAGAATCGCGGCGTTTCGTCCACATATGGTGGACAGCGCAGACGGCAATACCGTATGGTGAAGCCACTTTCCGATCGCTGGCGGCACGGTGACTTTTCCCCGCACTTGTCCACAGACTTGTTGCACTAGGGGTTCAGGTCGACCTTCGCTATGACGATCCAAGACGCAAGACCGGTAAACCGGCGTGCGGATGCAGAGCAGATGACAGGGGCAGATGATGAACGAAATCACCGCATTCAATCCCACCGGAACCGAGATCCAGGCGCCGGAGACGATGCCGCATTCGATCGAGGCCGAGCAGCAGCTTCTGGGCGCGATCCTGACCAACAACGACATCTACGACCGCGTCGCCTCGATCATCAGCGCGCAGCATTTCTACGACCCGGTCCATGCGCGGATCTACGAAATCGCCGCCGCGCGCATCGCCAAGAACAACCTCGCCTCTCCGGTGACCCTGAAAGCCTTCATGGAGGATGACGAGGGCCTGAAGGAGCTTGGCGGCCCGGCCTATCTCGCCCGTCTTGCCGGGGCAGCGGTCAGCTCCTTCGCGGTGCGCGACTATGCGCAGATGATCTATGACCTCGCGATCCGCCGCGACCTGATCTCGCTGGGTCGTGACATCAGCGCCAAGGCCTCCAAGGTCGATGTCGCCAACGAGCCGCGCGAGCAGATCGTCGAGGCGGAGCAGGCGCTCTACAAGCTGGCCGAGCAGGGCAATTCTGAATCCGGTTTCCAGAGCTTCCTGCGCGCAGTGACGGATGCCGTGAATGTGGCCAACGCGGCCTATCAGCGTGAAGGCGGCCTCTCGGGCATCTCGACCGGCCTCACGGACATGGACAAGAAGCTCGGTGGCCTGCACCCCTCTGACCTGCTGATCCTCGCGGGGCGCCCGTCGATGGGCAAGACGTCGCTCGCCACCAACATCGCCTTCAACGTCGCCAAGGCCTACAAGCGCGGCATGAAGGCGGACGGCACCGAAGGCGCGATCGAAGGCGGTGTGGTCGGTTTCTATTCGCTGGAAATGAGCGCCGAACAGCTTGCCGCACGGATCCTCTCGGAGGCCTCCGAGGTGCCGTCCGAGCAGATCCGACGCGGCGACATGACCGAGGCCGAGTTCCGCCGCTTCGTCGACGCCGCCAAATCGCTCGAAGCCTGCCCACTTTATATCGACGACACGCCTGCCTTGCCGATTTCACAGCTCGCCGCGCGCGCGCGGCGTCTCAAGCGGACCCACGGCCTCGACGTGCTGATGGTCGACTACCTGCAGCTTGTCCGCGGCACCGGCAAGTCGGAGAACCGGGTGAACGAGATCTCCGAGATCACGATGGGTCTCAAGGCGATCGCCAAAGAGCTTCACATCCCGGTCATCGCCCTGTCGCAGCTCTCGCGTCAGGTGGAATCCCGTGAAGACAAACGGCCGCAGCTTTCGGACCTGCGTGAATCCGGCTCGATCGAACAGGATGCCGACGTGGTGATGTTCGTGTTCCGCGAGGAATACTACAAGGAGCGCGAAAAGCCCGGCGATCACGACCTCGACAAGATGGCCGCCTGGCAGGAAGAGATGGAGCGCCTGCACGGCAAGGCCGAAGTCGTCATCGGCAAGCAGCGCCACGGCCCCATCGGCACGGTCGAGCTGTCCTTCGAAGGCCAGTTCACGCGCTTCGGCAACCTCGTGAAGCCCTGGCAGAACAACGGTGACACCAGTTTCTGATTTCGTTGTGGGGGCCCGCTTTTGCGGATTGGGAAGCGGGCCTTTTGCGGGAGTGTCTCCCAGAGGCTGTCGTGGCCGAGAGAGGCGATTTTCAGGTCCTCCGTGCCTCTCAGATCCGCACCAGGCTGCCGAAGGCCGCACGGTGCTCCCAACCTGCGGCATCCCCTTTCAGTGCCAGCGCCGCCTTGATCACGCCGGCATGTGTGACCACCAATGCGCCGTCCGGAAGGCTGTGGAGACCCCGCGCCACGCGCTTTTGCAGTTGCGCCACGCTTTCACCGCCATGTCCGGCATAATCCAGAAAATCATCCGCCCAGGCATTTAGTGCCGCGCGCCCGATGGCGTCCCAGCGCTGTCCCTCCCAAGTGCCGAAATCCATCTCGATGAAATCGGGCGATACGGTCAGCGGCACCTCGAACCTGTCCGAGACCCGCTCCGCCAATATCCGGCAGCGCCACAGCGGCGAGGTCACGATCGCTGTGGGCGGCTCAAGCCCCGCCAGAACGGTGGCACATTCCGCCTCGAAGCCATCGGCCAGCGCGAGATCCCTGCGCCCGTAACAGACCCCCTCGGCCACGTCGGGCAGGGTGTGGCGCAACAGCGTCAGAGCCACAACGCCGCCCCGAGATAGATCCCGATCTCTCCAAGCTGCTGCGTCGCCCCGAGACAGTCGCCTGTATAGCCGCCGATCCTCGCAATGCAGATCCGCCGGAAGGCGAGTGCCATCAGGATGCACAGGGCAATGCCGCTCAAAGCCGCACCGGTTCCCACCGTCACCATCCCCACGAGCAGAACCAACAGGGAAAAAGCCAGCGCCAGCCGGTAGCCGCCCGGCGTCACGGTCGGCGCCACGAACTTCGCACCCGCATCGCGCGCATACTGCGTCGTCGCGATCACATGCACCGCCGCCATCCGTCCCAGCACATGGCCCAGCACCAGCAGCCAGCCGGCCACCCCGGGCGCGAAGCTCGCAAGCAACAGGACCTTGAGGGCCAGCACGGTGCCCAGAACCACTGCGCCATAGGTGCCGATACGGCTGTCGCGCATGATCTCGAGCCGCCGCTCGGGTGTGAGCCCGCCCCAGAGACCGTCTGCCGCATCCGTGAGCCCATCCTCGTGAAACGCGCCCGTCGCCGCGAGCGTGGCCATCAACGAGAGCAACACCGCGACCGGCAGCGGCAGAAGATGCGCCGCAACCACCAGCACCCCGGCGCCGAGCGTGCCGATCACCAGCCCAACAAGCGAATAATATTTGGTCGCCCGGATCAGCAGAGCGTCGGAAAACGGCAGGTCGCGCGGCACCGGCAGGCGCGTGAGGAACTGCACCGCCAGCAGGAACAGCCCCCATTCGGTGCGCAGACGGTCCTTTACCATGTCTCTTCAGGCCGGTCCGGACACGCCAGCCGCATCAAAACTCGCCATTTCGTTCAGCATAGCAACAGCGGCACGCAGCAACGGCCAGGCCAGCGCAGCGCCTGACCCCTCTCCGAGCCGCATGCCAAGGCTGAGCAGCGGCGTTGCGTCGAGCCGGTCGAGCACCGCCTCGTGCCCCGCCTCGGCGGAGCGATGCGCAAAGACCATGGCATTTCGCGCGGACGGGTCGAGCGCGCAGGCGGCCAGTGCCGCGACCGTCGCGATGAAACCATCGACCAGCACGACCCGGCGCGCTTCGGCAGCGCCCAGCATCGCGCCGGTCATCATCACGATTTCGAAACCGCCATATTGCTCCAGAACCTCCGGAGCCGTGAACGCGCTCGTACGCGCCGCCGCGCGTTCCAGCACCGAAAGCTTGTGCGCGAGGCCCGCATCGGCCAGACCCGTGCCGCGCCCGACGAGCGCGGCGAGCGGCAGGCCGGTCAGCTTGTGCGCCATCACCGAAGCCGCAGAGGTGTTGGCGATGCCCATCTCGCCAAAGGCCACCGCCTGATAACGCCCCGCCGCCCCCAGATTGCGCCCGGTCGCCAGCGCCGCATCGCGTTGCGCGGGCGTCATCGCGGGGCCTGTCAGGAAATTCGCGGTGCCGTCGGCGATGGCATGTTCCTCGACTTCGAGCAGATCGAAGGGCCCACCTGCCACACCTGCATTGATGACCCGCAGATCGAGGCCGTTCGCGCGGGCAAAGACGTTTGCAGCAGCGCCACCCCCGGCGAAATTCGCCACCATCTGGCGGGTGACGGCAGGCGGATAGGCCGACACGCCCTCTGCCGCGATGCCGTGATCGGCGGCGAAGAGGATCAGCGCACAGCGCACCATCACCGGATCGAGCCGCCCTTGGAGCCTGGCAGCCTGCGCCGCCAGATCCTCGATCAGACCGAGCGCGCCCTGCGGCTTGGTCTTGGTGTCGATCCGGGCCTGCAGCGCGGTCTCGAATTCTGAGTCTTTGATGTCCATTCCGGTGGCATAGCCTTGCCGCTGACACGGCTCAACCGTTCAGTGTGAGGCGCCCCCCGGATCGCAGATTTTTTTGAGCTTGACCTGAGGGGGGATCGTGCCAAACACGGCGACATGGCCCAACCTGTTCTCACCGTCGATCTTGCCGCGCTGCGCCACAACTGGCGCGCCCTTGCCGCCCAAAGCGACACCGAGACCGGTGCCGTGGTCAAGGCGGATGCCTATGGTCTTGGCGTGGCCCGCGTCGCACGGATGCTGGCAGGCGAAGGCGTGCGGCGCTTCTTCGTGGCGCTCGCCGAAGAAGGCGTGATGCTGCGCAAGGCACTCGGCGAAGGCCCCGAGATCAATGTCTTTTCCGGCCACATGAAGGGCGACGCTCCGCTCCTCAAGGCAGCGCAGCTCACACCTATGTTGAATTCCATCGACCAGATGCTGCACCACGTGGAGGCCCTGCCCGGCCATACCTTCGGCATCCAGCTCGATTCGGGGATGAACCGGCTGGGAATGGAACCGAGCGAATGGTCCGCCCTGCGCGAGGTTGCGCTGAACCAGAAGCCCTCCCTCGTGATGAGCCATCTGGCCTGCGCCGACGAGCCCGATCACCCGATGAATGCCCATCAGGTCAACGTCTTCCGGCAGATGACCGACGGGATCGACGCGCCAAAGTCGCTGGCGGCGACGGGCGGCATCCTGCTGGGCTCCGAATACCATTTCGACGTGACGCGCCCCGGCATCGGCCTTTACGGCGGCCGCCCCTTCGGAGATGCGCTTGCCGTGGCGAATCTGTCGATCCCGGTGATCCAGATCCGCGATGTCGCGCCCGGCGAAAGCGTCGGCTATGGCAACAGCTGGGTCGCGCGTCACCCGACCCGCGTCGCCACCATCGCCGCCGGTTATGCCGACGGCATCCTGCGCGCGATGGGTCCAAAGGCCTATCTCCATGCGGGAGATGTGCGCTGCAAGATCCTCGGGCGGATCTCGATGGATCTGATCGGCGTGGATGTGACGCATCTCAAGGAGGCGCCCGAGGCGCTGGACCTTCTGGGCGCAAAGCAGGGCATCGACGCGCTGGCCGATGCGGCGGGCACGATCGGCTACGAAATACTGACCTCGCTCGGTGCGCGCTACGAGCGGCGCTATACCGGCGCATGAACCCGTCTTTTCGTTCGTCCTGCAGGGTGTCCCCGACATGAATTTCTTCGAACCGAGCCCGGTGCTGATCGCGCTGATCTTCGTCAAGCGCTTCGTCTTTCCCGAACTACTGGTGATCCTCGCCCTGATCCGCTGTTTCACGGCACGCGGACCGAGCCGGGCTCTCGCGGTGCTGACCGTCCTCTCGGGCGCTGTCGTCATCCTCACCACCTTCGCGCCGGCGTTGGGACTGACCGGCCAGAGCTGGTACGGTCCCGCGGCGCGCGCCCTGGCGCATGGTCAGGGGCTGAGCGTGCTCGTGGCGCTCTCGGCGCTGTTCCTCGCCTCGGCCTGGGCGCCCGGGCGCAGGCTCGCGGTGCTCGACTGGTTCTGCGGCGCGCTCGTTCTGGGCTTGCTCGGCCTCTGGGCCGCCACCATGTTCTGAACGGCCCCTTCGGCCCTGAAAGGACCGGCATGCGCTGGCTCAACCTGTCGCTTCTGATCCTCTACCCCATCGCCTGGAGCGCGCCGCTGCTGCGTGCGGGTCTTCTGCCGCTTTTCGGCCTGTCGGAAATCTCGGTACTGACCGGGCTGCAATCGCTCTGGGGTCAGGACATCTTTCTCGCGCTCGTCGTCACGGTGTTTGCCCTTGTCGCGCCCTATCTCAAGACTGTGGGTCTGGCACTGATCCAGTTCGGAATGCTTTCCAAGTGCACGCTTCCGGCGCTGACCCTGCTTGGCAAGCTCGCGATGGCCGACATCTTTCTGGTCGCGCTTTACATCACCTTGTCCAAGGGCATCGGGATCGGGCGGATCGAGACGGCCTGGGGGCTCTACCTCATGACCTTCTGCGTGCTCTGCTCCCTGGGCTTGAGCCTCTTGACCGCGCATCATGGCCCCGCTGACACCAACCCGAACAAGCTGCGCAGCCGCGATCGCGACTGACCACCGACACCGCCACCACACAACCCCTTGCGATGGCCGCCGGCTTGGGCCACAAGATCGCCATGGCCAAAGCCTCTGCAAATTTCGTCTGCGCCGCCTGCGGCAACGCCACCACAAAGTGGGCCGGGCGCTGCGAGGCCTGTGGTGCCTGGAATACCATTTCCGAGGAGGCGCCTCTGTCGAAGTCGGGCCCCGCCAAGAAGACCCTCGGGGGCAGCCGCGGCCGCGCCGTGCCGCTTTCGGACCTCTCGAGCACGGAACCGCCGCCGCCCCGCGTGGCCTCCGGTCTGTCGGAACTCGACCGCGTGCTCGGTGGCGGCCTCGTGCCTTCTTCGGCCATTCTGGTCGGCGGCGATCCCGGCATCGGGAAATCAACACTGCTGCTGCAGGGTGCCGCGATGTTCGCGCGCGCCGGGCTCAAGGTGATCTATGCCAGCGGCGAAGAGGCCTCGGCGCAGGTGCGCATGCGCGCGCAGCGGCTCGGCCTTGCCGATGCGCCGGTGAAACTCGCCGCGGAAACCAACCTGCGCAACATCCTGACCACGCTGGAACAGGAACGCCCCGACCTCGCCATCATCGATTCGATCCAGACCATGTGGGCGGACAATGTCGAATCCGCCCCCGGTTCGGTCAGTCAGGTCCGTGCCGCGGCGCATGAACTCACCTCCTTCGCCAAGCGCACCGGCATGTCGGTGATCCTTGTCGGCCACGTCACCAAGGACGGCCAGATCGCGGGCCCCCGCGTGGTGGAACACATGGTCGATACCGTGCTCTATTTCGAAGGCGAGCGCGGGCATCAGTTCCGCATCCTGCGCGCCGTCAAGAACCGCTTCGGACCCGCGGACGAGATCGGCGTCTTCGAGATGACCGGTACCGGACTCGCCGAAGTGACCAATCCTTCGGCGCTGTTCCTGTCCGAACGCGGCAAGCCCAGTCCCGGCTCGGTCGTCTTTGCCGGGATCGAGGGAACGCGGCCGGTCCTCTGCGAATTGCAGGCACTGGTCGCGCCCACGCCGCACAGCCAGCCCCGGCGTACGGTCGTCGGCTGGGATGGCGGGCGGCTTGCAATGATTCTCGCCGTGCTCGAGTCGCGCTGCGGCATCCCCTTCACCGGCCTAGATGTGTACCTGAACGTCGCCGGCGGCATGAAGATCAGCGAACCGGCGGCCGATCTCGCCGTGGCCGCCGCGCTGCTTTCCGCCCGCGAGGATGTTTCGCTTCCCCCGGAAACCGTGGTTTTCGGAGAAATCAGCCTCTCGGGCGCATTGCGTCCCGTCAGCCAGACCGAAAACAGGTTGAAAGAGGCGCAGAAACTTGGTTTCACCTGCGCAATCGCGCCTGCAGGTGGCAAGACCGGGGCGACTCCGGGTATGACGCTCCAGCAGATGGGCGATCTGACAGCCTTTGTGGGTGATCTGTTCGGCGCTGGCTAGGCGCCGCAAAAGGAAAGAGGCAAGAAGCCGATGGATGGTTTTACCGTAGTGGATGGCGTCGTTGCCGT
>JBBSNW010000016.1:0-82334 GCA_038260405.1 Rhodobacterales bacterium | reverse complement strand
GCTGCATGTGTCGGTCAGTGCCAACCGCAACATGAGCGTGTATCGCGACATTCAGGATGAGATCGAGCAGATCGCCGGTCGGATCAACGGGCGTTTCGGCTCGTTCACCTCGACCCCCGTCACGCTGATTTCCCGCGCCATTCCGTTCGAGACGCTTGTGGCCTATTACCGCGCTGCCGATGTGGCCTGGATCACGCCGCTTGCGGATGGGATGAACCTTGTCGCCAAGGAATTCGCCGCTTCGCGCACCGATGGTGACGGGGTGCTGATCCTGTCGGAATTTGCCGGTGCGGCGATCGAGCTCAGCTCGGCCGTGCTCACCAACCCTTATTCGAACCGCTCGATGGACCACGCGATCGAGATGGCGCTCGAAATGCCGGAAGAAGAGCGGCGCGCCCGGATGACCGAGCTGCGCCGGATGGTGAAGAAATACGACACCGAAGCCTGGGCGCGTGAGCAGCTGATCCTGCTGTCGCCCGAAGATTTTGCCAAGGACACTGCCGCGGCCTGATCTTTCGCAAGTCGGCTTGAGACACAAAAAACCGGCCCTCTTTCGGGGGTCGGTTTTGTTTTGCAGCTCGCTGCCCAGATCAGCCGTTGGCGGCAGCCGCATCGCTGCGGCGCGCGGTCAGCTCTTCGGCCACGAGGAAGGCCAGTTCCAGCGATTGCGATGCGTTCAGGCGCGGATCGCAGGCCGTGTGGTAACGGTCGCTCAGATCCTCGTCCGTCACGGCACGCACGCCGCCGGTGCATTCGGTCACGTCGTCGCCGGTCATCTCGAAATGCACGCCGCCCGGGATCGTGCCTTCGGCATTGTGCACACCGAAGAATTCCCGCACCTCGCGCAGGACCAGATCGAAGGGCCGCGTCTTGTAACCCGACGAGCTCTTGATCGTGTTGCCATGCATCGGATCGCAGACCCAGGTGACATTGGCCCCCTCCTCGCGCACCGCCTTGATCAGGCGCGGCAGGTTTTCCCCCACCTTGCCTGCGCCGAAACGCGCGATCAGGGTCAGCTTGCCGGATTCGTTCGACGGGTTGATGCGGTTCATCAGGATCTTGAGATCCTCGGCCGTGGTCGTCGGCCCGCATTTCAGGCCCACGGGGTTCAGCACGCCGCGCGCGAATTCCACATGCGCGCCATCGGGCTGACGCGTACGGTCACCGATCCAGATCATGTGACCGGAGCCTGCGAGCCATTTGCCGGAGGTGGAATCCAGACGACACAAGGCCTCTTCGTATTCCAGCAGCAGCGATTCATGGCTGGTGTAGAAATCCACCGTACGCAGGTTGTGGTTGCTCTCGCTCTCGAGCCCCGCCGCCTTCATGAAGTCGAGCGTGTCGGAAATCCGGTTCGCCATGTCGCGGTATTTCGCGGCCTTCTCGCCTTCGGTAAAGCCGAGCGTCCAGGAATGCACCTCGTGGATGTCCGCATAGCCCCCTGTCGAAAAGGCGCGCAGAAGATTCAGCGTCGCCGCCGCCTGCGTGTAGGCCTGCAGCATCTTCCGCGGGTCCGGGATGCGGGCCTCGGGCGAGAATGCCAGTTCGTTGATGATGTCACCGCGATAGCTCGGCAGTTCCAGCCCGTTCACCGTCTCGGTCGGCGCCGAACGGGGTTTTGCGAACTGCCCGGCCATGCGACCAACCTTCACCACCGGCACCTTGGCACCGAAAGTCAGCACCATCGCCATCTGCAGCATCACCTTGAACGTATCGCGGATGCCGTTGGCGCTGAACTGCTCGAAGGACTCGGCGCAGTCGCCGCCCTGCAGCAGGAATGCCTCTCCGCGCGATGCTGCCCCAAGCGATTTCTTCAGCTTGCGTGCCTCGCCGGCAAAGACCAGCGGCGGATACTTTGCCAGCTGCGCCTCGACGGCGTGCAGGGCATCGGCATCCGTATAATCGGGCATCTGCACCCGCGGCTTGTTGCGCCAGGTCGTCTTTTGCCACTCGGTCATCTGGTGTCTCCGGTCCGTAAGAAGTCGTAAGCGATGTACCGCGCTCTATACAAAAGCAAGGCCCTCGTGACCATACGTGAAATAAACGACATCCCTTGACGCTCGCGGAACCTTCTGTCCATCTGGGACGAGGTTTCACGGCACGACACAAGTGTCGGAACAGGGAGCGCAGATATGGAAGTCCAGCGACACATCATCGAAGTAGAGGCGGCAGGCAAGCCGCGTCGCTTCGTGTTCGTGTTGCTGCCGCGCTTTACGCTGCTGTGTTTCGCTGCCGCGGTGGATGCGCTGCGCATTGCCAACAGGATGGCGAACAAGCAGCTCTACAGCTGGTCTGTGACCGGCGAAGGTGGCGACACGATCACCTGCTCGGCGGGTACAGAGTTCAAGCTGGAATGTGATCTGCCCGAACTCGGACGCGATGACACGGTCATGCTCTGCGGCGGCATCGACGTGCAATCGGCGACGACCAAGAAGCTGCTGAACTGGCTGCGGCGGGAATCACGTCGCGGGCTCAAGGTCGGCGGCCTGTGCACGGCGAGCTATTCGCTGGCGCGCGCCGGTTTGCTCGATGGCAAGAAAGCGACCATCCACTGGGAAAACCAGGACAGCTTTGCCGAGGAATTCGAGGACGTGATCCTCACCAAGTCGGTCTTCGTCGTAGATGGCAACCGGATGAGCACTGCCGGCGGTACCTCCTCGATCGATCTCATGCTCAAGGTGATCGCGGATGATCACGGCGAGGAACTGGCCAATGCCGTGGCGGACCAGCTGATCTACTCCTCGATCCGCACCGACCAGGACACCCAGCGCCTGTCGGTCCCCACCCGCATCGGGGTGCGTCACCCCAAGCTCAGCCAGGTGATCCACATGATGGAAAGCCATATCGAGGAGCCGATCAGCCCCGCGATCCTCGCAACCGACGTGGGTATGTCCACACGGCAGCTCGAACGGCTGTTCCGCCGCTACCTGAACCGCAGCCCCAAGCGGTATTACATGGAGCTGCGCCTGCAGAAGGCGCGCAATCTGCTGATGCAGACGGATATGAGCGTGATCAATGTCGCGCTCGCCTGCGGGTTCGCGAGCCCGTCGCATTTCTCCAAATGTTACCGCGCCCATTACGAGACGACTCCCTACCGCGAGCGCGGATCACATGCGGCGCGCCTGTCGGTCTGAACGGCGTCGAACTTGCCGTAACGGCGTCCCATCAAGGGGACTTTTCTTTTGCAAAGCCGCCGCTTAGGCTGCGTGCCGGACACAATGTTCCAACTGGGAGAAGATCATGAAAAAAATGCTGCTGGCCTCTGTGGCCACCGCGCTGACGGCGAGCTCGGCCTTTACCGCCGTTGCTGAAGAAGCCAAGATCGGTGTCATTCTCGGCTTTACCGGGCCAATTGAATCGCTGACACCGATGATGGCCGACAGCGCCGAACTGGCCCTGAAGGAAGTCAACGATTCCGGCAACTTCCTCGACGGCGTGACGCTGACACCGGTGCGTTCGGATTCGACCTGCGTCGATTCAGCGGCCGCCACGGCCGGCGCCGAACGTCTTGTGACCACAGACGGCGTGATTGCGATCATGGGTGCAGATTGCTCGGGTGTGACCGGCGCGGTCCTCTCCAACGTCGCCGTGCCGAACGGCATCCCGATGGTCTCGCCCTCGGCGACCTCCCCGGGCCTTTCCACGGCCGAGGATGACGGCCTCTTCTTCCGCACCGCACCGTCCGATGCACGTCAGGGCGAAGTGCTCTCTAACATCCTCGCGGACCGGGGCATCACATCGGTCGCTGTGACCTATACAAACAACGACTATGGCAAGGGCCTCTCGGACAGCTTCATCTCGAACTTCGAGGAATCCGGCGGCACCGTGACGCTGAACGCCCCGCACGAGGACAACAAGGCCGACTATTCCGCCGAGATCGGCGCGCTGGCCTCGGCCGGGGGCGACGTGCTCGTGGTGCTCGGCTATTCGGATTCCGGCGGCAAGGGCATGATCCAGGCGGCACTCGACACAGGCGCCTTCGACACCTTCATGATGGGTGACGGCATGTATGGCGACGCGCTTGTCGCCGATCTCGGCGGCGACATGGAGGGTTCCTTCGGCGCGGTGCCGTGGAGCGAGGGCGCCGGTGCGGATGCCTTCAAGGCGATCACGGATGAGGCTGGAATCAATGGCGAATCCTCGTTTACGCGCGAAAGCTATGACGCGGCTGCGCTGATCGCACTCGCGATGATGGCGGGCGGCGAAGCGACCTCCGCCTCGGTCAAGGACAACCTGATGGCCGTCGCCAACGCTCCCGGAGAAGAGATCCTGCCGGGCGAGCTCGGCAAGGCGCTGCAGATTCTCAAGGATGGTGGCGAGATCGACTATGTCGGCGCGACCAACGTGGAACTGATCGGACCGGGCGAAGCCGCCGGCTCCTATCGCTACTACGAGATCAAGGACGGCGAATACACGACCGTCGACTTCCGCTGATCCCATATTCATGACACGGAACGGCCCGGCGCAATCCGGGCCGTTCGCTTAGCGAAGAACAAAAGGTGCCGTTCAAGGCACCTCGGACGAGGGGATGACATGTGATCCGGGTCGAGAACCTGCACCGCCATTTCGGTGGATTCCGTGCCGTGGACGGCGCGAGCCTTGAGATCGCCAAGGGGTCGATCACCGGTCTCGTCGGCCCTAATGGCGCGGGAAAAACCACTCTTTTCAACGTTATAGCGGGCGCTCTTGAACCGACATCGGGTCGTGTACTGATGGATGGCGACGACATCACCGGGATGCCGCCGCATGAGTTGTTCCACAAGGGGCTGCTGCGCACCTTCCAGATCGCGCATGAATTCTCCTCCATGAGTTGCCGCGAGAACCTGATGATGGTGCCGGGGAACCAGGCGGGCGAGACGCTCTGGAATGCCTGGATGCATCGCGGGCGGATCGCCCAGGAGGAAGAGACCCTTCTGAAGAAGGCCGATGAAGTTCTTGATTTCCTGACGATTTCCCACCTCAAGGACGAGAAGGCCGGGAACCTGTCCGGCGGACAGAAAAAGCTGCTGGAACTGGGGCGCACGATGATGGTCGATGCCAAGATCGTCTTTCTGGACGAGGTCGGCGCCGGCGTGAACCGTACCCTTCTCAACACGATCGGCGATGCGATCCAGCGGCTCAACGTGGAACGCGGATACACCTTCTGCATGATCGAGCATGACATGGATTTCATCGGACGCCTCTGCGATCCGGTGATCGTGATGGCCGAAGGCAAGGTGCTGGCAGAAGGCACGATTGCCGAGATCAAGGCCAACGAGGCGGTGATCGAGGCGTATCTCGGTACCGGACTGAAGAACAAGGAAGCTGTGTCGTGACATGTCAGGCAAGCGACAGGAAAGCGGCCGGATCCCTGCGGGATGCGAGAGGCTCTGCCTCTCGCGCTCTCCGGGATATTTTTGACCCGAAGAAGCAGGGGGTCCGCCGTGGCTGAACCATATCTCATCGGCGAGGCGATGACCGGCGGCTACGGTCGCGGCGCGGACATCCTGCACGGCTGCACCATCGCGGTCGAACCGGGCGAGATCGCGGTGATCGTCGGTCCCAATGGGGCCGGCAAATCGACGGCGATGAAGGCCGTGTTCGGGATGCTGGAGTTGAGGGAAGGCGCCGTGCGGCTGGGCGGCGAGGATATCACCGCGCTCAGCCCGCAGGACCGGGTGGCGAAGGGCATGGGTTTCGTGCCCCAGACGCACAACATCTTCGGCTCGATGAGCGTCGAGGAGAATCTCGAGATGGGAGCTTTCATCCGGCGGGACGATTTCCGCGGCACGCTGGCTCAGGTCTACGAGTTGTTCCCGATCCTGAAGGAAAAGCGCCAGCAGGTGGCGGGAGAGCTCTCCGGTGGGCAGCGCCAGCAGGTGGCGGTGGGTCGCGCGCTGATGACGCAGCCGCGGGTCCTGATGCTGGACGAACCGACCGCGGGCGTGTCGCCGATCGTCATGGACGAACTGTTCGACCGGATCATCGAGGTGGCGCGGAGCGGCATTTCCATCCTGATGGTCGAGCAGAATGCACGGCAGGCGCTGGCGATCGCGGACAAGGGATATGTGTTGGTGCAGGGCGCAAACGCCTTTACCGGCACCGGCAAGGAGCTGCTCGCGGATCCCGATGTGCGCCGCAGTTTCCTCGGCGGATGAGGCGGATGGCCGTTCTTCTGGCACTCGCACCCCTGCCCTGTCTGGCCGATCAACTGGCCTGCCAGCTCGTGCCCGAAGGCGGCGGGCCCGAGGTCTCCCTGCATTTCGGCATCGACCGTGGCCAGTTCGCGCCACCCCAGAGCCCCGAAGATCCGCCGCGCCGATTGCGCAGCATCGTGACCATGGGCGAGACCCGCTTTGCCGCCGAGCCGCTGCTGATGGAGGGTGGCCGACGCGGATTCTGGACGCAGGAGCGCGCCGAGGGTCCGGCGATGATGGTGATCGAACCAGAGGGCGCCGCAAAGCTGACAGATGTAAACTCCGGCACGGTCTATGTCGGAACCTGCGAGGACGTGCACTGATGGAATTCCTGAACGGCCTTGTGGCCTTGGCCAATTTCGTGCTGATCCCGGCCATCGCCTATGGCAGCCAGCTGGCTCTCGGCGCGCTCGGGGTCACGCTGATCTATGGCATCCTGCGCTTTTCGAATTTCGCCCATGGCGACACGATGGCCTTCGGTACGATGTGCACGATCCTCGCGACCTGGGCTCTGCAGGGAATGGGCGTGTCGCTGGGGCCGCTGCCCACGGCGCTGCTCGCCATTCCCTTCGGCATCCTCGGCTGTGCGGCGCTGATCCTGCTCACTGACCGGATGGTCTATCGGTTCTACCGCGCGCAGAGGGTCAAGCCGGTGATCATGGTGATCGTGTCGATGGGCGTGATGTTCATCTATAACGGCGTCACCCGCTTCATCATCGGGACCGAGGATCAGAACTTTGCCGATGGCGAGCGCTTCATCATCGGAGCGCGGGAATTCCGCGATCTGACCGGCCTCGAGGAAGGGCTGGCGCTGCGCACCACGCAGGGCCTGACCGTGGTGACGGCGCTGATCGTGGTCGCAGCACTCTTCTGGTTCCTGAACAGGACCCGCACCGGCAAGTCGATGCGCGCCTACTCCGACAACGAGGATCTCGCGCTGCTCTCGGGGATCAACCCCGAACGCGTGGTGCGGGTGACCTGGCTCATCGTGGCGGCGCTCGCGACGATCGCCGGCGTGCTGTATGGTCTCGACAAGAGCTTCAAGCCCTTCACCTATTTCCAGCTGCTGCTGCCGATCTTCGCGGCGGCCATCGTGGGCGGGCTCGGCTCGCCGCTCGGGGCCATCGCGGGCGGCTTCGTCATCGCCTTTTCTGAGGTGGGGATCACCTATGCCTGGAAGAAGGTGCTGGGCTACTGGCTGCCCGAAAGCCTTGCGCCGGACAGCCTCGTGCAGCTGATGTCCACAGACTACAAATTCGCGGTCAGTTTCGTGATCCTGCTGATCGTTCTGCTGTTCCGCCCGACGGGGCTCTTCAGGGGGAAATCGGTATGAGCGATCGCATGCGGGGCTTTGTGCTGTTCGGGATCGTTGCCGTGCTGATCCTCGGAACGGGTTTCGTGCAGAGCTGGAATTCGGCGCTGCTGATCCTCAACATGGGGCTGGTGAGCGCTGTGATGGCGCTGGGGGTGAACCTGCAATGGGGCTTTGCGGGGCTCTTCAACGTCGGCGTGATGGGTTTCGTCGCGCTTGGGGGCCTCGCCACGGTGCTGGTCTCGATGCCGCCCGTAGGGGCTGCGTGGTCGGCCGGTGCAGGCCGGCTGTTCCTCGCGCTCGCATTGGCCGTCGCCATCGTGGCGGCGGCGATCGTCGCCTGGAAGCGTCTGCGCAAGGGTCTGCGGGGCTGGGTGGTCGCGGCCATCCTGATTGCGGGGTTCTTCCTCTTCCGCGCGGTCTTCGACCCGGCCGTGACGGCGATCGAAGGCGTCGACCCGGCGGTGACCGGCTATCTCGGCGGGCTCGGCCTGCCTGTGGTGCTGGCCTGGCCGGTGGGAGGTCTGCTCGCCGCCGCGGTGGCCTGGCTGATCGGCAAGACGGCACTCGGGCTGCGCTCGGACTACCTTGCCATCGCGACGCTCGGGATCGCCGAGATCATCATCGCGGTCATCAAGAACGAGGACTGGCTGGCACGCGGCGTGAAGAACGTGATCGGTCTGCCCCGTCCCGTCCCGGACGAGATCGACCTGCAGAACGATCCCGGTTTTGTCGAGACAGCCGCGGGCCTCGGGATCGATCCGACCACGGCCTCCACACTTTACGTCAAGCTCGGCTACGGGCTGATGTTCGCCGCTGTGCTGGTGATCTTGCTGGTGCTCGCACAGCTCGCACTGAAATCGCCCTGGGGGCGGATGATGCGCGCCATCCGCGACAACGAGACCGCGGCCCGCGCCATGGGCAAGGATGTCACGCGGCGACACCTGCAGATCTTCGTGCTGGGCTCCGCGGTCTGCGGCATCGCAGGCGCGATGATGACCACGCTCGACGGTCAGCTCACGCCGGGCACCTATCAGCCGCTGCGCTATACCTTCCTCATCTGGGTGATGGTGATCGTCGGCGGGTCGGGCAACAATTTCGGCGCGGTGCTCGGCGGGTTCCTCATCTGGTTCCTCTGGGTCCAGGTCGAACCCATCGGCCAGGCGGTCATGGCCCTCGTCACCTCCGGCATGGCGGATGGCAGCTGGCTCAAGGGGCACCTGCTCGATTCGGTCCAGCATATGCGTCTGCTCACCATGGGGGTGATCCTGCTGCTGGTCCTGCGCTTCAGCCCACGTGGCCTTTTGCCCGAACGCTGACATCTGGCCTGCCGTCCCCCTCCTCTCCGGGTTGCAAAGATCCCGGGGAGCGCGAGGGGCCGGCCCCTCGCTCCGGGCGCGGCAACCCCTGCCGCGCCCGGATCCGCGCTCCACACACGCCACGGGTGTATGATACCTTTCGGCTAGTGACCCCGGCGTCGGGCTTCTCTATCCTCGCCGTCATGACGCAGGAAAGACCCAGACCATGACCGACGGCGCACAGGCTTCCGACCCGACATTGCCGAAATCTGCGCTCGTTGTGGACGATCATCCGCTGTTCTGCGACGCGCTGACCCTGACGCTGCAATCGATCGCCGATTTCGAGGAGATCCGCACCGCCGGGACGATGGAAAAGGCGCTCGAGGTGGTGGCACAGGATCCCCGGATCGATTTCATCGTTCTCGACCTCAACCTGCCGGATGTGAACGGGCTTGACGGGCTGGTTCGGCTCAGGAATGCCGTGCCGAAGGCCGCGATCCTCATCGCCTCGTCGATGGCCGACAACCGGATGATCTGCCATGCGCTCAAGGCGGGCGCGAACGGGTTCGTGCCGAAACATTCGCAGCGTTCGGTGTTCCGCCGCGCCTTCGAGGCGGTCGGACAGGGCCAGCAATTCGTGCCGGACGGATATATCGATCCTCATGGCGATGGCGGCAGCGGGCTGCAGGGCGATGTGCTCGATCGTCTCGGCAGCCTCACAAACCAGCAGGCGCGCATCCTCAACCTGATCTGCGAAGGCAAGCTGAACAAGCAGATCGCCTTCGACCTCACCATCGCGGAAACCACCGTCAAGGCGCATGTCACGGCGATCATGCGCAAGCTCGGCGTGCACAGCCGCACGCAAGCGGTGCTGATCGCGCAGGAAGCCCGCTTTGCCAAGGTCTTGCCAAGCGGGGAGTGACACCCCTATCCTCGCGCAAGCCACAGATCATCGAACGGCATTGGGCGGAGCGTGAGACAGCTCCGAAAGTGAGGATAGACTGACATCCGCTGTGCAGCAGTCCGGTGCGCTCAGAATTGCGCAGGTGCCGGCAGACCATCCGACGCCACTTGACGCGATTTCGGCGCAGCTGTCGACGGAGCCGCTTGCTCTCGTGCTTCTGTTCGTCTCGCCATTCGTGAACTTCGAAGCTGTGACACGCCAGACCGAAGGCCGCTTCGGCGACGCGGACGTGCTCGCCTGCACCACTGCGGGCGAGATTGGACAGGAAGGCTACGAGGAAGGCCAGATCATCGCGATCGGCTTTCCGGCGGCTCTTTTCACGGTACGGACCTATGCGATCCCCGATCTCGACGCGCTGGACGAACAGGTCGTGATCGACACTGCGATTCAGCACCGCACCGCGCTCACGCGCCACGCCGCGGATCTGCCGTGGGAATTCGCTTTCCTGATGGTGGACGGCCTGTCCCTGCGCGAAGAGCATCTGACAAACATGCTGGCGGCGGGCCTCGGGCCGATGTCGCTGTTCGGCGGGTCGTCCGCGGACGGCACCGCCTTTCGGCAGACATGGCTCGCGCGTGATGGCAAGGTTATGCAGAATGCGGCGCTTGTTGCGCTCGTACGCTCGCGCTGCCCCGTGCACGTCTTCAGCCTCGACCACCTGATGCCGACCGATACCCGCATGGTGGTAACCGCCGCCGACCCTGAAAGCCGCGTGGTGCAGGAAATCAACGCCGAACCCGCCGCGGCCGAATATGCCCGCCTGCTCGGCAAGGATCCCAATCAGCTCGACCCCTTCATCTTTGCCGCGCATCCGGTCGTGGTGCGGCTGGGAGATACCCACCATGTCCGCGCCATCAGGCAGGTGAACGATGCGGGCGAGCTCGTGTTCTTTTCGGCCATCAACGAAGGCATGGTCCTGACGCTCGCCCGGCACGAGGACATCGCGCTGCATCTGGAACGCGAGCTTGCGACGCTGGTCCGCCCCGGCGGTGTTGCGCCGCAGATCATTGGCTGCGACTGTATCCTGCGCCGGATCGAGGCCCGCCAGAGGCAGAAGACGCGCAACATCTCGCGCATCCTGCAGGAGCGCAATGTCATCGGCTTTTCGACCTATGGCGAACAGGTCGGCGCGCTGCATGTGAACCAGACACTGACTGGCGTCGCGATCTATCCGCCTCCCCCGTCCGAGGAATAGGCCATGTCCATCGTCAATCCCAATGACAGCCTCGCACGGCAGAACGAGAAGCTGATCAAGATCACCGAATCGCTGATGCGCCGTGTGGAATACGGCACGGCGCAGTCCGGTGCCGCCTATGCGCAGTTCGAACGCGCCGCCCTGCTGGAAAAGCGGGTGCGCGAACGCACGCTGGAGCTGGAACGCACGCTCGACCTGCTCAACGAGTCCAACGCCCAGCTGGGCCGCGCCAACCAGGAGACGGAGGCCGCACGCCGCAACCTTGCCGATGCGATCGAAACCGTGTCCGAAGGCTTTGCGCTGTTCGATCCCGAGGACAATCTCGTGATGTTCAATTCCCGCTTCTGCCGCGATTTTCGCGACATGTCGCAGGCGCTGCGTCCCGGCCTGCCGTTCGAGGCATATATCGGCCAGATCAGCCAGAGCGACGATCTGGTATTGCCCGAGGGCGACGACCCGAAGGCCTGGGCCGCGAAACGCATCCGCCGCCACATCGACCGGCACGTGATGTTCAACGTGCAGCTCTCGCATGACCGCTGGCTGCAGGTGAGCGAACACCGCACCGGCAATGGCGGCACGGTGGTGCTGCAGACGGATGTCACCGATATCATCAGGCTCGAACGACAAGAGCATCGACGGTTGCGGGACAAGCAGGCACGGATGATCCGCGCCACGCTTGACCATCTCAATCAGGGGGTCTGCATCTTCGACGAGAATGCGCAGCTCGTCGGCTGGAACCAGAAGCTTGGCGCGCTGCTCTCCCTGCCCGCGCGCCGCCTGCATATCGGTGCCTCCTTCGGCGGGCTGCTCGATCAGCTCGACGACAGCATCGTCTTCACCAGGGGCATGGATCGCGACGGCTTCCGCGGCTGGGCGCAAAGCGCGGGGCCACGGCAACCGATCTCCTTCGAGGTGCGCAGCGGCGAAGTCATGACGCTGCACATCTTCGGGCGCTCGATGCCGGACCGGGGGTTCGTGATCTCCTGCACCGATGTCACCGCCGAGCGCGAGGCGGCGCAGAAGCTCTACGAGATGAACGAGATCCTCGAACAGCGGGTGATGGAACGCACGCTCGAGCTCGAGGATGCGCTGAGCGCGGCAGAGCGCGCCAATGCCTCGAAGTCACGCTTCGTTGCCGCCGCCAGCCACGACCTGCTGCAGCCGCTTTCGGCGGCCAAGCTGTTCATCTCCTCGCTCGCCGACCGCAGTGCCGACCGGCCCGCCGATGCCGCCGTGCTGACAAAGGCCGAATCCGCGCTCAACAGCGCCGAGCAGATCATCGACGCGCTTCTCAACATCTCGAAACTCGAATCGGACGGGCTGAGCTTCGACATCCGGCCCGTTGCGCTCTCGGAAATACTGCGTCCGCTGCGCGACGAGATGGAGATGGTTGCCGCAGCCAAGGGGCTGCGCCTGCGCATCGTGGATTCGAACCTCACCGTCGAGACGGACCCCGCCTATCTGCGGCGCGTAGTGCAGAACCTGCTGGCCAATGCCGTGCGCTATACCGAAACGGGGCGCGTGCTGCTGGGCGTGCGCCGCCGCGGCAGCTCCGCCCGGATCGAGGTCTGGGATACCGGTCCCGGCATCGCCGAAGAGGATCAGGGCACCATCTTCGAGGAGTTCAAGCGGCTGGATACGAAGGCCAGCCGGAACGACGGTTTGGGCCTCGGCCTTGCCATCGTCGAGCGCGCCTGCGCCCGTCTGGGTCATCCGCTGGGTCTGTGGTCCGAGCCCGGTCGCGGCAGCTGCTTCATGGTCAACGTGCCGATCGCCGGGCGAGCCGAGCCGAGGACGACCACCCGCAGCCGGCCCGTGCGCCCGCATGGCCTCGCACAGTCGGGGCTAATCATGCTGCTGGTCGAGAACGAACCCCAGCTGCGCCGCGCGATCTCTATCCTGGTGGAAAGCTGGGGCGTGAACGTGATCGAGGCCGAGGACGCCGAATCGGCCCTCCAGCTTCTGGACGATCTGGAAATTCGCCCCGACGCGCTGCTGCTTGATCAACAACTTGGCCAGGGTCTGTCGGGAACGGGCCTCTACCAGGCGATACAGGGCAAGATGGGCACCCTGCCCTGTTCGATCATCTCGGCCGACCGCTCTCCCGACCTGCGTGAGACCTGCGAAGGGCTCGGGCTCGACCTCCTGCTGAAACCTCTCGACCGGCACAAGCTCGGGCAGTTCCTGCGCGAGACGGCGGGGGCCCAGTGACGGCCGGAAGCCTTCTTGTCCCATTTGCCGATCGTCAGGGGCCAGGTTCAAGCGCGCCACCACCTCACCGCGCGATGACGATATCGGCGCTCAGGCCGCCCAGGTTGTCGCTCTGCCCCAGCCGCAGGACACCGCCATGCGCCCGGGCGATATCCGCTGCGATCGCCAGCCCCAGGCCCACGCCGGACCCGGAATCCTGATTGCGCGCTGCATCGAGCCGGACGAACGGGCGCAGTGCCTCCTCGCGCCGCTCGATCGGGATGCCAGGACCGTCATCCTCGACACGTATACGCAAGGAGGCCTCGCTCAGCGTCACGCTCACCACGCAGCGCGTGCCGTAGCGCACGGCATTCCCGATCAGGTTCTCGACAGCCCGCCGCAACGCCATCGGCCGCAGGGTCACGAGACCGCTGCCCGTGACCTGCTGCAAGCTCACATCGGTGCCGCCGCGCTGTGCATCCTGCACGATCTGCGCCACCATCTCCTGCACATCCGTAGGCTCTGGGGAACCCGCCTCGGCATTGCCGCGGGCGAAGTCGAGAAAGGCATCCACGAGACGCTGCATGTCCTCGACATCGCGCTCCAGTGGTTCACGTTCCGAATCCTCCAGCATCGCAAGGCTCAGCTTCATCCGGGTAAGCGGAGTGCGCAGGTCATGGCTGACACCGGAGAGCATCATGGTGCGCTGTTCGATCTGCCGTTCGATCCGCGCCCGCATGTCGAGAAAGGCATGGCCCGCCGCGCGCACCTCGACCGCTCCGGCAGGCCGGTAGGGCTCGTGCCGTCCGCGCCCGAAGGCCTCGGCCACCTGCGAGAGCCGCGCAATGGGCCGCAGCTGGTTTCGCAGGTAAACATAGGAGATAAATGTCATGAGTCCGCCGAAGAACGCCATGTTCACCAGCAGCTGATGCGGATTCGAAGGCGAGGCGCGCCCCCTGTCGAATGCCACCAAACGGACCTGCCCGTCGCGCTGCACGAAAAGGATGACTTCGCTGTCATTGGGCAACAGGACGGCCCGCAATCCAGGAATGTAGCGGTAGAGCGTCCGCATCACGACGACGCCGGAAAAATCGTAGATCCGCCGCTCATCCGTTTCGGGCACATCGGACTCCGCGACCTCCCCGATCTCGAGCGCCAGCCCCTCCGCCACGACAGGTGCCAGACTCTCATCCTGCACCGACATGAGCAGATTGACGTCACGAGACATGTCGCGGCTCATCTGTTCGCTCACATCCTCGAAATGCCGCTGGATGAACACCACCGAAACCACCAGCAGCAATGTCACTACAGGCAGAGCGAGGATCAGCAATCCGCGACCATAGATGCCGCGCGGCATATAGCGTTTGAGCCATTGGAACATCATGGCTTAGGCTAGCCAAAGCGCCTCGGCTGCACCACCGGATAATCTGCCCCCGCAAATGACACGCGCGAAAAAGAGGCCGAGAGCGACAAGGACAGGAAAGGCCCCCAGATGAGCGATCCAGATCCAGCCTTTAGGCCCGCTGCGGGCGTCCCCGAAGAGATCGCTCCCGGGTTGCGTCGCGTGCTTGCCCCCAACCCCTCGCCGATGACCTTCCGCGGCACAAATACCTATCTGCTGGGCACCCGGGGGATCGCGGTGATCGATCCTGGCCCCGACGACAGCGGTCATCTGGATGCCATTCTCGCAGCCCTGCGCCCCGACCAGACGGTCAGCCACATCGTCGTGACACATGCGCATCTCGATCACTCGCCCCTTTCGCGGCGGTTGTCGCAGGCAACAGGCGCTCCGGTGCTCGGATTTGGCGATTCTCTTGCCGGTCGCAGTGCGATCATGCGCGACCTTGCCAGTTCCGGCCTGATGGGCGGCGGCGAAGGCGTGGACACCGGTTTCAAACCCGACACAACGACCCCCGATGGCGCGGTCATCGAGGGCGACGGCTGGCGACTCGATGTCCTCCATACGCCCGGCCATTTCGGCAATCACATCGCCCTCGGCTGGGAAGACTCGTTGTTTTGCGGTGATCTCGTGATGGGATGGGCGACCTCCCTCGTCTCGCCCCCGGACGGTGATCTGAGCGACTTCATGGCCTCCTGCCGCCGCTTGCAGACTGGTCGCTGGAGCCGTTTCCACCCCGGCCATGGCGCCCCGATCGAGGCCCCATGGGAGCGTCTGTCTTGGCTCATAGATCACCGTCTTGCCCGCGAGGCGTCGATCCTCACCGCTCTGGCCGAGCGTCCCTCGACCGCGACCGACCTGGCTCATGCGATCTACAAGGACACCCCCGCCAACCTGATGCGCGCGGCCTCGCGCAACGTCCTCGCGCACCTCGTTGATTTAACAAAAAAATCCAGTGTCGCCCCGATCGGTACGCTCTCGGCGCAAGCCATATTCACGCGGCTCTGAACGGACGACACGGAAAATTCGAATTTTGTGACAAAACCCTCTGGACGCCGCAAAACCGGATTGTTATACGCCCCCAAGTGTTCCGGCGTAGCTCAGCGGTAGAGCAGTTGACTGTTAATCAATTGGTCGTAGGTTCGATCCCTACCGCCGGAGCCAATCTTCCCGCAAAGTGTTGATTTGGCAACGAAAATTCCGGCCCTTAGTTGAAGGCCCCCGGGATTTTGCACAAAGCTTTGCACAAAAGCTTGCACACAATCCCACAGGCCATTGCGCGGCACCTCCAACACCGGAGGCCGCCCATGGCATGCAACCAGCCCTACCTCGAACTCAGAGCCACAGGCTATTACTGGCGCAGGCGTGTTCCGTCGCGTGAGTCAAACCGCTTCATACCCGCGTTTTTTTGTTTTCCGCTGCAGACACATGTGATCCGCGAAGCCGCAGGGCTCGCCCGTCGCCTGACCGCGATCAGCGATCTCTGCTTTGCAGCGGAGCCCGACGTGTCGCCGGAAGTGATGACGCAGATCCTGACCGACTACGCCCGCCTCGAGATCGAGACGGCGGACCGGTTGCGCGCGCTCACCGGGCCCAGAACGCGCGAGGCGGCCGAAGCCGCGCTTGCCATCGAAGCGGCGTCGCGCGCATCCCTGCGCGATGCGATCTTTCTATGCGAGCGCAGCGCCGCCCTGCCCCCGATCCACGACACCGCAGCCCGGATGGGCGTCAGCATCGACGAGGATGAAGAGGATTTTGCAATCCTGGCAGACCGGATGATCCGTCTGATGATCGAAGTCAGTGACGAAAAAGAGCGCCGCGCGCGCGGCATCTATCAGGAGCCGCAGCCCTATCTGTCCATGGCGCTGCGAGCGGATCCTCCTGCTCAGGTGCCACAGGCCGAGGCCCCCCGCCCAGCGACGACACGGACGACGACAGAGCCCAGTTTACCGACAGCGAGTGCTGCCCCCGAACCTGACGCCCCTGCACAAGCAGAAACCGGCCCCGTCAAAACCCTGTTTCACGACGGCGACAGCGTGAAGATCAGCGTGACCACCGGTTCGTCGATTCCCGCGCGCGGCACCGACGGCAGCGACCCGGGTCTGCTGCAGTTGTGGGACAGCTGGTTTGACGAGAGCATGCGTGGCGTGACAGTGTCACGTGCCTATACCTTCGAGGACACAGGCAAAGCCGCACGTTTCAAAGCCGAGTCCGACACAATAAACTCTACGCGCAAGCTTCTGTTCGATGTTTTCGGGGAAAAGCGCATGAGCGAAATCCGTGACGTGGACTGGACCAGATACAATGACATGCTGCGGGCTTTGCCAAATAATCAGGGCCGCTCTTGCAAATTGCGCCACCTGACATGCTTCGAGTTCACGGCTCGCTCAGAAGAGCGGGAAAAACGTAACATCAGGGCGGCGCAACTGCGTATAAAGAAAGAAAGACTGGAAGGAGACGAAAAGGAAAAAGTGCTGCGCGAGGCGAAATTCACCCGGATTTCCCCAAGAACCTTCCAGCGGCATCAAAAATATCTTTCTGCCCCACTCGACCATGCCGTTGAGCGTGGCCGTCTGTCCCACAATCCCTTCAAGCCTTTCGTTCTCGGAGAGGCGGCGATCGATGAATTGCGCAAGGGCCTGGCGGACACCTCGCGGCTGCTCTGGACGAGCACAAATCTCTCCAGCCTGCTTTCGACAGAAAAATGGAGATCCCAAAAGACCCAGATTGACGATGAAGTCTACTGGGTCCCCTTGATCGCCCGCCTCCACGGCCTGCGCAGCGAGGAAATCCTCCAATTGAAACCTTCAAACATCGGTTGCGATGACGGTATCCATTTTTTCGAGATAGAGCGCGGAACCGGTCAGAGTATCAAGAGCGACAACGCCAAGCGTTTGGTCCCTATCCACTCACAGCTCATCGAACTCGGGTTTCTCGACTTTGTCGAACGTCAGCGCACGCTCAAAAAACAGCGTATCTTTGCCAAAGCAACGCGATCGAAGTCGAAAAAGCTGTCCTTCACGGCGAATTTTACCAAGAATTTCAATTACTACCGAACAAGTCGTGAGGTTTACGACAAGCGCCGTGACCTTCACGGCATGCGCACGACATTTAACACTAAAATGGTCGGCAGGTCCGTTCCGGACACCGCCCGCCGCTATCTCATGGGGCACAAGAACGAAGATGTCGGGATCATCAACTATCTGCCAGAAGGTTTTCCCCTGGCGACGCTCAGGGACTATATCGAGCAGGAACACCTTGACCTGAGCATGGTGACACGACGGTTCGCATCGACACCGAAAGCTCCGAAGCGGCCGCGACTGGTGTCACAGGATGGCATCTCACTTTCTGCCTGAGGCTCGTGCACATTTTCATCGCCACATATGAAACATCTGCAATAAACCCTTGAAACTGCGGTCTCCACCGAAATTCTCGCATTGTCTTTCGGCACGCTCTCAAACGATGAAATTGTTCTTCGGATCGATGGTTCGGTCAGCTCTTTGCGAGGATGCAAGAAATTGCAGTTTCACCGGAAGGTAGTCCGCAGGACGCAAGCCGAGAAAACGTCGCTTTTCCGGGCAGTTCAGGGTGCAACACCACATTCTCGATCATGAAATCTTTACTTCTTCTGGGGATCTTGGTGTCGATGGAGGATGCCAAGAGCGCTCTCAATAATCGTCGTGGAACCGGATCAGGACAAGGCGCTTCTCATCGTGGATTCGCTTCGCGCGGCGGGTGAATACGAGAACCACATCATCGCACAGACCACTGGCCTCGCGCGCCAGATCAAGGAGCGGTCACCGGACGTGGTGCTGATCGACATCGAGAATCCGTCGCGCGACATGCTGGAAGAGCTCGCTTTGGCGTCGGGTCCATTCGAGAGAACCGTCGCGAAGTTCGTCGACCGTTCGGCCGAAACCCCGAGGTTCTAATTCGAGCAGTGCATCTTTCTCGACAACCGCTTGTCAGTTCCCGCCGCGCCCCCGGCGGACTATTGCGACGTCGTTCTTAGTCAGGCCAAATTGAGAAACGTCAAGTCAATACGCAGACCGGGGCCATTGTCCGACAGGGACACCTGGCCGTCATGCAAAGCTGCGATGGCGTAAACGAGGCTGAGGCCAAGGCCGGTTCCCGGCTTCGATCTGCTGTCGTCCAAGCGAACAAAACGTTCGCGAACCCTGATCCGGTCCTCGGCAGGGATGCCCAGCCCGTGATCGGCGACCCACAGAATTATGTGGTCTGCCGTGGCGTCCAGACCGATCGTGATGGATGTCGGTCTTGGGCAATGAAGGACCGCGTTGTCGACGAGATTGATCAGGACCTGCGACAATAATTCCCGGTCCCCAGTCAGCAGCGCCGTCTCCGAAGAGATCTGCACTTGCAGCGTGTGACCGGCGTCTTCGGCAACAGCCTCGAGGATCTCGAAGACCTCACGGACAAGGTCAGTCAGGTCGACTACCTTATGCTGCAAATCAACCGTTCCCGACTGAAGCCTTGCCAGCCGCAGGATCGAGTCGAAGGTCCTCGATATGTCGTCGATATCGGCGAGGGTGGCGCCGAAGACATGACGCAAAGGATCGGGCAACGATGCGTCGGTCGCGTAGGGCTCCATCTTCAACCTGAGGCGTCCAAGAGGAGCCCGCAGATCATGCGCCACGTCGGTCGAGACCTGTTTGATCGCCTCCACACCGGATTCGAGCCGGTCAAGGGTGGCGTCGACATTGTTGGCCAGCCGGGACAGGTCATCGCGTTCGGTGTCCCGGATCCTCAAATCCAGTTGGCCTTGGCCGACGGCCGTCAGAACAGCTTCCATAGCTTGGATACGCTTTTCGTTGCGCCTTGCGATGACCACCGCCAGAGCGATGGAAAATAGTAGGGCGGTGCCGATGGCCCAAACCATCGTATGCATCAGGATTTCGCCGCTCTCGGTGATCCATTCGGTGTCGCGAGCGGCAACAATGAGACCGAGCGTGGTTTGAATCGCAAATGCCTCATACGCATCCGGCATGTCTTCGAACAGAGGGTTCATTCGCAGAATGTCTCGTTCCGGATCAAGAAGGCGCGCCCCTTCGAATCTCTCACTGGGCTCGAAGTTTCCGAAAACCTCTCCTGTGGAATTGTCGATCCAGGCTACGAGTGTCGACCCATCGCGCGACGCAAGGGCTTGCGCTTGAACTTGCTCCTGAAGGTCCTGCCGGTCACCAGTGGCGGCAATATGCGCGAGTCCGTCCGCCATGATCCGCACATCCGCCGTCAATCGATTTGAGAGTTCGCGGGTTTGCTGCAAGTAGGCAATTCCACCTGCCGATATGGCACCGATCGTGAATACCGATGACAGGGCCAAGGCAAAGCGCATTGACCAGGAGGATATGGCTGTCATGGCTGCAAGACGTAGCCGACGCCGTGTAGCGTCGTGAGGGACTGGCACCCGAAGGGTTTGTCGATCTTGTTTCGCAGTCGGCTGATATGGGTTTCGACGATGCTGGTCTTTGGGTCGAAATGCAGCCCCCAGACGGCCTCGAGCAGCAGCGTCCGGGTCTGGACACGGCCCGGGCGTTCCATGAAGTGCCTGAGCAGCAAAAATTCCCTTGGTTGGAGGTCGATGGTTGCACCGTCCCGCACCGCGCGCCGGGTCAGCAGGTCGAGGTGGAGACTGCCAACATTCAGGCTTGTGACCTCTTCCTTCAACGTGGGACGGCGGGCGATGGTATCGATACGGGCCAGGAGTTCGACAAAAGCAAAGGGTTTGACCATGTAGTCGTCAGCCCCCGCGCGCAGACCGGCCACGCGGTCATCTACGCTGCCCATCGAGGTCAGAAGGATGACCGGTGTCAGAACGCGCGCGGCACGCAGGGATTTCAGGACCGAGAGCCCGTCGAGGCCGGGCATCATCCGGTCGAGAACCATCAGGTCGTACGCCTGCGCCATAGCTTGGCTCAGCGCCTCGCGGCCATCGGGCACGTGATCCACCACATGGCCTTCGCCGCTCAGCCCCCGGGACAGATATTGAGCGACTTCAGCATCATCCTCCGCCAGCAGGATTTTCACGTGAACCTCACTTTTCCGGACACAAAGGAGCGTCCGGCCACCCTAAGGAGACCGGACACCCTGTTTCAAGTCACCTTGGACGGCGGTCAGCCCGCATCGTTGTCTTGCGTCTCGCTTTCATCATCATCGACTTCGGCACTGTCGCGGTCTTCGGCATCATCTCCCATGACCGCAGCTTTGCCTTGCGCCAGAACCTTGCCCGTCATGGCATCCATCTTGACCAACCAAGGGGTGCCGTCTGCATCGATAACCAGGGCGTCGAAAACGCCCGTGCCGTCCTCATCCCCGAACTGTACGCCTGCAAGCTTACCGGCATGGATTTCAAGCGCAGCTTTTTCAGCGGCCTGAACGTCGATCTTCGCGCTCTGGAACAGGGCGACTTCCGCGGCATCGGGAGCCTCGGCTGAGGCAAGCATCGGGGCCAGCCCGAATGCGGCAAGGGAAAATACGGCGAGTCTGGATTTCAGAATCATCTGGTGTCCTTTCAGAGTTTTGTGGGGCATCTTGCCCACGGACCTGAAATGACGGGCTGGTTCCGCTTCCCGGTCTCCAAAGCCTTACAATTCGGTAAGAATCCGGAATTGCCGCGATCCCGTGTTCATAATCTGCCATTCATTGCATTACCTGCATAATCATTTCGTTTCAGGAACGGCCGAGGTCAGCACATTGACAGCACCAAAACAGAAATCGCTCGCTAAACTTGTGCCAATTGCATTGAGCGTGGCCATGTTCGCTCTCAGCCTTCACGCGCTCAGTCACCTGAGACACGGTCGATCCCGCGGCAGTAGCGGAGCAGAAGCTGCTCACCCTGATTTACGGGGCGCAGCTTTTGCATATCGGATCCTGATGCATCTTGGAACTCCGTCCTCCCTGTCCTGCGCAGTCCGGTTTTCGGCATGAGCGGTTCAAGCTTCAAATCGATGCGCCCGGCCCCCACCAAGCGCCAACGTGAGAGACTATCGATGATCATCGCGCTGCCACTGGACGACACAGCCCTCTTCGGAGAACTGACGACTGTCTCGGATTCTTTGCGTGGCGAAAAGTCAGCTAAAGAAAAGGGCTTTTCCGTGGGCTTGTTCGATGCCGCCTATCTCGACCGATTTCAGTTCGCGCTGCTCAGACACTCTCGTGCCGCAGGTGCGGCCGAGTTCAGTCTGCGGGTAGCTCCGCTTGCGGCTCTTTCCTCCCGCTCGGTCGAGCGGATGTCGAGTCGGGTCGGGCTGGCATTTCTAATTGCAGGCGGGCCGCGCGGCCTGTCGGGAAGATAGCGATATGGGTTGGACGATCGATCAGATCCTGCCCTCTATTCAGTCGCTGGGTGTCTTCGGCTACTGGATCATCGGCGCCGCGTCGCTGCTCGAGGCGTTCTTCGTAACCGGCATCTTCGTTCCTGGCACGCTGATCGTCGATGCGGGCGGCATTCTGGTACAGCGCGGCGTGCTCGACTTCTTTGACCTCGTCTGGTTCGTGGCCATCGGGTCGATCCTGGGCTGCGAAGCCAGCTACTGGACCGGGCGACTGGCGAAATCGAGGCTGCGCGAAAGCTCTCGCTTCCTGAAATCCCGCGCCTACAAGCGGGCGCAGGCTCTGTTTGCCCGTCGCGGTGGCCTTGCCTTGGTGCTGGGCCGGTTCTCGGGTCCGGTTGCCGGGCTCGTGCCCCTGGTGGCTGCCCTGACCGGTATCGACCGGCGCACCTTCGTGATCTGGAACTTGGTGGGCAGCGTGCCCTTTGCGCTGGTCCATGTCGCCATCGGATACGCGCTTGGAGGCGCCTTCGGTTATCTCAGCGGCACCTTGACCCGAATTGCCCTGCTGATCGGCCTTCTGGCACTTTCGCTGGCGCTGATCTGGTGGATTCTGCTCTGGCTCTTCCGGCTGATTCCGATAGCGTTTTCCCTAACGAAGGCGGTGCTGTTGGCCCTGACGGAGCGCCCCGCGGTGGCAGGCTGGTTCGTGGCGCATCCGAAGGTGGAGCGCTGGATCGGAGCGCGCTTTGACAGAGATACCTTCACCGGCCTGCCGTTGACATGCCTGTCGCTGGTCTTTGGATATATCCTGATCGTCTGGGCCGACGTCACGCTTGATTTCGTACTTGCCAGACCCGCCTTTGCGCTGGACGCCAATGTGGCGCAGTTCGTCCACCTGTTCTGGACCCCGGCCTTTCTGCGCACGGCCGCCTTCATGACGGCCATCGGAGACCGGCAGGTCATCGCCGCACTTCTGGTCGCGACGCTGGTCTGGCTGGCTCTGCGGCGCCGCTGGGCCCTTGCCGTGGGGCTGTTGATTGCGTTGGTCGGCAATATCGTGTCGGTCGCAATCCTCAAGCACATCTTCGCGCGTCCGCGGCCGGGCCTCGCCTATTTCGCCGAAACCTCTGGCAGCTTCCCCTCCGGCCATGCGGCGATCTCGGTCGCCTTCTATGCGACGCTTGCCTATGTCCTGTGGCGCACCGGGCGCATCGGTCAGGTCACGGCGGTGATGGCGACCAGTATTCTGGCCTTTGCCATCGGCATCAGCCGGGTATTGCTGGCTGAACACTTCCTTACGGACGTTCTGAACGGCTGGCTCGTCGGCGGGCTCTGGATGCTGGTCGGTGTGACGGTGGCCGAATGGAGGTTGCACCGGCAAGGGGAAACGCCCGAGCTGCCGAGGGCCGCCTTCATCGGGGTCGTCAGCCTTGCTTGCGTGTCGTTGCTGGCCAGCTTTGGAGCCTGGCGTATCATAACTTACGACAAGGTTCTGTCAGAGCCGTCTGCCCTCCAAACCGAACAGATCGTCGAGAACCCACGCGACGTACTGTCCGCTGCCAGTCGCAACGGCGTGACCACGTCTCTGACCGGGGACATATCGCTGCCGGTGAACCTGATCGTTGTGGCTTCCAGTCAGGCCGATCTCACTCGGATACTGACACAGGTCGGATGGAGCCTCGCCTCGGAGCCGACGGCTGGCCGACTGATTGAATTCGGCTTTTCCATGATCCGAAACCAGACCGACCCGTCCACGATGGTGTTCCCTCTGTTCTGGTCAGGGATGCCCAACGCAGTGGCGCTGCAGGCCGACATATCGGGCAAGGCACCAATGGTCGCGCGCTTCTGGAAGACGTCCTTTGTGAAAGGTGCCGGCAGCCCGATCTTTGTGGCCTCCGTGGCCCCGGATGAGCGCCTGGGGGAAACCACACCATCACAGGACGAGCTCCAACGGGCCCGGGACCGGCTGATCGCCGATTTACGTGCGGCACAGTCCGGCATCGCGACGCCCGACACTCCGGATGGCGACGTCTCGGTGATCGATATCCGCTGAAACGTCGACTTCTCAAAAATCGGTAAGATCTCCGTCAGAGCAAGCCGGAATTAACCTGCCAGACAGGGACACGCAGCCAAAGCTGCACTGCCTCAAACCAGCACAGGTCAGACCCATGAACGCAGTCTTACGCAATCTATTTCTTTCAAGCGCCCTGATCGCCCTGCCCGCCCTGGGCTTTGTCCTGGCAGAAAACCTCCTTCTGCCACGCACCGGTTGGGCCAGCGATTCCGGCCCTGTCAATTCTGATCTCGGCGATTTGTCTTCCTACCGGAAAATCGTCACTGACACTCAGTCGATTGCAACAACGGGCGATCTGGCCGCCGCCGAAAAGCGCATCACCGATCTTGAAAATCTCTGGGACCAGAACGCCAAAGCGCTGCGCAAGGCCGCCCCTGCCGCCTGGAGCACGGTCGACGGCGCGGCGGACGATGCCTTTTCCGCCCTGCGCGCGCGCTCGCCCGACCCCGCCCGGGTCCGCGACACGCTTGCGGCATTGACTAAGAGCCTCGACAGTCCTCCGCCCGCCGCATCCGGCGGACCCGCGCAACAAGTGTCAGGGATCGACGTTACCGACGCCTTCGGCCACGCGCTGCCCTGCGAAGAGATGACCGCAAAACTGCGGAAGGCCCTCGCCGGAGAGATCCCCAGCGCTGCAGTCGGGGACCTTCAAGGCAAGGCGCTTGAACGCTGCAACGCTGATGACGACGCGCGCTCCGATGCCTTCGCCGCGCAGGCGCTTTCTCTGATCAAAGGATGAGACGATGACCGATGCAAGCTTTGCAGATTACGATAAAGACTTTGCGACGACCGGCGTGAACCGTGTCCCCGATGTGACACCTGGCTTCTGGCTGATCAAGCTGACGGCTGTCACAATGGGTGAGACGGCAGCGGACTTTCTCGCAGTAAATCTCGGACTGGGTCTGGGTACGACAACGGTTCTCATGACGCTGGTACTGATCGGCGCGATGGTCTGGAAATTTCGTCAGCACCGCTATGTACCTGCCCGGTATTGGCTCGCCGTGGTGATGATCTCGATCGTCGGCACGCTGATCACCGACAATATGACCGACGCTTTAGGCAGTCCGCTGATCGACTCGACCATCGGGTTTACAATCGCTCTTGGTGCAACCTTCGCGCTCTGGTTTGCTTCGGAGCGTACCCTGTCGATTCACAAGGTCTATACTTTCCGGCGAGAGGCATTCTACTGGCTCGCCATCCTGTTCACCTTCGCGCTTGGCACGGCTGTCGGCGATCTTATCTCGGAATCCTTTGGTGTCGGGTTCGGAGCGACAGGCATTCTGTTCGGCATGATCATCGCTTCGCTGGCTCTGGGCTATTTTGCCTTCGGTCTCGACGGCATATGGGCTTTCTGGCTGTGCTACATTTTCACCCGTCCGCTGGGCGCGTCCGTTGGTGACTTTCTGGCCCAACCGACCGAATTCGGCGGCCTCGGGCTTGGCACCACCGTGACAAGTATCGCCTTTCTGGTCCTGATCGCCGGCACCGTTGCGGTGATGAGCCTGCGGCGCTCTCGTGCCTGATCCCTGCGGGCTGCCATCCCCTGGCGGTGGCCCGTCCTTCCCAGGTTGGCGGCGACATTGGTCGCGTCGGGAGGCTGCGGGTGATCGATCACTTTGCCTTCGCCCTGCGCATGGCTTCGCGTCTTACGCTGAGGAACAGGACCGCGATGCAGCCCAGCAGCAGGAATGCGCCACCTGCGAGCGGTGGCAGTCGGGTGGCGCCAACCAGGAGAGCCGCAACCGAAACAGTTGCGAGAATGGACGCTGTCAATCGTGCGTCCGCAACGAACATGCTGAACAATTCCGCCAGGACGTCTTTGAAGATGTTCATCCTGCAAGCTCCTTTCCGGGGCGTCGCACAATGCGCGCGGCAATCAGCCCCGCCATCAGCAAGAGCACCGCAAAGACGAACAGCGCCAGATCATGTCCCGGCCAGTCCACCCCCAGCCCCTCGCCGGTCCAGAAGACGCCGAAGGCCGAAAGCATCACGCCGACGCTGAATTTGAGCGTGTTCTCGGGAACGCGGGCCAAGGGACGATGTGCGAAGGCTCCGATTACAAGGACCAACGCGCAGGCGGCGAGCGCACCAAGACTGGCAGGCCACAGAAGTCCGCGGCCCGCGCTGACCGCGATCACGATGAAGATGACCTCGAGCCCCTCGAGAAGCACAGCCTTGAACGCCGCGATCCCTGCGATCCAATCCTGAGAGGTCTTCTGTCGCGCGACTTCGGCAGTCAGGCCCGCGGTTTCCCGGGCAAAGATCGCGTCTTCGTCATGCAGGGGAATGACGCCTCCCGCCCGCAGTGCGGCCTTGCGCAGCCAGCCGATGCCGAACAGCAATAGCAGCACACCGATCACCAGTTGCAAAAGATGAAGCGGTACCTGTTCCAGAAGCGGACCGAGGATCACTACGATCGCTGTCAGGACGCAGAGTGCGGCACATGTTCCCATCACAGCAGGTTTCCAGCCGCGCAGGGTGGCTACCACCAGCACGATGGTGAAGGCCTCGACCACTTCAACGAGCGAAGCAAGGAAAGCTGCGCCGACAGCGGGACCGGCGGTTGACCATTCAAGCATATCGGTTCTCCTGTCCACGGGGCTTACGGGTCTATCTCATTGCCGCGCGTCAATTGTTTTCATCATGTGCGTCAAAGACCTTGCGCGCATAGTCGTCCAGAACCGCAGCGCATCCCGTCAGCCGCGCCTGCGCCTCTTCAGCGCGGTCTGCGCCGTAAAAATCGAGCTTCCGGATTTTGGTCAGCCAGCCCTGAAGCTTTTTCAGATCGACGTCATTTTCTTCCAACTCGGCATAGGTGTAGTGGTCGGCCGCGATTTCCTTGGCGACTTCGGCCTCGAAGTCGTCACACTTGTCGATGAACTCTTCATAGGCATCGTCGCGCTCCGCCTTGAACCGTGCCAGAACCTTGGCTTCCTGAGCCGGGTCGAGAGCGACCGTTTCCAGAATGACGCATTCGCCTTGCGCGTTGAAGATATCGTTCTCGAGCATCTTGAGGCGACGAATGTGATCGTCGGTCTTGGGCAGAAGGCAGACCCCGTTCTGCAAGTACACAGCGCCCATACCCTTCAGCTTGCGCCAGAGCGACACCCTCCGTGCGGCAGGTTCAGGCGGGACCTTGTACGTCAGCAAAAGCCAGGAGACACTGTTCATGAAACGCAATTAATGTAACGGCCGTAACAAATCAACTGAAATGAGCCGCGCTATGATTTTGTCATTGGCGATCTCAAAGCTTCGCCAAGAATTCCTTCCAGATGGATCCTGCGCCGTGCCGCCTTGAAGGTGGCAACGCTCTGCATCGATCCATTACTGAGAACTGCTTTCAATCGGGCACAGTCAATATAACATACTATAAATTAACAGAATTTTATTAAGTTCATCCTAACCTGTAGCCGTACGCAGCTTGAATATGAAACTTGGACGTTGTCAGGAGAGAAGAACCCGATGGTCAATTCGATCGCGATCCTTACAGCTGTCATTTTTGGGTCCGGAGTCATGACAATTCTCGCTGTCTCCTTTGGAATCGTCGAAAGATCTCAGACCCAAGCCCCTTGGCGCTCCATAATCCACGGCGTCCTGTTTGGGTTGGGCGCAATCACCGTCATGCTCGCTCCAGTCTATCTGGGTGAAGGAATTTTTTTCGATGCCCATGCTGTTGTTGTTGGCATGGCTGGTGCCTTCGGGGGCCTGCCAGCCGCCGTGCTGGCAAGTTTACTTGCTGCAGCCTATCGAGCTTATCTTGGCGGTGTCGGGGCAACATCAGGTGTTCTTGGAATTCTGATGGCAGCGGCCTTGGGCTTGTTGTGGGCCTGGCGCCAAAAACTGGAGGCGCACGTAGGTTTGAGCGGAAATGTAAAACTTGGGGCCACGATCTCGCTTTATACGGTCAGTGCAGTGTTTCTCCCCTACCCAATCTTTGTTCAGGTCGCAGCGACTGCCATCCCCGTGATTGCAGTTTGCTGTGTGATCGGTGGAATTTTGATGGGCAGTCTCATAGAACGGGAACGGCGCTACATCCGTTCCGAGGCCCTTTGGCGAAAAGGGGCGCACACCGACCTCTTGACCGCTTTGCCCAACCGAAGAGCTTTCATGGAAAGCGTCCAGCAAACACTCTCGGATTGCAGAACCGGGACCGACAATGCGCTACTCATTCTGGATGCTGACAACTTTAAGAGCGTCAACGATACGTATGGACACTCCGCGGGAGATGCCGCTCTCGTCATGATCGCCGAAAGACTTAGGTCTACGATAAATGAAGATGGCAGCATCTGTCGTCTTGGTGGAGAAGAGTTTGCCGTCTTTCTCCCGGAAACTTCTCAAGTTGCTGCAAACCGCATCGCCGAGATGCTTCGGCTTGGAATCCTGGACGCAGGACTGGTCCATGACGGTGCTGCCGTTCCGCTTTCGGTGAGCATTGGAGTGGTCATGCACCCAACCAAATCGAAAGCGACGTTTTCGCGCCTGCTTCAATCTGCGGATGTTGCGCTTTACCGCGCGAAAGAAAGAGGGCGAAATATGGTCGTCTTTGCAGAGCCGATCGCCGTGTAATCCGACACGTGACCCAATCGTATACGGGGAGGTTGCCGATCCTCAGACAACTCGACTGAGACCGAAGTCCATGCAGACTAAACCAAACCCGCAAAGCTATTGGAGCGCGTTGCAAACGCCAAACTCATGACCAGCTGAGGAAATGAAATTGAGCGAACAAGCCCTTGATGGCGTTTCGTCAGGGCAAGAGATGTGCCCTGACGCTTCTTGTCCTTATTGAGCTGCACCATTTTCAAGGAATGGTCGGGCAACGAATTTTTTCACTCCCGAACCGGTGCCAGAGATCACGCAAGATCGAAGCGGTCGAGATCCATGACTTTGGCCCAGGCGGCCACGAAATCCTCGATCAGTTTCTGCTGGCCATCATCGCTGCCATAGACTTCGGCCAGAGAGCGCAGCTGAGAGTTGGACCCGAAGACCAGATCAACTCGAGTGGCTGACCATTTGACCGTGCCAGTCTTGAGATCACGACCCTCGAACAAATCAGAAGTGCCTGATTTCGGAACCCATGCGATATCCCGACTTAGCAAGCTGACAAAGTAGTCATTGCTGAGTGTCTCGGACTTTCCGGTGAACACCCCGTTGGCAGAACCATCCGAGTTCGCACCAAGCGCCCGCATCCCGCCCACAAGGACAGTCATCTCGGGGACAGTCAGCGTCAGTTGTTGGGCGCGATCCACCAGCAGTTCTTCCGCCGGACGTTTCAAGCCAGTCCTGAGGTAGTTCCGGAAACCATCTGCCATCGGTTCCAGCACAGCAAAGGAATCGACATCGGTCTGATCCTCGGCCGCATCAGTCCGCCCCGGCGAAAACGGAACAACGATGTCCGTACCGGCATTGCTGGCTGCAATTTCGACCCCGGTGCAACCAGCGAGAACGATCAGATCCGCCAGAGACACCTGTCTGCTGCCATTGTTGAAACCCGCCCGCAGGTTTTCCAGAGTGCCGAGAACTGACTGAAGCTGGACTGGATTATTGACCGCCCAATCCTTCTGCGGCGCGAGACGTATCCGCGCCCCGTTTGCACCACCGCGTTTGTCGCTGCCGCGAAAAGTCGCCGCCGAGGCCCAGGCCGTTGTGACGAGCTGACAAACTGACAGATCCGATGAGATGATCTGTGACTTGAGTTCCAAAATGTCGCCGTCGGTCAGAGGTGCAGCCGTGGAGGTCGGAAGCGGATCCTGCCAGATCAGCTGTTCCTTGGGCACCAGTGCGCCGACATAGCGACTGACCGGGCCGACGTCGCGATGGGTCAGCTTGAACCAGGCCCGCGCAAAGGCATCCGAAAACAGATCAAGATCCGCATGATAACGCCGCGAAATCTTCTCGTAGTCCGGGTCCATACGCAGCGCGAGATCAGTGGTGAACATGATGGGTGCATGTGACTTGGCAGGATCGTGGGCGTCGGGCACCAAGCCTTGAGCAGTCGGATCCTTGGGGATCCATTGCTTGGCACCGGCAGGGCTTTGGGTCAGTTCCCAGTCATAGCCGAACAGCATGTCGAAATACGTGTTGTCCCAGGCGGTGGGCGTCGGAGTCCAGGCACCTTCAAGGCCGCTGGTGATGGTCGATCCGGCGTTTCCGGTGCCAAAGCTGTTCTTCCAGCCCAGCCCCTGCTCTTCGATCGCGGCGGCTTCGGGTTCGCGGCCGACATGTTTGCCCGGCTCCGCAGCGCCGTGCGCCTTGCCGAACGTATGGCCGCCGGCGATCAGCGCAACCGTCTCTTCGTCGTTCATCGCCATGCGCGCAAAGGTCGTTCGAATGTCCTGCGCGGCAGCAAGCGGATCGGGTGATCCGTTCGGACCCTCGGGATTCACGTAGATCAGACCCATCTGAACCGCCGCAAGCGGGTTCGCAAGATTTCGGTCTCCGCTATATCGTTCGTCACCGAGCCAGGTCGTTTCTGGCCCCCAGTAGATATCCTCTTCCGGTTCCCAGATGTCTGGTCGACCGCCACCGAAGCCAAAGGTCTTGAGCCCCATCGAGTCGATCGCGCATGTTCCCGCAAAGATCATCAGATCGGCCCACGAAAGTTTGCGGCCGTATTTCTGCTTGATCGGCCAGAGCAGGGCACGCGCCTTGTCGAGATTGCCGTTGTCGGGCCAGCTGTTCAGAGGCGCAAAGCGTTGCGATCCATGCCCGGCGCCGCCGCGGCCGTCCGTTGTCCGGTAGGTGCCAGCACTATGCCAGGCCATACGGACGAAAAAGGGCCCATAATGTCCGTAATCCGCAGGCCACCAATCTTGCGAATTGGTCATCAGCGTGTCTATGTCACGTTTCATTTCTGCAAGATCGACCGTTGCGAATTCCTTTGCGTAGTCAAAGGCCTGGTTCATCGGATTGGTGGCAGGTCCATTCTGAGCCAGAAGTTTGAGGTTCAGCTGGTTCGGCCACCAATGCATGTTCGCAAAGCTTCCTGTGGCCTTGCGGGCATTCGCGCCATGCATCACCGGGCATTTGTCCAGTCCTGATGCTGCGGGTGTCGCAGCACCAGATGCGCCTGCCGATGACATGTCCGCAGCGTCGGATGCTGCGAAACCTATTGTGGAAGTACTCATCGTGACGGCCGTGCCAGCGACCATGACGGTGCTTCCCTTGAGGAAGCCGCGCCGATTAAAGTTGTCCGACATCGTGTATATCCTTTCGATTTTGACAGGGAGTTCGGAGGCCAGAACCGCACTGGCTCTGGCAGGGAAAATGCTTTTTTTGAGTGCTTTTGCGGAGACGCTAAGAGCTTCTGGCATGCGTTGAAACCTATGCGCTCAGGTCGTCTTTCGTCCTGTAATCATGGACTTGATCAAGTTTTCCCGGTGCTCGAAGCTGGCGAAAGCGACGCCTGCGAGATGCAGCACGACAAGACCCAAAGTCACATTGACCAGAACCTCGTGCAGATTATTGACCCACTGAGCGCCCCAGTATGTATCCATGCCCATCATGTAACCCGTAGCGGAGATCCCGGTCATGGCAGCAAGAAGCGCGATCACCATCGCTCCACCCGCGGGATTATGACCGATGTAGCGTTTTGCCTTCAGTGCCACGCTGTCGCGCAGGAACCTCAGCACCTCAGACGGGCTGTAGACGAAGTATCGGAACCGAGCATGGCGGGATCCGATGAGACCCCAGACGACACGGAACGCCACAAGTCCGGCAACGGTGTAACCGATCTGGATATGGGCACTTTCCCAATCATCCGCGGTCAGATAGGCCGCGATGAACGCCGCGGCGAGCGACCAGTGAAAGATGCGGACCAGCGGGTCCCAGACCCGGACGGTCGCTGGCGTACTGAGCCCGCCAACTTCCGTCACGATCCGAGTGTCGGCCATCAGCCTTCGGTCTCGGAACCGGCCTGCTCACCGGTCATCGGATCCACGATGATTTCGACTCGGGCACCTTTGGTGTCGAGCGCGTAGATTTCGTAGCACCCGGATTCGATCTTGATGTTTTTCACATCGTAGCCCTTCCCGGAATACATGGAGGTGAGGTCTTCCTTGGAGATCCACTGGTCCTGCGAAGGGCTGTTGCATGTCATGCCTTCGGCAAAGGCGGGCGCTGCGAGCAGGACAAGTGCTGTGGCGGATGAGATAAATCTGGACATAAAGAGTTTCCTTCGGCGATTGAGCTGTCTCGCTTCATTGCGATGCCCTCTTGTGGCGGAACGCAGATGACAGAATGCTGATAGGGTGTGTCAGCGAACTGTAATCTTTGATGCGGTAGGGCAACGTTCGGGGAGCTGCTTCAATGAAAGAGCCATTTGTTTTGGGGTCCCGATCGCATTTTCTGATTTGCGCATTTGCGATTCTCCTCGCCCCCGAACTGGTGGTTGCGGACGATGTCGATGCAGCAACGGCGACACATTTGCAGCGCTCGGGACACATTCTGCCGCTGAGTGAAATCTTGATGATCTTGCGGCCTGTCACCGGCGACCGGATCCTCGAAGTCGAGACGGATCATGGACCGTCCGGATTTCTTTACGAAATCTATTTCGTCGATCCCGAAGGGCGCCGACATGAAATCTATGTCGACGGGCGCAACGGTGAAATTGTGATGCAGAAAGCTCCGGAGTGACCACATGCGCGTACTTGTGATCGAGGATGACGACCGTATCCGGGCCGACATCCAGGCCGCTCTGGAGGCGTCGGGCTACGTGGTGGACGTTGAAGCCTCCGGCGAAGAGGGATGGTTTCTGGGAGACACCGAAACCTATGCGGCGGTCGTGCTCGATCTTGGCCTTCCAGGGATGGACGGACTTGCTATCCTCAAACGCTGGCGGTCGGCAGGGCGGGCAATGCCGGTCCTGATCCTGACGGCACGGGGTACATGGAACGAACGCGTCGAGGGAATAGATGCGGGAGCCGATGACTATCTTCCCAAACCGTTCCATGTAGAGGAACTGCTTGCGCGGCTGCGGGCCATCATACGCAGAACGGGCGGCAATTCGTCGTCTGTCATCACGATCGGTGAGACCGAACTGGACGAACGCCAGATGCGCGTCAGCGTGCGGGGCGTTCCGGTGAACCTGTCGCCGCAGGAATACCGGCTGGTGTCTTATCTGATGATCCACAATGGTCGCGTTGTGCCGCAGCAGGAATTGGCGGAACATCTTCAATCTGTTCATTTCGAGCGGGAATCGAACGCAGTCGAGGTTCTGGTCGCCCGTGTCAGACGCAAGCTTTCAAGCGTCCTGATCGAGACGCGGCGGGGCTTTGGCTATCTGGTGCCTGACGGAAAGAACGAGTGAGACGGCAAGACTACTCCATCCGCCGCCGCCTGGCGTTGTTCGCGGCCCTTATCGTCGTCATCGCGATGTCAATGACCGGTATCGGACTGACCTGGCTTTTCCAGCGCCAGATCGACATGCGCGTGGGTCAGGAGATGGATGCCCATCTCCAGCAGATTGTCGGCGATCTGCGCTTCAATCCGGATGGCACAGTCAAGCTGTCGCGAGAATTGTCCGACCCCCGGTTCGGCAAGGTCTTTGGCGGCCTCTACTTTCAGGTAACCGCCGAAGCAGGAGATGTCCTGTTGAAATCCCGTTCTCTGTGGGACACGAGGTTGGACTTGCCGACCGATCTTCTTGATATCGGCGCCGTTCATGTTCACCGCCGTCCGGGGCCGATGAATTCGATGCTTCTCATGCACGAAAGCCGCGTCATCTTTGCCGATGGGGACAAGGCGCGCACGCTCAGGATCACCGTCGGGATCGACGCCGACGAAATACGATCTCTTAGGATGGCGTTCTCCACCGATCTTGTTCCTGCACTTGGGTTGCTCGCGGTTCTGCTTATTTCAGGCTTTATCCTTCAGATCAGGATCGGTCTGCGCCCGCTCGATGCGTTGCGCCAGCATGTGGCGCAAGTGCGGTCGGGCCATGCCTCGCGCCTCACTGGTGATGTCCCATCCGAGGTCATGCCGCTTGTTGAAGAGGTCAACAGTCTGCTTGATTTGCAGGATCAGAATATGAAGCGTGCCCGTGATCGGTCGGCGGACCTGGCGCATGGTTTGAAAACACCGCTGACCGCACTCGGTGCCGACATCGCCCGGCTGCGGACCGCTGGTCAGACCGCCGTTGCCGATGATATCCAACTTCTTGCGACCAGAATGCAGCGGCACATCGACAGAGAACTTGCGCGATCGCGTTTCCGGCATGGGCGGCTGAACGCGAGAGTTCCCGCAAGGTTGGCAATGGATGCTCTTGCCAGAACGCTTTCAAAGACACCCAGAGGAGAGATGATAGCGTTTCAGAACAGGATCGACGAAAGCATCGTCATTGCCATGGATCAGCAAGATTTTCTGGAAGTGGCCGGAAACCTTGCCGAAAATGCAATGCGACATGCAAAGACCACGGTAAGCTTCGATGCGTTGCTTGACGGCAACAGCATCGCCATCCGGATCGATGACGACGGTTCCGGCCTGCCTTTGGAGCAGATTGCCAAGGTTATGGAACGTGGTGTCCGACTGGACGTGTCGGATGAGGGCGCAGGGCTCGGGCTTGCGATCGCCAAGGACGTTATGGATGCGTATGGTGGTCAACTGAGCCTTGAGAACAGAAAATCCGGGGGACTATCGGCCACAATCAAACTGCCAATTGTCGGGCCTGCCCAGGAATGACAGCTCAAAGCAGAGTGCGGACGATAATATCCACCATTGCCCATAGTCGGCCCCGACGCTCACGACCGGTGCAATTGGATTTTGGGGCAAGCGAACGGCGGCCCTCTTCAAAACGGTGACTCTGACATCTGCTGTCTCGCCTGAAAAGGTCTGGGTCTTGCCGAGACGGGGTACCGAGGCCAGCCGATCGCATCGGTCCAGCATGTCGAACGTTTAGTAACAGCCCGGCAGATCTCAGGCATTTCAACATGGCAGATTGATTGAAATCAACATCGGAGCGTCCCGACTGGCCTAAGATCATGGTGTTGGCGTGCAGCCAGTTTTCCTTGGGAGTGAAGATATGTCTTACAGCAGACGCACTGTTGTCGCCCTTCTCGCGTGCGGCCTGACCGGCGTGACCGTCGGACCCGCCCTTGCTGGCGGCACGACCGTTCAGGTTTCGCTCTGGGACAAGGGTGGCAGATCGATGAGTATGATGGGTAACATGAAACCCATGGGCATGGGCATGATGGGCGCGGACATGTCCATGGTCACGATGGGAATCACCGCCGACATGACCGAAGTCCTGGCCGGCGAGGTAACTTTTCATGTCGTCAACGATTCAAAGGACATGATCCACGAAATGGTGCTTGCGCCTGTCGCGGACGCAACGACGGCCATGCCCTACAGCACCGATCTGCAAAGGGTCGACGAGGATGCGGCGGGGCACCTGGGCGAAGTGGCCGAGCTGGACACAGGCCAGTCCGGCGCACTGACCCTCACGCTGAAGCCCGGAACATATATCCTCTACTGCAACATCGCGGGACATTACGCGGCGGGCATGTGGACACTTCTGACGGTCACCGGATGAGGCGGCTTTGCCGACGCATCAGGTCTGGTCTTGGCAATGATAAACCTGTCGGCGGGCCGCAGACGCGGGATCGCAGCACCTCGGAAAGGATAAGGCGATGATGCACGATTACGGGATGGGCTACGGCACCGGCTATGGCCTGCTCTGGATGATCCTGCTTGTCGTGATCGCTGCCATCGTGATCGTGGCGATGCTGAAATACAACAAGGAATGACGCCTGAAGGAAACGCACTTTGGCCCACATGGTCAATCGCACCATCACCGGATCAAGCTTTGACGAGGTCAATGCCCGCGCGCGCAAGGCGCTCTCTGACGCGGGCTTCGGCAACCTGACGGAAATCGACGTCGCTGCCATAATGAAGAAGAAGCTTGATGTCGAAATGCCAACCTATCGCATCCTTGGCGCCTGCAATCCGAATATGGCGCATCAGGCGATCTGAAATTGCAGAACGGCATCGGTCTTGTGGCATTGGTGCTCATGACGGGCGTCATTTGATGACGGGCTTGGCCAGCCCACTTCCACGTGCGCCGCGACAGAACAGAAAGTTGGCACGACATGGACCACGCGCTTCACATGACGAAAGACCCTATCCCAAAGGGGGCCGACACAGCAAAGGACCCGGTCTGCGGCATGACGGTCGCAATCGCGCCGGAGGTGAGGACTGAGACATATCAAGACCAGACGTTCCATTTCTGCTCTGAAAAGTGCCAGAAAAGGTTCAAGGGAGATCCCTGGTTCTATGCCAGCGGCCGTGCTGCGGATAAACCCAAAGCGGTGACCTCCAGCACGCAGTTTACCTGCCCGATGCATCCCGAGATCGTGCGCGACGCACCGGGAGCCTGCCCGATCTGCGGCATGGCGCTGGAGCCGATGACGCCGACGGATGAGCCCTCGCACGAGCTGGTGGATTTCACCCGCAGGCTCTGGATCTCCGCGGCGGCGGCGGTGCCGCTGATCGTGCTGACGATGGGTGGCATGGTCGGACTGCCGGTCCGCGACTGGCTCGGGCATCAGATGTCGGCCTACTTCGAGTTCCTGCTGGCAACTCCGATTGTCCTTTGGGCTGCGTTGCCGTTTTTCCGGCGCGGTTGGGACTCGCTTGTCAACCGCAGCCCGAACATGTGGACCCTGATCTCGCTTGGCGTTGGGTCCGCCTACATCTACTCTCTCTTCGCCGCGTTCATGCCCGGAGCCTTTCCGGCGGTCTATCGCACGGATGGCGGGGTCGGCACCTATTTCGAGGCTTCGGTTGTCATTGTGGCCCTGATCTTCGTCGGTCAGGTGCTGGAATTGCGGGCCCGCGAACGCACCGGCGACGCGATCCGCGCCCTTCTTGACCTGGCCCCCAAGACCGCCCGGCGCATCACTCCCGACGGCGACGAATACGACGCACCGTTGGAGAATGTCATGGTGGGCGATCAGCTCCGTGTCCGGCCGGGAGAGGCGGTGCCTGTGGATGGCGCGGTAACAGATGGCCACTCGTCTTTCGATGAGAGCATGATCACCGGGGAAGCGCTGCCGGTCGAGAAGATCAAGGGCGACACGGTCACGGGCGGGACGATCAACAAGACCGGGACCATCGCCATGCAGGCAACCAAGGTGGGTGCCGACACCGTCCTGTCGAAGATCGTCGAAATGGTCTCGAACGCCAAACGGTCCCGTGCGCCGATTCAGGGACTGGCCGACAGGGTATCGGCCATTTTTGTCCCGACCGTCGTCGGCGTCGCCCTTGCGGCCTTTGCCGGGTGGTTCATCCTGGGACCGAACCCGGGCTTCGTGCATGCCATCGCCGCCGCCGTGTCGGTTCTGATCATTGCCTGCCCCTGTGCCTTGGGACTTGCCACACCGATCTCGATCACGACTGCCGCAGGACGCGGGGCGCAGGCAGGTGTGCTGATCAAGGACGCCGAGGCGCTGGAACGCATGGCGCGCGTCGATACCTTGATCGTGGACAAGACCGGCACGCTGACGATGGGCAAGCCCGCGCTGATGGACGTCGTGGCCTTTGACGGCGCGACGGAGGACATCGTGCTGTCGCTGGCCGCCGCCCTGGAGCACGCCTCCGAACACCCCCTGGCAGAGGCCATCGTGGCCGGGGCCAAGACACGCGGGATCACGCCTGGAGTCGCAACCGATTTCGACGCGGTGACGGGCAAGGGCGTCAAGGGCACCGTCGAGGGTCAGGCGATCGCCTTCGGGAACAGCGCGATGATGGAGTCCCTCGGTTTGGAAACCGATGCAGCGACCAGTGCCGCCGAAGCTCTGCAAGCGCAAGGCAAGACCGCGATGTTCCTCGCCCGCGACAATGTCCTGATCGGGATCGTGGCCGTTGCGGACCCGATCAAGGACACCACGGCCGCGGCCCTGCGCAGCCTGCACGATCTCGGGCTGCGCGTCATCATGGCAACTGGTGACAACGCCCGGACGGCTCAGGTCGTGGCTGATCGACTGGGCATCGACGAGGTGCGCGCCGGAGTGCTGCCCGAAGACAAGAAGGCGCTGGTCGACAGCCTGCGGACCGAGGGTCGGTTCATTGCCATGGCCGGCGACGGCGTGAACGACGCACCGGCGCTGGCGGCCGCCGATGTCGGCATCGCCATGGGGACCGGGGCCGATGTCGCGATGGAGAGTGCCGGGATCACACTGCTGGGCGGCGATCTGACCGGGATCGTCCGGGCCCGCAAGCTGGCGGTCGCGACCCTGCGCAACATCAAGCAAAACCTCTTCTTCGCCTTCGCCTACAATGCCATCGGCATCCCCGTCGCGGCTGGTCTGCTCTATCCCGTTTTCGGCGTCCTTCTGTCACCGATGATCGCCGCCGCCGCCATGAGCCTGTCCTCCGTTTCTGTCATCTCCAACGCCCTGCGTCTGCGACGGGTGGTGCTGTGATCGCTGCGCGGCGAAGGGTCACGTTCGCGGCAGGACGATTGTCGCCGCGGCGGCGGCGGGTTAGATTTGCTATATGAAGTGCATCGTCACATGGCGGCAGTGGTTTGGACGCAGCATCGCTGTGCTCCTTTTGCTTGCTGTAGCTATGGTGGGGCTGGTCACGCTCGACCGGATGGACATGGCGATGGCGTCAGGTTCGCATGACATGACGATGGCTATGGAAAAGGCCCATGCTGATCAAGACATGTCCACCGGTTCGGCCCATGCCGCTTGCCAGATCATCTGTGTCGGCATGACACCCGCTGTGTCGGCAGCGATGCTGGTGGCGGCTTCCCGTTTGATCGTTGGTGAATACGCGCCCAGCGTGAAGCCGCTTCACAACGGCCGCAGCCCCGACCCCGCGCTGCGCCCGCCACAAATCGCTCTGACCACTTGAGAACCGTCGTCGCCCCGGCGGCACACCTTCCCATGCAGGGTCCCGCCGGGACCAACGGAGCACTCATGACACATCCCTTCACCCGCCGCGGCTTTCTGGCCGCAGGTGCCGCGCTGAGCGTCGCACCCTTCTTCGCTAACACCGCCAAGGCGCAGACATCCATCCTGTCGCTCACAGCTGTCAGCCGGACGCTCGATATCGGCGGTCGAGCAGCCACCGTGTTTGGCCTGACGAACGCAAACGGCAGCGCTGGCCTTATCCTCGACCCAAGTCAGAGGTTCCGTGTCGATCTGACCAACACACTGGACGTCGAGACGCTGATCCATTGGCATGGTCAGATCCCGCCGAATGCGCAGGACGGCGTGCCGGACTTGCCGCTGCCCAAAATGACGCGTGGCGAAATGCGCAGCTACGATTTCGCACCGCAGCCCGGCACCCACTGGATGCACAGCCACATCGCTACGCAGGAAATGCAACTGCTCGCAGCGCCCCTGATCGTCTTGACGGCAGAGGACGTGGCCGAGGACCGGCAAGAGGTCGTGATGCTCCTGCATGACTTTTCTTTCCTGTCACCAGAGGAGGTGATTGCCCGGATTGCCGATGGGATGCACGGTGCCGATGCCATGCCCGCCATGACCATGGGTGGCATGGACCACGGTGCGATGGGTGCCATGGACCATGGCAAGATGGGCGGCATGACCATGGGGGGCATGGCAATGGACCTCAATGACTACGACTTTGACGCCTACCTCGTGAATGACCGCACTCTCGCTGATCCGCAAGTCATTCCGGTCGAGGTCGGCGGTCGTGTCCGCCTGCGGATCATCAACGCCGCTGCGGCGACGAACTTCTGGATCGACACAGGAAATGTCGACGGCACGCTGATCGCCGTCGACGGGCACGACGTGCAGCCTGTCAGCGGTCGGCGCTTCGGTATTGCCATGGCGCAGCGGCTCGACATTCAACTCGATCTGCCCGCCGGTCAGGCGGCCTTTCCGATCCTCGCCCTGCGAGAGGGGACCCGCGACCGGACCGGCCTGATCCTCGCGACCACGGGTGCGACCGTGTCCCGCCTCAGCGAGATGGGCGATGCGGACAGCACGGCCTTTGACCTCGACCTGATGCAGGAAGGCGGGTTGCGGGCCAGGCAGCCGCTGGATGATCGCCCTGTGACAATATCTGAAATGGTCATGCTGGGCGGATCGATGTCACCCTACGTCTGGACTCTCAATGGTCGAACTTGGGCGGACCATGTTCCCGTCACGGTGAAAAGCGGCGACAGGTTCGAACTGACCTTTCACAACATGTCGATGATGGGTCACCCCATGCACCTGCACGGCCACGTTTTTCAGGTGGTCGCAATCAACGGCAATCGGTTCCCCGGTGCAAGGCGCGACACGGTCTACGTCCCGCCGATGGCGCAAGTCACGGTCGCGCTCGATGTCGGCGAAGCGGCGCAGTGGATGCTGCACTGCCACCACATGCCCCACATGGTGGGCGGCATGATGACGACGCTGGACGTGCAGCCCAAGTCCGCCTGATGTTTCTGCTCCGCGTGGCATCTGCCGCGCGGAGCAATTCCGAGGGAGGAAGAAGATGATCAAAGGACCGAACCGGAGGGACGGCGTATATCAGGCCAAGCAGGAGACGGAGACGAGTTAGTTCGAGGCGCGGCCACTCGTATCCCTCGATCTGATCGCCGCGACGGGTGCGCCCGCAGATGCGGCAATCGTGGATGTCGGTGCGGGATCGTCGTGGCTGGTGGTTAGCCTTCTTGAATTGGTGTTCCGACGGATCACGGTGCTGGACCCTCCTAACACGTCGCAGGCGCGGGCGCGGCTGCCCGACGCGACACCGATCACATGCGTTACAGGTAACGTGCCGGACTGGAAGCGGACGGCCCCATCAATGTCTGGCATGACCACACCTTGGGGCAGCATCCAGAAGTTCCATTTCGGCCTGTTCAGAAAGATCTGACAGCCCAGCCTGCGGCATCAGGTCATCCGTGACCATTGCGGGTGAAGATCATCCATCGTGACCGAATGAGCGTGACTTCGTCCCGCCGCCGCGTCGCGCAGGTGGGGATGATCTGCGGGGAGATCGTCGTGCCGATGAACGACGGGTGCGTCGTCCGCCGCGGGCCAGAGAAATACGGCCAGCGCAACCGCAACTGCGGCAATGAGGGCAAGCACGCCGAATGTCGGCCCCATGCCGGCGTGCGCACCAAGCCAGCCCGACAGAGGATAGGTTATCAGCCAGCATCCGTGGGATAGTGCAAATTGCGCGGCGAACAGGGCGGGACGATCCTCTGCCCGCGCCGACCGCCGCAGGAGCCGCCCGGACGGAGTCTGCACCACTGCATAGCCGAGTCCCAGAATGACCCACAGCGCCAGGACGCCTGAAAGCCCGGCCTCAGTCAGCAAAGGGCCTGCGATCAGGCCCGCCGTCAGGACCACCGCTCCGCACAGCATCACAGGGCGGTCGGGGACTCGGTCCAGAAGACGCGGCAGGGTCAGCGCCGCCAGCATCGATCCCGCACCGAAAGCCGCAAGCGCCAGCGCCACCTGCGACTGACCCAGGCCCAGACCGGCCTGCACGATCACCACAGTGTTCACGAATACCATCGCACCCGCCGCCGCGACGGCAAGGTTCAGCGCGAGCAATCCCCGCAGGCGTGTTGTCGCCAGATACAACCGGATTCCGCGCGTCGTGCGGTTCCATACCCCGCGAGGGCCCGAGGGCTTGGGACTGGGCAGCGTGGCGGACGCGACCAGCGCCCCGGAGACGAGGAAACCGATCACCGTGCCGCCGAACAGCGCCGGAAAGCTGACCAAAGTAAGCAGGGCTGCCGCCAGCATGGGCGAGATCAGGTTTTCCAGATCATAGGCCAGCCGCGACAGCGACAGTGCGCGGGTATAGTCGCGCTCGTCCGGCAGGACATCGGGGATCGTCGCCTGAAAGGTAGGCGTGAATCCCGCAGACGCGGCCTGCAGGGCAAAGATCAGCACATAGACCTGCCAGACCTCTGTCACGATGGGTAAGGCGAGAGCCACTGCAGCGCGGACCAGATCGAGCGCGACCAACATCTGTCGGCGCGGCAACCGTTCCGCAAAGGCCGCGGCGATCGGGGCCAGCGTGACATAGGCCACCATCTTGATCGCGAGGGCCGTGCCCAACACGACCCCCGCATCTGCCTCCGCCAGATCGTAAGCCAACAGACCAAGCGCCACCGTCGCGAGGCCGGTGCCCAACAGGGCAATGACTTGTGCGGCAAAGAGGTGGCGATAGGTGCGGTTGGCCAACAGGCGAAGCATGAATGATGTCGTCCTTCAGGTGGTGCGTGGCGCAAACAGGATGATCCCGGCGCCGATGAGGCAGACGATAGCGCCAGTCACGTCCCACGTATCGGATCGCCGTCCTTCTCCGGAGTCGTTACCACAGAACGAAAGCGGCCTGTTTTGTACGCGTCGGAACTGTCAGCTCCAAGCCGTCACCTAACACATAAGCCTCCGAAACTGCGGTATCCACAGAAGTCCTGCGGCTATCGCAATTCATTGACCCGGATTTTCTGGGTCGGCTCCTGCTTTAGGATCAGGCTCTTCAGTCTGGCCCTGGCTTCGCTGAGCGAGCGCCTTTTCCACGAAACTCTGTATCAATTCGTCATCCAGGATCCTGTCGCTGCCGCAAGTGCGAAGCAAATAGAAACCGTACCAAATTGACATCAGGGTCAGTATGGCGGTGATCGAAACAATTCCGAGGTCGAGAGACGTCATCGACATCCTAAAGCCTGACCCCGTCACGACACACTCGATCGTGTATGCTTTCGTCATTGCTTTGCAACCTCCTGTTCCGTCTTTCGCCCGAGAAAACGTGCAAGCAAGTTATCGCGCTCTGAGAGGCGCGCTTCGGCGACCTCGATCGCGACTTCGAGCATCGACACACGCGCTTTCATTTCTGAGGCATGAAATTCTGCGGTTTCCGCGCGCTTCTGCCAGGACTCGGCATCAACTTCTGCACAAGCAAGTAGAGCTTCGGTGTCTTTGACCCTGGCAATTTGCCGCGCGCATTCTGCGAGCGTCGCGTTTTGCAGTGTCTCGAAGTCCTTGGAACAGAGCTCATAGGCACGCGTCCAGATATCATCGGCAAGGGCAGCCAAGTCGACTGGCATTTCAGGAACCGCCATAAGGCGTTTCCTCTTTTCTTCCAGCCGATCCTGGGCTTCACGGATTGCTGGCGCCATTTCACGCCTTGATCCACCTGTAAGCCTTATGATCTCGGCGACGGTGGGCTTTGCGCCTTCGGCCTCCAGATGCAGAATGGCGCGCTCCGCCACCGCCACATAGTCCTTTGCCTTCGTTTCAGGCTTTGTGTTCATGTGCCTTGTCTCCCCAGACTTGGTAACGACGGTAACGGTCGTACCGCCGTTACCATCCGTGATGTCGTGCAGATCACTTGGCGACGTTCGAGCGTCGCGCAAAAACCGGTTTGAAACGGATGCACACATTCCGCAGGTGCTACCGCAAAGGCCGATGCAGGGGCCTGCCGCGCCTGAGGTTTCCGGTGACACTGGCAATGGCGACAGTCCGGCATCTTCTGCAATTCCGGGGAACCTTGCGCCATGACCATGATCCGCACAGGCAAGCCCCTGCTCGACTGCGGCGACGTAGCGAATGCCTCCGCAGTCAACTGTCGTCAGGTCTCCGCCAGTAGAGCCTGAGCCTTCACTCGGCAGCGCAATTTGTTCCGGAGCCAATGAAACTCCTGCCATGCGAGCAGACGATCGCGAGCGCCCTGGAGTGCCTTGTTGAAGTAGATGTCGTTGCTCGTATCGCCATGCAGCACGGCATGCGCATAGCCCGGAGCGATCGCATTGACCTCGTCGATCAGGGATTGCCCAACTGCAGCCAGGCAGGAATCGTCTCGATCATCCAGAACATCTCCCCGCGCCAATCGCTCGAGCATATGTGGGAAGGTGCGGCGGTGATGACCCTTTGGCACCGGTGCCCCGCGAGCACAGGACTCCGCAAATGCGGCCGCGTAAGAGATAACCACTGCCGCGAGTTCTTCGAGGCTCGGTTCATGATGGATGCGTGTATATGTCATTGTCCGTCCCTTCACGCTGCCACCGAGACACTGTCATCGGAAGCGCTGCTGCGATGATCCAGTTCGTCGATCAATGCGTTGAGCGCATCGGTTATCATGCAAACCGAAAAGATCGTGGGATCGTCCAGCGACAGTTCTGCGAAGCAAATTGCCTCATCGCTTTCGGCTTCATGCACATTCTCCAGACCAAAGAGACCTTGCAGCCAGATCAGGTCGCGCCGGTGAGTCGTTGCGAGTTTGTCGGCCAGCGCGAGTCGACGACGGAAGCGTTGTAACCGACCCAGTGCAGCGGCGCCGCCGAGAAGCAGGCAGGCGTGCTGGAGTTCGAGATCATTCTGCGCGACGAACGTGCTGACGCGCGCGAGTTTCTGTGCGGAGTTCATGCGAACATCCTTTCTTTCTAAGCCGCCCCCATTTCGGACGACAAGCACGTGAGCGGGGGACCCTCCTTTCACCTCACGCAGTGTTTCATTTGTTTTTGAGGGATCTGTTTTTGTTTTTCTTTCCGCTCACAAAGTGTGGAAAGAAAAAAAGAAACCGGAGCCGGTCCTTCCAGAGCCTGGCAAAATTCGACAACGGCGGATTTCGATAACCAGCCCTTGCACGTCAGCCTGCATCAGATCTGCAAACACTCGAAGCGGACGCGCATGTCAGTCCGTTCGCTATGCCTGCAAATCGTGTCGGCACGCCCCAATCGCCCGTCGGGGCAATAAGCATCGTCGAGCCACCCGGCCGTGAATCCCGCACCGCAATCACCCCTTCGCTTTCTTGATGTGTCCAATCACGCGACGGTGTCGGTCACCGAGAGCGTGCTGAGCAGATTGAGGGGCCGACAGGAGATCGGCGAGCGTCTGTGCCCCGGTGATGTTGCTCAGCGCTGCAGCCGCGGAGCGCCAGGTGCGCAGGGTGTTGTCACTCATACCGCTTGCTTTAGCGAGAGCACCCAGTTCCAGCTTCAGCGTCTCCGGGAGCGGTGACCGGCCGTGACGACGCTTGTCTTGCACCGCACTGATCGGCTCTGCCGGTAAAATCAGGGCGATCTCCGCGTCCGCCCGCATGGAATCGAGGAGCCGGAGAGCCATCGTAAACGTTGCCCGGTCAGGCGTTGGCAATGCATCCGCGATGGCGTGGGCCCACGCAAGATCGAGGTCGCCCGGGGTGCGCGCGTCCTCGAGCGCACGGGTCTCGACTTTCCCAAGGCCCCTGGTGCTGAAGCCACGGTCTTCGGCCGTTGATCGCAAGGTGCGCCATGCCGCCTGGATTGGGCAAGGACGTGCCGCTTCATGTGCAGCGGCAATCGTAGTCTCGAGGTTGGTGATAGTGTCGCTCACCGTCTCGCCTTCGTCTTCAGGGAGTCTCTGTTGCCCGACCCAAGCCAACGTGACATCGAACGGCCGCAACATGGCGAGCTGCGCCGATTTCCGGATCGGTGCGAGTGTGACCTTGACCTCGTTGGGCAGGTGCGACCAGGCGTTCCGAACGACCCGCACTGGGTCTTGAGCCTCGGGTGCCGCTCGCAGCAGCACGCGGCGCGCGGCATTTCGATAGGTCTTTTCTGAGTTTCGCGAGAGATCGGGGCGCTTGGGTGTCCAGATCGCCCGCCAGGTGTCGAGTGTGAGAAGCTCGCAAGGCGCCATCTTGTTCACGTCGTCGATACCGGCAAAGCGCATCTGGGCCCAGAGTGCGTTGATCGCATGAAGCTCTTCACGATCGTCGGTCTCAATGGCGGCAAGTCCGGCCGGGAGGATGTTGGCATCCTGCTGGGTGGCATAAGGCCTCAGATCGGCAAAGAAACGCTGTTTATACAGTTTCCAGGTGTTCTCGGCATACCCGACTTGGACCGCCGACACGGCCGTGATTTGTTCCTTCAGCGCCAGGAGGTCATCGGCATCCGGGTCTGCAATGGATATTAGCTCGTGGCGCAGCACCACGCGCCATACCGCCTTGATCGCGAATTTTCTTTGACCCGACATCATGTCCAGAATTCGCGCCAATTTCGGCGACAAAGTCACCTCGATGTCCCCATGGGAATCGTAAACGGGCGGCGGTCCGATGTATTCGGGCGGCAGAAGCCCACTGTCCTTGATTTCCGGGATATCGATTAGCTGGTTAAACAGAGCCACCGCCCTCCGCAGGCGTTGACGCTCAAATCCACCGGCGGCTTCGGCATCGAGGTTCCACACCCAAGGCATCATGATCTCATTCGGTTTCAATCCGGAATCCAAAGCTGCTGTTTTCAACGCACCCCAATGTAGTTCGATGTCATGACGCCCGGCGCGTCGGATCAGCAGGCGCAGATGCTCCCACGGATCATCGACGTAACCACACGCGGCCAGGATGCGGGTCGCGCTCTTGCGAGCAGCGTCATAGGCCCGGCGGCCGGGTATGTTCTCTTTCAGGGCGGGCGCGACATCCATGAACGTCTCCGGGAAGATCATTTCGAAGCGGCTACATGGAACCTGGTCGAGACCACCCGCTGCATAGCCGAACAGGTGCAGGCAGGCCCGGTCTTGCGGTGTGTGCGCCGGATCCTGGGCGATATCGTTCAGGGTGAGCATGATGAGCATTCCTTGGGGTGGTTGGGACAGTCGGGTGTCCGGTGCGGTCAGTGATGGATGTCCGCAGGTGCGGATTGGCTTGGTTTCTTGGCGATTTTCGCCGCCAAGGTCACAAGAGGTCCGAGATGTCATCTTCAAGCGGCCCGAGCCCGATCATGATCTCCTGCGCCTGGTCATAGGCCGCTCGGGTCGTGACTTCCGTGCTGTATTTCCTGCGCATTGCGATCCCGTGGTGATTGGCACGACTCGCGTATTCGATTCCGAAGGCGCCATGGTCAGCCATCTGGTCCCAGATCAGCGTGCGGGCGATTTGACCCCCGGTTCCCGTCACAACCTTCCACTGGTGGCTATACCAGGGGTAGGCGCAGTGTGATCCGTCGAAATTCACGTAGAGCGGTCGATTCTTTGCAAAGGCCTGGGCCCGAAGCTCGCCCAGATATTTGGGATCCAGATCTTGCAGGATCAGTGCATCGATGAAGCGGTTCCAGTAAGGTTTGAGCGCGATGTTCAGCGGCCTTGCCGTCCTGCGCCGCGTCTTCTTGGGGGTGTAGCGGAAACGATATGCCCCGCGATGCGGATCGAAGAAGATCCCCATGCCGAAATGGTGTTTTTCGAAGACATCCGCCGGGCGCGCGGGAATGGCGACACCCAGTGCAATGGCGGCAGCCCGGTTGCGCCGGGCATGGCGGAGCGGTGCGCTGCTCACCTGCTCTGAGGCCTCGAGGAGACGGCGGGCTTCGGCAAGCAGACCGCTCGCAGTGCCGGTCTGCATTGCCTTGGAGAGCTTTTTGGCATCTTGCAGGCTTTCGAGCGTGCAGAGTTCATCGTAGTCGGCGGCCAGGTGATCGCAGATTTCGTCGGCGCATCCGTGGCACCGGGCAAACCGCGCCAGCTCTTCCCATGTGGAGCGCAGATAAGCCCATCGCGGCACGCCGTCGTTCTTCGCGGCCGAGCGTGCCCGCATGTCGCGGTAAAGCGCTTTTTGCGCGGCAATGCAGCCGATGTCGACGGCAAGACCGGCCCTCGCGGCAGACCAGGCAAAGGCCCCGAGGCGGCGCGTCATCCGATCAAGGATGGCCTCGGCAAATTGCCCCTTGATGTGAAGTCGGCGCAATGTGTCCTGCCAATCCCGTGGAAGGTCGCAGGGGGGCACGGTAACGGAGCGCTCATAGCTGCGGTTCAGGTCTTTCGGAACCCCGCGAAACGTCTCTCTGTGCCGCACCAACCCGGCCGTCTCCCGGATTTCCGCCAGGAAGTCACCCGGCACGTCCAGGGCACGCAGCGCCGTGGAAAGTGCCTCGAGGGCATCGGGTGTCTGATCCTGCAATTGCGCGAATGCGGCCAGGTCCGCCCCGCCTGGATCATCGAGGCTGTGCTGACCGCAGAACCCCATGAACCGTTCGAGTGCTGCAATCTCGGCATCGTGCATCACAGTGAGCGCCGGGTGGTCGAGCAGGTGCGCCATATGGGGTTGGCGGAGCAGGACATGGCGCGGCGTCATAGCTCGTAGCTTTCTGCGATGAGAATGTCCTGGCCCTGCTCGAAGAGGTCCTCTTCTTCGAGCCAGGCGTAGTTGCGGGCGCAGACCTCGGGCGTATTGCCCAGCATTTTCGCGGCGATACCGAGGTTGCTCCAGCTGTTCTTCAGAAGAAGGGTGGCGTAGCCATGCCGGAAGCGATGGAAGGTCATCGGCAGCTTTGCGCCCGAAGTTGCCGCCTGGAACCAAGTGTCGAATGTGCCCGTCCCGAGCGGCGCGTCGGGCGTATCGACAGCCGGAAACAGGTAAATGCTCTTGTCGGCATGCGGGAAGAGTGGCCGGATCGTGTTGAGATACCAAGACATCACCTGGGGGCCGTAAAGCTCTTCCCGGAGTTTGGCCGCTGGCGCCTTCTTGTTGGCCTTGGTCTCCTGGGCCTCGAGTGTGAAGGTATAATGGGGACGCGCCTGCTTCGGATTTGGCTCGAAGAAGTTGCGCGACGCGCCACGCTGGCGAAACCCCATCACATTGGCGAGCCGGATCGGCCGTCCGGCGAGTTGGATGGCCGAGGCTGCCGCGGCGGTGCCGAGTTGGCGGACTTTCGTCGTTTCGCGCGAAGTGAGATCACGACCCTCGGCTGCAGCGAGGTCGAGAATTTCCTGAGCCTGTGCCTGGAGGATGCGATGCATACAGCGGAAGCGCCGCTTCCGGTCCGGCGTGTGAAGGAGTGCACGGCACCAGTCCTCCGTGGCTTGTGTCATGCCTTGGGAGAGCTCTTTGCCTTCCTCGAGAAAGACGCTGCTCTTGAAGGTCGTGGTCATTGCGCTCACGTCGATCTCGTTGCGCGCAAGCACAGTGACGACGTCCCAGTAGTAGCTGTAGGCGGTGCGCTTGATGATCGTGCCGGGCAGATGCTCCACCGCAGCAGTCCGGCGCAAGGATGCCGCCAGATGATCCACCGCGAAGATGCCATGGACATCGTTTACCGCGTCCAGACTTTTGATCGGGCGGAGATAGTCCAGATCAGGATCTACAGGGCAATTCGGCAAGGTGCGGACATGGTGGCGCAGCGCGGCGAGGTAGCCGTCTCGGGTCGACTTGGAGTTGCCTTTTCTGTCTTTGCCGGTGACGAGATCCTTGCGTGAGCCTGTCTTGCCAACGGCTGTCGCCTTGTCGGCCCAGGAAATCAGAAGATCGTCGATATGGGACGGGATCTCGAGTTTCGCCTGCGCCTTCGACGGAACCGGCAGGACCTCCGCCGGGATAAGCGCGGCGATTTCCGGAATAAACCGGTATTTGTTCAGGAAGTCATAAGCTCGACGCACATGGTCACGATCCTTCCTGGTCTCGAACCCGCTTTCCAGTCGGTTGAGCGCCTCGTCGTCGTCCAGGTGCCAGGGTTCGAGACCGACCCGACGCGCGATATCGGACAACGTCGTGAGCGGCGAGATCACCGCAGTGTGCACGAGACTGGACTCGACGGTGTGCAGTTTTGCAGCTTCGAGAAGCTCCGTCCATCCATCCTGTCGGCCGCGCAGCACCTTCTTTGCGTCCTCCTGACCGGTGGCCTTGGTGATGGCGAGCCGACAACGGCGCCGCCACACCTTGTAGGCATCGAGGTCCTGACCGAGATCCGGGCGCGGATGCTTGTCTTTCCTGGGCTTAGGGAAAACTTCATCGAACTCGGCGAGCAGATCGCCGCTGGTGAAGATCGTCTCGAGCGGCGCGCCGTGGCAATGGCTCTGCAAAGTCGTGAGATATTGCAGGAGATAGCCCAGTGGGTTTTTACCGGTTTGCGGATCTGTGTGGGACAGGATCCAGTCGCGGACATCGGGCATTGTGGAGACGAAAGCGGGTCGAGCGGGTATGATTTGGGACGGTAGGATGTGTTTCATGTTCTCTACATTGGCTAAAGGCGTGTGATCAGAAGTCGGATCCGCTAAAAGGTCGGTTTTTCTGCTTAAACGACTGAAAAGGTCATTCTTTCGCAGATTCTTCTGATCCGAGAATGTGCGGAAGTTTGGCCTTTTTCCGCTTAGGCTACTGACCTCCGCTTACCGGCCGCGAATGCGCCGAAAACGTCCTTTTTGGCAGCGTTCGAGGTGGCTTCGGGGGCGGCGTTCGGTTCGGAATTCGTGGAGAGGTCCGGCTGCGTTTCCGAGGCGGACGACGGGGCTGTTGTGACCTCGGAGGAAGTTTCCCTGGTGGCGGTCGGCGTCGTTGTCGACTTGGGCCGGGACGGCTTTGGCAGATCCAGGCGGATGCCTTCGTCACGCATCAGCACGACTTCGAACGGCCGGAACATCTGCTTGCGACCGCCCAACGTGATCATCGGGGCTGGCAATGTCACTCGGCCGGATTTGATCGCTTTGCGGTAAGCATCGTATTTCCAGCCCATCTTCCCAGCCAGGACCGGAAGGTTCCACAGCGGCCTCTTGAGCTCTTTTTCGAGGTCGGTGATCCGGTTGAGGATCAGGGAGTTCGGGTGCCGCGCCTGCAAGGTTGCCAGATGGTTTGCGAGTTCGGCTCCCTCAACATCATGCACGGCCCGCCAGATCCGAGGCCAAGGATATTTGCTGCCGACCGGCTTCAGACCTGTCTTTGCGATCAATTTTGCCGAGCTTTTCGAAATCGACAAATGCTTGAGAAGTTCGGCCTGACTGATGGGCACAGCGGTGCCCGCGAGTTCGTGTTTCATGTCGTCTCCCGTCTGCTGAACGGGAGATGGTTCCGGAGGACCGGTCACAGAAAAAGTTTGGTTGGATAGCTGGAAAACCGCAGGATAAGCGGGGATTATTGCGGCGCAGGAAAGGTCCGCAAAGGTGCCACGAAAAACATAGCGCGCCCCACAATGAGGGGCGTGTAGCGTCTTTCCAGCGGAACAGGCCATGGCCGTTGACCGTTGATTTCATCCGGAATGAATACGTTGCTTGAATCGGCCTCGACATCCCGCTCGAGATGGAGGTTTCGCTCGGATCATGACGCAACTCCAAGCACTGGGAATTTGGCAGGGATAAGAAATTATTGCTTACTGTGACTCGCGGTTAGTTCCGATCTTCGGCAGACACACCGATCTCTTTCTCACGACATTGGGCCACGTATTTCGACGCGGTAAGCGCAGCCCACCCGCTGCAACGGAAACAACAACACGAGGAAGAAAATGCTCAATCATATCTCTGACGAAATCGCCCGAACCTATCTCGTAGCCTGGGCTCAACTCAACCGGGAAGGTGAAATTGACGCCATCCTGTCGTTCGATGCTGGGCTCGACAATGCGGTGGATACCCCAATGGCGACATGATGCTCGGAATGATGGCCCAGATCAGAAAATCCACCTTTCAAAACCCCCAAGACTGACATCTGGAACCGTGCTTCAGGTTCGAAGATCAGCATGCGCCCTCGTCTTTGAATGTCATGGATAACGCGCCCTCTTGGTATCTGATATTTCGCGACGCATCCAATCGGTGAACGCGAGCGCTGCTGGTGTAATCCGCTCCAAAGGTGGCGTTACAACGGAATATTCGCCGAACGAAAAAGATCGATTGCCGAATGGTCTGACCAGTGTGCCCTCTGCCAGCGATTTTGCGCCCATGATACCGTCGTCGATCGCGTAGCCCGTTCCGGCAACCGCAAGCGCCAGGGCGGCCTGTGTTCCAGATGCAAAGATATTGCGCCGCGGGGACATCTGGTCCGCTCCGGTTGCGGCAAACCATCTTGCCCAGATATCCCCCTGATCCTCGTGAATGAGTGTCACATTTCGCAGATCTTCGGGAACCATGAGCCTCTCTCCCAAAACACTTCCGGGTGCGCAGACTGGAAACATTTCAAGCTGAGTCAACGACTCGACCCGCATGCCCGGAAAATATGCATTATTGAAAACGACGGCGACATCGACCAATGGCAGATCACTAAGTGTCTTGGCTGTGGATGGAACAATTGAAAAGGTCAGATCAGGGAATAGTGCAAGAAACCGAGGCAGCCTTGGCAGAAGCCATTGCGTCAGAAAGCCTGGAGCAGCCGACACCGAGAGACTGGAAGAGAACGAGTCCTCGGATACCTGTACCGCTGCGGCGGAAATGCCTTCAAGCCCTTGTTGTACAGCGCTTAAAAAGCGTTCGCCGTCAGCAGTGAGAATCAGACGCCGCCTATTTTCGCCAAACAAGGGGCGCCCCAAAGCCTGTTCGAGAGTGCGCACTTTGTGGCTTATGGCGCTTTGGGTCAGGTTCAGTTCTTCGCCCGCGCGACGCATGTTCAGATGGCGTCCTGCCGCCTCGAATCCCTGCAAGGTGCTCAGGGGAATGAACTTTGATCCAATGCGCATTTCGACGAACCAAATTTGTTGAAACAACAACTATTTCTCGTTTTACACGAGGATAACTTGCCGTCAACTTGGGTGAAACAGTTGACGAAGGAGACCTTGTCATGGACGCCAGCTTTTCCCGCCGCAGGCTTGTTTCACCCGGTCGCATGCGCGAGTTGATGCAGCGGTCCGACCTGCGTGGTGCAATGCAGTTCGGCAGCCATATGGGGGCCATCGCCGCCAGCGGAACCCTTCTCTGGACACTTTGGGGAAGCTGGTGGTCGGTCCCAGTGTTCATGGTGCATGGGGTATTTCTCAATTTCCTGTACGCAGGTCAGCACGAGTTGAGCCATGGAACTGTTTTCAAGACCAAATGGCTCAACAAATGGTTCGGGCGGCTGATCGGATTTCTGATGATCTTCCCGCGCGATTTCGACAAGATCCAGCATTGGGCGCATCACCAGCATACACAGAATTGGGAAAAGGACGGCGAATTGGTGCGCGAGCCCTACACGCTGCGCAGCTACCTGCTGTGGTTCTGGGGCCCGACTTACTGGAAAAGCCGCGTGACACGGATTGTTCGGTTCTGCCGCGGCATCGTTATCGAGCCGTACATCCGCGACGTCGAGCAGGCCAAGGTCATCCGTGAGGCACGCATTCACGCAGCCCTTTATGCGGCGATTGCAGTGGTCTCGGTGGCGACGGGGTCCTGGGCTGCGGCCATTCTCTGGCTGGCCCCCATGGTGGTGATGAAGCCGGTGCATCAGATGCAGAACACCATCGAGCATCTGGGCCTCAGTCATAACGACGACATCCTCCACAACACCCGGTCGACGCGGACAAATGCTGTCATGCGGTGGCTGTGCTGGCAAATGCCCTATCACACGGCGCATCACACATTCCCGAGTGTCCCATTCTGGCAATTGGCCGATCTGGATGCAGAAATTCGCCAAAGCGGTGCAACGCCGCATGAGATGGGCTGGATCGAATTTCAGATCGAGGTGCTGCGCAAACTGTCGTCCAAGTCTGAGGCAGATTACCCCTATGATGAGGTCTGGATCGTGCCGCGAGGCAACGGGCGCAATCAGCGGGTCGAAGCTGCGTGAGGCGCTTGCAGGTCTTTCAATCGCTCTGGTCCATGCAGCCGCATGATGCAACCGGAGAGATGCTGCCTCTGGACCGTGTCGCAGGCGTGGTGGCGGATGCAGGGTATGCGGGGCTTGCGATCGACTTTGGCGCGTCCGACGTGGCAACGGCCCATGCGGTGCGCCCTCATCTGGAACGCGAAGGGCTGACACCGCTGATCGTCGCCTTTCCGAAAAGCGTCGAGAGCCTGCGTGATACGCTCAAGATGGCGCAGGACTTTGGATCGCCCTATGTGAACGTGGTGGGGCAGGTCTTTCCGCTGACAGTCGAAGGAGCCATTCCGGTGATCCGGCGCTGGATCGAGATGTCGGATGAGATCGGCATGCCGGTGCATTTTGAAACGCACCGGAACTGCATCACCAACGATCTGTTCGCGACTTTGTCTTTGCTGGACGCGATCCCCGAAATGCGCCTTGCGGCCGATCTGTCGCACTACATCGTGGACCGGGAGTTCAAGCTTCCTTTGGCCAAATGGGAACGCGATCTGCTGTCGCGCTGCCTTGCCCGGTCGGACAGCTTTCAGGGCCGGGTCGCGAGCCGCCAGCAAATCCAGTTGCAGATTGATTTCCCGCAACATGCCAAATGGCTGGAGCTCTTTCAGGGGTTCTGGAAAGAGGGTCTTTCGGACTGGCGTGCGCGCAATGCATCCGGCGACGTTGTCTTCCTGTGCGAACTGGGGCCCCCCGAATACGCCATGACCGGAGCCGATGGCCGCGAACTGTCCGATCGCTGGGCCGAAGCATTGAAGATCAAGGATATAGCCGAGACCATCTGGTCGGAGCTGGGGACCCATGCATGATGGCGGCCAGTTCCCTTCAGGCGCGTCACGGCACGATTGCAAGCCAGGTGCGGGGCGGATGACCTATCGCGGACGTGCTTCGGAAATACGTGCTGACAGTATTGGCAAGAAATTTGGCACGTTTGCCGCACTGGAGGACATTTCGCTGACCGTCGGGCGTGGTGAATTCCTGACGTTCCTTGGCCCGTCAGGGTCGGGAAAAACTACTTTGCTGATGATTCTTGGCGGATTCGAACAGGCGACGAGCGGCACGCTTTTCCTTGACGGTCTGGACGTGACCCAGGCCTCGGCCGAGGCGCGCGGGTTCGGGATGGTGTTTCAGGGCTACGCTCTGTTTCCGCACATGAGCGTTGCACAGAACATTGCCTTTCCCCTGAAAGTGCAGCGCAGATCGGCCCCGGAAATCAAGCGGCGCACCGCCGAGATGATCGAGATGGTCGGGCTTGGCGGACACGGGCACAAACGGCCCTCGGCCCTGTCTGGCGGTCAGCAACAGCGTGTGGCGCTGGCCCGGGCACTGGCCTATGAGCCGCCCGTTCTGCTGCTGGACGAGCCGTTTTCCGCGCTGGACAAGAACCTGCGCGGCCAGATGCAGGACGAAATGCGCCGTCTGCACCGGGAAACCGGGACCACATTCGTCTTCGTGACACACGACCAGTCCGAGGCACTGGCCCTGTCGAGCCGGATTGCGATCTTTGACCACGGGACCTTGCAGCAACTTGCCGACCCACGCGAGATCTACGAACGCCCCGCCAACCGGTTCGTCGCGGAGTTTCTCGGCGATATCAACATCCTGCCTGTGACTGATGCCGCAACCCACGGTGACATGACCCTGTCCCGTTTTGAGGATGCGCGCGTCAGGACGATACTGTCTGCAGGCAAGCCCAGTGGGGCGCTGGCCATTCGGCCTGAGCATATGCAGGTGGCACGCTCCCAACCGACCGAAGGCAACGCAGTTGCAGCCATTGTTACGGACCTGACCTATCTGGGGGCCGAAACACGGGTGTCGGTTCAAACCCCGGGTGGGCAGCCCCTGACCCTGAACATGACCACGTGCCTGATGTCAGATGATATTTTCACAGGAGCGGGCATCTGGGTCACCTGGCCCGAGGCATCGGGCGTGTTCCTATGACCCAAAGGCCAGAAAACGACCGGCCAAACCGGCATTCTCATTAACCAACGGAGAGTCAGACATGAACGAACACTTCCAGAAGGACTGCGTTGAAATTCTTGCAGACAAGGCCCGCAGCGGTGCGATTTCACGGCGCAGGTTCACCCAATTGGCTGTCGCATTTCTGGGAACTACTGCACTTGCCACGCGCGGAACGCCTGTCTTGGCGGATGACGGTCAGCTGGTATTTGTCAATTGGGGCGGAGACGCGATGACCGCCTATGCCAAAGTACATGGCGAACCCTTCAAGGCGGCCACCGGCATTACGGTCAAACAGGATGGATCTGGGCCGACCGAGGGCGCCATCAAAGCACAGGCGGAAAGCGGAAGTCCCAGCTGGGATCTTGTCGATGCAGATCCGTTCTCGGCGCAGGCGCTTGGACGGCAGGGACTGATGGAGGCTATCGACTATTCGGTGGTAGATCCCTCCAAGACGCGGGAGGGCTTTGGCTGGGAGTATGCGGCGTCGACGTATTTCTTTTCTTACGTCATTGCCTATGACAGCACAAAATACAGCGATACGCCGCCGACCAGCATGGCCGATTTCTTCGATGTCGAGAAATTCCCCGGCAAACGGTCCATGTACAAATGGGGTGCCGGGATGTGGGAGGCGTTGCTGATGGGCGACGGTGTCGCGCGCGAGGATCTGTATCCGCTCGATCTGGAGCGCGCCCATGCCAAGCTGGCCGCGTTCAAGGACAACGTCGTGGCCTTCTGGGGCGGTGGTGCGGAAAGTCAGTCGCTTTTGCTCAATGGCGATGCCTCCATGGCGCTGATCTGGTCCACCCGCGCTAAAATCCTCGAAGAGGATTCCGAGGGCGATATCAAGTTCATCTGGAACGATGGTCTGATTTCGCCGGGCTCGATGGCGGTTATCAAAGGCAATCCGGGCGGCAAAGCCGCGGCGATGCAGTACATCGCCGCGGCCCAGATGCCCGATGCACAAGTGCAGATGTTCGATCTCATGGCGCAGGGGCCGGGCAATCCGGCGGCAGATGCATTGATCCCCGATGATCAGAAACGCTTCAATCCGATGGATCCGGCGAATTTCCCGAAACAGGTAGCGCTCGACATGGCGTGGTACGAGACCGACTACGGTGCCGCGCTGGATACCTATCTCGGCATCATTTCGGCCTGAGGACATGTCCCCGGGGTCAGTTCCCCGGGGACTGTGTGCAATGCAGACGTTTGCCCGTGCCAGCCTACTGATCGGCCCGCTGATCCTCTTTCTGGGGGTCTGCTATGTTGTGCCGTTCATCGGCGTGGTCGGCTGGAGCGTGACCTTGCCCGAACCCGGACTTTCGCAATACAAGGCGGCGTTCGAAGACCCATTGGTGCATTCGGTGGCCTTGCGCACCTTGCGGATCTGCTCTCTGGTCACCGTCTTTTCGACCATCGCGGCCTATGCCATCGCCCTTGTCTGGGTCCGTGGATCGCCGTTGCAAAGGCTGTTGGTCGAATTGTGCATCCTCATCCCCTTCTGGATCTCGGTTCTGACGCGGGCCTTCGGGTGGCTGGCGCTGCTGTCCAATCGCGGTCCGATCAATGACTGGTTGCAAACGCTTGGCGTGATCAGCGAACCGCTCGCACTTGTGCGGAATGAATTCGGTGTGGTCGTGGGGATGGCACATTTTCTCATCCCCTTCGCCGTATTCCCCATCGCCTCTGCCATGCGCAGTGTCGATGAGCGGGCCCTGCTGGCCGCACAGGGGATGGGGGCCAGCCGTGCGCGAACATTCTGGCAGATCTTCGTGCCGATGACCTCGACCGGCATTCTGGGCGCCGCATTAGTCGTCTTCGTCTTTGCGCTGGGGTTTTTCGTTACGCCTGCAATTTTGGGGGGTGGGCGCAGCGTGATGGTGGCCGAACTGATTTATCTGCGCATTTTCCAAAGCCCGAACTGGGGGCTTGCGTCTGCAATCAGTGTTCTTCTGATGCTGGGTGTCGCGGTCTTTCTGGTGGCCTTGCTGCGCAGCCTTGGCCCAAAGGATCAGACATGACGCGCAGGCTCAGCCCTTTCGTCGTAATCTGTTCCGCCTTCGTGGGGCTGTTCCTGCTGATGCCGCTTATCGCCGTCATTCCGGTGTCCTTTACGCCCAAGCGGTTCCTGTCGTTTCCGGAAGACGCCTGGTCCTTGCGCCACTACAAGTCGCTTATGGAAGAGCCGCAGTGGTGGGATGCCACGCTGCTGTCCTTGCAGATTGCCATGTTTGCTGGGCTGCTGGCCACGGCGCTGGCGCTGGCGTTTAGTCTTGGCATCTGGATGGTGCGCCCGCGCTTTGCCGGTCTGCTGATCGGTCTGGCGTTGTTGCCGATGGTGGCGCCGCCGGTGGTGTCGGCCCTGACGCTGTACTTCTTTCTGGTCTCTGTCGGGCAGTTGAACACGGTCATCGGTTACGACAGCTGGCTTGGCGTCGTCCTGGCCCATACTGTGATGGTTGTCCCCTTCGCCGTGGTCCTGATCAGCGTCTCATTGGCGCAGGTGGACCGCCGCATCGACCTCGCTGCGCGTGCCATGGGCGCCGGGCTTTTCACGCGGATTTTTTCCATTCTGCTTCCCAATATCCGATTTGGTGTCCTGACGGCGTTTTTTCTGACCTTCGTGCTGTCTTGGGAAGAGATCGGCGTGACCCTGTTCATCACGTCGGTTGAAGTGATGACATTGCCCAGACTGATGTGGATGGGATTGCGGGATAATATCGATCCGGCCATCGCCGCCGTCTCGGTTGTGCTGATCTGCATAGTTGCCATCATAATTGTCGGGAGGTCGATCGTTCAAATGCTTATGAACCGATCGATGCCGGACACCTGACCATCGTTGGTCTGCATGTCGTATGTCAGCCCCGTTTCAGCACGATAGTTCTGATTGTCATGCGTCTGCGGGTTTTCTAAAACGCGACGGCATGCTCGACTTTGGAGCGAAGCATGGGCTTTGTGGCGTTAGCCTTGCTCTACGAACCCATCATGATGAGCTGATCCAATTTTCGGCGCGGCAAAAGTGGATGACGCCAACAAAATATCCCGCATATCGTCCATGCGCCACGGTGGGGTGGAAGCCGAGGTCGATCTTGCCAAGATCGCGCGCACAATGCTTCGCTACTCGCAAGATGCAACGGCTCCCATGCGCTGAAGGTCTCAATCCAGGATTGGTTACTTGCTTGCCACTGGGCTGACATAAGCCTCGCGACGCACCATCATGAACTCATTGCGCGGATGGATCTTTTCAATTTGACCGAAGCGCCAAGATGTATCGGCATGTTCGACACGGATTCGAACATCGACAATTTCTGTTATTAGCCGGTCGTAGACCAACTCCGCAACGAAGCCGAAACTCTTTATTTCCGACCATTTCGACAGCAAGCGCCTCAACCTTTTACGAAAATTCGGAAGCTCTTCTCGGCTGACCGAACGGACAGATGCCTCAATTTCCGGATGCCGTCTGTCGCAGAGAAGAAGCGAAAATTCCGGAAAATTCATGCGCTCATGAAGCGAAAGCTGAACAACAAAGGATGCATCCAATGTCGAGCGACAGATCCGGATATCCTTCTTGTGCATCAGCGCATAGCGATCATTGTCAGTCATCAGCCACGCTGCCTCCATGGAGAACTTCCAGCAAATCGCTCGAGGTCGACCAGTTGTTAGCTCAAGCAGGTCAAACAATCCGGTGTTTTTTAGCAGACTGGAGACAGGCTCCCAGGCTCCGCGAGGAAGCGTGTGTCTCTCGATGCTGGGGCAAACCCCAGATCACGCAAGTCCCCTACCCTGCGAGCATAATCCAGAAGTCTATCGTGATGCGCATGAAAAAAAATCCTTCACAATCGAACGATACTGAAGGCCAGCCCTCCGCCTCCAGATGCTGGAAATGTATCAACGCAAGTAGTAGCTTCTTCGCCTCGGGCGTCAGTTCAGACACCTTGATATACTCTGCCATCGCGCTGGATACGCGAAACCTACCGTTGTCGTTCACCATGATTTGCTCCAATCAGATTTGCGAGCAGAACATGTTGCGGTTCCCAGGAGGTCTAACCTTGGTTTGACTCACCTCGTGGCCAGATTTGATGAGACCTTGGAACAGGGGGACGTATCAATGGCGCACACCGACATCACCCCTGGCGCGCATATCCGTATTTACGGCAGAGAACCCCACGCAAGACCTTGAAATACAATAACATAAACGATCTCGAAGTTTAGAATCTTAGAAATCCACGAAGTAGGAAATGGCCTACGGCCGAGGTTTTTTTGTTTTTGGAGCGATAGTTGTGCACGGCGCTCCGGATACGAGATTCCAGGGTTTCCTGACCTTCGCCGACATCTTCGACACGGGCGAGATCGCCGGGGACGGCACCTGCGCGGAAGGCTTCATGTCCTCAAACGCCGAAGGGCGTGCCAAGTGCCTGGCCGTGAAGGATGACATGGAGACAGCTGCCAGCCGTCTGGAAACCCGTCGCTATGCCTCGATGCTGGGTGCCACGACGGAATTTCGCAAGATGGAAGGCAACGTTTTCAATCCCTGCACAAACTCGCTTTACCTGGCGATGTCAGAGGTTTCCAAGGAACGGCAGGCTGTGCTGATCGAATGGATACTCTGCGGACGATCAAGGAGTTATCGGCGCCAAGTGTCGGTTCTGAAGAGGAGGACCTATCTAACCTTACGGCAAAGATGAAACGCATGGTTCTACTGTTATCTGATCGATGCAAGAAACCCAGCTACGGATAACGCGTTGCACCTACCCTGCAGCTGCAGTTTTCAGCCCAGTACGGGGTATGACCTCATCGGTGTCGGGCATCAGACGCAGTTCGGTGCGGTGACGAGGCAAACTACCGGGGTGTTCTCGCTGCAGCCAGTCCAACATTGCCTCGCGCACCTCGCAGCGCAGTTCCCAAGCAATTGGAGAGTTGCGCGCGCTCATTAAGGCGCGGATGGTAATGCTGTCGCGGTCGGTTTCGATAAGCTGCAGGTTTACCACCTTCTTGTCCCACCTCGAGGAGGCGCGTACGATCTCTACGAGCTTTTCCCGGATCTTGGCGACAGGTGCGGTGTAGTCAAGGTGCCAAGTTACGGCGCCAATGATCGACCCGCTTTCACGAGTCCAGTTTTCGAACGGCTTTTCAATGAAATAGCTCAGCGGAACGACAAGTCGTCGCCAGTCCCAGATGCGCACCACGACGTATGTCGAGGTGATCTCCTCGATCCAACCCCATTCGTTTTCGACGATCACGACGTCGTCGATGCGTATCGGCTGTGTCAGAGCGATCTGGATACCGGCCATGAGGTTGGCCAGCACAGGACGCGCGGCAAAGCCAAGGATCAGACCTGCGGCGCCGGCTGAAGCGAAGAGAGAGACGCCAAACTGGCGCACAGCATCGAAGCTCGACAGGACCAATCCCATGGTGAGCAGGATGATCAGCAGGCGGCCGATGCGCTGGATCATACGAAGTTGCGTGGCCTGTTTGCGCGTGGCGAGATTGTCTTCGGCGTCTCCGGGGAGGCGCCCGAGGAAACGGTCACAGGCGACATCCAGTGCGACGATGGCGATCCATCCGATGATGACCAACAGGGTAGCGGTGGCAGCCTGTGACAGCGTTGCGCTCCACACCGTGGGAAGGCCTGCAATGTTGACCAACAGCAAGCTGACCAGCATCAACACGAACAGACGGCTTGGACGGCGCAAGCGGGGTAGGACAGAGAATATCAGGCCCGAACGGCCTTCGCAGAAGCGCCTGATCGGGCGCCACAGCAGGGCATGAAGACTCCAGGCGAGCAGCATGCCGAGAGTGACAATGAGCCAGGGCCAAATCGGAGCGGGAACAACGCTTTCGAACAGGCCGAAGCCATGTTCCATTTTATCCACGATCTGATCGACATCCTGTAGCGGATCCATGCCGTACCTCTGATGATGGGGGTCCTGCAGTAAGTTAAGGCATTGCTTCGGCCCAGCGAGGCACCGGAGTTTTTATGGTTGGAAATAGGTGACGTTTGCACAGTATTTCGACATTCTGCACGAGGGTGGCGCGAGGTGCGGCGCTGTGTGGAGCCTTGCATTGAGGGCAGTAGCTCTTGCCGACATTCGCCAAGTAGACTGCCGTTTATGTTCACGATGATCGGATTTGGTCGGTTTTTCAGGGCGTATTTTGTTGAAAAACTCTTTCTTGATTGAGGGCTGAACTGCTGATTCAATTCCTGTAATTGAGGGGAGGATTGGCGATGATGGGACCGAGGCAGGAAGCGCAACCGGCGCTGTTTTACGAGTTCTCGCTCGAGGATCACATCCCCACGGATCACTTGCTGCGATCCATCGACCGGTTCGTCGACTTGAGCAGTATCCGCGCCTATCTGGCGGAGTTCTACAGTCACATAGGCCGCCCCTCGGTCGATCCCGAGTTGCTGATCCGCATGCTGTTGGTCGGATACTGTTTCGGCATCCGGTCAGAGCGGCGGCTCTGCGAAGAGGTGCATCTGAACCTTGCGTATCGCTGGTTCTGCCGCCTCGATCTGAGCGACCGGGTCCCGGATCACTCAACGTTTTCCAAGAACCGGCATGGGCGCTTTCGCGACAGCGAACTTCTGCGCCACCTGTTTGAGACGACTGTCGCGCGTTGCATCGCCGAAGGTCTGGTCAGCGGCCAGCGCATGGCGATTGATGCCAGCCTGATCGAAGCTGATGCCAACAAGCAGAACTCCACGCCGAAGGAAGACTGGGACCCGACGCGCATCGATCCGGCTGATGCGCCCCGCGCCGTGCGTGAGTATCTCGACACGCTGGACAAGGCCGCATTTGGCGCGGCCAGCGAGGTGCAGCCCAAGTTTACCTCGCATTCTGATCCCGCCAGTCAGTGGACAGCAGCCCGCAAAGGCCCTGCTTTCTTTAGCTATTCCGACAATTATCTCATCGACACGGATCACGGTGTCATCTTGGATGTGGAACCCACCCGCTCCATCCGGCAAGCCGAGGTTGGATCGACAAAAACGATGCTGACGCGTGTGAAAGACAAATTCGGCTTGGTCCCTGACTGGATGATCGCCGACACAGCCTATGGTTCAGGCCCAATGCTCGGCTGGCTCGTGGAACGCAAGATCGATCCTTACATCCCTGTGCTCGACAAGGCCGGACGCCCCGATGGGACCTGGACACGCACGGATTTCGACTGGGATGCGCAGAACGACCAATACATCTGCCCCGAGGGGCACGCGCTCAAGCAGTTCCGCCGGAACTATTCCGATCCGAACCGGGGTCCGACGGGCAAGGGCACCGCGAAGTATCGTGCGCTGAAGCTGACCTGTCAGGTTTGCCCATCCAAGCCGAAGTGCTGCCCCAATGCCGACGCCAGGTCGATCACGCGTGAAGAACACGAAGATGCCCGTCAAGTTGCCAGAGATCTGGCCAAAACGGATGAATACGCGATTGCGATGAAGCTCAGGAAGAAGGTCGAAATGCTCTTCGCCCACCTCAAACGTATTCTCGGCCTGAGCCGGCTTCGATTACGTGGCCCATGCGGTGCAAATGACGAATTCCTGCTCGCCGCAACCGCCCAAAACCTCCGCAAACTGGCCAAGATCTTTCCTGCATCGCAGCAAACGCGCAAAGCCTGATAGAAAAGGCGCTCGCGCTGAAATTCGAGCAGCTATTTCTGCAATCGCAAACGTTAGTTTTTCCACAAAATCGGCGGAGAACGGACCTTCGCTGCGCCCGCAAACTAAAATGGGGAAGCCGAACAAAGCGGCCGCTCGGGGCGGCCGCCCCATATTATTTGGGGTGCTTCTGCAGTGAAGGTCGGCAGTGAGCCCTTCCGAGACCTTCTGCGAGAGCTTCGCTTACCCCCCGGAGGCTACGCAAATGCGCTATCGATTGCGCTCCCTGCTCGGAAGGCACCGGCGATCAGTGCGGCGGCGGCGAAACATATTACGGCAAACTCGACGCCCGGACCCGCCATCAGAAATCCAAAAAGCGGTGCGCCGACGGTCTGACCCACGGCGATGGTCAGAAACCCAACCATGAGCCCTGTTGCAGGCCGGTCCGGCAGGGCGTTGGTGCCCCAGATAAGGTAGACCCCCGTCAGCATCACGTAGGCCGCGCCGAAAACGGCACCGCCAACCAGCGTGGGGACTGGGCCAAGTCCGAGGCCGACCGACAGGATGCTGGCCGCCATCAAGCCTAAAAAGGCCCAGTGAACGCGGTCGAGACCAAACTTTCCGACAAGTGTTCCTGCCAAAGCTCCAACAAGCCCGCCGACACCGATGCAGGTCCAGAGAAGGCCAGTTCCGGTCGTTCCCCAGTCCAGCTGGCTCGCGACGAGCTGGCCGCCGAAGGACCAGAGCGCCGTGCTCGCGGCCCCCATCAGGAAGGATGCCGAGATCAGTTGTAGGACCGGTCCCGTCATCGGGGGCAGACCACCTGAGCGGCCGCTGCCCGAGGCTGCGGGGAGCGTGATGGCGGCTGCGATGGCCAACACCAGTGCCACGGCGGCAAAAGCTCCGAAGGCCAGCCGCCATTGTCCCATGATAGCGAGGGCGATGGGCCCCGACAGCGCAACGCCCGCGCTCACGCCGGCATTGATGACCGTGTTCGTCAAGTCCTGCCGGTCTCTTCTGACCGCCGCTGCAACCGCGGCGGCCATAGGCGGCGAGGCAAGGCCCGTGCTCGATCCGGCGACCACCACGGCAATGGCCAGGATCAGTGGCGAAGGCGCGAGCGCGATGCCCGCCATGCCGATTGCCGCAACGAGGGCCGCCCCGACCGCGATTGCGCGCGCGCCGAGCCGTTCGGTCAGGATGGCCGAGGCGACAATGGCGATGCAGTAGCCGGCGAAAGAGCCACCCGAAATCACGCCGCCGAGGGACGTCCCGAGACCAAGCTCGCCGTCGATCTGCGGCAGGAACAGGCCGAAGGCGAAGCGGGCAAAGCCGTAGCAGACTGCGATGAGGGCGAAGCCTGTCGCGCCGATGCGAAGGGCCGGGCTCATGAGCGCGCCCTCTCCAGCAAGATGGCCGCCGCCGCCCTTGCTGCGGAGACGGTTTGTGCTCCACGATAGACAGCCGCGTGGGTCGCGCCCTCGAAGAGGACCAGCACCTGCTCTGCGAGCGCCGGGTCCTCGCGTCCGAGATCCGTTGCGACGACCTCGCCGACCCGCCGGTGGAAGGCCTCCTTGTGCGCCGCGACGGCTTCCGCGATCTCCGGCGTGTCGCCACCCGTTTCCGCGCGAGAGCGAAGGAACAGGCAGCCCCGACACCCCTCGACCCGCACCCAGTCCTCGAGTGCGGCAAACAAAGCATCGACGGTCCGCACCTCAAGCCGAGCCATGAAGCGTCGGTCTCTTTCGGTCAGGACGCGCGCCATAAGCGCGGCCTTGCTGCCGGCGTGCTTGTAGAGCGTGCGGCTCGACATTCCCGCAGCCTCCGTCAACCGGTCCATGCCGGTTGCCATGTAGCCGTGACGGTCGAAGAGCCGCTCTGCGGCTGCGGTGAGTTTGCTGGTCATATCCATGGGAACCTCATCTTTCGTCCATAGACACTAATGTAAAACGATCGCTTTACAATGCAAGCTGGCAGAAACCGAGGGCGGCTTTGTCCGCAGTGCTGACCCTCGTGCTCTGCGAAGCGAACGGTAGTTCCGAGCCCTTCCACGGCATTGCCCATACCCCGTCACAGAAGGCTCAGATGAGGCGGTTCAGAGCACACCATTCTCATTGGCGCTCGTTTCGGGCAGAACTTGCAGGACATCCCAATGCTCGACGACTTTGCCATTCTCGTCGAGGCGGAAGATGTCTATACCTGCGTATTCCAGTCCCTCAGGCCAGATCTGATGGCAATGCAGAATGACGTGGCTGCCTTCGGCGAAGGCTCGTTTGATCTCCACGCGCTTGCCAGGATATTCGGCCGCCATCCGCTCGAAATAGGAGATGAAAGCATCCTTTCCGTCGCCCACGTGCGGATTGTGCTGAATGTAAACGTCACCCGCAAAGGTCTCGATCGCGCGTCGTGGCTCGCAAGCGTTAAACATCATCTCGTAGAATGCCCGTACGTTGCGCTTGTTTGCCTCAAGGTCACGCATCCGGATCTCCTCATCCATCGCTCGATTCAGATGTTTCTAAGATGATAAAGCCATAACTGATGCTTCACCATGGCGAAAAGGGTCGACGGTCGCTACATGCGCGGGTGAAACCATCGCCACCGGCGAATGAAGGCTTTGTCCGCATTGCAGATGTTCGACAGCCTAACTTGCTACACGATGCACGAATGGCCGGTTCGGTGAAGCTGCGCTGCGGCTTAGCCTGACCCAGCTAAAGTCTGCTCCGGGCCGATCTTTCCTACCCTGGCGTCATCCTCGCAAGGGACGGTGAACGGACTTTAGCTGCGGCCGCGAACTAAAATGGGGAACCCGAGGAAAGCGGACGCCCGGGGCTGCGCCCCAGTGTTGTTCTGGGTGCATCTGGAGCGAAGGTCGGGAGTGAGCTATTCTAACGATACTTGGCCACGCAACGAATGGCTGCTTCCCCTCGCGTAGGACTACCTCGTCAAAAGCCATCTTCGTTGTTGAACTGATCTGGATCAGTACATGCACCAACCGAACTGCTTACCAGTTCGGAACGCGTGGCGGCATTTGGAATGCTTTCCACTTCAGATGAAAAAGATTTGCCAGCGCTTCGCTTGCCCAACAAAAAAGCGTTAGAAGACGAAGGCGTAAGATCGTGCGAGAAGGGCGTGCAAGGGTGATATTTTTCTGAACCGAGGACTGCCTTTGACATGCCTTCGCGATGCCGGAACTCCCACAAAAATAACGGCTGTTGGGTGGAGGGACGTGGCCTTCCGCGTCAAGGACGAAATCGCCAAGGACCGCGTGGGCTTGGTTGCCGCGGGAGTAGCGTTCTATGGTTTGCTGGCCCTTTTCCCAGCCATCACCGCCTTGATCGCCATCAGCGGCCTGCTGATCGAACCAAACCGTATCGTCGCACAACTCAACACTCTTTCGGGGCTTGTGCCGGATGAGGTGCTCTCGATCGTGACCAAGCAGGTTACTACCGTCGCGAGTTCCCGCCAAGACGGACTCGGCTTTGCCGTCCTGTTGGGGCTGATTACCGCGTTTTATTCGGCATCCACAGGCATGGCGAGTTTGATGCAGGGTCTCAATATCGCCTATGACGAAAAAGAAACACGCGGGTTCATCGAGCGACTGCTGGTGACGTTCGCCCTAACATTGTTGCTCATCGCCGGACTTGTCTGCGGGCTCAGTGCGACTTTGGCACTGCCAGTCATTCTGGCATTCGTGGAAATGGGCTCGATCGTCGCAATGCTTTTCAACGCCGCGCTTTGGATAGGGTTGATCGCGCTGACGATTGTTGGGCTGTCGGTTCTTTATCGTTTTGCACCTTCGCGCGAAACGCCGGAGTGGAAATGGACTTCGGTCGGCGCGGTCGCGGGATGCCTTGTCTGGATTGCGGCATCGGCCAGCTTTGCGTTCTTCGTCAGCAATTTCAGTTACTACAACCAGAGCTTCGGCGCCCTGGGCGGCGTAGTCGTGCTGCTCATGTGGTTCTGGATTTCAGCCTACATCATTCTCATGGGGGCGGAATTGAACGCCGAAGTCGAGGCGCAGACCCGCGCCGACACGACGGCAGGGTGTTACAAGGCGATTGGCACCCGGGAGGCCGAAAAACCGGACCACCCGGATGCTGCGGCTGACGCATGACAGTCCACACAATCGAAATATCAAGAAAGAGATTTTATGTGCTGGAGCGGTGAAGCATCGGCAATACTCGCAGTTATAGGTATAACCACCACCGCTTATGCCGCGTACAAGAAAGAACCGGCGCCTTTGTGGATGGCTCTCGGCTACTTCTCGTCAATGGAGCTTTTGCAGGCCTTCACATATTCGGTGATTGACCAATGCGCGCTGCCTTCAAATCAGATCGCCACTATTCTGGGATATTTGCACATCTCGTTCCAGCCCTTCTTTATCAACATGATTTCCATGTACTTTATTCCCGGAAATGTGCGTGAAAAAATTCAGTGGCCGGTTTATACTGTGTGTTTCATTTCGACTATCATTATGCTGCTGCAGCTTTATCCGTTCGAATGGGCAGGGTCATGTCCGCTCGGACGCGGATTGTGTTCTGAGCGACTATGCTCGGTGTCCGGAGAATGGCACATCGCCTGGGATATACCGACCAACGGTATGCTGAATTTCATAACGGTCGATTCCTGGGCGTCGTTCCTTGGAACATATCCCACCTACTTGATCGCAGGAATTTTGTTACCCTTCGCTTACGGCTCGTGGCGACTTACCGTGTACCAGTTCCTCGTTGGACCACAATTGGCGCTACAACTGACAAGCAACCCCAATGAGGTCGCTGCGATCTGGTGCCTGTTATCGATAGGCATCTTGTTGCTTGTCGTCAAAACACCGATACGCCGCTTTATGTTCGTGAAATCATGGTGGTTGTGGCCAGAAAAGATCGGCTGAAAGCGAAGCGACGGATGATCGCTCTTGCCGGGAAGGGCAGAGGCTGAACGACCGCGCTCGACAGGTGCTCGTCTCCACGGGAAATTTCCTCAAATTTATCAAACCGCGGACTAACCTGCGTCTGTGCGCGCAGTCCGGGAAACCAGCAAGGTACAAAATGAATACCTGGACACTTCCCGTGTGCGTTTGATGAAAATCACTTGACGCGGGCGTGAAGGGTCTCTTCACGTCCGCCTTGATCCGTGGACAGTCATAGCGCCCCGGCCTGAAAAATTTTGGTCAGGAGCGTCTTCTTACGTGGCCAATACCGGCCCACGCACAAGGGTTCTTATGCCAACATCTTCAAATACCACCGATCGTCTCTCCATCCTGGAAAATTTCGGAACGGATCCCGGCTCGCTGAGTGCCGACACCTATATTCCCAAGAACTTCCCGAAGAACGGCCCGTTGGTCGTGGTGCTGCATGGCAGCACCCAGTCGCCGGAAAGCTACGATATCGGATCAGGCTGGTCTACTCTCGCCGATGAATGCGGGATAGCGCTCCTGTTTCCGGGGCAACGACTGACCAATAACCTCCTCGGGAGCTTCAATTGGTTCGAGACCGGAGACAGCCAACGTGGCGGCGGTGAACCGCTGTCCATTCGTCAGATGATCACACAGGTTGTTGACGATCACGCGATCGATCCATCGCGTGTCTTCATCACGGGGATGTCCTCGGGCGGTGCCATGACATCCGTGATGCTTGCGACCTATCCCGAAGTGTTCGCGGGAGGAGCAATCATCGCAGGGCTGCCCTATGGGAGCGCGAACAACATGATGGAGGCGATCATTCGCATGAATGGCTTCGGAAGTCCGTCGGACAGCCAGCTCGACTCACTTGTCCATGGAGCCTCGAAATCGACAGGACCTTGGCCGACAATCTCGGTTTGGCATGGCGGCAGCGATACGACCGTCGACAGTTCCAACGCTGATTCCATCGTCGGGCAGTGGCAGAAGATCCACAATGTAGAAGGGCCGCCGACACGTGTGGAGACGGTCGACAGCTTTCCCCGGAAAGTCTGGTGCGACGCCGACGGGCGCGTGGTGATCGAGGAATACATTATCGAGGCGATGGGCCACGGCACGCCGATCAGTGCTGAGGGCGACGAGGGCCTTGGGGAAGCAGGCGAATATATGCTGGAAGTCGGCATTTCCTCGACCCGCCACATTGCGAATTTCTGGGGTCTGACGCGGTCCGGTGAAGCGAACGAGGCGGAACCGAAAACAGCAGCTTAGATCAGCTCGTAGTTTGGCACGACGCCCCAACTCTCCATAAACGCTGCGTAGCGTTTCGGGGCAAGACCAATAAGGCGCGGACCATCATGGCAAAGCACGATAATACCATTGCGCTCTACGCGGCCCTGTTCGGCAATCTGGCCATAGCGGTCACTAAGTTCATTGCGGCCGGTATTACCGGCGGCTCGGCGATGCTCAGCGAAGGCGTTCATAGTCTTGTCGACTGCGGCAACGAGGTTCTGCTGCTCTACGGGCAAAAGCAGGCGGCGAAACCTCCGGACGCTGCCCACCCGGTGGGGTATGGGCGCGAGCTCTACTTCTGGTGCTTCGTGGTCGCCATGATGATCTTTGCGCTGGGTGCGGGAATTTCGATCTATGAAGGTGTCATCCACATCCTTGATCCCGCCCCGATTATTCGGCCCGAGATAACCTTCATTGTTTTCGGGCTCGCATTTGTGTTCGAGTCGATCTCGCTGGGGTTCGCTTGGCGGGTCTTTCGCAAAGCCAAGGGGCACCATAGCATCTGGCAAGCCGTCCGACGCAGCAAGGATCCAACGTCTTTCACGGTTTTTCTTGAGGATTCTGCAGCCCTGATCGGGATCGGCATTGCCACGGCGGGGACAGCGGTTTCGGTCGTGACGCAGAACCCGGTCTGGGATGGTGCCGCGTCGGTCGCTATCGGCGTTCTGCTCGCGGGTGTTGCGGTTGTGCTTGCGCGCGAAAGCAAAGAGCTACTGGTGGGAGAGAGCGCCGACCCCGAGGTTGTTGCTGCACTGCTGGCGACAGTTGGTGCGCATCCTCAAGTCCGACGTATCGTTGATCTGATCACGGTTCAGCTGGGTGCCGAGCAGGTGTTCGCGGCCTTCACCGTAGAATTTCCTGACGAGATGACTGTACCTGACCTGGAGCGTCTGATCGCAGCGATCGGCTGCACCGTGCGCAAGTCACATCCAGAGGTGACGCGTATCTTTGTCCGCCCGGAACCGAGATCGCAAGACTCCGCAGCCTTGTAAGTCTCGATCGAGTGCATCTTCGAGTCCGAAGGTCGCATGGATATGCTCCGATTCAGGGCGTCTTCCCACGGCTCCCTTGCAAATCCAAAAGAATTTTGCGGTCAAAGGCATGAACCGTCGGCCCCCCGCTTTCGCGCAATACCTGTTCGCGCAACTCTGCGACGGCGGCACGTGCGGCCCTCGGAAAGGACCCTTCCAACGTCGCGAGGGTTTCGGCAAGCCGGGTGACGACATCCGCATCGGTCATTCCGTATCGTGCAATCGCCGCGAAGGCCCGGCACGTTACTTCTCCAAGATCAAAGACTTCGGTCAGGACGCGCAACTTGCCGCTCTGGTCGAGACGCATTGGCGAGGGAATGTCTCGTTCGGCCAATCGGCCAAGAACTTGCCCCAGCCGGTCGATACAGTAAAGCGCGGTGGTGGGGTCGTTGATGCCGGGCGACAGGGATCGTTGCGCCAGTTCGACGATACGGCGGATGGCGAATTCCAGATCCTGATAGGGTGTCCGGTCCCGGCCGATGACGACCGCACCGCGCAGATCTTCGTCAATTTTGTCCGAAACCCTGACCTTCGGATAGGCTGCAATCACGCACGCGCCTTGTGTGACGAATGCTCCGGGGCGCGCTGCGATTCGGAGAACAAGATCATTCTTGGCGGCGATCCGCATCAGCACGTCACCGCCGATACTTTGGACGTAACCATCTGAATCGGCAGCGATCAGCCTGCTGTCAGTATCGAAATCGTCAGGAAGAGGCTGCCCGGCCGCGTCGTCGGCCTGCCCATGGCCAAGTCGCTCGGGAAAAACATGGTCAACGGCGGCGCAGCCTTCCACTGCGAGTTTTTCCAAGAGTGTTTCGACCCGGATCGACGTCGCGATGTGATGGATGAAGTAGAGCAGGACTGCAACACTTGCCGCAGCCATCAGCACACCAAAGGCAACTGCCAGATGAGGGACGAAGCTGGAGAAGCTGGCTCCCTCCGTGCCCCGCACCGACCTCAGCACGAACAGGCAATACAGAAAGGTCGCGATGAACGTTCCCAGGACGATCTGGTTGCTGCGATCCCGCATGAAGTTGCCAAGCGTTCGCGGACCAAACTGCGAGGAGGCAAGCTGCAACGACAGCATCGTGATCGAAAAGATCAGGCTGGCCACAGTGATCATGGAACTCGCGATCACCGACAGCGTCGCTCGGGCCCCTTCGGGTCCGAACGTAAAGAGAGCGCTCGGATTGTCCGTCTGGGTCACATCGCGCAGGGTATCGACCTCGATGAGCACAAAGGAAAGAGCGACAGCCACGACAGCCATGACGGCTGGCACAAACCAGAAGCTGGAGTTGAGCCGTCCCCAGAACGCTGTGACGCGTGTTATTGAAAATGAGGCTGCCATGACCAACTCCTTGCATGCATACGATCGATCGGGGCTGACCGCGCAGCCGGTTTCCGACAGGCAGTTTGCTTTGTTCCCGGGCCCTGCGATCTGGACCGCAAACACCAATCACCAGTCATTTTCGCACGACACGCTTGATCACGGCACGCAAGCTCAGCCCCTGAACGATCAGGGTGAACAAGACGACTGAATATGTCGCGGCAAGAAGCGGCGATTTCTCGGCGACCTCTGGCAGCGAAAGCGCAAGCGCCACCGAAATGCCGCCCCGCAAACCACCCCAGGTCAGCACCGGAATGGTGCCGCGCGCGAATTTGCGGAAGAGGCCCAACAACAGGACCGGACCGCTGACGGCAACCAGGCGCGCGACCAGCACCAGTGGCACCGCCAGCGCCATCAGCCAGCCGAAGGCAGGCTCGAACCGCAGTACCAGAACCTCAAGCCCGATCAGCAGGAACAGGACCGAGTTCAGCATTTCGTCGATCAGCGTCCAGAAGCCGAAAAGGTATCTCTGCGTTTGATCGCTCAGCGCGTCGCGCGGCCCCCTGTTTCCGACCAGCAAGCCCGCGACGACAACGGCCAGTGGTCCGCTCACAACCAGTCTGGAGGCGATCGCATATGTACCCACGACCAGAGCCAGCGATATCAGCACCTCAATCGAATAGTCGTCGATGGCACGCATGGCGCGGTAGGCGACATAACCCGTCACGGCGCCGAGGGCCGCACCGCCGAAGGCCTCGACCACGAACATCTTGCCCACCTGAAAGGCGCCGAACCCGTCGCCAGCCGCCGCGTGGACAAGGACGGCGAACAACACCACGCCCACACCGTCGTTGAACAGAGTCTCTCCGGTCATCAGGATCTTGAGGTCCTCTTGGACCTTGACCTCTTTCAGGGTCACAAGGACTGCGACCGGGTCGGTCGGGCTGATCAGCGCACCGAAAACGAGCGCCCATGGCAATGAGATCGCAACGCCCAGCAGGTCCGCTGCCGCCCAGACGACGAATCCGATGATCGCGGTAGAGACCACGACACCCAGGGTTGCCATCGTTCCGATGGTCAGCGCACGGCTGCGCAGGCTCACCAGGTCGACATGCAACGCGCCCGCGAACAGGAGGAATGCGAGCATGCCCTCAAGAACGGTTTGTTGGAAATCAACCTGGCGCAACAGGGCTGCCAGACCTTCATAATTGAACAATCCCGGCATCGCAGACTCGGCTCCGATGACGACCAGCGACGCGCCGAGCCCCATGACAAGCAGGCCGATGGTGTGCGGCAAGAAAGCCAGCCGGAAATTGACCCAACTGAACGTGGCCGTCAGAACCAGCAGAATTGCGACAAGCTCGAATTGCGACATTGCATTCACCGCTGCCAGCTGTCGGGCCGGACCACGGTCGCGCGGCGAACGACGTTTGCAGTCATGCGATCAGAGGGGCCAGATCCCACATCAATCGACACCATATTCCAGCATTTTCTCCAGACCTGTCGTCAGGAATTCTCCGACCTCCGGCTGACCAAGCAGATAGCGGCTCACCAGCCCCTCGTGCTGTTGCCGCGCAAGGGCTTTGGTTTGCTCCCAGGCTTCGGGTTCAGCATCGCCACGGCCGATCCAGAACAGCGCGACCAGCCCGTCCTGCTGTTCGTCGTTCATGCTTTCGATTTCTTGTGTGATCTCGTCGCGGCTCAGATCGCCACCGGTTTCCTGCAGGGTCACAACCACCTCGTCGTCCGAGGCATTTCCGCCAAGGTCGGAGATATCCATCCCATCCTTCGCCATCACGGCGTTGAACCGCAGGACAAGTTCTTCGATCCGGGCATCGTTAAAAGGTAGCGCAGCCATCGGTCTCTCCTGTTCATCAAGCTTTCAGGATAACACGCGTGTCTGGCGCGGCACTGATATCGATCATCATGCCCTGCTCGCATTTTCTCTGTCAGCCCTCTTAAATATGACGAGCCGGGGCGATGGGCTCTGAGAGGCACGGGGCATGGCAGACGAAGAACCATGCTGGTCTATCCCGGGCCTGCTGATCTGGATCAGCGCACGCGCTGAACCCCTGATTTACAGTTCAAGGAATGACTGTCGCGTCCGAAGCTTTCACTCGACCAAGAGTAGAGGATTTCGTGATGCAGCAGGCGTTCGGGGCGGCCAAAGATTAATGGATCCTGCAAGTCCAATGGTCAGCGTCACGCTGTCCGGCGTGAGGGCAATTCGCAAGACAAGAGAATTTTGAAGGATCGAAGTCATGAAGAAAAACGAGAGGTCATCCACGTCGCCCATATCCTCTGCAGAGACCGATCAAACCGGAAAGTCTGTTGCTATGAGCCAAGCACGAGACGAGTTCCCTTCGGCCAAGGGATCGACAGGTCCGGCTTTGATCTGGGCGTGTCTTCTGGCGACACACATGCCGGCACCGGTCTGGGCTTGGCAAAGATGCGTTCGATCGTCAGGCGAAAGGAGGCTTCCGGGGCGGAGGCTTGACAACGATTTGACGATACCGCGCTCGGGTGGGCACGAGCGGCGCGACAGGACTGCATCTGGCGAGAAGACCGCAAGTGTCCAAGCGCCATCCACGCCAGAGACGAAAAATGCACGCTGACGGAGCGACGCGCAGTGGCGGCGGACTATCCTCCCAGGGCGATGCAAGCTCTATCGGGTCAGCGAACGGCCTCTGTTTGCCGTGGCAGCCGTCTGAGGCGGCGGTGTGCGTTTGGTCAGGACCTCGTTTTCTGCGTCGGTGGATGGCGCATCATGACAAAGGCTGATCTTGATCAGCAACGGATCGTTCCTGGTATCTTACTGGAGTTTTATGCTCCACGCGACCGATGAGCCCTCTGAGGGTCGGCTTTCGAAGTATGCATGCGGCACGAATTGCGGCTTCGGCTTCACGCAGGAAGGTCCCTTGCCTGAAGGCATGATGTCCGGTCTTCGGATCGCAAACCTGCATTCGGAAACGAGACCGAGGCGGCGCTTTCCCCGCTGGAGAAGAATTGAGCTGCAAAGGAGCAAACCAATGCCCATTCACCGCATTGATCTAAAAGACCAATCCAGCCTTCTGGACATTTACGCCACAGAGGCATCGCAAAGCAGCCTGCCAAAGTATCGGATCCCTGACGGTCGAACCGAACCGCGTGCGGCGTACGCCCTTATCAGAGACGAACTTCTGCTCGACGGGAATGCGCGCCAGAATCTCGCGACCTTCTGCACGACCTGGGTCGAGGATGAGGTCAAGGAGTTGATGGCGGACGCGATCGACAAGAACATGATCGACAAGGATGAATATCCGCAAACCGCGGAAATAGAGAAGCGTTGCGTCCATATCCTTGCGGACCTCTGGCACGCCGAGAAGTCGCGACAAACGATAGGCTGCTCCACAACTGGGTCCAGCGAGGCTGCCATGCTTGGCGGATTGGCCTTCAAATGGAAGTGGCGCAAGCGCCGGGAGGCGGAGGGCAAGGACTCGAGCAAGCCGAATATCGTGACTGGTCCGGTGCAGATCTGCTGGAAGAAATTTGCGCGCTACTTCGACGTCGAAATCCGCGAGGTGCCGCTGGAAGGTGATGCCCTCGGCCTGAAGCCCGAGGACCTGCGCAAATATTGCGACGAGAACACGATCGGTGTCGTGGCTACGCTGGGGGTCACCTTCACCGGTGTCTATGAGCCGGTCGAGGCCTTGGCAGCGGAACTCGATGCTATGGAGCGCGACCTCGGACTTGATATTCCGATGCATATCGATGCGGCCTCGGGCGGTTTCATCGCTCCGTTCATCCAGAAAGACATCGTCTGGGATTTCAAGCTGGATCGGGTCCGGTCGATCAATGCCTCCGGCCACAAATACGGTCTGGCACCGCTGGGTGTCGGTTGGGTGATCTGGGCGACGCAGGACGACCTGCCTGAAGAGCTGATCTTCTATGTCGACTATCTTGGCGGCAACATGCCCACCTTCGCGCTGAACTTCTCGCGCCCCGGTGGCGAGATCATCGCGCAGTATTACAACTTCCTGCGGCTTGGCATGGATGGATACACCGCTGTCCAGCAAGTCTGCTCGGACACGGCCCAATGGCTGGCGGAACAGCTGGCGGCCATGGGGTGTTTCGAGATGGTCTATGACGGCCACGGCGGTCTTCCTGCCGTCGCCTACAGGCTGAAGGACGAGAATCAAGGCTTCACGCTTTATGACTTGTCGGACCGGGTGCGGATGGGAGGATGGCAGATTGCGTCCTATCCGCTGCCACTGAACCGCAAGGACACCGTCGTTCAACGCATCCTGATCCGACACGGGGTCAGCCGCGACCTTGCGCAACTTCTGCTTGACGACATCAAGCGGGCCGTCGAGCACCTACAGAACAACCCGGTTCCGAACTCCACCACGAAGCCGGGATTTCACCATGATTGACGCAGTGCGTGGTCGCACGACGACCCTGACAACGGCCGTCTGTGGCGCAGGCCTGCCGCTGCTCCTTTCGGCCCGCGCAGCTACGGCCCAAGACACATCCGCCTCTTCGGGCAGTGTCATCGGGCAGGTATTCGATACGATCCAGCCGGTGACGGAGGCCGGGATCCACGGCTTCTTCCAGCTTCTGGACAATCAGCCCATTGCCTTCATCCTGCTCTCGCTTGCGCTGGGAACGCTGATCGGGAAGTTCAGTTTCAAGACCATCTCGCTGGGCTCCACGGCTGGTACGCTGCTGGTCGGGGTCGTGCTGTCGATGATCGCGCAAGCGGCCTATGACATCACTTATTCGATCCCCGGCATCCTGTCGTCCTTCATGCTGCTCCTGTTCATGTATGCGCTGGGGTTGAAGGTCGGCCCGCAGTTCTTTGCCGGGTTGCGCAAAGGCGGTCTGGCGTTTCTCGTGATCGGGTTTATCGTCTGGAGCCTGAACTGGGTCATCTGCTTTTTCGGGGCAAATCTGGTTGGGCTTGCACCCGGCTATGCGACGGGCCTGATCTCGGGCAGCTATACGATCACGGCGATCCTGGGCGTTGGTCAGGATGCACTGGCCAGCGGCGCCTATGTTCCGCCCGATGACACGTCCGTCGAGCAGGTCGGCGCCAATATGGCCGCCGCTTATGCCATCAGTTATGTCCTGTCGACCGTGCTGACCATTTTGCTGATCCGGTACTTGCCGCGCATTTTCGGCTATGACGCCGTGGCGGAGGCAAAACGGGCCGAGGACGATTTCAGTGGTGGGGCGACGGATCCGGTCCCTGGCGCACCCGGTGCCTTGACCATGGGGATGACATCCGTCGGCGTTCGCGCTTTTGTTGTCACCCATGAGGACTTTATCGGACGAACCCTGTCGCAACTGGCCGACGTCTTTCCCGCAGTGCCCATCCTCCGCGTTGTGCGGGGCGACAAGATTCTGGACATGACCAACAACCCCACCGTGAAGGAAAACGACCTCGTCACGGTGCGCGCCGATGTTGAAGACCTTATGGGCAAGGAAATCGCGCTCATCGGTCCTGAATCGGACGATCCGCTGGCGCGCAACGTTCCCATCGAGGTCGCCGATGTGCATGTGGGGTCGCACAAGATCTCGGGCAAAAGCCTTGCGGACCTTGGAGCGCAGCTGTCTGGGGGCGTCACCGTGCAGGCGCTGTTCCGGGCTGGCAACGAGTTGCCTCTTGGTCCCAAAACTGACGTTCACTTCGGCGATGTTTTGCGTCTGAACGGGCCGGATGTCGCTATCCAAGGGGCGGCGAAAAGATTGGACGGAACTGCGATCCTGTTCACCATGAAGACCGAGGTTCTCTACCTCGCGCTCGCCATGTTGGCGGGCTATCTTGTCGGTATCATCTCGGTCACGATTTCGGGCATCCCCTTTGCATTCGGCACGTCTGCCGGGGTGATCATGGCGGGCGTGGGTGTAAGTTATCTGCGCAGCCGGAACCCCAATTTCGGCGGCCCGGTACACGAGGGCGCACGCAGCTTTCTGCAGGATTTCGGTCTGAATGCCTTTGTCGCAGTTCTGTCCGCTAACGTCGGCCCCAAGGTCATTTCGGCACTCGGAGGCGAGACGCTCCTCTGGCTTGCACTGATCGGTATTGCAGGGGCGCTTATCCCACCACTGGTCGCCTTCTGGGTCGGGATCAAGGTTTTTGGCCTGAACGCGATCATCTCGGACGGAGCCGCGACGGGCGGGCGCAACAGCACACCAAGCCTGAACGCAATCATGGAAGAATCCCGCAGTTCTGTAGCCGCCGTGCCCTATCCGGTCAGCTATGCGTTCACGACCGTGCTGGCGCTGATCGGGGGATATTTCTCGATGATCCTGTCCTGACAACCCAGTCCGTCGACCTCACCAAGCTGGGGGAGCGGGTGCTTTCGTTACATAACTGAAAAAAAAGAGATAATATCATGACCCAAGATAAAACTCCGAAACGCAACACGTCAGACCACAGCCTTGGTGCCAAAGGCACCATATCCCAGGCAGGTCGTTCCGGCGGACGCTTGCCGCGTGACATCGGCACGCAGGATGAATTGAAGCGTTCCAACGAACGCCCCGCCGGCAAAACCCGCGTCAATAAATCCGACGAAAAAGAAGGGCGGTCAGAGTGACTGAGAAGACGTCAGACGTCGTGAATACGTTTGGTAGCTCTCTATAAAAATCCGCTGACGTCCTAAAGTCCAATAACCTGGACTGGGTCAGGCATGACTACGTTCTGCGCCACGCTTTGGATGCCCCCCGTGTGTGCATGCCATATTTAAACGCAGCGCGCGGCATCTCCGCCATAGTGTGATACATGTGATCAGGTCACTGTCCGCGTGATCAGCACCCGGTCGGGAAACCTGTCTTTGGCGCAGACCCAGCAAGAAAGTTGTGTCCTTGACCAACCCACAGATCCTGATCTGCGGAATTCTCGCCGCCATGATGATGCTGTTCCTGTGGGGGCGGTTTCGCCATGACGTGGTAGCACTCGCTGCCCTCTTGGCCTGCGTCATCTCAGGGTTGGTTCCGTCAGAGACAGCCTTCGCTGGCTTTGGCCATCCGGCGGTGATTACGGTGGCCTGTGTTCTTGTGCTGAGTCAGGCGTTGCGCAGCACCGGCGCCGTGGATTGGCTCGCGCGCAGCATCCTGCCGAGCAACGCCGGACGGATCACGACCCTGCTGGCGCTGATCGGGCTGGGTGCAGCCCTGTCGGGCTTCATGAACAACGTGGGCGCAATGGCGCTCTTGATGCCTATCGCGGTGCAACTGTCAGGCAGGCTGGACTTGATGCCCGGTCAGATCCTGATGCCGCTCGCTGTCGGGACTATTCTGGGGGGCATGACCACGTTGGTGGGCACGCCGCCGAACCTGATCGTTTCGGGCTTCCGGGAAGAGGCCGGGCTGGGGCAATTCGCAATGTTCGACTTTGCCCCTGTGGGAATCGCGGTTGCAACCTTGGGCGTTCTTTTCGTAGCTTTCATCGGCTGGCGGTTGGTGCCCGCGCGCAAATCTGCCGCTGGTGCCAATTTCGACACGGGCAGCTATCTGACCGAGGTACGTGTGCCCGAGAAAGGCAAGGCTGTCGGCATGACCCTGCGTGGCTTCGAGGCCGAGATCGAGGACAGTTACGCACAGATCGTCGGTCTGGTGCGAAACGAGGTGCGCATGACAGCGCCGCATGGTGCGCGCAAGATCCACGGGGGTGATGTTCTGGTGCTGCAGGCCGATGTCGACGCACTGGCCGAAGCGCTGTCGGTCTTCGGCATCGAGCTTGAGGCGCAGAAAACAGCCTCGGATAGTGAAGACGAAACAGCAGACGACGTTTCCGAAAAGACTTCGGAAAAGGCCAACGCGGAAACCCCCATCAAGACGGCTGACAAAGTCGAAAACGCCGATGAGAACGATCAGCGTGACGAGGACATCGAGCTGCGAGAACTCGCCGTTCTGCCAAGCGCGACCATCGTCGGGCGTTCGGCGATCGATCTGCGGTTGCGCACGCGTTACGGGCTCAATCTGCTTGCCGTGTCGCGCGAAGGACGCCAACCACAGGCGCGGCTTCGAAAGCTGAAACTGAAATCCGGCGATCTGCTGCTGATGCAGGGTCCGGCCGAGATGATGGCCGAATTCATCAACGATACTGGCTGCGTGCCGCTGGGTGAGCGCGAGTTGCGCATCCCCGACAAACGCATGGCGATCATTGCGGGGGTGATCATGCTGTGCGTGATAGGCATTGTGACGCTGGGTCTGCTACCTGCCCCAGTGGGCTTCGCGCTTGGGGTTCTGGCCTCGATGCTCCTGCGAACGGTCCCGCTGCGGAAAATCTATGCGACGATTGATTGGCCGATAATCGTGCTGCTGGCCGCACTAATCCCCGTTGCAGGCGCGATGAAGACGACCGGGGCCGCCGACCTGCTGGCACGGTTTCTGGTCGAGACCATCGCGCAGGGCAGCCCCATAGCAGCCTTGGTCGTGGTGTTGATCACCACCATGTTCCTGTCAGACGTGATGAACAACGCCGCCACCGCGGCCATCCTCTGCCCCATCGCCCTTGGGATTGCCGCGACACTTGGCGTCAATCCGGACAGTTTCCTGATGGCTGTCGCAATTGGCGCGTCCTGCGCCTTTCTCACGCCAATCGGACATCAGAACAACACGTTGATCCTTGGGCCAGGTGGTTTCCGGTTCGGTGATTACTGGCGGTTGGGACTTCTGGTCGAGGTCATCGTGGTCGTCGTCAGTATGCCGCTGTTGTTGATCGTCTGGCCATTGTAGATCCGCATGAACAAGAGTCGCAGGATCAAGTGGCCTGTAGCGTCGGAAAGTCGGCGACACTCCTGCGCTGTGATGAGATCTGGATAGTGGACTGAACTTGCGGTGTGATCACTATCCCGCTGGAAGGCGGCCGTCAGGATACGGATGCACCTTGCTCGCGACGTTCCCGAAAAAACCTGCGGAAGCCCGGGCGGTGTCTTTTCACGGCCTTCTGACCGAGTTGCCACCTGAGATGATACGGTTGATCAGCGCAGCGACGGCCCGATGCGTTTTCCGTTCGTCTTCGGATCCGACGCCGTTCTCATGGGAGGCAGCGGAATCATGGAGAACTGACATTATCTCCTTTTCCGGAAGTAAATTGTGATCGTTCATTGCAAGAAGGAGAGCTTCGCAGATCGTGAGTGCGGCTATTCCCGCATACTCGTTGTGATTGGACATTGCTGTCTTTTCCTTTCGGAAGAATAATTTCGGGACCCAAACAGGTACCTGATGTGTTAAAATTATGTATCATAAAAAAACATAAGCTGGATTGATCTGAAGCAGCCCCCGCTTCATTTATTCGGAGGTTCGACCCGGTTCCGGAGGGACAATGAATTTTACTGAAAGCAGTCCTCTGACCAGAAAACTCTCTGCCTTCGTTGAATTGTCGTCCAAGGAACTGGCAATATTGGAACGTCTGCATCAGCGCAAGCGGACGTTCGCCGCCGGTCGCGATCTTGTCTACGAGGGCCAATCCGGTCAGGCGGCGTACATCCTTTCGTCGGGATGGGTCTGTTCATACAAGCTACAGCCGGATGGAACTCGTCAGATTGTCGATTTTCAGATACCGGGTGATTTTCTCGGTCTGCGCAGCGTGCTTTTGCGGACATCGGACCATAGTTTCGAACCCATCGGCGAGATTGAGGCAGTCGAGGTCTTGGCAAGTGACTTGCTCGAGGCATTCGAGGAAACGCCTCGGCTGGCCACGGCGGTCTTCTGGGCGGCATCCCGTGACGAAGCAATGGTGGTCGAACATCTCGTCGGTCTCGGAAAGCGCGATGCCGAAATACGAATGGCACATTTCCTGCTCGAACTTGGAGCACGGCTGTTTTTAGTCGGATTGGGAGGCAGAGCGGGTTATGCCTGTCCCTTGAACCAGTATCATCTTGCAGATGCCCTCGGGCTGAGTTCGGTGCATGTTAATCGCACCCTGCGCAAGCTGCGCGAGGACGGGTTGGTCACGTTTCAGAAAGGGCAAGTGACGTTCGACAACTACGACGGACTCGTGAGACTGGCTGATTTCGATCCTGCCTATCTCGATCATACCGGAGCACTTCTTCGGTAAACCAAAGGAGTTCGGAACCGGGAGGGTCGAAATCCGAATGCCATATCCACGTTACCTATCAAACGCTCATCTGGACGACCGGTGTAAAAGAACCGCCTGACCGGAAGGACAGACGATCCAGTAGACGTAGTCCGCTCCGCGACCAGACCACGCTTGATAGTTATTCTGCGATTATGGTGGTCATCACGAAATTTCCGTCAACCTTGATGGGACCGTCTTCGGTGGCGCCCAGCGTATATTCGAAATCGCCATTCGCCACGCCTCCGTTCTCGCGATGCACCATGAGCATCAGCATGTCGCCGACCATGACCTCTTCTGTCAGGATCACGAAGACGTTCTTGTTCTCGCCTTCGCGCAGAGGCGCAGAGCCCACAACGGGGCCGGGTTTCAATTTGGCATCGGTTCGGTGCGCGACCAACCAGCCATTGGCTGGCGCCATGACCATTTGCGCCGTCACTATTCCGTTCGCCATGGACTGGTCAGAAGCTTCGACTCCAGGGGCCATAATTTGCGCGGCGGCAAAGGCCATTCCCGCGCAAGCTGTCAGGGCGAGGGTCAAAGTAACTGTCTTGATCATGTCTCTCTCTCCGTTTGGTGTCGTTACGCTCGGGCAACATGCCGTCGGAATTTACTGCTCCCCTATCGGTGACGTGCCCAATCCGCCATTCCTCAAGTCCTGACGCAAACCTGCACACCGACCAAGACTTGTGAGCATGCGCTGCCAGACAACTCCATTGGGTAATATCCAAGCCATAAAAATACCAAAGTTAAAAATTGTCGAATTCAGTGTAAAAGAGCCCTATCTTTAGACAGGACATATCGCCGATACATTTCTCGCATACATGAATAGGTCAATCATCCTCGACACTG
>JBBSNW010000015.1:0-82459 GCA_038260405.1 Rhodobacterales bacterium | reverse complement strand
CAGATGGGCGATCTGACAGCCTTTGTGGGTGATCTGTTCGGCGCTGGCTAGGCGCCGCAAAAGGAAAGAGGCAAGAAGCCGATGGATGGTTTTACCGTAGTGGATGGCGTCGTTGCCGTCGTCATCGTGCTTTCGGCACTTCTGGCCTATTCGCGCGGCATGGTGCGCGAAGCCATGGCGATCGCGGGCTGGGTCGCGGCTGGATTTCTCGCCTTCCTTTTCGCAGCCCAGGTGCAGCCGCTGGTCAAGGAATTGCCGGTGGTCGGCGAATTCCTCTCCGACAGCTGCGAACTCAGCATCATCGCGGCCTTTGCAGCGGTCTTTGCGCTGGCGCTTGTCGTCGTCTCCTTCTTCACACCGCTATTTTCGTCGCTGGTCCAGCGCTCGGCGCTTGGCGGGCTCGATCAGGGGCTCGGCTTCCTCTTCGGCGTGGCGCGCGGCGTGCTGCTGGTGGCGGTCGCCTTCTTCGTCTACGAGACGGTGCTGACCTCGCAGGACGTGGCGATGATCGACGACAGCCGCTCGGCCGCCGTCTTCAGCCGCTTCACCGACAAGATCGAAGAGCAGAACCCCGAACAGGCGCTGGGATGGATCACCACCCAGTACGAGCAGCTGGTGGGCGTCTGCGACGCACCGGGCCCGGACGAAGCCTGATCCGTATCTTTCCCTTGCAGAACGTCATCCAAACGCACCTTGCGCCGAGCGTCGTGGCCTGCAGACGTTTTTGTCAGCACACATATTAACGAATTGTTGCAGCGCGGCACTTGCACGGCGATCGTTCCGTGACACATAGGTAACAAGCCTCTATGAGTGCCCCATACCTCATGCAATGGATTCGGAGCTGCCCCTTGGATCTGCAGATGCCTCCCGCCCATCCCTTCGATGATGACAAACTCAAGGAGGAATGCGGCATCTTCGGTGTCATCGGCGTGACCGATGCCGCCAACTTCGTCGCCCTCGGCCTGCATGCACTGCAGCACCGGGGCCAGGAAGCCGGGGGAATCGTCAGCCATGACGCGGAACACGGTTTCAACTCGGCCCGCCGCTTCGGCTATGTGCGCGACAACTTCACCTCGCAATCGCTGATGCAGACGCTGCCGGGGCCGCTCGCCATCGGCCACGTGCGCTATTCCACCTCCGGATCCAAGGGCCCGACCCAGATCCGCGACGTTCAGCCTTTTTTTGGCGAATTCTCGATGGGTGGCGCCGCGATCGCGCATAACGGCAACATCACCAATGCCGATTCTCTGCGCCGCGAACTGATCGAGCGCGGTTCGATCTTCCAGAGCTCGTCGGACAGCGAATGCATCATTCACCTGATGGCCCGCTCGCTCCAGCGCAACATCCCCGAGCGGATGGAAGATGCCCTGCGCCGCGTCGAAGGCGCGTTCTCCGTCGTAGCGATGACCCGGTCCAAGCTGATCGGCGTGCGTGATCCGCTGGGTGTGCGCCCGCTGGTCCTCGGCAAGGTTGCCGATGGCTGGGTTCTGAGCTCCGAAACCTGCGCGCTCGACATCATCGGCGCCGAATATGTCCGCGAGATCGAACCGGGCGAGATGGTGGTGATCACCGCGCAGGGAGGCGTCGAATCGCTGCGCCCCTTCCGCCCGCAGAAATCCCGCTTCTGCATCTTCGAACATGTCTATTTCTCGCGCCCCGATTCGATCATCGGCAACCGATCTGTCTATGAAACCCGTCGGCAGATCGGCGTCGAACTGGCCCGCGAGGCGCCCGTGGATGCCGACCTCGTCTGCCCCGTGCCCGATTCCGGCACCCCGGCCGCGATCGGATATGCGCATGAATCCGGCATTCCTTACGGCATGGGCATCGTGCGCAACCAGTATATGGGCCGCACCTTCATCGAGCCCACCGAACAGATCCGCAACATGGGCGTGCGTCTCAAGCTCAACGTGAACCGCGCCTTGATCAAGGGCAAGCGGGTGATCCTGGTAGACGACTCTGTCGTGCGCGGCACGACTTCGCGCAAGATCAAGGAAATGATCCTCGATGCCGGCGCTGCGGAGGTACACTTCCGGATCGCCTCGCCCCCGACCGCATGGCCCTGTTTTTATGGCGTGGATACGCCGCAGCGCGAAAAGCTGCTCGCCGCCACCATGTCCGAGGACGAGATGCGCGAACATCTGCAAGTCGACAGCCTGCGCTTCATCTCGCTCGACGGTCTCTACCGTGCCGTCGGCGAGGCCGAGGGGCGCAATCCCAAGCAGCCGCAATATTGCGATGCCTGTTTCTCGGGGGAATACCCGGTGGAGCCCGCGGATCAGATCCAGAAAGGCTTCAAGCTCAAGACTGCCGCCGAATGAGCCTGCTCGATCTCGACGCGCGCTGGAAGCGTTTCAACGACCCCGACTATGCCTGCCCCTGCTGCGGACGGACGTTTTCCGGCGTCTTCGACATCGGTTTCGAGGAGCCGGACGTCTGGCCTTACGGTCCGCGCAGCGACGAGATGCTGATCGCGGGCGAGGACAAGCTGTCCTCCGAGCTCTGCCGTATGGGGGCGCGACGGTTCCTGCGCTGCGTGATCGGCCTGCCCATCCGGGGCAGCGACGGTGAAAAGGTCTTTTTCGCGCCCTGGGCCGAAGTCTCGCGCGCCGATTTCTACGCCTATCTCGACGGATCGACCGATGATGGTGAACCCGTTGTCGAAATTCCGGCGACCGTCGCCAACATCCTACCCGGTTTTCCCGAGGCGGCGCATGGCGCGTTGAAACCCGGCACCGGGCTCGAACGCCCCCAGCTGATCATCGCGGACGGCCCGCTGGCGCAGGCCCGCACCGAAGGCATCTCCTTCGACGAACTGCTCGATATCTATGCCGCCTCGGGTCAGGACATTCGGCCGCACCTCACCGGCACATAGGCCAGGATCAGCCACGTCTCCGGCAAGTCTCTGCCACCCGAGCGGCCCGCAGCAGGACGGCGGGTTTCGCATCGCCGCAACGCGGCATAGATGCGTGCCATCTCAGCAATTGGCAGAACACCGCGACATGGCACAATCCGACACGACCCCCACCCCGACCTCCGTCGCACAGCGTGCGACAGAACATACCGACACCAATCTCAACCGGATCGTCCTGCTCGGGACCTTCGGCACGAATGCCGCGCCGCAGGCTCTGCTGCGCCTGCCTGACGGACGTGTGGCCCGCGTCTCTCCCGGCGATCAGGTCGGGCAGGATACGGTCTATGCCATCGATGAAACCCGCATTGCCCTCGGTCAGAACGGCCGTGCCAAATGGTTCGAGATGCCCGGCAGCTGAAAAACGCGCGCCTCGGAACGGGTCGTAGCCCCCTCCAAGGCTCCATATGATGGGCCTGCCCTCTTGACCCCGCCGCGCCGCTGGCCCATGCACCGCGCCATGACACAGCCCATCGCCCTCATCACCGGCGCATCGCGCGGACTAGGCTTCGCCTTGGCCGAGGCGCTTGCCGACACGCATCACATCGTCGCCGTCGCCCGCACCGTCGGCGGACTCGAGGATCTCGACGATCGCATCCAGTCCAAGGGCGGCCAGGCCACGCTGGCCCCCATGGACATAACCAAGCCCGACGCCATGGCGCAGCTCTGCCGCTCGATCTACGACCGCTGGGGCAGTGTCGCGCTCTGGGCACATACGGCGATTCATGCCGCCCCGCTCACGCCCGCCAATCACATCGACGCGAAGGACTGGTCTAAATCGGTCGAGATCAATCTCACCGCCATGGGCCACCTCATTCCGTTCATCGCGCCGCTGCTCGGCAGCACCGGCACCGCGATGTTCTTCGACGACCCGCATGGCGGGGAAAAGTTTTTCGGACATTACGGCACCACAAAGTCGGCGCAGATCACCCTTGCCCGCAGCTGGCAGGCGGAAACGAGCAAGACCGGGCCACGTGTCCAGATCCTCGCCCCCGAACCGATGTCGACCGCCACCCGCGCACGCTTCTTTCCCGGTGAAGACCGCACCGCCCTCGCCCATCCCAAGGACGAAGCGCTCCGATTGCTGGCCGAGCTCGCACCGCAGAGCTGAGCGCTCGGCAAGATCAAACGCAGCCACGCGCGCTGAGCCCCGGCCCGGCGCACAACGCCCGCCCTTCATCTTGCCTGAAAAAGTCCCGCCGGAGGCATCCGGCAGACATGACGGGTGCAACGCTTCCCATCTGCGCAGGCCTGCCCGGCTTGCCCCCCACGCCCCTCTCGCATATGCAGAGACAAAGACAGGACAGGCGGATTCATGCGCATTCTCATCACCAATGACGACGGCATCAACGCGCCGGGACTGAAGGTCCTGCACCAGATCGCGCTCGAGCTCGCTCAGGACCCGGCGGATGTCTGGACGGTGGCGCCGGCCTTCGAACAGTCGGGTGTGGGGCATTGCATCAGCTACACCCACCCAACGATGATCGCGAAGCTCGGCGCGCGTACCTACGCCGCCGAGGGCAGTCCCGCAGACTGCGTCCTTGCCGGGATCCATGACGTGATGAAGGATGCACCCCCCGACATCGTGTTGTCAGGCGTGAACCGCGGCAACAACTCGGCCGAGAATGTGCTTTATTCCGGCACGATCGGCGGCGCGATGGAGGCCGCCCTGCAGGGCGTGCGCTCGATCGCCCTGTCGCAGTATTACGGCCCCGACAATGTCGAGCTCGACGATCCGTTCGAGGCGGCAGCCGCGCATGGTGCCGACACGATCCGTCGCATCCTCATGGCCGATCCGCCCGCCCAGGAAGGCTACCGGCTGTTCTACAATGTGAACTTCCCGCCAGTCCCGGCGCAAGACGTGCTCGGCACCCGCGTCGCCCCGCAAGGGTTCCGCAAGGATACGAGCTTTGCCGTTGAGCCGCATCTCTCGCCCTCGGGTCGGCGGTTCCTCTGGATCAAGGGCGGCGATCAGCGCGCGCCCTCCCAGCCCGGTGCGGATGCGGATGTGAACATGGCCGGCTATATCAGCGTGACGCCGATGCGCGCCGACCTAACCGCACATGATCAGCTCGCCACATTGAAAGACGCCTTCGCATGAGTGACGACGCGGAACGCAAGATGCAGTTCCTCTACGCGCTCCGCTCCAAGGGCGTGACCGATCACGCCGTGCTCAGCGCGATGGAAAAGATCGATCGCGGCCCCTTCATCCGCGGCTATTTCACCGACCGCGCCTATGACGACATGCCGCTGCCGATCGCCTGCGGACAGACGATCTCTCAGCCCTCGGTCGTCGGTCTCATGACCCAGGCGCTGGATGTGAGCCCCCGCGACAAGGTGCTCGAGGTCGGCACCGGCTCGGGCTACCAGGCCGCAATCCTCTCCTGCCTCGTGCGCCGGGTCTATACCGTCGACCGCCACATGCGCCTCGTGCGCGAGGCGCGCGCCGTCTTCGACAAGCTCGCCCTCACCAACATTACGGCCTTCACCGCTGACGGATCGCACGGATTGCCCGATCAGGCGCCGTTCGACCGGATTCTGGTTACAGCCGCGGCCGAGGATCCTCCCGGCCCGCTCTTGGCCCAGCTCAAGATTGGCGGTATCATGGTGCTGCCCGTGGGCCAGTCGGACACGGTGCAGAGCCTGATCCGCGTGACCCGCACCGAGACGGGTTATGACTATGACGAACTGCGCCCCGTGCGCTTTGTGCCGCTGCTCGAAGGTCTGGGCAAGGACAGCTGAGAGCGTATTGAATGTACCCAAGACGTCCCGGCGAACAAGGGGCGCATCCGAGGATGACGAGATGACAGTGACAGCCCCCCTCCGCACGCTCCCCGCCCGTCGGCCCGCAGCGCCCTACTTGCGGATCAGCTGCGCAGGCATCGCCCTGCTGGCGGTCACGGCCTGTTCGGGTCCGATGGACCTCGACATGCGCGGACGCATGGGCGGCTCGCTCGACACCTCCGATGCGGCGGTCTCGGCCAGCGCCCCCCCGCCCGTCCCCGATCAGCGCGGCGTGCTAAGCTATCCCAACTATCAGGTCGCCATTGCCGAACGGAACGACACGGTCGCGACCCTTGCCGCCCGTGTCGGCCTGCCCGCGCAGGAGCTCGCGAGCTATAACGGCGTCCAGCCCGGCGATACGCTGCGCCAGGGTGAAGTCATCGCCCTGCCGCGCCGCGTCGCGGGTACCTCTTCCGGAGTCATGCAGCCGGCCGCACCGGTCGGTGCCATCACCCCCGCAGGCGCGATCGACATCACGACCCTCGCAGGCGCCGCGATCGACCGTGCTCCGTCCACTCCGGCATCCGCCAGTGCCGGTGCAAACGTCATGGCGGGCGGCGTCGAGCCGGTGCGCCATCAGGTCCAGCGCGGCGAAACCGCCTATACGATCGCAAGGCTCTATGGCGTGACGCCGCGCGCCCTCGCCGACTGGAACGGCCTCGGAAGCGACTATTCCGTGCGCGAGGGCCAGTACCTCCTGATCCCGACGGCCGTGCCGGGCGCGAACACCTCCGCCGCTGTAAGCCGGTCGGAAACGACCACCGCTCCGGGGGCAGGCAGCGTTTCACCCGTGCCGCCCAGTGCGTCCAAGCCGCTGCCCGCAGCGACACCCGCCCCCGCAGCGACACCCGCTCCGGCCGTGCCCAAACCCGATATCGGCAAACAGTCAGCGCCGGCCGCCAGCAGCGGCGGTGCGATGGGTTATCCGGTACAGGGCAGCATCATCCGGGAATATGCCAAGGGCAAGAATGATGGCATCGACATCGGCGCACCCGCGGGCACAGCCGTGAAGGCCGCCGCCAGCGGCACGGTCGCCGCCATCACCACCAATACCGAGAACATTCCGATCGTCGTGATCAAGCACCCTGACAACCTCCTGACCGTCTACACGCATATCGACAGCCTGTCGGTCAAGAAGGGCGACGCTGTGAGCCGCGGCCAGAGCATCGGCAAGGTGCGCGCCGGTGATCCTCCTCGGATGCATTTCGAAGTCCGCAACGGCTTTGAATCAGTCGATCCGATGAAATACCTCAACTAAGGTGCCAAGTCGCGGCCGCGTCCTGAGCGCCAAGCCTCGGTCCCGTCGCGCAACCACAGGCTTCTTCGGGTCAAAAATATCCCCGCCGGAGGCCTGTCCCGCCCCGGCGGCAAGGTGCTCTGCCGAGGCCCTGCGGGACGCCCTGGCAACCGCTCCGGCCCCAAGGCACCGCCAGAGGCGGTGCCGAGACATTCCGTGCGCCGCAAGGCGCTCCACCGGATCACGCCCGGGCAACTCGATGTCAGGAAATGTGAACGCCGTGCCGACCGGCGAGGTCGACGAAGAACTGCCAGGCCACGCGTCCCGAGCGGGATCCGCGCGTCGCCTGCCACTCGATCGCCTCGGCGCGTAGAGCGTCTTCGGCCAGATCCAGCCCGTGGGCCGCGCAATAGCCTGCAATCATGGCAAGGTAGTCATCCTGCGAGCAGGCATGGAAGCCGAGCCACAGACCGAACCGGTCCGACAGCGAAACCTTCTCCTCGACGGCCTCGCCCGGATTGATCGCCGAGGAACGCTCGTTCTCGATCATGTCGCGCGGCATCAGGTGGCGCCGGTTCGAGGTGGCATAGAACAGGACATTCTCTGGGCGCCCCTCGATACCGCCATCCAGCACCGCCTTCAGGCTCTTGTAATGCTGGTCGTCATGCGAAAAGGACAGATCGTCGCAATAAAGCAGGAAGCGGCAATCGGCGTTACGCAGCAGGTTCAGCAGGCGACCGACAGAGGGCAGATCCTCGCGCTGAAGTTCCACGATCTTGAGCCCGAACCCGCGCCGCAGCACCTCGGCATGCACCGCCTTCACGAGTGAGGACTTCCCCATCCCCCGCGCGCCCCAGAGCAGCGCATTGTTGGCAGGCAGCCCGCGCGCGAACTGCTCGGTATTGGCGAGCAGCGCGTCGCGCGTCCGCTCGATTCCGACCAGCAGGCTCAGCTCCACCCGGTTGACCTCGGCCACAGGCTCGAGCCGGTCGGGAGTCACATGCCATACGAAAGCTTCGGCGGCCGCAAAATCCGGGGCGTTCAAAGGCGCCGGAGCCAGCCGCTCCAGCGCCTGCGCAATCCGTTCCATCGTTTCGCTCACTTGTCGTCCTCGAATTCGGCGGCCTTCGGATCTTCGCCCGCATCATCCTCGAACCACAGACCTTGCGCCCGCAGATCCTTCTCGCGCTTGCGCTCGACCAGGCGCACGAGGAAGATGGAAATCTCGTACAGGCCGTAGACCACCACGAAGAGGATCAGCTGCGTCGTCACATCCGGCGGCGTCACCACGGCGGCAAGCACGAGAATGCCGACCATCGCGTATTTGCGCACCGCACTGAGCCCAGCCGCGCTCACGAGTCCGGCCTTGCCCATGAGGGTCAGCAGCACCGGCAACTGGAAGCAGAGCCCGAAGGCCATGATGAATTTCAGCGTGATGTCGAGCGACTCGTTCACCTTGCCGAAGAAGGTGATCCGCACGCCCTCGACCGTCTCCGGGACGACCGCATTATCCGTCGGAAGGGCGCCCACCAGACTGTTGGGCAGGTTCACCGGCGCCGATTGCAGCAGGTTCGCAAAGATCGAGCTCACATCCGCGAAGCCCAGGAAAAAGGCCATCGCGAGCGGCGTCACGACGAAGTGGGCAAAGGATGCCCCCAGAAGGAACATGAAGGGCGAAGCGACCATGAAGGGCAGGAAAGCGCCCTTTTCCGACTTGTAGAGACCAGGCGCCACGAAGCGCCACATCTGGTAGGAGATCACCGGAAAGGCCAGCGCAAAGCCGAAGACCATCGCGATGCGGAACAGCGTGAACAGGTATTCCTGTGGCGACGTGTACTGCATCGTCGGGGACGGATCGCCGAGCGCGCGCAGCGTGTGCTCGATCGGGCCAAGCAGGAACTGCAGGATCGGCTCGGCCACGGTAAATGCCAGCACCATGCCAATGATGAAGGCAATGGCCGAGCGGATGAGCCGCGTGCGCAGCTCCGCCAGATGCTCGATCAGCGGCGCGCTGCTGTCCTCGATATCGTCATTCACGCTCATGCGTCACCCTTCGGCGTCTCAGCCTTCGGCGCTTCGGAAGCAGCGGCCGCGTCCGGGCCGATCTGCTCTTCGGACTTCATCGCCGCTTCCATCTCGTCCGCGCGCTTTGTGGCCGCATCGGCCTCGCGCTTCTTGCGATCCGCGGCCGCCCGCGCTGTCGACACCTCGATCTTGCGTCGGTCTTCCTCGCGCTGCTTCTTGACCTTGCCGGTCTCGCTGTCGGGATCGAAGTTCGTCATCGACTTTGCGGCATCCTTGACACCGTCCATCGCCGAGGACATCGGGTGGCTCGCCGTCTTGAACGTCTTGGCAACGTCCTTCATCCCGCTTTCGTCCGCAGCATCGTTCATCGCCTTGGAAAACTCGCGCGCCATGCCCTTGGCACGGCCCATGAACCGCCCGACATTGCGGAACAGCACTGGCAGGTCCTTGGGACCCACCACGATCAGGGCCACGACCCCGATGAGCAAAAGCTCGGACCAGCCAAGATCGAACATTTGAGCTTACACCTTGTCTTTCTCTTGCTCGCGCGGCGTGACATCCCGGGCAGACTCGGCCTGCTCGTCGTCGATCTCCTTGGAGCCGTCGCTCACGCCCCGCTTGAAGGCTGTGATGCCTTTGCCGACCTCACCCATCAGGCTCGAAATCTTGCCGCGTCCGAACAGGACCAGCACCACGACTGCAATCAGCAGAAGGCCAGGAAGGCCGATATTGTTGAGCATCTCTCTCTCCTCGACGCAGGCGGACCATCCCCGGCCCGCGAAAAATCATCTACGGGTTCTAGTGGTTTTCCGCAGCCGCGAAAAGGCGCATTGGCGGGTGAACACCATCGTTTGATGGTCATTTTCGCGGGATGAATGTCAAGAGGTTGTCAGCTGACAGGTTTTTGTCAGTAATGTAGTGCGACGCTTGCCGAATCATCTCACTCGAAAGGCCCTCCGGATGAAACGCGCCGACCGGCTTTATGCCCTGATGATGCGCCTCAAGGATGGCGACCTGCACCGCGCCGAGGATCTCGCTGCCGGGCTCAAGGTCTCAATCCGCACGATCTACCGCGACATGGACACGCTGGCGGCCTCCGGCGTGCCGGTCGAGGGGGCGCGGGGCATCGGCTACACGGCGCGCGCCGCGATCACACTGCCGCCGCTGAACCTCACCGAGACGGAACTCGAAGCGCTGCACCTGGGTCTGGCTGCGGTCGGCGCGGGCTCCCTGCCCGACCTCGCCGAAGCCGCGCGCGGACTTTCGGCCAAGATCGACGCCGTGCTGCCACAGGATGCCGGGCCTGCACCCGGCCCGTTCGGCTTTGCCACCTACCCCTTTGCCGAAGCGGCGCAGGGGTTCCGGTACATGCCCGCCTTCCGCTCGGCCATCCGGGCTCGGCAGAAGCTCAAGGTCACGCTGTCGGGTTCGGCGGAGGCACATGTCGTGCGCCCATTGCATATGGACTACTGGGGCCGCGTCTGGACCTGCGTTGTCTGGAACGAAACGATCGGCGATTTTGCGAGCTTCCGCATCGACCGCATCACCGCGCTCAGCACGGTCGCAGGCCTCTTCGTCGACGAGCCGGGCAAACGGCTGTCGGACTACGTGCCCTGAGGCAGGTTGTTGCAGGTCGAAGGCGCGAAAGCTCGGTCAGGTCTTGCGCGGGAAGATGAAACAACGGTCGCGCCGAACCGTCAGCCACATCGCGGTGCCGACCTTGGGCAGAAACACGTTCGGCACCGTCGCTTTCAGCACCGCGCCGTCATGATCCATCCGGAACTCGACAAGGCTTTCGGACCCCATGAACCGTGCCCGTTCCACGACGCCGCGCGCAGGCATACCCTGCAGCTCGGTCGGGTTGGGACCGCGACCAGCCCGGTCGAAGTCGATGCCGACATGCTGCGGACGGAACACGATGTCCACGGCACCCCCGTCGGAAATACCCGGCGCCAGGAACTGACCAAAGGCCGTATCCACCAGAGCGCCCTGAACATTGCCTTGCAACACATTGACATCACTAAAGAAAGCAACGGCCTCCTTGTCGGCGGGGGCCTTGTAGATGTTGTAGGGGGCGCCGCGCTGCACGATCCGTCCGTCGCGCATCAGCGCGATCTCGTCGGCCATGCGCATCGCCTCCTCCGGCTCATGCGTGACGAGCAGCACGGACGTGCCCTCTTCCTTCAGCAGCGCCAGCGTCTCGTCCCGGATGCCGTCGCGTAAACGGTTGTCGAGGCCGGAAAACGGCTCGTCCATCAGCATCACGCGGGGCCGCGGGGCAAGCGCGCGAGCCAGCGCCACGCGCTGTTGCTCGCCTCCTGAAAGCTCGTGCGGATAATCGTCGATGAAATGCAAAAGCCCAACACGTTCAAGCAGTTCCGAGACGCGCTTGCGCTTTTCGATCTTCGTCCCGCTCAGGCCGAAGGCGACGTTGTCCCCCACGCAGAGATGCGGGAACAGCGCAAAATCCTGAAACATGAGCCCGATCGAGCGTCGCTCCGGCGGCACCCGCAACAGCGTGTCGCAAATCAGTTTGCCATCGACATAGATCTGACCGGAATCCTGCATGTCGACCCCTGCGATCATCCGCAGCGTGGTCGACTTGCCGCAGCCCGACGGGCCCAGCAGGCAGGTCACATTGCCTGGAAGGATGCTCAGAGACACGTCATCTACAACCGCCTTGCCATCGAAGCGGCGGATCAGATTGCGGATCTCCAGCCTCGGCGGGGTGACTTCGGGGGGGATGACGTTCACCTGTGCCTCTCATCGTATCCGATGAAAACCATCGGGTTTGGGTGCGGATTAGCAGCCCCGACCGTCGGCTGCAAGCCTTCGGCCGGAAAGTGCCTGCCGCAGCCCCGGGGGAGCTGATATCCCCTGCACTGGCAAGCGGTCACCGGCCCTCGGCTCAGGCCGAAACGGCCTTGGCGAGCCGCGGCAACCTTGCCTTCTTCAACAGGGCGCGCATTTCCCATTCTTTACCGGACAAGCGCCGCGCTTCGTCCAGAACGGCGTCGCAGACAGCCCTCACATTATCCGGCTGCACCTGCCAGTGACCGAGCAGAAAGGCATCCGGATCGGCCCGGCTCAGCCCCTCGTCGGCCAGCACGTTGCGCGGAAAGTCCGAAGCATTAAGCGTGAGGATCACATCCGCCGACCCGGCCACCGCCGCCGCCAGCACATGCACATCATTGGGATCCGGCAGCCAAAGTCGGGATTCGAGCGACGGTTTCCAGATCACCTCGGCCCGCGGCCAGTCTGCCCGCAGCACCGCGATCTCGCCCCGCGCCTGCGCCTCGCCCCCGGCGCCGAGCTTGCGCGCCGCGCGCGCCCACTCTTCCAGGATGCGCGCAGACCAGAGGGGCGTGAAGGCTCCCGTGGCCGCCAGGCCCAGAATGACCGACCGCATCACGGTCGGGTAAAGCACGCAGGTGTCGATCAGAACCTTCACAGCCGGAAGAACAGCGCCTTGAGATAACCGCTTTCAGCCAACTGCGGCATCAGCGGATGGTCCGGCCCGGCAAACCCTGTATGCACGAGCTGTGCGCGCCGTCCCGCACGCCCGATCCCGCGCAGGCAAGCCCCTGTAAAGACAGTCAGATCCGCCGCATGACTGCAGGAGCACAGCACAAGATAGCCCCCCTCCTGCACCAGCCCGGCCGAAAGACGCGCGACCCGTTCATAGGCCCGCAAACCCTTTTCCAGAGCCGGTTTGGAGGGTGCAAAGGCGGGCGGATCGCAGATCACCAGATCGAAGCGCGCATCCTCCTGCGCGAGCCCCATCATCGCGTCGAAGGCATCGCCCTGCCGTGTCGTGAAGCGCTCTGACGCGCCCATCTGCGCCGCGGCCTCTGTCGCCAGCGCAAGCGCCGGGGCAGATCCATCCACCGCCAGCGCCGACTGGGCCCCGTTCGCCAGCGCCGCAAGGGCGAAGCCGCCGACATGCGAGAACACGTCCAGCACCCGCCCGCCATCCGCGAGACGCGCCGCAAAGGCATGGTTGGGCCGCTGGTCATAGAACAGACCGGTCTTCTGGCCGCCCGTCACATCCGCAAGATAGGTGGCGCCGTTCATCTCGACCGGCAGCGCCGCTTCGGGCGCCGTGCCCACCAGAACCGAATCGAGGTCGTCCAGCCCTTCGAGCGTGCGTCCGCGTCCACCAGCATTCTTCAGCACCGTCTTGACCCCCGTCACCTCGACCAGCGCGGAGACCATCGCGTCGAGATAGAGGTCCGCCCAGGCCGCGTTCGGCTGGACCACCGCGACATCGCCGAAACGATCGATGATCACGCCGGGCAGGCCGTCCGCCTCGGCATGGATCAGCCGGTAATAGGGTGTTGCGAACAGACGCTCACGCAAGCCAAGGGCATGGCTGATGCGGTCCGCAAACCACGCCTGATCCGGCGCCTGCGTTCCGACCGGGTCGAGCATCCGGCACATGATCTTGGATGTCGGGTTGACCGCGACCAGCCCCATCGGCGTGCGCTCCGCATCCTCGAGAAGCGCGACGCTGCCGGGCGGCAAGGCCCCGGTACGGCGGTCGACGACCATTTCATTGGCAAAAACCCAAGGGAAGCCGCGACGCACGGCGCGGGCATTGGCCTTGGGCTTGAGGCGGACGGTGGGGAGAAGGGACTCTGTCATGACGCCCTCTTAGCCCGTCCCGCGCGCACTGGAAAGCGTCCACATGCACAAGCCCGTCGCGGTCACGCGTAAATTCGCGCGCGGTCACGGTACTGTTGCCTGCAAGGCTTGTTGGCCGCGCCGGAATTGCGCAATATCAATTCATCCCATAGTGGATGAGCCGCTCGTCATCGGCCGACGGGATAGGTGCCAAATCGAGAGTGACCTTTACTGTTAGCGCTAACTGATCTATGCTCCCGTCAGACAGTCATATTTGGGACAAGGACAGATCCATGACCCTCAACGCCACGATCGCCAAAGTCACCGACCGCATCGAAGAGCGCAGCGGCCCGCTGCGCGAGCGCTATCTCGACCGCATGCGCCGCGCCGCGGAGGATGGCCCGCGCCGCGCGCACCTGACCTGCGGCAACCAGGCGCATGCCTATGCGGCCATGGGCGACGACAAGGGCTCTCTGGCCGACAGCCGTGCGCCGAATATTGGCATCGTTTCAGCCTATAACGACATGCTCTCGGCGCATCAGCCCTTCGAGAAATTCCCCGACATCATCCGCGCCGCCGCCCGGGCGCAGGGCGGCACCGCGCAGGTCGCGGGCGGCGTGCCTGCGATGTGCGATGGAGTCACGCAAGGCCAGGTCGGCATGGAGCTCTCGCTGTTTTCCCGCGACGTGATCGCGCTCGCCACCGGTGTGGCGCTCTCGCACAACGTCTTTGATTCGGCGCTCTATCTCGGGGTCTGCGACAAGATCGTGCCGGGCCTCGTCATCGGCGCGGCGACCTTCGGCTACATCCCAGGCATCTTCCTGCCCGCGGGGCCGATGACCAGCGGCCTGCCCAACGACGAGAAATCCAAAGTCCGACAGCAGTTCGCCAATGGCGAGGTCGGTCGCGACGCACTGATGAAGGCCGAGATGGAGAGCTATCATGGCCCGGGCACCTGCACCTTCTACGGCACGGCAAATTCCAACCAGATGCTGATGGAATTCATGGGCCTGCACCTTCCCGGCGCCTCCTTCGTGAACCCCAACACGCCCCTGCGCGAAGCGCTCACGGTGGCAGGGACCGAACGGGCGCTGGAAATCACCGCTCTCGGGAATGACTATCGCCCGGTCTGCGACGTGCTCGACGCCAAGGCCTTCGTCAACGGCATCGTCGGGCTCATGGCGACAGGCGGGTCGACCAACCTCGTGCTGCACCTGCCCGCCATGGCGCGCGCCGCCGGGATCGCGCTGGAACTCGATGATTTCGACGAGATCTCGAATGCCGTGCCGCTGATGGCGAAGGTCTATCCCAACGGTCTGGCCGATGTGAACCACTTCCACGCCGCTGGCGGTCTCTCCTACATGATCGGCGACCTGCTCTCCGAGGGGCTGCTGCACGAGGACGTCAAGACCGTCGCCGGGGATGGACTGTCGCTCTACACGCAGGAACCGAAACTGACCGAGGGCCGCGTCACCTATGCACCGGGGTCCGGTGCGTCGCTGAACGACAAGATCCTGCGCCCTGCTTCGGACCCTTTCCAGAAGACCGGCGGGTTGCAGCAGCTTCAGGGCAATCTTGGCCACGGCATGATGAAGACCTCCGCAGTCGATCCGTCGCGCCACGTGATCGAGGCGAAGGCCCGCGTCTTTCAGGACCAGGACGACGTCAAGAAGGCCTTCAAGGCAGGTGAATTCACCGAGGACACGATTGTCGTCGTCCGCTTTCAGGGCCCAAGTGCCAACGGCATGCCGGAATTGCACAGCCTGACTCCCACGCTCGCCGTGTTGCAGGATCGCGGCCTGAAGGTGGCGCTGGTCACCGATGGTCGGATGTCGGGCGCCTCCGGCAAAGTGCCCTCCGCGATCCATATCAGCCCGGAGGCTGCGAATGGCGGCCCGCTCGCGCGAGTCCGCGATGGCGACATGATCCGGCTCGACGCGGTCAGCGGAAATATCGACTGCCTTGCTTCCGATTTCGACAGCCGCGAACCGGTCACAGCCGATCTTGCCGATAATGGCCATGGCGTCGGGCGGGAACTGTTCGAGGTTTTCCGCAAGAATGTCGGTCTCGCCTCGAATGGCGCGGCGGTGGTCGTCTGACACTGACGCGTCCCATTCATCTTGCAAGATAAACTCCCGCCGGAGGCTCCTGCCCCGGCCATCCTTCCAGAGGTCTGCCCATGCTCACCCCACAAGACGCCAGCACCCTGTCCGAAGCGCTCTGCCGTCTAGCCCCCGTGATCCCGGTTCTCGTGATCGACGATGCCTCCACCGCCCGCGCTCTGGCCGAAGCTCTAGTCGCCGGCGGCCTGCCGGCGCTCGAAGTCACCTTGCGCACGCCCGCGGCTCTTGATGCCATCCGCGAAATGGCAAAGGTCGAAGGTGGCACCGTCGGTGCAGGTACCCTTCTCACGCCGGCCGACGTCAAGGCGGCGGTCGCGGCCGGCGCGAAATTCGGCGTCTCTCCCGGGGCCACGGACACAGTCCTGTCGGCCTGCGAGGAGGCTGACTTGCCGATCCTTCCGGGCGCTGCCACGGCATCCGAGGTGATGCGGCTGCTGGAACGGGGCTATACCGTTCAGAAATTCTTTCCCGCCGAGGCAAATGGCGGCGCGCCCGCTCTGAAGGCCATCGGGGCGCCGATTCCTCAGGTGCGCTTCTGTCCTACCGGCGGAGTGTCCCTGAAGAATGCCGACGACTATCTCAGCCTGTCGAACACGCTTTGCGTCGGTGGCAGCTGGGTCGCACCAAAGGACCTGGTGGCAAAAGGCGACTGGAAAGCCATCGAAGAACTCGCCCGCGAGGCTGCCGCCCTGCCGCGGTAAAAGTTCCGCTGCAAGCGGAGCGCGGGTGCAAGGATGGAGCTGCTGTCTTGATCGCCCTCAGCGACAGTAGCTCATGGCGTTGTCAGGCTGCACGAAAAGACCGGGTTTCCGATGCCCCGGTCTGAACCAACGATGTACCGCAAAGGCTGAACTGCGCCACCAGCTGCGTCAGACGCTGTGAATCAGAGCTCAGCATCATCGCCGCAGCCGAGGATTCCTCCACCATCGCCGCGTTCTGCTGTGTCACCTGATCGAGGCTCGTGACACCGATATTGATCTCGTTGATGCCCTGCGACTGTTCGGCAGCACCATGGGCGATATCGCTCACCAGACCCGAGATGTACTGAACCCGCTCCACAACTTCGAGCATGGCCGCGCCAGCCTGTTCCACCAGCTGCGCGCCGGTTTTCACCTGCAGGCTCGAACCACTGATCAGCGACTTGATCTGTTGCGCGGCACCCGAGCTGCGCTGTGCCAAAGCCCGTACCTCGGAGGCGACCACTGCAAACCCCTTGCCGGCGGTTCCGGCGCGTGCGGCCTCGACTCCGGCATTCAACGCCAGGAGATTTGTCTGGAAAGCAATGTCGTCGATCACGCCGATGATCTCGCCGATCTGCTCCGAGGATTTCTCGATCTCGGCCATGGCCGAGACGGCGTTTCTCATGATCCCGGCATTCTGCTCGGTCATGGCATTGGCCGATTTCACGGTCTCATCGACTTGTCGCGCGCCATCAGCCGCGGATTTCACGCTCGCCACCAACTCGTCCAGTGCCGCGGCGGTCTGCTCGAGTGTCGTCGCCTGCGTCTCGGTCCGGTGCGAGAGGCTTTCGGACGACTGCGTGATCTCGTCCGCGCCGCTCCGGATGCTGTCCGCGCTGGATTTCACTTCCGAAATCGCCTTGCGCAGGCTTTCGACGGCGCTGTTGTAATTGCCGCGGAGCGCCTCGTATTCGTCCGGAAAGCGTTCCGAAATCGTGTGCGTCAGCACGCCATCGGCAAGCGCAACCAATCCATCGCTGAGAAACCGGACGACATCGGACTGCTGTTGCAGGCTGGCCTGCCGGACTTCCTCGGCCCCCCTCGCGACGCGCAGCACATCTGTGAGTTCCGAAAGCTCGCGGGCAATGGCGCCGAATTCATCGCCCCGGCGCGCAAGATCGATCTTCACGTCATAATTGCCTTGTGTCACCTCTGAAATCGCATCCTTGAGCTGTGCGACCGGGTGACCGATGACGCGTCTCAGGATTAGGACCGTGACCGCGAGCATGATGGCAAACACAAAGGCTCCGTAGAGCATCGCGTTCCTCTTTTCGCCCTCCAGAGCTGCAATTGCGGGATCTGCCGTCCAGACCATCGCGATTGCGCCGAGTGCCACTTGTCCTTCGCCGCTTCGCAAAGGGGCGGCGATCACGAGCTGGTCATCGGAAATCTTTCTGTCCCCGCCTGCAATCACGGCTTTTGCCAGAGCAATAGCTTCTGCGTAACGTGCATTTCCGATATCCCCGGAACTGGTCACGATGGCTCCGTCGGTACCCATGACGAGACCGGCGACACCGATTTCGCCGGCGCTTTTTATCGATCTTTCAAGAAGGTCCTTGATCCTGTCCTGCGCATTAAAGCGCACGGCGTCGTACAAGGGCACGGCACGGGATTCGACCGTTTTCAGGGCCGTTTCCTGAACAGCCTTTTCGGTCACCTTGGTGCTGATGTCGAAAGCCTCGTATATCAGCACCACCGCCACGGACAAGGTCGTCAGACACATGATGGCCGAACATTTGACAAATACCGATGCAGACTTCGGATTCAATCGGTTAAGGATATTCTTCAAATTCACAGCCATCTTCCTTTGGAAAGTTCGTTTACATGAAGCGGTCGGGATTGACGCCGATCGTCATGGCGCCAATCAGTGCACCCGTCGCAGGATCGGTCAGGCTGAAAGAAATCTGTGCCTGGTATTGCTGGGTGGATTCATCGAACTCGACCTCGCCGTACTCAATCGCATCAGCACCAACCTTGTATGAATTCAAATACTTTGCCTCATCACCCTGCCAGTAATCCGATGTGATCCCCGACGCGGCGACGTTCAGACCCTGCGCATCCATGACAAAAGCTTCAAAGATGGCGCCTTCGGATCCGCTCACTTGCCCCCGCAGGAAATCCGAGGCTGGCGAATCCAGCACGCTGGAAATCAGCGGTTTGTCCGATGCGCTCAGTTCCGAAGCCCACTGACCGTCCAACTGGCTAATCAGGGATGCGTCGTAGCCGTTGGTGACGAGGTTCTGCGCAATCACTGCGTCGATCAGCAGCGGGTCCTGCGACCACTGCCGCACCTGCGATTCTAGATAATCGTGCATGGCAGCCTGATAATCGACGGCACATGCCATCTGCGCGGTGCCAAGCAACAGCGCCGTTCCGATAAGGGTAAGTCTCATGAATGTTCCTCCAGGCGATGAATACCGACGGAGCGCATTCTGATCCTCCGTCGCCGGCTACCATAAACGCGCAATCCCTGACGGACGGTTAATCCGCACCCAATCTGTCCCGACACGCCGCGCGAGATGCAGCACGGGCAATGCTCAAAAACGACCTTTCGTCGGAATTGGCGCAGAATGCAGAGCGATTCGGCGCAGACTGCGGCAAACAACCAAGGATGCAGCCCGATGGCGCGTGCAAGGATTGCCCTGATCGTCAGAACCATCGGTGCGCAACGTGGCCGCGCGGCGCGCGGACGGCCCTGAGCGCGCCTGATACGGAAGCGCCCCGCCCCACCTTGCGAAAGATCCCAGAATGACTGCTCCCCTGTCCCGCCGCGCCGGCGGTCGTGCCGCCCGGTTCACAGCCCGCACTTCGCCGCTTGCCGATCACCTGCGCCCGGTGCGCGCGGGTCTGAGCGGCGGTCAGTACAATCCGCTGAGCGAGGCGGGTGTCGCCCGCATCCATCAGGCCGCCCTCGCCGCGCTGTCGGAAATCGGCCTTGCGAACGCGCCGGCCTCGGGCATCGCCGCAATGACGTCGGTCGGCGCGCTTCTCGGAGAGGACGGTCGGATCCGGTTCCCGGCCGCCCTGATCGAGGACACGATCGCCCGTGCCAACCGTTCCGTAACGCTGTTCGGGCGAGAACCGCGTCATGATCTCGACCTGAGCGGGACGCGTGTGCACTTCGGAACGGCGGGCGCCGCGGTGCACATGGTCGATGTGGATGGGCGCAGCTACCGCGAGAGCACGGTCCAGGATCTGCATGACGCGGCCCGCATCGCGGATCATCTCGACAATATCCATTTCGTGCAGCGCCCGATGGTCTGCCGCGACATTCCCGACAACCGCGAGATGGACCTCAACACGATCTATGCGTGCTGCGCCGGGACCACCAAGCATGTCGGTGTCTCGTTCACCGAGGCCGCTTTTGCGCGCGACGCCTTCGAGATGCTGCACCTCATGGCGGGAAGCGAAGAGGCCTGGCGCGCTCGGCCATTCGTGAGCAATTCCAACTGCTTCGTCGTGCCTCCGATGAAATTCGCCACAGAATCCTGCGAGGTGATGGAGATCTGCATCCGCGGCGGCATGCCGATCCTGCTGCTCTCTGCCGGACAGGCGGGGGCCACGGCACCTGCATCGATCGCCGGCGCCATCGTGCAGGCGGTCGCGGAATGCCTCGCCGGCCTCGTCTACGTCAACGCCATCGCGCCCGGACATCCGGTGATCTTCGGCACCTGGCCGTTCGTGTCGGACCTGCGCACCGGGGCCATGTCCGGCGGATCAGGAGAACAGGCGCTGCTGACGGCGGGCTGCGCGCAAATGCACCGGTTCTACGCCCTGCCCGGCGGCGCTGCTGCCGGGATCGCCGATTCCAAACTGCCCGACATGCAGGCAGGATGGGAGCAGATGTGTTCCAATGTGATGGCGGGCCTTTCGGGCCTCAACATGGTCTACGAGGCGGCGGGCATGCATGCCTCGCTTCTGGGGTTCTGCCATGAATCGCTGATCCTCGGCGACGATCTCATCGGACAGGCGCTGCGCTGCGTGAAGGGCATCGAGGTGTCCGAAGACAGCGTATCGCTCGAGGTGATCCGGGCGACCTGCATCGGCGGGCCGGGGCATTACCTCGGCTCGGACCAGACACTGGCGCTGATGCAGACGGATTACGTCTATCCGACGCTCGGGGACCGCACCTCGCCCAAGGAATGGGTGGAACGCGACCGTCCCGACCTCATCGCGCGCGCGACAGGTCTGAAGGAGCGGCTCCTGTCCGAGCGGAGTGCGGCCCGGTTCGATCCTCTGACCGATGCCCTGATCCGCGCCCGGTTCGCGATCCACCTCCCGGCCTGACCCAAATCAAGGCTTGCGGCGAAAATCCGGACTCTGGCCGTTTGTGCGCTATGCCGCTATGGGCATCCTGCCGGGTGCAGACAGCCACGCATCCGGCATCGCCGTTTCAGACCCCTCCCAAGCGCCGCGTGAAGGACCGACCATGCCCTATCTCATCCTCGCCATTGCGATCCTGGCCGAAACCATCGGCACCACCGCCCTTCAGGTCAGCCAGCAATTCACCCGGCCCCTGCCCTCGCTGATCGTCGTCATCAGCTACGCCCTCGCGATCTATCTGCTCTCGGTCTCGCTCAAGACGTTTCCGGTCGGTATCGCCTATGCGTTCTGGTCGGGCCTCGGCATCGTGTTCATCGCGGCCATCGGCTTCGTCGCCTTCGGACAGAAACTCGATCTGCCCGCAATCCTCGGAATGGGGTTGATCATCGCAGGAATCGCCACCATAAACCTGTTTTCGACCACTGCGACGCATTAGGGGCTGGCCTTTTGGGGCACTGACCGCTAGGTCGCGCGCAACACATCCCAAAAGGCAGACCCGACATGGACCTTCGCAACGTTGCGATCATCGCTCACGTGGACCACGGCAAGACCACGCTGGTGGACGAGCTTCTGAAACAATCCGGCACCTACCGTGAAAACCAGGCCACGACAGAGCGTGCGATGGATTCGAACGATCTCGAGCGCGAACGTGGCATCACGATCCTTGCCAAGGCGACCTCCGTCGAATGGAAGGGTCACCGCATCAACATCGTCGACACTCCCGGCCACGCCGACTTTGGCGGCGAGGTCGAGCGGATCCTCTCCATGGTCGACGGCGTCGTGCTTCTGGTGGACGCGGCCGAGGGCCCGATGCCCCAGACCAAGTTCGTGACCTCCAAGGCGCTAGCCCTGGGCCTGCGGCCCATCGTGGTGCTCAACAAGGTCGACAAGCCCGATGCGGAACCCGACCGTGCTCTCGACGAATGTTTCGATCTTTTCGCCAATCTCGGCGCCGACGAAGACCAGCTCGATTTCCCCCATCTCTACGCTTCGGGTCGTTCCGGCTGGGCCGACGCGGAACTCGACGGCCCGCGCAAGAACCTCGATGCGCTGTTCAAGCTGATCCTGAACCACGTCCCGGCTCCCAAGCAGCTCAAGCGGCGTGACGAGGATTTCCGGATGCTGGCGACCACGCTGGGGAACGATGCCTTCGTCGGACGTATCCTGACGGGTCGCGTCGAATCCGGTCACATCAAGGTCGGCGCCACCGTGCAGGCCCTGTCGCGCATCGGCCAGAAGATCGAACAGTTCCGCGTCACCAAGATCACCGCCTTCCGCGGTCTTGGCCAGCAGGACATCGAAGAAGCGGCTTCCGGCGACATCGTGAGCATTGCGGGCATGTCGAAGGCCACCGTGGCCGACACGATCTGCGCCCTCGCCGTGGATGATCCGCTCGAGGCTCAGCCCATCGATCCGCCCACCATCACCGTCACCTTCGGCATCAACGACAGCCCGCTGGCGGGTCGTGAAGGCAAGAAGGTCCAGTCGCGCGTCATTCGCGAACGTCTGATGAAAGAGGCGGAATCCAACGTCGCGATCAAGATCGCCGACACTCCCGGCGGCGAGGCCTTCGAGGTTTCGGGCCGCGGCGAACTCCAGATGGGCGTGCTGATCGAGAACATGCGCCGAGAAGGGTTCGAGCTGTCGATCTCGCGTCCGCAGGTCATCATCCGCGAAGGTGAGCACGGCCCGGAAGAGCCCATCGAGGAAGTCACGATCGACGTCGATGATGAATATTCGGGCGCCGTGATTGAAAAGGTCACCGGCAACCGCAAGGGTGAACTGGTCGAGATGAAACCGGCCGGTGCAGGCAAGACGCGCATCATCGCGCATGTTCCGGCACGGGGCCTCATCGGGTATCACGGCGAATTCCTCACCGACACGCGCGGTACCGGCGTCATGAACCGCGTCTTCCACAGCTGGGCCCGGCACAAGGGTCCGATCCCGGGCCGTCGTGCGGGTGTGCTGATCTCGATGGAAAACGGCACCGCCGTCTCCTACGCGCTCTGGAAGCTCGAGGATCGCGGCAAGTTCTTCATCGGTGCGCAGACCCCGGTCTATACCGGCATGATCATCGGCGAGCATGCACGCGAGAACGATCTCGAAGTGAACCCCCTCAAGGGCAAGCAGCTGACCAACGTCCGCGCCTCCGGCACCGACGAAGCGGTTCGCCTCACGACGCCGGTCACGCTGACGCTTGAACAGGCGATCGCCTATATCAACGATGACGAGCTGGTCGAAGTCACACCGACTTCGGTTCGTCTGCGCAAGCGTTTCCTCGATCCGCACGAGCGCAAGCGCAACGCGAAGAAGTAATCACTCTTTCGGAAAAACCTTGTCCCCGCGCGTGATGCGCCCGGGGACAAGCACCGAGGCACACCACCCGCCATGCCCGCGCATGGCATTGTAGCCCCCATGTCCCAGAGTGGTCTCCATTCGGGAACAGGGCGCACAGGGCCCGGTGATCTCGATCACGGCCTCTCCCAGACAGACAATTGTACCGCGCAGCGCCGAGAGGTTGATCCCCTCGACCATGACATTGCGCCGCAGCATCTGCGGGGACACGTGCTGCACACCGGCAAGCGCCGCGATGACGGGAAGATGTTCTGCCTGGATCAGGGTCAGGGCCCGTTTGCCGGGGCGCGCGTGATCGCCCTCGAGCCCCGCTTGCGACAGCTGACAGCTCTCCACCTCTTCAAGTTCCGCCAGACGTTCGGGCCGAAGCCCGATCCAGCAGATCCGCCCCGGCGCATGATGCCGCCGAAGCAGGTCCTTCATCAGCAGGGCCAAAATCCTACTCGGTGATCTCTACGATGATCAGATCCCGCTCGGACGCGCCGCGCGCATGGTCGAGCGCTTCCTGATATTCGGACGAGTGATAGCAGGTCTCGGCTGCCTCGACGCTCGGGAACCGCGCGACCACGTGACGGGCGCGGTCCTTGCCTTCGAGCGTCACGTAGCGGCCACCGCGCGCCACGAAGCTGCCCCCATGCTTGGCGATCGCCGGACCTGCGAGCTTGGCATATTTGCCGTAGGCTTCGGCATCGGTCACATGCACATGGGCAATCCAGAGAGCGGGCATAACTTATCCTTCCAGTACCTTGGCCGCGGCGGCAATCGCCGCTTCGGCATTCTCGGCGCTGGCACCACCGCCCTGCGCCATATCCGGACGGCCACCGCCGCCCTTGCCGCCGAGTTCGGCCACCGCCGCACGCAGCAGGTCGACCGCGGACACCGTATCCGTAAGATCCGAGGTCACCCCGGCCGCGACAGCCGCCTTTCCCCCGGTATCGGCGATCAGCAGCACCGCACCGGAGCCAAGCCGTGTCTTGTGTTCGTCGATCAGCGGCGGGAGATCCTTGCCGGAAACGCCGCTCAGCACCTGCGCCACGAAGCTTACGCCATTGATGGTCTGCGCTTCGGCTTCCTTGCCCCGACCAGAACCACCAGACATGGCGAGGTCCCGGCGCAGCTGTGCGATTTCATTTTCAAGTCGCCGCTTGTCGGAGACCAGCGTGCCGACCCGTGCGAGGACGTCGCCCGGCTGAGTGCGGAATTCCTGTGCCAGTTCGTTCAAGATCCGGTTGTTTTCGCGCAGATAGGCAAAGGCGCCCTCGCCCGTCAGCGCCTCGATCCGGCGCACACCATTGCTGGACGAGGAATCGGAAAGCGTCACGAACACGCCGATATCGCCGGTCTGACGCACATGCGTGCCACCGCAGAGTTCCAGCGAATAGGTCTGCCCATCGCTTCCCTTGCCCGAGCCATCGAGCGTCCCCATCGACACCACACGCACTTCGTCGCCATATTTTTCGCCAAAGAGCGCCTGCGCCCCGATCCCGCGGGCATCGTCGGGCGTCATGATCCGGGTGTCGACCGCCGCATTCTGACGGATGAAGGCGTTCACCTCCTTCTCGACCTGCACGAGTTCCTCAGCCGTAAGAGCCTTGCCGTGGGAAAAGTCGAACCGAAGCCGGTCGGGCGCGTTGAGCGAGCCGCGCTGCGCGACATGATCGCCCAGAGCGCGCCGCAGCGCCTCGTGCAGCAGGTGCGTCGCCGAGTGATTGGCGCGGATCGCTGTACGGCGCAGGTGATCGACGGCCAGAACCGCCGCCTGCCCCGGTTTCATCTCGCCTTCGGTGATATCCGCGAAATGGATGAAGACCCCGGCCACTTTCTTGGTGTCGGTGATCTTCGCGAGGCCGCCTTCGACGCGGATCGTGCCCTCGTCGCCAACCTGCCCGCCGCTTTCGCCATAAAACGGGGTCTGGTTCAGAACGATCTGCACCTTGTCGCCCTTGGCGGCGGACTTCACCTCTGCCCCATCCTTCACCAGCGCAAGGATCTGTCCCTCGGCCGTCTCGGTGTCATAGCCGAGGAAATCGGTGGCACCGTGCTTATCGGCCAGATCGAACCAGATCGCCGCATCCGCCGCCTCACCGGAGCCCGACCATGCGGCACGCGCCTTGGCCTTCTGTTCCGCCATGGCGGCATGGAAGCCTTCGGTTTCGACATTGCGTCCACGCTCCCGAAGGGCGTCCTGCGTGAGGTCCAGCGGAAAACCGTAAGTGTCGTAAAGCTTGAAGGCGGAGGCCCCGGGAAGCGCGGCATCCTCGGCCAGACCCGCCAATTCGTCATCCAGCAACTTGAGACCGCGATCCAGCGTCTGCTTGAACCGCGTCTCCTCGAGCCGCAGCGTTTCCTGGATCAGAGCTTGCGCGCGCCCGAGTTCCGGATAGGCCGCGCCCATCTGGTGCACGAGCGATGGAACGAGCTTGTGCATCACCGGATCCTGCGAACCGAGCATATGCGCATGACGCATCGCGCGCCGCATGATCCTGCGCAGCACGTAACCGCGCCCGTCATTGGACGGCATCACGCCATCCGCTATCAGGAACGAGGTCGAGCGCAGATGGTCGGCGATCACCCGATGATGCGTCTTGCCCGGCCCGTCCGGATCCGTCGATGTCGCATCGGCCGAGGCCTCGATCAGTGAGCGCATGAGGTCCGTGGCGTAGTTGTCGTTCGTACCCTGAAGCAGCGCCGCGACCCGCTCGATCCCCATGCCGGTGTCGATGGATTGCGCGGTCAGCTCCTTGCGGGTGCCGTCCTCGAACTGCTCGTATTGCATGAAGACGAGGTTCCAGATCTCGACGAAGCGGTCGCCATCCTCTTCGGGGCTGCCCGGAGGACCGCCCCAGATATGGTCGCCATGATCATAGAAGATCTCGGTGCAGGGACCGCAGGGGCCGGTCGGACCCATCATCCAGAAATTATCGTTCGTGGCGATGCGGATGATCCGGTCCTCGGGCACGCCGACCTTCTTCCAGATCTCCACCGCCTCGTCGTCGGTGTGATAGACGGTGACCAGCAACCGGTTCTTGTCGATGCCGAGATCCTTGGTGATCAGCTCCCAGGCGAACGGGATCGCTTCGGACTTGAAATAGTCCCCGAAGCTGAAATTCCCCATCATTTCAAAGAACGTATGGTGCCGCGCGGTATAGCCCACATTGTCGAGATCGTTGTGCTTGCCGCCCGCCCGCACACATTTCTGCGCCGACGTGGCGCGGGTATAGTCGCGATGCTCGACCCCGGTGAACAGGTTCTTGAACTGCACCATGCCGGAATTCGCAAACATCAGCGTCGGATCGTTGCGAGGAACGAGCGGACTGGAGGGCACGACCCTGTGTCCCTGTTTCTCGAAGTAGCTCAGAAAGGTCGAGCGGATGTCGTTCAGGCTGGGCATCTGTAAAGGTCTCTTCCGGATCAGAATGGCGTGGTTGGCGCAGGTGTATCGCCGCACCCGGCCCCTGTCCATAAGGCGATGGGCACGAAGGGGCAGAGTTCCGAAGCTGCAATTGCGCCACAGGCGATCGCAGGAACGGCTCCGAGGCATGCAGCGGCCCCATCTTGCGACGCGCTCAGGTCCGCTACGAGAAAGGGCGCCCCAGCGGGCGCCCTTATCAGATCTCTTGGAAAGGCGATCAGCCTTCCATGATGTCCTCATCGTCCTTGCCACTCTCCGATTCCTCGGACATGTGGAAATCGAGACCATGTGCGGCGCGGATCTTGTCCTCGATATCCAGCGCAACTCGGCTGTTTTCCTTTAGGAAGGTCTTGGCATTCTCGCGGCCCTGGCCGATCCGCTCGTCGCCGTAGGAATACCAGGCGCCCGACTTGTCGACCACGCCGGCCTTCACACCCAGATCCAGCAATTCGCCGGTCTTCGAGATGCCTTCGCCGTACATGATGTCGAACTCGACCTGCTTGAAGGGCGGCGCCACCTTGTTCTTTACCACCTTCACGCGGGTCGAATTGCCGACCACCTCGTCCCGATCCTTGATCGAGCCGATGCGGCGGATGTCGAGGCGCACGGAGCTGTAGAACTTGAGCGCATTGCCACCGGTCGTTGTCTCGGGCGAGCCGAACATCACGCCGATCTTCATGCGGATCTGGTTGATGAAGATGACCGTACAATTGGAGCGGCTGATCGAACCTGTGAGCTTGCGCATGGCCTGACTCATCAGACGGGCGTGAACGCCGACCGACGAATCCCCCATGTCGCCTTCGAGTTCGGATTTGGGCGTCAGCGCCGCAACCGAGTCGATGACGACCATGCTCACAGCACCAGAGCGCACCAGCGTGTCGACAATCTCGAGGCCCTGCTCGCCGGTATCGGGCTGCGAGATCAGCAACTCGTCCAGGTCGACGCCCAGCTTGCGGGCATAAAGCGGATCCATCGCATGTTCCGCATCCACAAATGCACAAACGCCGCCCTTTTTCTGCTCTTCCGCCACGCAATGCAGAGTGAGCGTGGTCTTGCCAGAGGATTCGGGGCCGTAGATCTCGATGATCCGCCCTTTGGGCAGCCCGCCGATGCCAAGCGCGATGTCGAGACCAAGGGATCCGGTCGACGTCGACTCAATGTCCTTGATGACATTGTCGCCGCCGAGCTTCATGATCGACCCCTTGCCGAACTGCCGTTCGATCTGCGCCAGGGCGCTGTCGAGCGCCTTTTGCTTGTCCGCGGTCTTCTTGCTATCCATTGTCAAAAGATCTGCCGTTGCCATGTTTTCCATGTCCTTATTCCACACCCGTCTCCGGGCGACAATCGCTGCTTTCGTTCACCTCTTGTTCTCATGTATATGAGACCAAAAAGAGAACATATCAAGGTGAATTTTCCTCGTTCCACTCTTGCGGTAATTCCTTAAAGAGTGGTTTACGGCTGTCCGGTCCGAATGGGAGACCCTGATGCTGGTATTCTGGAAGCAGCGGCTGGTCTTTCTTGCCGTCCCCAAGACGGGCACGACCGCGTACGAAACGGCGCTCTCACCTCATGCTTCGATGGCAGTACTCGATCCGCCAGGACTCAAGCATGCGCCGGTCTATCGCTACAACCACTTCTTTCGCCCGATGTTCGAAAAGATGGGCGCCGGGCACATGGAGCTGATCGCGGTGATCCGGGAACCTGTCAGCTGGCTCGGAAGCTGGTACCGTTACCGACAGCGCCCATTCCTAGACGGCAAGCCGACCTCGACCAGGGGCGTGAGCTTCGATGATTTTGTCGAGGCTTACATGCAGAAGGAACAGCCGCCCTTTGCCAATGTGGGCAGCCAGTCGAACTTCGTGGAACCCAGTCCCAACGGCACCGGCGTGCTCCGGCTGTTCCGCTACGAGGATCAGGAGGCGCTGATCGCATTCTTGGAAGAACGGCTGAGCCTGAAGCTCGATCTGTCCCGCAGCAATGTTTCACGCGCGGCGACTCTGACGCTGAGCCCCGAAACCGAAGCAAAACTTCGCAGGGAACGTTCCGACGACTTCGCTCTCTGGAACTCTGCCGGAGCCTGATCCTTGGGACGTCTACTTAGACTTGGATCAGTGAAAGCTGACAGCGACGTTCGGGTGACGTCGATCACACCATTCACATCAATTGCTGATAGACCGTTTCCGTGAGTTCGTTGAGCGAGAAAGGTTTCGGCAGGAAGACCGAATTCGGGATGCGGTTCTTGTCATCGCCGAAAACCTCCTCTGCATAGCCCGAGACGAAAACAACCTTCACATCCGGGCGTGCTTCCCGCGCCTGCCTGACCCAGGTCGGTCCATCCATGCCCGGCATCACCACATCCGTCACGAAGATGTCGACTGCCAGCCCTGCATCGTCGAGGGTGCGCAAAGCATCCTCGGCCGAATCCGCTTCGATCACGGTATATCCACGCAGGCGCAGCGCGCGCGAGGCGAAGGCGCGCACCGGCGCCTCGTCCTCGACCAGCAGGACCACACCGTTCCCCTGTCGGACCTTCGGCCTCGGCAGTTTGGCAACGGGCCTCTCGATCGGCTCGATCGGCACGTCGTGGCTGGGGAAGAGCAGCGTGAAACAGCTTCCCGAACCGACCACGCTGTCGACGAAGATGAAGCCGCCCGTCTGCTTCACGATCCCGTAGACCGTAGAGAGGCCAAGCCCGGTCCCCTCGCCCGTCCGTTTCGTGGTGAAGAAGGGTTCGAACACCTTCTGAAGCTTGTCCTTCGGGATGCCCACGCCGGCATCCGTCACCTTGACGGAAACGTAGGATCCCGGCGCCACAATGGCGCGGTCGCGCGTCATGGGCTCTTTCAGCACCATCCGCTCCGTCTCGATCGTGATGGCGCCGCCTTTGGGCATCGCATCCCGCGCATTCACCACCAGGTTCATCATCACCTGCTCCAGCTGACGCTTGTCGCCCCGGATCGGAGGCAGCACCGGATCGTGGCGCAGCGTCAAAGACACCTTCTCGCCCACGAGCCGATTGAGGAGATGGGTGAGGTCGGACAAGGCGTCACGAAGATCGAGCACTTCGGGGCGCAGCGTCTGTTTGCGCGAAAACGCCAGCAGCTGACCGACAAGCGCCGCAGCCCGGTTGGCATTCTGGTTGATCTGCACCAGATCGCCATAATCCGGATCGACCTGATCGTGCCGCAACAGCAGGAGGTCGCAATGCCCCGAGATCGCCGTCAGCAGATTGTTGAAATCATGCGCGATTCCCCCCGCAAGCTGGCCAATGGCCTGCATCTTCTGGCTTTGCACGAACTGCGCCTCGAGCGTCTTGAGCTCGGTCGCATCGTTCAGGACCGCCACGAGGACCGGCCGTCCCTTCTCGATCACCCTGTTCAGAGTGACCTGCACGAAGACTTCGCGGTCCGACCGGGTGAGGCGCAGGAATTCGGAGCGGTTCAGACCGCGCCCCGCGGCCGCATCCGTGAGCCAGTCCTTTATCGAGCGACCGAGCCCCTCCATGCATTCCGACAGCAGCAGCTTGTCCGTCGACTCGGCATCGAGCAGCTTGCGCGCCTCGCGGTTGGAACGCGCGATCATTCCGTCCTGACCAATCTTCAGAAGCGCCACGGGCAGCGTTTCGAAATCGGTATCGGGGTCCGACGCCGCGATGGTGTCGGGCACGGGCAGCAAAACGAGTTCCTGCCGTCCCGGGCCTGTATGGACCTGGCTGATCAGGAAGGGACTAGTGCCGGTCTGGGTGATCACCTCGTTCGGAGCGCCGGGGCGCAGCGGCAGATCCGGGATGACTTCGGCGAGCCGTTTGGGACGCCGTCCGATCAGTGTCCGGGCAGCCTCGTTCATCGACAGGATCGCACCGTTGCGACCGAGCGTCAGAACAGGCACCTGTGGCCCGTATCCTGCCCCGGCCTGCGCAGCGCTCTCGTCAAAGAACTCGACCCGCCAGAGGATGCAACGGTCGCGCATCACCCGTGCGCTCATCCGGAGATGTCCGCCCCTTACCGAAACGTCCTCGGTCGCGACGACCTTGTCCGATGCGCTGTTCTGCAAGCGGTAGAGAACGCCCGCCGGATTGGCGATCACTGGCCGCAGCAACGCCGCGATGGTCTGACCCTCTTCGGACTTGTAACGGCTGCGTGTCGCAGCGTTGGCGTAAAAGATGGCGCCATCCTCATCCGTCATGATGCAGGCAGCGCTGTCACGTTCGACGAAGTTAGAAATGACCCGGAACATGCGCCGACGTGACCAGCGCGACCATTGAGTGATGATCCAGCCGAAAAAGGCGACGGTGATCAGGGTCGCACCAGCCGCCACCAGTCCCAGCCGTGTCGCGTCGCTGGGGGCCACGGCGGCCCCGAAGAAACTAAGTACGGAGAGCACAAGGATTGTCCCGATGCGCCAAAGCTCCCCCTGGTTCCGCGCGCCCGTCTCCCGAGTAGACATCATGGCGTCATACACTCTGCATCGACCTTTCGCTTCAAACACGAAGGAGATTAGCACCGATAAAGGTTAATGCCTGCTTAAACTCAAATTTTCATAGTGATGAGACAGTGGTCGGGAAATCGCCCCGCTCCAAGACTTCATTTGGAGCGGAACAGACAGCAGACGTAAAATCCATCCCCGCCATCAGCCGGAAGGAACTGGCGGCTGGGCCCTTTCATCCAGCCTGAGTTTTCCGCCGTAAACCGCTCTATCTGATCGATATTCTCACATTTCAGAACGGAGCAGGTCACGTAGGCGAGGCAGCCGCCCGGCCGCACAAACTTACCTGCATCCCGCAGGATCTGTGCCTGGACCGCGTTCAGCGATGCCAGTTTTTGAGGCGTGAGGATCCACTTGCCCTCGGGCGATCGACGCCACGACCCGCTGCCGGAACATGGCACGTCGCAGAGCACGACATCATATTGCCCGGTGGGCTGATCGACGATGTGCACCTCAGCGCCTGCGCGTTCGGCCCTGATCGGCAGATCGCGCAGGCGGGCCGGATTGGCATCATGCGCATCGACCGGTCCTGCAAGGCGCGCAGCCATGGCAAGCGTCTTGCCGCCCCCGCCGGCGCAATAGTCGAGAACGCGGTCGCCCGATTGCAGCGGCACAAGATCGACCACAGCCTGGCTCGCCGCATCCTGCAATTCGACCCAGCCGTTCTGGTAAGCCTGCGACTGACTGATCCGGCGGGCATTTCCGGTGACCATGAGCGCCCGAGGCGACAGCGGATGAGGCGTAACGTCGATACCCTCGTTCGAAAGGGAACCAGTCGCTTGCGAGACGGAGCTCAGTATGGCGTTGACGCGCAGGAATACCGGCGCCCGGCTTTGAAGCGCTTGCGCCACTGCCTCTGCATCAAGACCGAGATCCGCCAAGAAAAGCGCCGCAAGCCAGTCTGGCAGATCCATTGCTTCGGCGCCGTCCGGGACGTGTCCGGCCTGCATTTCTGCGTCGGTCAGGCTGGCAGGGCCGTAACCCTCGCCCGTAAAAAGACTCTCCGGGCCGACACCGTCGAGGCGCAGCAGACCAAGCAGCAGTTCACGCCCGCTATCGCCGCCACCCCGGGCCGCGGCGCTGCGCCGCTGACGCAGGACGTCGTAGACGTGATCGCGGACGGCGGCCCGATCCTTCGAGCCGGCAAAGCGCGCACCGCGTGCCCAGTTCGTCAGGGCCTGTTCCGCAGCGAGCTCGGGGCCAATGCGGTCGAGGACCTCGATCGCCGCCTGTACGCGTGCTGCAGGCGTCATGACGTCACCGCGTGATGCAGGAACGAAGACAATGTCGGGATGGATGTGGTCATTGGGCCTGCCAGGCTGATGTGAGGGGCACGACATCCGGCGACGCGGACGGTGGAGCGATACTCGGCGATTAAACTCCTGAGGTTGAACCTCAGCGCCGTTGTGCCGGATCAGTGGTCGGGGCGATAGGATTCGAACCTACGACCTACGGTACCCAAAACCGTCGCGCTACCAGGCTGCGCTACGCCCCGAACCTGAGGCTCGTTTAGCGACAGGTGCGGGATTTGAAAAGACCGTAAATGGACTTTCTCGCGTCAGGAGGACGGACAGGCCCAGGCCGCCTTGTCCTGCGCGATCTGGGGATGCTGAAGCACGCTGCCCGGAGCTATTCCGAGCGATTTTGCAAGTCCGCCATTGATTTCGAGCACATACTGGATGTCGTCCCCGCCGGGAATGGGCGTGAGGTCACCGGGAACGGCGTTGGAATGCACGCGCTGTACCACACCGCTCGCATCCGCAAATACCATGTCGAGCGGAATGAGCGTGTTCTTCATCCAGAAAGCGGTGGTCTGCGGGTCCGGATAAACGAAAAGCATACCGGTGCCGCTGGCCATCTTTTCGACGAACATCAGACCCTGCGCACGTTCTTCAGCGTCATCTGCGACCTTTACGCCGAACCGCGCCGAGCCCCAATCGCCTTTCAGCCAAACCGTATCCTCGCGGCAGGCAGCCTGCGCCGAAGCGGCTCCTGCCCAGAGCAAAACAGCGCAAATTGCAGTTATTGCGCGTTTTTCAAAGCGGTTTCCCATGCAGATACCTCCGTGGCCATCGAGCCACGTTTACCCTCAATCACCCGGATGGCCAATGCCTCTCCGGGTTGAAGATCGGCGAGGCCGGACCGGCGCAGCACCTCGACATGTACAAAGACATCCTCGGACCGCCCGAACACGTTGGCGAAACCGAAGCCCTTGGCCTTGTCGAACCATTTAACGCGCGCCGGTTCAAGCGGTGCGGCACGCATGATCTCGGGATCGATATCCTCGAAATCCGCCAGCGGCAGGTCCGTGGTTCCCTCGGGCGGGTCGATGCGAAATATCTCGACCGCCTGAACGCCGCGTTCCGTTGCCTGAACGGCAATCTCTATCCGGGCCTGGTCCGCAACGGATCCCTGACCGAAGTTCCGAAGCACATTCGCATGAAGAAGGATGTCTGGTCCGCCGGCATCGGAAATTACAAAGCCGAAACCCTTAACCGGGTCGAACCACTTAACCTTTCCCAGAACGCGCTGCGTCTCTGACTCATTCTGTTTCAACGTGTTTCCACATGTTTTATCCCCAAGATGTGTCTTGCGACATTTAGGGGCCATATTGCAAGAGAATTTGCCCTTGATTCCCTGCTTCCTTACACTTCACGTCACTTGAATGTCACGGGTTCAGACGGGTGACCTCCCAGGCATCCGCAGGGTGTTGCCGACGCCAAACGAAGCGATCGTGCAACCTGTACTCTCCATCCGCCCAGAATTCGATTTCGACCGGTACAATTCGAAATCCACCCCAGAACGGAGGTCTGTGCGGTTTTGTACCTTTCTGCGCCGTAATCTTGGCGACTTCGGCCAACAATGCGCCGCGTCCCGAAAGTGGCCGCGACTGTTTCGAGGCCCATGCTCCGAGCCTGCTCTTGAGCGACCGACTTTGAAAATATTCGTCAGCCTTGGGGCCGTCCTCCCGGCTTACAATGCCGCGGACACGCACCTGACGACGCAGGGATTTCCAATGCATCACGAAGGCCGCCTTTCCGGCCGCAGAAATTTCCACACCTTTGGCACTCTCGTAATTAGTGTAAAACACAAACGCACTCGCCTCAATCTCTTTCAGCAGGACCATGCGGACATTCGGCATCCCCTCCGCATCGACCGAGGCAAGCGCTATCGCGTTGGGGTCGTTGACCTCCGAGCGTTCGGCCTCGGTGAGCCATGATTGCGCAATCGCGAACGGATCGTCGCCTGCGAATATTCCTGTTCGGTCGCTCATCTGGTTTTCTCCTGCGGGAAATCGTGTCCATTCCTGCCCTTGATGGGGCGTCCCCTATCGCCTAAAGGACAATCAGCAAGTCGGGTGGAGTTTCCAGATGTCAAATAATTTGATGACAGGCAAGCGGGGTCTGATCATGGGCCTCGCAAATGACAAGTCCATTGCATGGGGGATCGCGAAAGCCCTCAGCGATGCGGGCGCCGAACTGGCGTTTTCCTATCAGGGCGAGGCACTGAAAAAGCGGGTCGCCCCCCTCGCGGCCTCTCTGGGATCGGATATCGTCCTGCCCTGCGACGTCGGTGACGAAGCCTCGATGGACGCCTTGTTCGACGGTCTGAAAGAAAGCTGGGACAGCATCGATTTCGTGGTCCATGCCATTGGTTTCTCTGACAAGAGCGAGCTGCGCGGCCGCTATGTCGACACCTCGCGCAAGAACTTCGCCATGTCGATGGACATCTCGGTCTACAGCTTCACCGCAATCGTCCAGCGCGCCGAGAAGATGATGAATACGGGCGGCTCCTGCCTGACGCTCACCTATTACGGCGCCGAGCGCGTGATGCCCCATTACAATGTGATGGGCGTCGCTAAGGCCGCTCTCGAGGCGTCGGTGCGTTACCTCGCCGAAGATCTCGGTAAGGACGGCATCCGCGTCAACGCGATCTCTGCCGGCCCGATCAAGACTCTGGCCGCTTCGGGCATCGGCGATTTCCGCTACATCATGAAGTGGAACGAATTCAACTCGCCCCTGCGCCGCAACGTGACGATCGAGGATGTGGGCGGCTCCGCGGTCTATCTGCTCTCCGACCTCGGCTCGGGCACGACCGGCGAAGTGCTGCACGTGGATGCCGGGTATCACGTGGTGGGCATGAAGGCCGTGGATGCCCCCGACATCACCAAGGCATAACGTCCCATGATCGACGCCGCGCATCTCATCGCGTTCAACCTGACCCTGCTGGCCGCGCTGGCCAGCCCGGGTCCGGCCCTGCTTCTGGCCCTGCGCACCACTCTGGTGAACGGGCCGCGCGCCGGGATCGCGACGGGAGCCGGGCTTGGCCTCATGGCCGCGATCTGGACCTTGGCCGCGCTGCTGGGGCTCGACGTCGTCTTCGCCCTCTTTCCCTTTGCCTATGTGGCGATCAAGACCGTGGGCGCGCTCTACCTCCTCTGGATCGCCTTCACCCTCTGGCGCGATGCCCGGACCCCGATCGCCGAGGGCGATCAGCCCCTGCCGCGAGGCCGCGCCTTCCGCACCGGTCTTCTGGTCAATCTCGGCAATCCGAAATCCGTGCTTTTCGCCTCGGCCGTCTTGCTGGTGATCTTTCCCCCGGATCTCACACTCGCCTCCAAGGCGCTGATCGTTGCGAACCACCTGGTCGTCGAACTTCTCGCCTATACCTGTTTCGCGCTCGCCCTCGGCACGCCGCGTGCCCGCGCGGCCTACCTGCGGCTCAAGCCCATGCTGGACCGGATTGCTGCCGGTGTGCTGAGCCTGCTGGGCCTGCGCCTGCTGCTGTCGCGCTGACATGACGCTCGCCGCCTTCCTGACCGTGGTCCTGATCCACCTCGCCGCCGCGATGAGCCCGGGGCCGTCCTTTGTCGTCGCCGCACGCACCGCCGCGTCCGAAGGATTCGGCACCGCAGTGGGTCTCGCGCTCGGCTTCGGCCTCGGCGCGGCGCTCTGGGCCATTGCCGCGATGGCAGGCCTTGCGCTGCTGTTCCAGGTGGTACCGGCGCTGTTCGTCGCGCTGAAACTTGTCGGCGGCGCTTTCCTCGTCTGGATCGCCATTCAGATGTGGCGGCACGCACGTACGCCACTTGCCAATACGCGCTCCGAAGCCCCCCGCAGCTCCTGGAGCGCGGTACGCCTCGGATTTCTCACCTTCGCGACCAATCCCAAGACGGCCGTCTTCTTCGGCGCGGTCTTCGTCGGGCTCATTCCGGCGGACACGCCGCTCGCGGCGCGGGCCGCGCTGCTTGCCGTGATCTTCGTCAACGAAACGCTGTGGTACATCGCCGTGGCGCGGCTCTTCTCTTTGCCCCGTGCCCGCACCATGTACATCCGTGCAAAGGCGTGGATCGACCGCAGCTTCGGCCTGCTCATTGCAGGCTTCGGCATCAACATCGCCCTCACCTGACCTGACAAGGAGCCCCAGCCATGAATGACCGCCTGCCCCATGAAAAAGGCTTTCACGTCAGCTGGGACCAGCTGCACCGGGATGCGCGCGCCCTCGCCTGGCGTCTGCAGGATCACGGCCCCGCCGATACAGGCTGGCGCGCCATGGTGGCGATCACACGCGGCGGCATGACACCGGCGATGATCGTCGCGCGCGAGCTCGACATCCGCACCGTCGACACGATCTCGGTCAAATCCTACAATCACCAGACGCAGGCCGAACCGCGCGTGATCAAGTCTCCCGACATGGAGGTGATCGGCGACGGCTCCGGCGTTCTGATCATCGACGACCTCGTCGATACGGGCCGCACCCTCGAAGTGGTGCGCAAGCACATGCCGAAGGCGCATGTCGCGACCGTCTATGCCAAACCGATGGGGCGGAACATGGTCGACACCTTCGTGACCGAGGTGAGCCAGGACACCTGGATCTTCTTTCCCTGGGACATGGCGCTCCAATACGTGGAACCCTATCGCGGGCGGGACTGATGGCCACGGACATCCATTCCCTGCCCCGCGCCTCCGGTCTGGTGGGCGCACTCTACCGTCTGGGTCTGGTGTCCAAGGCCAGCGTCGGCCTGCTGCAATTCTGCGCGGGCCTTTTCCTCTGGCTCGCACCCGCGGGCAGCCTCGTGCGGATGCTCGACGGGATCAGCCATGCGCGGCTGATACAGAACCCGCTGCTCCCCCTTCTGCCCGCGCTGCGCACCTGGGCCGCGGCACTTCCGGGTCCGGCAAACAGCTTCTACGCGCTCTACCTCATGGGGCATGGTGCGCTCAGCTTCTGCGTCATCCTCGCCATCATCCTGCGACTGCGCTCGGCCTATCCGGTCGCCATGGTGATTCTGTCGGCCCTTGTGCTCTACCAGATCGGCGAATTCATCCACACCGAGGATCCGGCTCTTCTGGCCCTCTCGGCCGTCGATCTAATCGTGATGATCATCGTCTCGATCGACCGGCTGTTCTCGCCCCCCTCCAGCCCGTGACCCGATCCAGCGCGGAAAGCCGCGCGCCTCATCCCATTCTCCGGGTCTTAAATATCCCGGGGAGCTCGAGGGGTCGGCCCCTCGATCCGCAACGTCTCAGACAGGATACCATCCAATGACCAGCCGCACCGCCGCCACCTTCCCGCCTCCGGTGATGGAGGCCCGCCGCTGGCTGGACGGCGTCACCTTTCCCGATGACCGCCCGCTGATCAATGTGAGCCAGGCCGCCCCCGTCGACCCGCCTCCGGCGCAGATGCGCGCCGCCATGGCCGCCGCGCTGGAAGAGGCCGCGACCCATCTCTATGGCCCGGTTCTCGGCCTGCCTGCCCTGCGCGAGGAGCTCGCCGCGCAATGGTCGGCGCATTACGACGGGCCCGCGCGGGCCGATCAGATCGCGATCACCGCGGGCTGCAACCAGGCCTTCGCCGCGACCATCGCGGCGCTCTGCACCGAAGGCGACGAGGTCATCCTGCCGACGCCCTGGTATTTCAATCACAAGATGTGGCTCGACATGTCCGGCGTCACCTCGGTCCCGCTGCCGACCGGTTTCGACCTCATTCCGGATGTCGAACAGGCGCGCCAGCTCATCACCGAACGCACCCGCGCCATCTCTCTCGTCACGCCGAACAATCCCGGCGGCGTCGAATACCCGGCCGAAACACTCGAGGCCTTCTTCGAGCTCGCGAGCGAGACGGGCATCAAGCTGCTGGTGGACGAAACCTACCGTGATTTCGACAGCCGTCCGACACCGCCGCACACTCTTCTGAGCAACGAGAACTGGGACGACACGCTGATCCAGCTCTATTCCTTTTCCAAAGCCTACCGCCTCACCGGCCATCGCGTCGGCGCGGTCATCGCGCATCCGCAGATCCTGTTCGAGATCGAGAAATTCCTCGACACCGTGTCGATCTGCGCGCCGCAGCTTGGCCAGCGCGCCGCTCTCTGGGGCTTGCAGAATCTCGGCCAGTGGCTCGCAGGCGAGCGTGACGAGATCCTCGACCGGCGCGCCGCCATCACCGACAACATGCCCAAGCTTGCGGCCAAAGGCTGGAAGCTCATGGGCGTGGGCGCCTATTTCGCCTATCTCCAGCATCCCTTCATCGAACCCTCGGACCGTCTCGCCCCGAAACTCGTGACCGATGCCGGTGTTCTGGCCCTTCCCGGCACGATGTTCATGCCCGAGGGCGACCCTGACGGCGCGCGTCAGTTCCGCGTCGCTTTCGCCAATGTCGACAGGGCCGGGATCGGTCGGCTTTTCGACCGTCTTGCCGCGCTCGACTGGCCTCTTGCCCCCCCGGACGCCACCGCATAGACACAGGGTCACACAAAACCAAGGAGCGCCGTATTCATGGCATTCAAAGCGCGCAACCTGTCGAAAACCTTCGTCTGGATCATCCTTCTGCTGCTGATCGTGGGCCTAGCCGGGTTCGGTGCGACGAACCTGTCGGGCACCGTGCGGACCGTGGCGACGATCGGCGACAAGGAGATCACGATCGAGGCCTATAGCCGCGCTCTGCAGAACGAGATGCGCGCCTTCGAGGCACAGACCGGAAGCACCATGCCCTTCTCGCAGGCCGAACAGTTCGGTCTCCCGCAGCAGGTGCTCTCCCAGCTGGTGACCGCCAAGTCCTTCGACTACGAAGCCGAGCAGCTCGGCCTGTCGGTCGGCGATGAGGAACTGGCGCAGGTCCTGTCGCAGATCCAGGCGTTTCAGGACGCGAACGGCAATTTCGACCGTGATGCCTATCGTTTTGCGCTGCAGAATGCCGGGCTGACCGAGGCCTCCTTCGAGGAGGACATGCGCGATGAGACAGCCCGCACGATTTTGCAGGGCGCGGTCCTGTCGGGCACGACGCTGCCGCAGACCTATGTCGACACGCTCCTGTCCTATGCCGGGGAAAAGCGCGCCTTCACCTATGCCACCCTCGACGAAGCCAGTCTGCAGACCGGCATGCCGGTGCCCACGGATGAAGAAATCCAGGCCTATTACGACGCCAATGTCGACAATTATACCCGTCCCGAGACCAAGGTGCTGACCTACGCCTGGCTGACGCCTTCGATGATTCTCGACACGGTCGAGGTCGACGAGGAGACTCTGCGCACCGCCTATGAGGAGCGTGACGCGCAGTACAACATTCCCGAGCGGCGCCTAGTCGAACGGCTCGTCTTTTCCGACGAGGCCGCGGCGCAGGACGCCAAGACCCGGATCGACGCCGGCGAGACGGATTTCGAGACGCTCGTATCTGATCGTGGTCTGGAACTCGCCGATATCGACCTTGGCGATGCCACGCTCGGCTCGCTTGGCGCTGCAGGAGAGGATGTCTTTGCCGCGGAGCCCGGAACGGTCGTCGGGCCGCTGCAATCCTCTCTCGGACCGGCGCTGTTCCGGGTGAACGGCGTTCTTGCCGCGCAAAGCACACCTTTCGAGGAGGCCCGCGACCAGCTGCGCGACGAGCTCGCGCTCGACCGTGCGCGCCGGGTGATCGAAACGCAGGCCCAATCCTATGACGACGAACTGGCCGGGGGCGCCACGCTCGAGCAGCTCGCCTCCGACACCGAAATGCAGATCGGTCAGATCGAATGGGCGGGCGAGAGCGAGGAAGGCATCGCCGGATACGAGGCCTTCCGCGAAGCGGCTCAGGCCATTCAGGACGGCGACTTCCCGACGATCGAACCGCTTGGCGATGGTGGCGTGTTCGCGCTGCGTCTTGACGAGGTTCTGCCCGAAGCCCCGCTGCCGCTGGATGCCGTCCGCGACCGCGTGCGCACCGGATGGGAGCGTGAACAGGCCACCGCGGCGCTGACCGAGGCTGCGGAGACTCTGGTGGGGCAGGTCGGCGAGGGCCGGACCTTTACCGACCTGGGTCTCGACACCCAGACGGAGTCGGGCCTTGCGCGCAATGCGCAGGTGACGGACCTTCCCGCCGGGCTGCTGGCGGCTGTGTTCGAGATGGAACCGGCGCAGATCCGTATCCTGCCCGGCAACGGTCAGGTGACGCTGGTGCGGCTCGATGAGATCCTGCCCGTCGATCCCGAATCCGAGGAAAGCCAGGCTTTGGCGGATCAGCTGCGCGAGCAGGCGGCCAACGACGTGGCACAGGACCTCTACCGCGCCCTTGCCGCGAACATCCAGTCACGCACGAATGTGCAGGTCAACCAGCAGGCGCTGAACGCCGTGCACACGCAGCTGCCGTAAACCGATGGCCCTGACACCCGATCAAGACACCTTTGCCAAGGCCTACGAGGCCGGGGAAAATCAGGTCGTCTATGCCCGCCTCGCGGCTGATCTCGACACACCCGTCTCGCTTATGCTCAAGCTCACGGGGGCGTCAAAGGATGCCTTCATGCTGGAATCGGTGACCGGTGGCGAGGTTCGGGGCCGGTATTCGATCATCGGCATGAAGCCCGACCTGATCTGGCAGTGCCACGGTACGTCCTCCCGGCTGAACAGGCAGGCGCGTTACGATGCCGATGCCTATCACGTTCAGGACGGCGACCCGCTGACCGCTTTGCGTGCGCTGATCGCCAAATCCCGGATCGCCCTGCCCGACGACCTGCCTCAGGCCGCGGCGGGGCTGTTCGGCTATCTCGGCTATGACATGATCCGGCTGGTCGAACATCTGCCGGATGTGAACCCCGACCCGCTCGGCCTGCCCGATGCGGTGATGATGCGCCCCTCCGTCGTCGCGGTTCTCGACGGGGTCAAGGGCGAGGTGACGGTGGTGTCCCCCGCCTGGGTCAGCGACGGGCTTTCGGCCCGCGCCGCCTACGCGCAGGCAGCCGAGCGGGTGATGGACGCGATGCGCGACCTCGAACGTGCGATGCCGCAGGCGAGCCGCGATCTGGGTGAGGCACGGGAGGTCGGGCCACCGGTCTCCAACTTCACCCACGACGCCTACAAGGCCGCGGTTGAGACGGCCAAGGGGTACATCCAGCGCGGCGACATCTTTCAGGTCGTGCCGTCGCAGCGCTGGACACAGGACTTTCCGCTGCCGCCCTTCACGCTCTACCGCTCGCTGCGCCGCACCAACCCGTCGCCTTTCATGTTCTACTTCAATTTCGGCGGCTTCCAGGTCATCGGCGCCTCGCCCGAGATTCTGGTGCGTGTCTTCGGCAACGAGGTCACCATCCGCCCCATCGCCGGCACCCGCCCCCGCGGCGCCACCCCGGCGGAGGACAAGGCGAACGAGCTCGACCTGCTGGCCGACAAGAAGGAGCTGGCGGAGCATCTCATGCTGCTCGATCTCGGTCGCAACGATACCGGCAAGGTCAGCAAGATCGGGACGGTGAAGCCGACCGAGCAGTTCATCATCGAGCGCTACAGCCACGTGATGCACATCGTCTCGAACGTGACCGGAGAGCTGGCCGAGGATCAGGACGCGCTGTCGGCCTTCTTTGCCGGGATGCCAGCGGGGACCGTCTCGGGCGCACCCAAGGTCCGCGCGATGCAGATCATCGACGAGCTCGAGCCGGAAAAGCGCGGCGTCTATGGCGGCGGCGTCGGATATTTCTCCGCGGGCGGCGACATGGACATGTGCATCGCCCTGCGTACGGCGATCCTGAAGGATCAGAAGCTCTACATTCAGGCCGGGGGCGGCGTCGTCTATGACAGCGATCCCGAGGCCGAGTATCAGGAAACGGTGCACAAATCGAACGCGATCCGGCGCGCCGCGGCGGACGCCGCACGGTTCACCGGAAACGGGAATAGCTGAGAGACCTGTAGCAGGCCCTCACGCAGAATGAGACCGCCCTGCAAAAGCGGCGGGCCCAAGCGCCCTCAGGCGGCGCCTGCCGCCTGTGTCCGGATGCGTTCGATCATCGCGGTCAACCCGTTGGAGCGCTGCGCCGAGAGGTGATCGTTCAGCCCGAGCCGGCCCAATTCGGCGCGCGCATCGACCTTCCCGACCTCTTCAAGCGGCAGCCCGTCATAGAGCCTGTGCAGCACCGCAATCAGCCCGCGCACGATCATCGCGTCGCTGTCACCCTTGAAATGGTAGTGGCCGCCGCTCACGTCCGGATGCAGCCAGACCTGACTCGCGCAGCCATCCACCTTGGTCGCGGGCACCTTCAGCGCGTCCGGCAGCGGCTCCATCGCCTTGCCGAGCTCGATCACGTGGCGATAGCGGTCTTCCCAATCCTCGAGAAACTCGAAATCCTCGACCACGTCTTCGAAGGCTTCCTGAGCCATGAAATCTCTCCCGTATCGCGTTATCGCAGACCTAAGCCGCACCCGGACAAAGATCCACCCCACCCGGAGGCTTTGCAGAGGCTTTTCAACCGCTCCACACTGCGCTATCCCTCGACAGCAGGCAAAAGGCAGCAGTTCCATGGTCAAACCCCTCATGATCCTGACGGTTTCAGCGGTTCTGCTGAGCAGTTGTTCAACGGTGCGCGACTCGCGCGTCAATCCGTTCAACTGGTTCGACCGCTCACAGTCACAACCTGTCTCCGTTCAGACGGACGGCAGCGCGGCGAATCCGCTGATTCCGGCGACGCGTCGCAACGGCCTGCTGGGGCTGCGCACCACAAAACCCGAAGGTCCCTATATGGGTCAGCCGATCGCAGAGGTCTCCGAGCTTCTGATCGAACGCCGCGCTGGCGGGGCCATCATCCGCACAAGCGGCGTCGCGGACCGCGTCGGGCCTTTCGACGTGCGGCTCGTCCCCCTGCCGGACGCCCCGGGCACGCTCAGCTATACGTTCAGCGCCCTGCAGACACCCGGGCCGCGCAATACCAGCCCCTGGGCGCGCACGGTCACGGCCGCAATCTGGCTCACCGATCAGGAACTGGCCGGGATCCAGACGATCCGCGTCGTGGGTCGCACGAACCAGCTCGTCACGCGCCGCTGATCCTCACATGAGGAATGATCCGGGCCGACCCCGTGTTGCGATGCGACCGGGTATCAGGCCGCACCCGCGTGATACAGCCTGAAATAGACTGTCTCAGCCGAATTTCTGTCTCAGATCCGCACTCTGCCGCACGTTCAGGTCTGCGCGGTGATCCTTCAGGAAAATCCCGGCGGCCCGCCGCCCCGCCTCTTTCAGCTGAGCCAGAACCGACGGAATCGGAATGCTCTTGGTCGCAACCGACAGATCGTTCATCAGGTCGTCATCCGCGATCATGTGCACCAGAACCTGCTTCATCGATCCCTCCGGCAACGTCCCCTGCGCAAGCAGTCTCTGCACGAAGTCGATCGCCCGCAATTCGCGCAGAAGCGAGGAATTGAAGCTGATCTCGTTGATCCGGTTCTGGATTTCCGTCGCAGTGACAGGAACGGCGTCACGCACCAGCGGATTGATGTTGATCACCAGCACGTCAGCGGGAAGATGCGGCGCGAAGAGCGGGAAGAGCGCCGGGTTTCCGGTATAGCCGCCATCCCAGAACGCCTCGCTGACGCCACTTTCCGGGTCAACGACCTCGACCGCCTGGAACAGCGTGGGCAGGCAGGCAGAGGCCATGATCGCCGCTGTGGTGATCCGGTCGCGGGTGAAGACGCGCACCTTGCCGTCACGCACATTGGTGGCGCAGATGTGCAGTTCGGGCCCCGCCTCCGTGCAGACTTCGTCGAATGAAAAGTGGCTGACGATCGATTCGAGCGGGTTGCGGTAAAGCGGCCCCCAGACATAGGGCGAGATACTGCGCCCCATCGCGTCCCCTAGGATATAGGGCAGCGACAGCGCAAGGCCCTGACTCACGAACGACGGCTCGGGCAGCCAGGCATTGATCCATTCGGGCATGCCGGGGTGTTCGATCGCGCCGATCTCGCCCCAGAGCCAGTCCAGATTGCGCTTCGCGCCCTCGTTACCTCCGGAAATCAGGCCGGATTTCACCGCCGCACCATTGAGGGCCCCGGCAGACGTTCCCGAAATCGCGGCGATCTCGATGTTCTCATCTTCGAGAATCCGATCGAGCACCCCCCAGGTGAAGGCGCCATGTGCGCCGCCGCCCTGAAGTGCCAGATTGATCCGCTTTTTATCCGTCTGCCCCAAGTTCTGTCCTTTTACTGGTTCCAAATGCCGGAGAACCTCGTCCCCGACCCTGTCGCGGATCAGAGCGCGGTCCAGCCCCCGTCGACGCTGATCGTCGTGCCCGTGATCTGCGCGGCCGCATCCGAGCACAGGAACACCGCCGTGCCGCCAAGCTGTTCTACGGTCGCGAATTCACGCGATGGCTGACGTTCCAGCATCACCTTCCGGATCACCTCGTCCCGGCCCATATTGTATTTCTTCATCGTGTCGGGGATCTGCGCCTCGACCAGCGGAGTAAGCACGTATCCCGGGCAGATCGCGTTGCAGGTGATGGGCTCTTCCGCCGTCTCGAGGGCGGTCGTCTTGGAAAAGCCGACGATACCATGCTTGGCGGCAATATAGGCCGATTTGTAGGGGCTCGCCGTCAGGCCATGCGCCGAGGCGATGTTGATCACCCGTCCCCAACCGGCCTTGCGCATCATGGGCAGCGCCGCAGCCGTGGTGTGAAAGGCCGAGCTCAGGTTGATGGCGATGATCGCGTCCCACTTGTCGACCGGAAAGTCCTCGATCGGCGCGACATGCTGGATTCCGGCATTGTTGATCAGGATATCGCAGGTCCCGGCCGTTTCGATCAGCGCGCGACACGCGTCGCCTTTCGACATGTCTGCCTGGATGTAGCGCACGGACACCCCATGCTCGCTGGCCATGTCTTCGGCCAGCTTGTGATCCTCGTCACGATCCGTGAATGAATTCAGCACGATGTCGGCGCCTGACCGCGCCATTTCATGAGCGATTCCCAACCCGATTCCCGAGTTCGATCCAGTGATGATGGCGGTCTTGTTCTTCAGTGTCATGCGGTCAGGCTCCTGAGTATTGTGCAGGTGCAGCATAGCACGTCACCCCAGCAAAATAAGGGCTTGAGGCAGATAAATATCTTTGCATGACGCTGTGTCGGAGATAAAAAAAACGCCCGCACAAGGCGGGCGTTAAGTTATTGAGGCAGGTTTCATACAGGCAAGAAACCTATCGAGCAGTAAAGGTGTTATAAGCCTTTCCCCGCCGCCGGCCAAGCTAAAAGTTTGAAAAGGCGTGAATCCCCGGGTATTCTCTCTCCAAAGAAAACAAGAGCAGTCAGGACTAGTTGCCGATATGGCCCCAGCGTTTTTCTCAACTGCACGGCATACTTGTGGCGTGTTTCTCCTGATCTGCGCGGCGGCCTCTGCAACAGCCGAGCCCCAGCACGCCATAGCTATGTATGGCGAGCCCGCACTCCCACAGGATTTTGTATCCCTGCCCTATGCCAACCCCGACGCACCCACCGGCGGTCGCATCGTAACGGGAGAGGTAGGGAGCTTTGACAGCCTCAATCCGCACATCCTCAAGGGTACTGTTCCCTGGCAACTCGCCTCTCTCGGATACGAGTCCCTGATGGGCCGTTCCTGGGACGAGCCCTTCACCCTGTACGGTCTTCTGGCCGAATCGATCGAGGTGGGCCCGAATCGGGAATGGGTCGAATTCACCCTGCGCCCCGAAGCGGAGTTCTCGGACGGCACGCCCGTGACCATCGAGGACGTGATGTGGTCCTACGAGACGCTCGGCACAAAGGGGCATCCGCGCTATGCCGGGACCTGGTCCAAGGTCGAGGAGATGAAGCAGACCGGGCCCCGCTCGCTGCGCTTCACCTTCAACGTCGAGGATCGCGAACTGGCGCTGATCATCGGCATGCGCCCGATCCTGAAAAAGGCGCAGTGGGAGGGGCACGATTTCGCCGCCTCCGGCATCGACATGATCCCCATCGCGACGGCGCCCTATGTGATCGACAGTTTCGAGGCCGGCCGCTACGTCTCGCTGAAACGCAATCCGGACTATTGGGGGCGCGACCTGCCCTTCATGGCCGGACAGGCCAATCTCGACGAGATCCGGATGGAGTTCTACGGCGATGGCCAGGTGATGTTCGAGGCGTTCAAGGCCGGACAGCTCAATTCCCTGCGCGAGAACAATGCCGAGAAATGGGACAGCCAGTACGATTTTCCCGCCGTGCAGAGCGGCGATGTGGTGAAATCTGTGATCCCGCATCAGAGACCCTCCGGCATGACCGGGTTCGTGATGAACACCCGGCGCGACGTGTTCAAGGACTGGCGCGTGCGCGACGCAATGATCCATGCGTTCAACTTCGAATTCGTGAACGAGACGATGACCGGCGGCAGGCAGCCCCGGATCCAGTCCTATTTTTCCAATTCGATCCTCGGGATGGATGACGGGCCCGCCACCGGCCGCGTGAAGGAATTGCTCACGCCCTTCGCCGACCAGATCCTGCCCGGCGCGCTCGACGGTTATGCGTTACCGGTGGGCGATGGCAGCCTACGCAACCGCGCCAATCTGCGCAAGGCGATGGATCTGATGGCCGAGGCCGGATGGACGATCGACGAGGGCCGCATGGTGAATGCCGATGGAAAGCCCTTCACCTTCGACATCCTTCTGCCGCAGGGCAGCACCGAGGATCAGTCGATCATCGACCTCTACGCGCGGGCGCTCGAGCGGATGGGCATCACCCCGACGATCAGCACCATCGACCCCGCTCAGTTCCAGGAGCGCACGAACCGCTACGATTTCGACATGACGACCTATCGCCGCGGCCTGTCGCTCAGCCCGGGCAACGAGCAGAAGCTCTATTGGGGCTCAGCCGGAGTGACGGAGCCAGGGTCGCGCAATCTCATGGGCATGAACTCCCCCGCAGCGGAGGCGATGATCGACGTGTTGCTGAACGCGAAGGATCGAGAGGATTTTGTTGCGGCGGCAAAGGCGCTCGACCGCGTGCTCACGACCGGGCGCTATGTGATCCCGATCTATCAATGGAACGTCAGCCGGATCGCCCACGTAAAAGAGTTGAAGTACCCGGAAAAATTGCCGATTTACGGGGACTGGACCGGCTGGCACCCGGATGTCTGGTGGTATGAGGACAAAGACCAATGAAAACAAAAATGACGGCATTCCTGTTTCTGGCGCTTCTGGCAGGCTGCGGCACCGTGGACGGTTTCGGACAGGATGTATCTGGGGGCGCCCGGACCGTGCAAAGCTGGTTCTAGGCGTAACTTTTGACGTTTCGGCAAGGCCTCGGGCAGCGATTCCCGGGGGCCTTGCCACTCGTCTCAGGGAAGCGCGGTGACCCAGAGGATCGTCGCATCCTCTTCGCTCGCAGATACGACGTTGTGCCCCATCGTCGCGTCATAATAGGCGCTGTCGCCGCGCCGCATCTCGATCGGTTCGTAGAACTCGGTGAAAAGGCGTATCACCCCTGTCAGCACGTACAGGAACTCCTCGCCGTCATGGCGTACCCAACCATCGAAGTCGCCCATGTCGCGCGCCCGGATCCGCGCGCGATAAGGCACCATCTGCTTCTTCGTCAGCGTCTCTGCCAGCAACTCGTGCTCGTACGTGGTGGTCGCAAGATGCGTGCCCGCGCCCGCCTTGGTCACCGCCAGCCGTCCGTTCACCTGCTCGCGCTGCGGCGGAGTAAAAAGCTGCGGAACCGTGATCTGAAGACCCACCGCCAGCTTCTTGAGCGCGTCATAGGTCGGCGACATCTGCCCGTTCTCGATCTTGGACAGGGTTGAGCGCGCAAGCCCCGCCTGCCGCGCCGCCTGTTCCAGCGTCCAGTCACGCGCCTTGCGCAGCTCGCGCACCCGCGCGCCCAGGTTCAGCGGCTCGGCGCTGTCCTCGCTGCCGCTGTCGCGGGTGAGTCGGATCGGGGATTTTGGCTCGGATGGCGTCATGTTCACCTCTTAAGCCGGCCGGCGCGGGCTTGCAAGAATCCAGGGTGCGGCGTAAGCCTCTGATCATGCTGTCTGTCTTTGATAAAGGGGCGTATCTGCCCTGTCCCGCACCGTTCAACCTTGCCGCCTTCGTGCTTGGCCGCGCGACCGAGCTTGCGGACAAGACGGCCCTGGCCGTGATCTCGCCCGATGGTGCCGAGAGCTGGAGCTATGGCGCGCTCGAAGCCGCCGTGAGGGGCAGCGCCACCGGATTGCTGCAATCAGGGTTGAAGCCGGGCGATATCCTGTTGATGCGGCTCGGAAATACGGTCGACTTCCCGATCGCCTATCTTGGGGCGATCACCGCCGGAATCGTGCCGGTGCCGACATCCTCGCAGCTGACCGCGCCCGAAGTGCAGAAGATGATCGACGCGCTCGCCCCCGCCGCGATCCTGCTGGGGGACGGCGTCGCCTGCCCCGACACGCAACTGCCGGTTCATTCGACTGCCGACATGGCGGGCTGGCGCGCCTTGCCCCCGGCCGATTATCACATGGGTGACCCCGAGCGGCTCGCCTATATCATCTACACCTCCGGCACGTCCGGAACGGCGCGCGCGGTCGGCCATGCGCACCGCGCGATCTGGGCGCGGCAGATGATGATGCAGGGCTGGTACGGTCTGAGCGAAGAGGACCGCCTGCTGCATGCCGGGGCATTCAACTGGACCTACACGCTCGGCACCGGCCTCATGGATCCCTGGACCATGGGCGCCACGGCGCTGATCCCCGCGGCCGGTGTGGATCACGGCGCGCTGCCGCAGCTTCTGAATGCCCATGGCGCGACGATCTTTGCCGCCGCGCCGGGTGTCTACCGCAACGTGCTGAAATCCGCGCCGTTCGAATTGCCCGCTTTGCGCCACGGCCTCGCCGCAGGCGAAAAACTGAGCCCGACCCTGCGCGATGCGTGGCACGCCGCGACCGGCACGACCATATACGAAGCCTACGGCATGTCCGAATGTTCGACCTTCCTGTCCTCGGCCCCGGATCACCCCGCGCGTGACGGCGCATTGGGCCGCCCGCAGCCCGGGCGGCGTGTCGCGATCCTCGGGCCCAATGGGCCGGTGCAGCGGGGCAGCGCAGGCGTGATCGCCGTGCACCGCTCCGATCCCGGATTGATGCTGGGCTATATCGGCGCGCCCGAGGAGACGGCCGCCAAATATCAGGAGGACTGGTTCCGGACCGGCGACATGGGAATCATGCACGACGACGACCAGGTGAGTTATCTCGGGCGGGACGACGACATGATGAATGCCGGGGGCTACCGCGTGTCCCCGATCGAGGTGGAATCCGTACTGATCACCCATCCCGGCATCACCGAAGTCGGTGTGACCGATATCGAAGTGAAGGCCGACGTGCGCCTGATCGCCGCCTTCTATACCGGGCCCGAGGTTCTGGAGCCGGAAACGCTGGCCGCCTGGGCCGCGGAACGGCTTGCCCGCTACAAGCAACCGCGGCTGTACTTTCACCGCAAGAGCCTTCCGAAGAACCCAAACGGCAAGCTGCTGCGCCGCGCCTTGCGGACCGACACTGACGACTGATCCCCGCTTTACGGGTCCGCACCCCGGCTCCGCTCTCCGCAAGGCCGGGCGACGACACCTCCCAAGGATCGGGGTGCATCTCCTCCGTCGGGCTGCTATGAGGGATGCAAACTCCGCGAAAGGTACATTCCATGGTGAAGCTCGACATCATGTCCGACCCGATCTGCCCCTGGTGCTATATCGGCAAGACCAATCTCGACCGGGCCCTGGCGCAGATGCCCGACCATCCGTTCACCATCGAATGGCATCCGTTCCAGCTCAACCCCGACATGCCGCAAGAGGGCATGGACAGGCGCACCTATCTCGAAGGCAAGTTCGGCGGCAAGGAAGCGGCGGTAAAAGCCTACATGCCGGTCGCCGAACATGGTGAAAGCGCGGGGCTGGAGCTCAGGCTCGACGATATCCAGCGGACTCCGAACACCATCAATGCACACCGGCTGATCCATTGGGCTGGTATCGAAGGGCGCCAGACGGCCGCCGTTTCGGCACTGTTCAGGGCCTATTTCAACGAGGGTCGCGATATCGGCGAGACCGAGGTTCTGGGTGACATCGCCGATGGCATCGGGCTTGATGCCTCCGTCATCCTGCGACTGCTCGATACCGATGCCGATATTGAGGATATCCGTGCACGCGACACCGCGGCGCGCGAGATGGGCATAACGTCCGTTCCCACCTTCATCGTCGCGGGCCAGCACGCGGTGCCGGGCGCGCAGCCCACGGATCTGTGGCTCAAGGTGCTGTCGGAACTGCTCGAAGCCGCCGAATGACGCCGCAAATGGTCGACAGGAGCCTGTTCGCGGACCCCGTGTGAGGGGCCGACCGCAAACACCCTGATGTCGGGAGGAGCCATGACTTGCCCCTGAGCATGAGCCGTTTCGAGTTCATCGCCCTGATCGCGATGCTCTTTGCCACGATCGCCTTCTCGATCGATTCCATGCTGCCGGCACTGCCCGAGATCGCGGCCGCGTTGTCGCCCGACAACGTCAACGGCGCTCAACTCATCATCACCAGCTTCGTACTGGGCATGGGGATCGGCACCTTCTTCACCGGCCCGCTCTCCGACACGTTCGGCCGCAAGCCGTTGGTGATCGCAGGAGCCTCCCTCTATATCGTGGCAGCGCTGGTGGCGTCGCAGGCGCAAAGCCTCGAGGTGCTGCTGGCGGCGCGGGTGGTTCAGGGGATCGGCGGCGCGGGACCGCGGGTCGTGGCGCTCGCCATCATCCGCGACGTCTATGAGGGTCGCGGCATGGCGCGCATCATGTCCTTCGTGATGATCGTTTTCACCCTCGTGCCAGCCATCGCGCCCAGCATGGGCGCGGTGATCATCGCGCTTGCGGGCTGGCGCTCGGTCTTCCTCTCCTTCGTCGTCTTTGCCGCCGTCGGTGCGCTCTGGCTGCTGCTGCGCCTGCCCGAGACGCTCGCCCCGGAAGATCGCCGCCCGTTCCGCGTCGCGACATTGATCGCGGCTTTGCGCGAGATGCTGGTCCATCCGGTCGTGCGCCTGTCGATCATGGTGCAATCGCTGGCCTATGGCATGCTGTTTTCGACTCTGTCTTCGACACAGCAGATATTCGACGTGACCTTCGACCAGGGCGCTGCCTTCCCGATCTGGTTCGGCGGCATCGCGGTCGTTGCGGCGTCGGCGAGTTTCGTGAATGCGGCGCTCGTGATGCGTCTGGGCATGCAGGTGCTGGTGACGTCGATACTGGCGGCGCAGGTGATCTTTTCGGCGCTGATGATCCTCACCGGCCTGATCGCGCCGCCGATCGCCATTCACTTCGCGCTCTTCGTGATCTGGCAGGCCACGGTCTTTTTCCAGGCGGGCATGACGATCGGCAACCTCAACGCCATCGCGATGGAGCCGATGGGCCATATCGCGGGCATGGCCGCAAGCGTGATCGGCGCCATCTCGACGATCTGCGCGGTGCTGTTTGCTGTGCCGGTCGGTCTTTTGTTCAACGGGACGCCGATGCCGCTGGCCGTCGGGATCTTCCTGCAGGCACTGGTCGCCCTCGCCCTGATGCTGAAGATGCGTCGGCGGACGCTGGCCTGAGCGGGCGACATTCGTCACCCCCCTGCCGGATCAAGCGGATCGAAGGCGGACAAGCCCGACTGCCGCTTATCAAGGCAGTTCGGCCAGGCTGCGCTCCATCCACCCCACGGCGCGTTTTACAGTCCCTGCGGCTGTGGTAGATGCAAATGAGTTCAGAATTGGTGATCTCGCAGGCGGTGCCGGAAAAATACCTCCAATGCGGTATACAACAGCATACCATCCTTCCCTGTGTAAGTGAAATAGGCTACAGCGGCCACAAATCTGACAACCCAAGGAAAGGGCCCTTAGATGTCTAAAATCAAGGTGGAGAATCCCATCGTCGAGATGGACGGGGACGAGATGACCCGGATCATATGGCATTTCATCAAAGAAAAGCTGATCCTGCCTTATCTCGACCTCGATCTGCTCTACTATGATCTTGGCATGGAGAACCGTGACGCGACCGACGACCAGATCACCGTCGACGCCGCGGAAAAGACCAAGGAAGTCGGCGTCGCGGTCAAATGCGCGACCATCACGCCGGATGAGGGGCGGGTCGAGGAATTCGGTCTCAAGAAGATGTGGCGTTCGCCCAACGGCACGATCCGCAACATCCTCGGCGGTGTCGTGTTCCGCGCGCCGATCATCTGCAAGAACGTGCCGCGCCTCGTTCCCGGCTGGACCAAGCCCATCGTCATTGGCCGTCACGCATTTGGTGACCAGTACCGCGCGACCGACATGAAGTTCCCCGGACCCGGCACCCTTTCGATGAAATTTGTCGGTGACGACGGCACCGTGATCGAGGAAGAAGTCTACAAGGCCCCGTCCTCGGGCGTCTACATGGGCATGTACAACCTCGACGACTCGATCACCGATTTCGCCCGGGCTTCGCTCAACTACGGTCTGAGCCTTGGCTGGCCGGTCTATCTGTCGACCAAGAACACCATTCTCAAGCAGTATGACGGCCAGTTCATGCTGATCTTCCAGAAGGTGTTCGAGGAAGAATTCGCCGACAAGTTCAAGGCAGCCGGAATCACCTACGAACACCGTCTGATCGACGACATGGTCGCAAGTGCGATGAAATGGTCCGGCGGTTTCGTCTGGGCCTGCAAGAACTACGATGGCGACGTTCAATCCGACACGGTTGCACAGGGCTTCGGCTCGCTGGGCCTCATGACCTCGCAGCTGATGACGCCGGATGGACAGATCGTCGAGGCCGAAGCGGCCCACGGCACCGTCACCCGCCACTATCGCCAGCATCAGCGCGGTGAAGAGACATCGACCAATTCGGTCGCGTCTATCTATGCCTGGACCGGTGGCCTCAAGCATCGCGCCAAGCTCGACAGCAACGACCAGCTCATGACCTTTGCCACCACGCTGGAAAAGGTGGTCGTGGATACGGTCGAATCGGGTTTCATGACCAAGGATCTCGCCCTGCTGGTCGGACCGGATCAGAGCTGGCTGACCACGATGGGCTTTCTCGAGAAGGTCGACGAGAACCTCAACAAGGCACTGAAGCTGTAAGCTTCGCTAGAATTTCGCGATCAAACGACAGAGAGTCGGCCCGTCGGGTCGGCTCTCCTGCTTTGTGAGCGCGCTCACGGCCCCGTCTGCAAGACAGTTTTCGGTCATCGAATTGTTCAATTCCCGGGCAATGAGCAGCATCCATCGTCAAACCGCCCGCTTGCCGCCGGGCCCGCCGTTGACAAGGCACCGGCAACCGAAGATTGCCTGTGTCATGCTGCTTCTGGATTCTCCCCCGGCCGAGAGCCACACCCTTGTCGAAGACGTGCAGGGCATTCTCATCGGCGCCACGCTCGTGGCGCTGGGCATTCAGTTCCTGCGCGCATCCGAGCTGATCACCGGCCAGATCGCAGGCCTGTCGCTGCTCATTTCCTATCCGACGGGATGGTCCTTCGGTGCCACCTTCTTCGTGCTCAACCTGCCCTTCTACTGGCTGGCGATCCGGCAGATCGGCTGGCGTTTCACGGTCAAGAACTTCTGCGCCGTCGCGCTGATGTCGAGCATGGTCGACGCGATGCCGCTCGTGATGAAGATCAACCCGGTGCATCCGGCCCTCGGCGCCACCCTGTTTGGCATCCTCGCCGGAATCGGCCTGCTGTCTCTGTTCCGCCATGGCGCGACGCTCGGCGGTGTCGGGATCGTCGCCCTGTGGCTGCAGGACCGAAACGGTTTCAAGGCCGGAAATACGCAACTACTTTTCGATCTTGGCGTCTTTGCTGTTGCGCTGTTCCTGTTTCCCTGGCCCACGGTGGCCTGGTCACTGATGGGGGCCATGATCCTGAACGTGATCATCACGGTCAATCACCGCCGCGACCGATACATCGCCCGTTCCTGATTGCTCCATTACATCAGGAACGGCTTGTAAGGCGTTGCTATAAATTTTAAATTCAGACTGCGAACAGTGATCTTCTGCCATCCGTTACTTTTACCCGCTCGTAATCGGCAGATCCTCAGAGCCGCGCCAGCAACTCGGCCTTTTTGGCATCGAACTCGGACTGGCTGACAATGCCCCTATCCAACAGATCCGCCAACTTCTCGATGCAGGAAAAGATCTGATCGTCACTCATCGCTGTCGAAGTGGTCTGCGCGGAGGATTTCGACGCAATGTCCTCGTGTGTAACGTCACCGGCTCCCTCCTCTTCCCGACGCGGCGGCGCGGACATGGATGCATCCTCAGACGACGCCTCGCCCTTTTCCCCGCCTTGCGGCACCACCCGCAGTTCGGAGACCTTCACCTGACCGTGCTGGCTGGTAAAGTTGAGGCTCTGTCCGCCCCCCTGCGCCTGTCCGAAGCCGCTGATCTGGTGGTCGGCCGTGTCATAGACGGTGATCTGCCCGCCCTTGTCGATGGCAAGCCGCCGCTTGGCGGGAAAGTAGGCATAGCGCAAATCGTTCTGCGTTCCGACCGACGCCGCCTGCCCCAGTTCATACGGCCATCCATCGGATGACTGCACGAAGAGGCTTGACTCCGTCCCGGACGTGCTGCCGTGCCCCTGTGATTGCGACTGGGACGACGATGGCGTTGCGAAAAGGCTTTGATCCTGCACGAGCCCCGACAATTCGGAGCAGAGGCCGTCGACGCGGGCCTTGAGCCCATTGTTGAACATGTCCCCGATCATCGTCATTCCGCCCAGCGACCACTGCCCCATCCCGCCGAATTCGGGGTGGTTGAATTGCGCCTGTCGGCCGTTCCCGGCCCAGACCGCCTTCAGCATGTGCGACACGGCCTGCGGGCTCATCCCATGGCGGTGCGCGATTTCCTCGACGGCCGCTTTGCCGTTTTCACTCAATTCAGTCATCGCTCAGCCTCCGTACCGCGATAAGACGCGCGGCGCATCATGCGGATCCGGCAAGTCATACCCGCAATGCGGGTAAAGATCGCCAGTCTTGTTTTAAACCCTGCCGTGCCTCGCGCACCGGCAAGGATCCAACCGTTATCCGGTCGATTTCGTTCCGCAGCTTCTCACCCGGTCAGCAGGGCGTTCTGAACCTTTTCGTCCCAGCCGAGATACAGAGCCTCGTCGTGACGTATCACCGGACGGATCATCACCTTCGGCTGCGCGGCGATCTGCTCCTGGGCCTCGGAGTGTTTGAGCCAGTCGCTGAGACCGCGCCAGTCATGCGACGTACGATCGACCAGCCGATCGCCAAATTCGGTGATGAATTCCTGAAGCTCCTCCGCGCTCAGCGGCTCCGCGCGCACATCCCGGAAACCGACTTCCCTGCCATCCGCCTCGAGCGCCTTGCGGGCCTTCTGACAGAGCGTGCATGTGCTGAGCCCGTAAATCATCATCTCGCCGATCTCCTACCCGAATGCGCGCACCGTTCTGCATCGGAGCAGAAACCGCAAGCGCATATCGCCCGAGCCTGTCGGTCTGCCACTGCAATTCCGGTGCGGGTGCAGGGCGCGGATTTGCAGGTTCGAGCCGAGACGCTGACCATCCGATTTGCCGTGTCACCAAAGGGATAGGTGACACATATACAATCGGCTTTCGCCCGATTAAAGGCCAAACAGTGGTTGATTTTTCCTTGTGTTAACCGCTATCTCCGGGAAAACGCCTACAGCCACGATCCGGAAGGTCGCTCCGAAATGACACCCAGTTATCTGGTCACCCATTCCGGGGGATTTCACGCCGACGAACTTCTTTCCAGCGTCATCCTGACCGGTCTTTTTCCAGATGCCAGCCTTGTGCGCAGCCGTTCGCCGGACTGGATCACACCCGCTTCGGACCGCATCATCTATGATGTGGGCGGCTTCTACGATCCGGCCAATGCGATCTACGATCACCACCAGCGGGACGCGCCGCTGCGCCCGGACGGCCAGCCCTACAGCTCGTTCGGCCTCGTCTGGAAACATTTCGGCCACGACTACCTGCGCGCCTCGGGGGTGCCCGAAGCGGATATAGAGACGCTTCACGCCGAGTTCGACAGCCGCTTCGTGCTGCTGATCGACCTGCTCGACAATGGCGCGCTCGATCCGTCGGTTGCCGGGCCATTGGCGGGAATGACGCTGCCCACGTTGCTGGAACTGCTCAAGCCGGTCTTCGACGATGCCGACCCTGATGCCGACACCAAGGCCTTTCACACAGCCCGACAGATCGCGCAGAGCATCGTGGAGGCCCGTATCGCCCGCACGGCCGCCAGGATGCGTGCCGAGACTGTCGTGACCCGTGCGATCGAGGCTGCCGGAACCGGCCGCGTTCTGGAACTGCCAGTGGGCATGCCGTTCCGCCCGGCCGTGCTGAAGGCGGGCGCGGATCATCTGCTCTTCGTGGTCAACCCACGAGGCGAAGATTGGTCGCTGGGCGGCATACGCCGTTTCGACGAGGGCTTCGAGCTGCGCGCCGATCTGCCGCGCAGCTGGGCCGGTCTCACGGACGAGGCGCTTGAAGCGGCAAGTGGCGTGAAGGGCGCAACCTTCTGTCACAATGGCCGCTTCATCGCCGTCGCGAAGACCCGCGAGGCGATCCTCGAAATGGCACGCATTGCAGTCGAGGAGGCGGAGGCGGCGGAGACCGATACGGACTGAGACGCCCAGAAGATGTGAGCGCTCACAAGAGGTTGAACGCGATGCTGCCCCTTGCGGCGACAGGCAGGGTGTGACCAATTGGACAAAATCCCGCCCGCGCCTGAAAACTGGAAGACACCCGACATGACACTCCCGCTTCGCTCCAAGACACATTTGGCTGTGCTGTCGGTTCTGGGTCTTACGCATCTGCTCAACGATCTGATGCAATCGCTGATCCCGGCCGCCTATCCGATCCTTAAGCAGGAATATGCTCTGGATTTCGTGCAGATCGGCATGATCACCCTGACCTTCCAGATTGCCGGCGCGATGCTCCAGCCGGTGATCGGCATGGTGACCGACAAGCATCCCGCGCCCTATTCGCCTGTGGTGGGCATGATGTTCACCCTTTCGGGACTTGTCAGCCTTGCCTTCGCCCACAGCTACGCGATCATTCTGGTATCCGTGGCGCTGATCGGCATCGGCTCGTCGATCTTTCACCCCGAGGCGACACGCATGGCACGTTATGCCGCCGGCGGACGTCAGGGGCTTGCGCAGGGCATCTTTCAGGTGGGCGGACAGGCCGGCGGCGCGCTCGGGCCGGTCTTTGCCGCCCTGATCATCGTGCCCTGGGGGCAGCCGAGCCTCGCCTGGTTCGCGGTTACAGCCCTGCTCGCCATGATGCTCCTCACCTGGATCGGCAGCAAGCAGCGCGCGATCAGCGCCGAATTCGCGGCGCTGCGGGCGCGCGCCAAGAAGGGTGCCGAGGCTCCGAGACATGCGCCGCTGACCATCGGCATCGGCCTTGTCGTGCTGACCCTGTTGATGTTCACCAAGAACGCCTACGGCGAGAGCTTCCGCTCTTTCTACACATTCTACCTCATGGAGCGTTTCGGACTGTCGATCCCGTCGTCGCAGATGATGCTGTTCATCTTCCTGCTGGCCGCAGCTGTGGGCGTACTGATCGGCGGCGTCATCGGCGACCGGATCGGACGGTACCGGATCATCTGGATCTCGGTGCTCGGGCCGCTCCCTCTCACGCTCATCCTGCCCTATGCCGACCTGTTCTGGACCGGCGTTCTGACGGTGATGATCAACCTCATCATGGCCAGCGCCTTCGCCTCGATCCTGATCTATGCGATGGATCTGCTGCCAAACCGGATCGGTCTGATCGGAGGGTTGTTCTACGGCCTGAACTTCGGGCTCGGTGGTATCGCGGCCGCGTTTCTGGGCGTGCTGGCAGACAGCTACGGCGTCGAGACGGTCTACCGGATCTGCTCCTTCCTGCCGCTGGCGGGTTTGCTGGCCTGGTTCCTGCCCCGGATCGACGAGACGATGGAGACCTGAACCTCTGGCTTTTTTTCGGCGGCAAGAGCCCGGAAATGGCTCACGCTGCCACGCCAAAGATCATCCCGACGCCCGCCGTCGCCGCCATGGCGAGCGCACCCCAGAAGGTCACGCGGAGCGCGCCCTTGGCAATGCCGGCTCCGCCCGCCGTGGCGCCAAGGCCGCCGAGCACGGAAAGTGCGACGAGCGTGGTCAGCGCGACGACAAGCGTGATCTGCGTGACGGGGGCCAGCACGGCAATCAGCAGTGGCACAACGGCACCGACGGCAAAGGTCACCGCGGACACCAGAGCGGCCTGTATCGGGTGCGCGGTCACGGTCTCCGATATGCCGAGCTCGTCACGGGCATGCGCTCCGAGAGCATCCTTCTGGGTCAACTGGACCGCGACCTGCCGCGCCAGACCTTCATCGAGCCCGCGGGCGACATAGATGCCCGTAAGCTCGTCGAGCTCCGCCTCGGGCGTGTCCTGCAGGTCCCTGGTCTCGCGCGCCAAGTCCGCCTGTTCCGCATCGGTCTGCGAGCTGACCGAGACATATTCACCCGCCGCCATGGACATCGCACCGGCGACGAGTCCGGCAAGACCGGCAATCAGGATCTCGGGACGTGCTGACCCCGCCGCCGCAACCCCGACCACGAGGCTTGCGGTAGAGACGAGACCATCGTTCGCCCCGAGCACGGCGGCGCGCAGCCAGCCGATGCGATGGACCATGTGAATTTCGGAATGCGTGAGGCGGCTCATGTCAGGGTTCCTGTCGATCTGATGGTTTGCGGCACGGTCGTGAAAGCGGCTCATGCCGGATTGCAGATCTCTAGCATGCCCCAGGCGTCTCGATTGTTGCACAGGTTGGTGGCCTTGCTGGTCGATTCACGACCGCCGCGATCACGTCGGCGGCGCGGCTTCCAGCCGATACGCAGAATCGTGCGCGATCACCAACGTGGATCAGTGCGCCCCATGTCATGACGGATCACACTGTTGGCAGAGGCGCGATGAGCCGTTCCGGGCCAGTAACCCTGCCCCGGACAAGCACAGCGCTTCGTTCCGTCCGGGCATCCCGGGCGCCTCGCATCCGTTCCAGAGCAATCACCCGGAGAACCGTCATGGTAACGACCCTGCAACCGAATCCGAAGGCTCCTGCCGCGGACAACCGACCCGCGGGCGCAAAACAGATGAAGGCAATGGTCTACGCCGCCCCCGGCAAGATCAGGCTTCAGGACTGCCCCAAGCCCGTCATCACCGCCCCCGGCGATGCCATCGTGCGTGTCACGCAGACCACGATCTGCGGCACCGACCTGCATATTCTGAAGGGCGATGTGGCGACCGCGACACCGGGCCGTATCCTCGGTCACGAGGGCGTCGGCGTGATCGACAGCGTGGGTGCTGCCGTCACAGCGTTCAAGCCCGGTGATCACGTCCTGATTTCCTGTGTCAGCGCCTGCGGAACCTGCGCCTTCTGCCGCAAGCAGATGTATTCGCACTGCACCACCGGCGGCTGGATCCTTGGCAATTCCATCGACGGCACGCAGGCCGAATTTGTGCGCACGCCCCATGCCGACATGAGCCTCTACCATATCCCCGAAGGTGCCGACGAAGAGGCGCTGGTGATGCTGAGCGATATCCTTCCCACCGGTTTTGAGTGCGGCGTTCTGAACGGCAAGGTCCAGCCGGGCAGTTCGGTCGCCATCGTCGGCGCCGGGCCGATCGGCCTCGCGGCCCTACTGACAGCGCAGTTCTACTCGCCCGGGCAGATCATCGTGATAGATCTCGACGACAACCGGCTCGAGATCGCCCGCAAGTTTGGTGCCACCGACACGATCAATTCCACCGATGGCAAGGCGCTCGAGAAGGTGATGAGGCTCACCTCCGATGCAGGCGTCGATACCGCCATCGAGGCTGTCGGCATCCCCGCCACCTTCGAGCTTTGCGAAAAGCTGGTCGCGGCGGGAGGTGTCATCGCCAATATCGGTGTGCACGGCAAACCGGCGCTCCTGCATCTTGAAACGCTATGGGACCGCAACATCGCGATCACGACGCGTCTGGTCGATACGGCGACGATCCCGATGCTGTTCAAGACGGTCGCGGCCAGGAAGATCGACCCGACCCTTCTGATCACGCACCGCTACACGCTGTCCGAAGGCGAAAAGGCCTATGAGACCTTCGGCAATGCAGCCAGGACCAAGGCGCTCAAGGTCATCATCACAACCTGAGATTTCCGGCGGGGGGATGTCCCACCTCTCTCCGCCGAGAACCCGTTCATCACAGCCGGAGCCAGCAAGGAAAAACCAGATGAGACTGCTCCCGATCCATCAGAGCACGCTTGCCGCCCCTGCCCTCACGGCGCACCGGCGGGCCGACCGGACCGCGGCCATGACGCATTGCTATACCAGGAGCGGACCTTCGTGATCCAGATAGCCCTGATCGAAATCGGCCAGATCGACCAGCCTGTCGAAGTCCTGAATGGCGACATGTCCCTTGTGGAAGGTCAGCAAATTCTGCTCGCGCAATTCGCGCAGGACGCGGTTGATATGCACCGCGCTCAGACCCAGCGCATCGGCCAGATGGTACTGCGTAAGCGGACAGAGGAAACCTTTACGCGTGCCGAGCCCGACAAGGATCAGACGCGCCGCGAGTTCGAGCAAAAGGTGTGCGGTTCGCTCGAGGGCATCGCGGCGCCCGATGCCGACAAGATGCTCGACCACCATCGCCTCGTCCCGCGACGCGGCCCACAGGATCGCCGTTGCGAGCCGCGGTGTCGTCGAAAAGGCGTGCAACAGGTCGCTCTGCAGGATCTCCGAAGCCTCGACCGAGGTGACCGGTTCGATATTGTGATCCGCCGTCCGGAACAGAACCGAACGCAGGCCCAAAAAATCGCCCGGAATCTGAAAATCGACGATCTGCCGCGATCCGCTCTGCAGCAGCTTGTAGGAACAGACCCAGCCATCGGCGAGAACATAGGCTGCCGCATGCGTCTGACCCTGATGCACAAGATCGCGCCCGGCGACAAAGCTGCGACGCCTGCGGTGCAATCCGTCAAGGACCAGCAATTCAGGACTTGAGAGGGCCACGAAATGGCCCAGCTTCATGGCGAGAGGGCTGCGAGCACCAGGCATTTGAAGTCCCATTGGGTTACGCACCCCTTCGGGAACGGATTCTGACATTTCCTGAATATCGGAAATTAGTGACGGTGATCCTGTCATGGATTAGTCCATGTTATCCCAAACCTGCGACTGTTGCGATGCCCAATCTCTTCGGCCAGCTTCCGATTGGTCCAAAAAGGAAAGTTTACCCAACATGTACAGCCAGGAGCCCCCGAGGCCCACAGACACGGCCAAGTTGCACGGGCCCGAAGTGACGGCCGCCGCTGCACTCGCCATCTGCGAGTCGCTTTTGCTGGCATTGAACGATCGGAACATCCTGCCGGAAACGGAAATTATCGGCATCCTGCGGGATGCTGCCTCGGCACATGCCCACGATCCTGGAGATGACGGTCAGGGCGAATTACACACGGGCGTGGCCGATCTGATCAACCGGATCATCAATGGCGGCAATTCTGTACGGCGCAGATGACGAAAAACCCGATCGAACGTCAGGCAGGGTGAGATCGGGTTCGCTTTTTTTCAGGTGAACAAAACCTACCGCGAGAAGCGGTCAGGAACCTCCCGCGGCGATATACTTCAGCTACAACGCCTGCGCGTCCATGCCATCAACGGCTCTCCGGTCAAACTCAAACCGTTGCACTCGAGTCCGAGACAAGCTCGGCAATTACATGCGCTGCCAGCGCCAGCAATTCGGGCTCGCTCATATGTGGCAGGTCCGCCACGATCTGGCGAGAGATCAGCGCCCTCACATCCTTGCGGTGGCTGTCGAGCCAGCTCATCAGGTGATCGGCCTCGTTGCTCTGTCCCGTGCCGTGGCTGATGACAACGATCCGCCCGGCCCCCTGAACCAGATCGGCGACATCCGCAAAGAAGCGCTGATCGGCGGGCCAGGTTTCCTTGCGGTCCTTGTCGGGGTCCTTGTTGTAGGTTTCGTGCAGCAGGTGACGGGCATTGCCTACAGTGTCGGTGTGACCGGCTTCACGTTCGGTGCCCAGATGATGGATGCGTGCGCCCGCATGATCGATGACGATGACCATGTCATTGGCGTCGGGCGCGGCCTCTTCGACTGTCTGAGGCGCGTTCGGCGACCAGCCGGTGCGGTCGAGGAAATGCCGCAGCAGGATCACTTCATCGGCAGTGAGGTCCTTGCTGTGCGGGCGCACCAGCGTCAGGGCCTCGTATCCGACACTCAGACGGATTTCGCCGTTATGCAAGGGTTCCGCCTGACCGATGGCGTCGAACAGAGCCGTCACATCCCGCAATTCGAGGTTGTGGCTCAGCGGGTGCTGATAGATGCGGGTCAGGGTGCGATTGTCGCGGGTGCTGAGCGCATCAGGGTGAATTCTGTCGGTTGCGGAATCCTGCAGCATCGTACGATCCTTCATTTTCTGGCATAGGGTGCCGGGATGGTACGCCTTGCGACCGCGGCCGGGGAGCATCGGAAACTACTCAGATCGGGCGTCGCGAATCTTCCGGATCGCTCTCGGTCCGGGACGAAAGCTTCGTGCAGCGAGTTTTCGGAACGGGATCGAGATCATGTCGAAAATTTCACAGGCAGTTTCCGGTTTCGTGTTGCGATATGCCTCAGGCATTGACCGGACTCCGGCATTCCAGTCGCGCGCTGTAATTCATGATCCCCATGATCCACGTCAATGCGCGCGGAATTCGCGAGCCTATCATGCCCCAAAGCCGCCCGGTCGGCATGATCCGTTCACAGGCACCCTGCCGAAAACCCGCAAGAGGATGCCATCTTGGCCACGGCTGACACCAGACCGCATGAGGACCGCACCGCAGCCCTGAACATCCCGCGGGTCGCTGCCGCCGGACCTCCGGAGCCGCCTGTCCCGGCACTGCGCACTGCACCCGCCGCTCGGCCCAGCCACAGGCGCCTGTGGCTCTGGAGCGCCGGCGGAGTGCTGGCCATCGCCTTGGGCGTCCTCGCCTATACCCAGCTCTGGATGACAAATGCCCCCATGGTCGCGGTCGAGATTGCAGCACTCGCCCCGGTCACGCGCGTCCTCGCGGTCAACGGCCGCATCGCCGCGGTGCATTCGGTCGATGTACGTTCCGTGGTGAGCGGCAGCCTCGTGGCCCTGCCCGTGGCCGAGGGCGACTTGGTCGCGGCGGGCCAGATCCTCGCGCGCGTCGATCCGGCGGCCCAGAATGCGATCCTGCGGCAGGCCGTGGCCGGGCTCGATGCAGCCCTCGTCACAAAGCAGCAGGCGTCGGACACGTATGACCGCGCCGCATCCCTTGGCAGCAACGTCGCGAGAACCGTGCTCGAGGACGATGCCCACGCCGTGCAGTCGGCCATGCAGGAGGTCGCTCGCGCGACTGCCGTGCTGGATCAGGCCGGTGTCGTGCTCAAGAACCACACGATCCGCGCACCTGTCGCCGGTACGGTCGTGACCCTCGATGCCGAGGACGGGCAGATCGTCGGGCCGACCACCCCCCTGCTGACGCTCGCCGATCTGAGCGATCTGGTGGTCGAGGCCGATGTCGACGAGGCTTATGCCACGCAGATCGCCCTGGACCAGCCGACACGTCTGCAACTGACCGGAGTGGCTGAAACCCGCGACGGTCATGTAAGCTACGTCTCGCCCCGCGTCGATGTGGAAACCGGCGGTCTTGCCGTGAGGATCGCCTTCGACACGCCGGTAAAGGCCCCCATCGGTCTGACCGTCGCGACCAATATCGTGGTGGAGCAGCGCGACGCCGCCCTGACCGTTCCCCGCACCGCACTGCCGACAGGCACCCAAGATCCGGGCATCTTCGTGGTCTCGGACGGCGTGGCGCACCTGCATCCGGTGAAGGTGGTCGACTGGCCCGCCGCCCGCCTGATCGTGACCGACGGTCTGGCCGTCGGCGACGTGGTGATCACCGACGCGACGGGCCTCGAGGACGGACAAGCCGTCGTCACGGAGCAACCCTGATGCTCTATGCGTTCAAGATCGCGGGCCGCTACCTCACGGCGAACAAGGCGCAGACGGCCCTTCTGGTGCTGGGGGTGGCTGTCGGCGTTTTCATCTTCATCTTCATGTCGGCGCTGATCGGGGGGCTGGCCGAATTCATCCTCTCGCGCACCGTGGGGGATATTTCCCACATCACGATCGAAGCCGAAACCGCAGATCCGCCCTTGCTGATCTCTCCCGAGGGGCATGTGCTTGTGGCCACCGAACAAGCCAGCGCCCGCACCGCCACGCTGGCGGACGCCGCGACCTGGCTGCCGCTGATCGAAGCAGTCGCAGGGGTCAGGGCCGTCTCGCCCCAGATCACCGGTGCAGGATTCCTGTCGCGTAGCGCTCAGGTCTCGCAGGTCAGCGTGACCGGTGTCGAGCCGGGACGGGAATCCGCGATCCTCGACCTCGAGGGCTATATCATCGAAGGCACGGCCCGGCTGGGATCGGGGATTCTGGTGCTCGGCCGCAAGCTCGCCGATGATCTCGCATTGTCTTTGGGTCAGACGCTCAGGCTGCAATCCTCGGGCGGGGTCACCGCCGTGCTGACGCTCGCCGGGATCTACGAGACCGGAGATGGCCGGATGGATGGGGGCCGTGTCTTCGTGAGCCTCTCGACGGCGCGCACGCTGTTCGCAATGCCGCAAGGCGTGACGCGGATCGAGATCAAGCTCGATGACCTCAACGCCGCCGATGCCACCGCCCTGCGAATCCGCTCCCTGACCGGGCTCGACGCCGTCCCCTGGACCGATGGTGCGGCGCAGTTGATGGAGGCGCTGAACGCCCAGGCGCAGACCGGCTATTTCCTCAAGACCTTCGCGCTGATCACCATCGTGATCGGCGTCGCCTCGGCGCTGCTTCTGTCCACCTATCGCCGCCGTCCCGAGATCGGGATCATGCGCGCGATGGGCGCCGGACGCGGCTTTGTGGTCTTTGTCTTCGTGACGCAAGGCGCGCTGATCGGTCTGATGGGCGGCGTCTCGGGCGCCGTGCTTGGATATCTCGCTCTGCTGCCCTTCCCATCGAGAGAGGCGTTCAGGGCGGGCACCCTGCCGATGGACATCACCCAAGGCTCCTATGGTCTCGCCATCACGCTCACTGTGATCGGCGCGATCCTCGCCTCGATCCTCCCCGCACGTTCCGCCGCTCGGGTCGATCCGGTCACGGCGATCGGGCAGTGAGTCCGCTGCTGGAGGTGCGCGATCTGGTCAAGACCTTCGGCACCGGCGAGGCCGCGACCCGCGTTCTGCGCGGCCTGACACTTGTGCTCGACACCGGCGAGATGGCGGCGCTGCTCGGGCCTTCGGGGTCGGGCAAGAGCACGCTTCTGACCATACTCGGGACATTGATGAAACCGACATCGGGCAGCCATATGATGCTCGGGCAGGATTTGATCGCCGCGGATGACCACGCCCTCACGATGTTTCGCAACCGGCATATCGGCTTCGTTTTCCAGTTCCACAACCTGTTGCCGGACTTCACCGCGCTGGAAAACGTGATCTTTCCCACTGCCGTGCGCGAGGGGCGCGAGACAGCCACCGCCCGGACGCGCGGGCGCGATCTGCTCGTGCGCATGGGATTGGGCGAACGGATCGACTTTCCCTCGACCAGCCTCTCGGGCGGGCAGAAGCAGCGTGTCGCCGTTGCCCGCGCCCTGATGAACGGCCCCGAACTGGTGCTCGCGGACGAGCCCACAGGCAATCTCGACCGCGCCTCGGCAATGCAGGTGATGAACCTGATCGGGCAGATCAACCGCGAGGAAGGCACGACCTTCCTGATCTCGACCCATGACGAAAAGATCGCCGCCCTGTGTCGGCGTCAGGTCGTCGTCGCGGATGGCAAGGTGACGGGCTAACAGGTGCGTTTTCATGTCGGCGGTGGGCAAGCGCACCGCCCGGACATCGGGGCCATCCTGATCTGTGTCAGTACGCGGCGACGCCATCCCGGCTAGAGTCTTTCAGCCGGGGATACAGCCGCCGCACCGGCCATCATGCGCCGCGGCATCAGCCAGATCGGCAACCCGGCCGGGCTATGACAGGATCACGACATGGAAAACACGACGAAACACCTCACCCGCGATCCCGCTTTCGATCGCTTTCTGGGCGCCATGGTCGGAGAGGACCGCAGCGGTACGGATGTGACCGTCCTGTCGATGCTCGCGCGGCTTGGCGTCGACCCCTGGGACGAGGCATCCACTCTTGCGGGAATGGGGGACGCTCCGGCGCGCAAGCGGCTGCAGGCGTTGCTTTCAAGGTTCAGGGACGTGCCGTCGCTGCTTCCAGACAGCCATGAAACCGTCGCGCGTCTGCTCGCCTTTTTGCCGCGGGCGCGCGCCTCGGCAAGGCCGTCCGCCAGCGGCACACCGGCGGGAACCGTGGTGCCCACTTTCCCTACGCCGCTGCACTGGATCATCGCGACACTCGTGCTCCTCGGTGTGCTCGCTTATCTGACACAGGGACAATGAGATGCGCGAAAGGCTAACAGAGACGCCGGACCAAAGCCATGACGGCGCTGAAAAGGCTGCCTCCGCAACCCCCGAAGACACGCTTTGGGATCTCGAGGAATGCTTCTGGACCAAGGGCGCCCAAAGCGCGCGCGCCATGACGGCCGAGAATGCCGTCTTCGTCTTTCCCTACCCGGCCGGAATTCTGCAGGGCGACTCGCTCTGGAGAGAGGCGGATGTCGCGCAGCGCTGGCGCTCGGTGGTGATGAGCGACCGCTTCCTGTCGCAGCACGACAACATCGCCGTGATCGCCTACCGCGTCTCGGCCGAACGCAATGGCGCGCCGATCTACGAGGCGCTCTGCACATCGACCTACCTGCGGGATGATGACACCTGGCTGCGGCTCGCCCACCAGCAGACACCGACGGTGTGAGGGCCGATCCCGCGCGACAGGCTTGGCCCGGGGAATAAGGCGCTGGGCGGGCAATGCGGCAAGCAATCTGTCGGACCACCGCTGATTGGCACTGACATGTTAACGCTCCCTAGACCCGTTGACGCGTCACCAGAAGGCGCCGAATAATTTCAACAGCACTGGGACCGCCTGTGCCATCGGCATCACATCGGGAAAGTTCCTCTCATGAACCCGTTCTTTCGTGACCGTTTGAAGACATTTCTCCTCGCGGTCGCGGCGCTCGGGCTGGTCGCGGGTCTGGGCGTGATGGTTGCGGGCCTGCCGGAACTGGCGGCTCTGGCCTGGGCCGCAGGTGTGCTCCCCGTCCTTGCGGCCCTCGTCATCGAAATCCTGCGCAGCCTCGCGAAAGGTGAAGTCGGGCTCGACATCGTCGCGGCGCTGTCGATGTCGGCGGCGCTGCTCTTCGGCGAGCCACTTGCCGCTGCTGTTGTCGCGCTGATGTATTCCGGCGGCACCTTTCTCGAAAGCTTTGCCGCGGGCCGTGCCCGGCGCGAAATGAGCGACCTACTTTCGCGCGTACCGCGCACGGCCACGCGGCACCGCGATGGCAGGCTGGACGAGGTGCCGCTCGACGAGATCGAACCGGGGGATCTGCTGCTGATCCGCCAGGGCGATGTCGCCCCGGTCGATGGGACGGTCGAGGCTGACAGCGCGATGCTGGACCAGTCCGCGCTGACAGGCGAATCCATGCCCGCGCGCCTCAGGCGTGGCGAGGAGGTGATGAGCGGCTCCAACAATGCGGGCGAGGCCTTCGACCTGCGGGTTCTGCGGCGGGCGGATGACAGCACCTATGCCGGGATCGTCCGGCTGGTCGAGGCGGCACAGGCATCCAAGGCGCCGATGGCCCGGCTCGCCGACCGCTATTCGCTCGTCTTTCTTGTCGTCACCGTGGTGCTCGCGACGGCGGCATGGTGGTTCACCGGCGATCCGATCCGCGCCGTGGCGGTCCTGGTCGTCGCGACCCCCTGCCCGCTCATCCTGGCCGTTCCGGTCGCGCTGGTGGCAGGATTGTCGCGTGCGGCGCATTTCGGTGTCCTGATCAAGGGCGCGAAACCGCTCGAGGCGCTGGCGCGGATCCGCACGCTGATCCTCGACAAGACCGGAACCCTGACCGATGGCCGTCCGCAGATCGTGTCCATCGACGCCACAGGCGCCCTGTCGCAGGACGAAGTGCTGTATTTCGCCGCCGCGCTGGATCAGGCGTCCAAACATCCGATCGCACAGGCGATCGTCGCCGCAGCGCATGCACGGGGCACCACCCTGCCCGTCCCCCAGGACGTGCTCGAGGCTCCCGGCGAAGGCGTGGCCGGAACCATCGACGGGCGCAAGGTCGTGGTGGGTGGCGCAGATTTCGTCGCCCGGGAAATCGGAGCCGGCGGCATCGACAGCGCGGTCGCGGAGGCGGGGTCGGTCGTCGTTTCCCTTGCCGTCGACGGGAAGCCGATGGGCCATCTGGTGATGGCCGATGCGCTGCGCTCCGGCACGGCGGAACTGCTGGCGGGGCTGCGTCGTCTCGGGATCCGGCGCATCCTGCTCGCCACCGGCGACCGCCGCGCCGTGGCCGAGGCCGTGACCGAGGGGTTGGGCCTCGATGCCGTCCGCTCCGAGCTCACGCCCGACCAGAAGGTGCTGCTCGTGCTCAGCGAGCGCAATGACGGGCCGGTGATGATGGTCGGCGACGGGGTCAACGACGCCCCGGCCCTCGCCGCCGCCGATATCGGGGTCGCGATGGGCGCACGCGGTGCCGCTGCTTCGGCCGAGGCGGCGGATGTCGTCCTGCTGGTCGATCACCTCGACCGGCTGCTGCCGGGGATCGAAATCGCGCAGCGGTCGCGCCGGATCGCCTTTGAAAGCGTCGCGGCAGGAATCGGTCTTTCGGTGCTGGGCATGATCGCTGCGGCGTTCGGCTACCTCACGCCGGTTCAGGGCGCGCTGATCCAGGAACTGATCGACGTCGCGGTCATCCTGAACGCGTTGCGCGCCCTACGCATCAAACCGCAACAGAGTTTGCAGCCGGATCGTCCTGCCGAGGCAAAGGCTGTCCCGGTCCCGCTCGACGCAACTGGATGACCGAACCGCGCTCCGCACGGGCGCGTTTTGTTCTGAAAGCAGATGCCGCCAGCGAAAGGCATCAAGACACCGACATTCTGACGAAACCGGGGTTCGGCGTCGGCTTGTCTGATCAGATCAGGTCGGAAACAAGAAAGGCCGCCCCCGTGAAGGGAGCGACCGACGCAGAGTTTTCGCTGAAAACCTTTATCAGTTCGCCATCTGCTGCTGTTGCTGGCGGATCTGGTTGTTAACCGCTGCGGCCAGCTGCTCTCCGGTCATGTCGAGCATCACGCCTTCATCGGTGGCGGTGAAGGCCTGGGGCGGGAAGACGATTGTCTCGACCGGTGCGTCCAGCGAGGTTTCCAACTCGGAATCGAGATCGACCAGCACGCCGCCGGAAGCTTCGTCGACGCCGCTCACGGTCCCGAGCGTCTCGCCCTGGTTGGAGCTGACGACGGCGTCAGCCGTCAGGGCTGCGTCGAGACGTGCGGCCGCGTCGCTCCCGGCGGAATAGCCTTCCTCGGCAATTCCCTGTGCCGCTTCACCGGCGTTTTCCAAGGCGTCACCGGCGGCATCGCCCGCGGCTTGCGCCGTGTCGAGGATCTCGCTTCCGGCATCGGATGCTTCGGCGCCGATGCTGGTCTCTGCGCCGTCGACATCGGTCGTTTCATTTTCGGGTACCATCGTCTGCGCCTGGGCCATGCCCGCGACAAGAACGAGTGCTGTGGTGGTCTTCAGGATGCGATTGGTCATGGTTTCGTTCGTCTCCTTGAGTTTTGAAAGGCTCAGTCGTGAGACCTTCATGAGGGAAACGGGGGCACGGAACCGATTGTTCCAGCCTGCAGGCGGACCGGCGACACCCACCTTTCTGTCGGCAACATCTTGCTTTTCATGGAGATCCGATCAGCGATCGACCGCCCCCAAAAACAAAACGGCGCGGCCAGAGTGGCCGCGCCGTACTTGCAGTATGTGGTTCAAATCACATCGCGGGCAGGATGGTGATGTCGCGGATCTCGCCGTCGACACCTTCGATCATGCCGACACCGGTGGCGGCTCCGGTTTCCAGATCGACCGAGTAGAGCATGTTGCCGTTCACGAGCCAGGCCATGTTCTCCATGTCGGACGTGGTCTGCACGTCGAACGCATAGGTGTCCGCGGGGCTTTCGATGCCCAGCTTGCCGATCGCGCCGAGCGTGCCGTCATTGGGGGAAACCTGCTGGATCACCGCCACGATGGTCGAGTCGATGTCAAACATCTTGGTCGCTTCGGGCTGGCCATAGCTGTTGATATAGGCTGCTGCGACGATGGCAGGCTCCTCGCCCACATGCATGTCGCCTTCCTGCCAGTCGAGGCTGCCATCCACGGTCACCGCGCCGGTTTCGACATCCACGCGGTGATTGGTGGTGCCCGTCATGAAGCGCAACTTGTCTGCCGCGGGGTTGAAGTCGACGATCACCGGCATGTCCTCGACCGGCAGAGCCGTGTCCATCATCGACATCTCGGTCGCCTCACCGGTCGCCGTGTCGATGCTCACGATGCCCATCTCGGGCGTCACGCCGACGAGTGTGCCATTGGAGGGGCGCAGGTCGATGCCCAGCAGGCTGTCGACACCGGAAACTTCCATCATGCCCGACACTTCGAGCGTTTCGGTGTCGAACATCACCAGCGTCTTGTCGTCGACCAGACCGACAGCCGGAGCGGCCGCAGCCGCGGAAAGGGAGAGGCCAAGAGCGGTGGTGGCATAAACAGCAGTACGAAACATGAGAATTTCCTTTGTGTTGGTCCATTTGGGCACGGCGCCTTTCGCCGTCCATGTCCCGAAGACACAGGGGATGCGGAAACGGATGCAGGTTTTTCGAAAAAAAATGCATCCGCTCGCCGATGCGTCGTGTCTTCACTTTTGAATGGAGCAGAAATGATGCATCAGGTGATCAGGACGACGGGGCGCGGCATGCCCGCCAGTATTGCGGTACTTCAGGGTGCCGCGCGGCAAGAGCGTCGGAAGAGGGAGGCGCATCTCATGAGCGACGACGATACCGGGCAGGACCGTGCCGCGCAGCTGCGTCAGGCGCTGGCCGATTGTGCCGCCGGGCGCGAGGGTGGAATCGCCGCGATCCTCGAGATCGAAGGGCGGCAATTGCTCGGTGTCGCGCAGCGGATGCTCAGTCGGCGCGATCTGGCGGAAGAGGCGCTTCAGGACGCGATGGTGCAGGTCTGGCGCAAGGCGGCGAATCTGCGTCCCGATGGCGGATCGGCGCGCGGCTGGATCTATGCCATCCTGCGCAACCGCTGTCTGAACATCCTGCGCGATGGCCGCAGGCTCGCCATCCTGCCGCCCGCCGACCTCGCGCTGGTTCAGGAAGCCCGCCAGCAGATCGTTCCCGAGGAAAACTGGGAGATCCTCTCCGGGCCGGGCAAACTGCGCCAGTGCCTCGGCGGTCTTGACGGTCAGAGCCGTCAGGTCATTCTGCTGGCCTACGTCGCGGGTTTCAGCCATGGCGAGATCGCCGCGCGCCAGAACATGCCGCTTGGGACAGCGAAATCCCTGATCCGCAGGGGCCTGAGCGCATTGAAGGAGTGTCTGTCATGACCGGTCTTTCGGACGATATCCTCGACCTCGCTTCCGATTACGTTCTGGGGCTCATGCCCGAAAGCGAAGCGCGTCTCTTCGAGGAGATCATCGAGCGCGACCCGGAACTCGCCCGGCTGGTGGGCGCACTGCGCGACCAGTTGCTTCCGCTCGATCTTTCCGCCCCGCCGCAGGACCTTTCCGACGGTTTCGTTGCGCGGGTGCAGGCGGGGCTCGAAACGGACAAGCAAGCCCACTCGGTCGCGGAGCCTGAGACAGACATGTCGCCGAGATCCGCAAATTCGAACCGCGCGCCCTCCGGGTCGGTGCTCGGGCTCATCGCGGCGGCGGTTGTCGGGCTCGCCGTCGGCTTCGGGGCCGGATGGCTGCGTCCTCTGCCGGAGCCTCAGGTCATCGCCGTTCTGCTCGACGATCAGGGCGTGCCGCAGGCCGTGGTCGAGGATTACGGCAATGACACTGCCAGCGTGCGTTTCGTGGCCGATATCGACGTTCCCGCCGACAGATCGCTACAGGTCTGGACCCTGCCCTCGCCCGAAATCGGAGCGACATCGCTCGGCGTGCTCGACCGGACGGCGCCGACCCGGCTAAGCTTCGAAGACCTTCCCGGCCCGACGGCACAGCAACTCTACGAGGTGACGCTCGAGCCTGCCGGCGGCTCGCCGACCGGCCGTCCGACCGGCCCGATCATCGGCAAGGGATTCGCAGCGCCCCAGGTGTGACTGACCGCCCGTTTGGGCCCACTGTCCGGCCATTGCCGCCGCAGGAGCAGGACTTTGGCAGGCGAATAGATGATCCAATCGGCGTCTAGGGGCGTCTCGGTCACTTGTGCGCAAGCATATTCGACGGCTCCGTTTCACCAAGCCTCACACCAATGCCCCCCACCACCCGATCGCGGCGCATGCCCTTCGTAAGGAAAATTGTGGACCTGTCGAAATTCCCTCCCTCCAAGCATCATTGTCTGTGAGGAATGCGGGATTGTCCCGCCTTCCCTAACCATTACAGGAGGGAGATATTTTCGATGACGTTCACGATCTCACAACACAGAAGGCCGCCATGGCTGCCGCTGGCGGCCACACTTGGGCTCGCCTGGAACATCTTCGGGCTCGTGCAGTTCACCGGAAGCCTGTTGCGGAGCGAAGCCAGCCTTATCGAAAGCGGGCTCGACGCCGATCAGGCCGCGGTCATGATGGGATATCCTGCATGGATGACCGTCGCCTTTGCCGTCGGGGTGATCGGCGGGACGCTGGGAAGCGCCCTTCTGCTCCTGCGCAAGAAATTGGCCGTACCGGTTCTTGCGGCCTCGCTGGCGGGCTACATCCTCCTCTATATCGGCGACATCCTGTACGGTGTCTTTGCCGCGCTCGGCGCGCCGCAGATCATCGTTCTGACGCTGGTCGTCGTCATTGCCGCAGCCCTTCTCTGGGGATCGCTCGAGGCGCGCGCGCGATTGATCCTGACGTGATATCCTGTCCCATATTCTCAAAGGAGATGACCATGCATTACATGATCGCATTTCACGAACCTTCGGAGGAATTTGTCCGCCGCAAGGACCCCGAACAATCCGGTCCATACTGGGGGGCCTGGAACGCCTATATCGGCGCGCTCGGACAGGCCGGGATCGTCGTCAACGGGAACGGCCTGCTCGAACCCGACACAGCCTCGACCGTCCGCATGCGCGCCGGTCGGCGCGAGGTCCATGACGGCCCGTTCGCGGACACCAAGGAGCAGCTGGGCGGCTATTTCATCATCGACGTGCCCGATCTCGACGCGGCACTCGACTGGGCGGCTCAGTCGCCCGCGGCATTGACTGGCTCGGTCGAGGTCAGGCCAGTCATGCCACCGCCAAATGCCTGAAACGCTGCAATCCAGGCACGCGCGCGACGCCGCTGAGGGTGTCGCGCGCACGTCCTACGGTCGTCTCCTCGCACTCATCGCGCGACGCACGGGCGACATCGCGGGGGCCGAAGATGCCCTGTCGGAGGCCTTTGCCGCAGCGCTGCGCACCTGGCCGGACAAGGGCGTGCCCGACAGGCCGGAAGCCTGGCTCCTCACGGTCGCACGCCGCAGCCTGGGCCAGGTTGGCCGCCATGACAAGGTGCGACAAAGCGCCGGGGACGTGATCCGGATGCTGCACGACGAATCTGTGTCCGAGGGCGGACTTGCGAGGATTGATGACAGGCTTCGGCTGCTTTTCGTCTGCGCGCATCCCGCCATCGATCCCGACATCCGCACTCCGCTGATGCTGCAGACTGTTCTGGGGCTCGATGCGCACCGGATCGGCCAGTCTTTTCTCATCCGCGGAACGACGATGGGACAGCGGCTGGTCCGCGCCAAATCGAAGATGCGCGATGCCGGAATACCGTTCGAGATGCCGGAGCCGGATGCGATGGCCAGGCGGCTCGGCGATGTGCTCGCCGCAATCTATGCCGCCTTTACTATCGGCTGGTCGGATCACGAGACCTTTACCGACTACGGCGCGGACTTCATCGACGAAGCGCTTTTCCTTGCGCGCCTCGTCGCTGACGCGATGCCTCGGGAGGCCGAACCCAGGGGCCTGCTGGCCCTGATGCTCTATTGCGAGGCCCGGCGTCCCGCCCGCAGGACAGCGGATGGCGGCTTCGTCCCGCTCGAATTGCAGGATTGGGCGTTGTGGTCGTCGCGGATGATCGCGGAGGCCGAAGGCTGGCTCCGACTTGCGGCTGAACTGCGCAAACCGGGCCGATACCAGACGGAAGCAGCGATCCAGTCCTACCATGTCCAGCTTTCTCAATCGCCCGGCCTTCCGGCGTCACCACTCCTGCAGCTCTACGACCTGCTGGTACAGCAGACTGACAGCCTCGGCGCGGCAATCGCCCGCGCCGCTGCCTATGGCCGCTTCGGTCGCGCGCAGGAGGCTCTTGGGCAGATCGACAGCCTGCCGGTCAGTCAGGTCGACGGGCATCAGCCTTTCTGGGTGACCCGCGCGGCGATCCTGCTGGCGCTCGGAGAAAAGACAGACGCGCTGCAGGCCTTCTGTCGCGCGATCGACCTCACTACGGATAGTGGCCTGCGATCCCACCTCGAGCGAAAGCGCGCCGAGGTAAATCTGACCTGAGGCAGATCATGGTTTTTGCGGTGGCGGTCGCACTTCCCTAGAAGAACTTACTGTGGCACGACAACGAAGCCCTGACGCTCGAACGCCTCTCTGGCCTCCGGTCCGCGAAGGTAGTTCAGAAATTCCGCCTCTGCCGGGAAATCGCGGTTCGCAAGATCGGCCGCAGGGTAGATGATCGGGGGATGGCTGCCGGCCGGAAAAGTGCCGACCACGGTCACATTGTCTTCGGCGACGGCATCGGTCGCATAGACGACGCCGTAGGGCGCTTCACCCGTCGCCACCAGCACAAGTGCCGTGCGAACATTGTCGGTCTGGGCGACCTGGGCCTCCACACTGTCCCAAAGCCCGAGAGTCTCGAGCGACGCCTTTCCGTAGATGCCCGCCGGAACCGCATCGACCAGCGCCATGGCGAGCCGCCCGTCTCCAAGGAGGTCCGAGAGCCCCATCTCCGGGCCGATCTCGACCGGCGATGCACCCGTTCCATGGGCAACCAACACGATGGAATTGTTCAGAAGATCAAAGCGCGTGCCCTCTTCGAGCAGTCCATCCGCTTCCAGCCTGTCCATCCAGTCGGGATTGGCCGAGATGAATATATCGGCGGGCGCTCCCTGCTGGATCTGGCGTGCCAGCGCCGACGATCCGGCCAGCGATACGACAAGGTCATGGCCGGTCTCGGCCTCGAACTTCTGCTCGATCTCGGCCATCGCGTTCGTCATGCTGGCGGCCGCGAAAACGGTGATTTCATCGGCGTAAGCGATCGCCGGAGCGAAGGTCGCGAGCAGGCATGCAACGGCCGTGAATGGCGAGCGCAACCCAAGCTGCAACGTTTCAGGCATATGGTCGTCCCCCGCATCGGATATGTTTCTTGAAACTTATCGCAAAGGCCTCTTCCCGAGGCAAACGTTATTTTCCGTCGGCTCTATCGTGCAGCATGGAGCGAATTACACCGATCCGCGCCGCACCGGCTTCCGCCATGATCTCCTCGAGCTTGCGATATTGCGCGAGCACCACCTCACCTGCCTCGGTCAGCCATGCACCGCCGCCCTTTGCACCTCCCCTTGAGGAGTCGACGAGCGGATCTTTAAAGGCCGAGTTCATCTCTTCGACCAGCATCCAGGCGCGTTTGTAACTCATGGACATGGAACGACCTGCGGCCGCGATCGACCCCGTGTCGCGAATGCGTTCGAGCAGATCCGCCTTGCCCGGGCCAAACATCGCATCTTCGCCGAACAGGATTCGGATACGCAGGCTCGGCGTGTCCTGCTCGTCTGATGCGATATCACTCATGGAAATGTTTATGCCTGCAGGTCGATTGCTCAAGCAAGCCATATCGCCAGCCATCAGTCGCAGGTTATAGAGAACGGCAGCGTTTCGATATTTCCTGAATGATATATCGATCCATACGTCTTTCGACCATGTCCGGCAGTAGATACACAGCACTAAAGTTTTCAGAACGAACCTAAACCGGCAAAGACTGCTCAGGAGAGTTTCTGTCGGTGGACGCAATGTTGAACTCCGCGGCTTAGCTGCCAGTCAGCCGACCGTCCGACTGCTCCTTTTGCTGCCTCATGAACTTCCGCAGATCCGCGATGTCCATCGGCTTTGCAAAGGCGTAACCCTGCAACGAGTCGACCCCGATCTCCCGGAGAATTTCTGCGTGTTCCATGGTTTCGACACCTTCGGCGATCACGTTGAGATTCATCATTCCGGCCATGTTGACGATGCTTTTGAGAATGCCGCAGGCGAGCGGGTCGACCGTGATTGGCTCTACGAGACGCTGATCGATCTTCATTGCGTCTGGCCGCAGATGCATCAGCCCGACGATGGAGGCGTGGCCAGAGCCGAAATCGTCGACCTCTATCCTGATTCCGGCATCGCGCAGTCGATCCAGCCCGAACCGAAACTGATCTGTCTGCTCTTCCACAAGGACGGATTCCAGGATTTCGAAGGCGATTTCAGGGACCAGGTGGCGATGCGCCATCACGGCCTCAAAGACCAGCGGATCATGGACCCGCTCTGCCGTCACGTTGACCGAGAGTTTGGGAATCTTGAGGCCTTCGAGGATCAGGCCCTCGATCTGTTCGATCGATTTGCGGAAAATGACATCGTCGATTTCCTCGAGGACCGAAAGCTGCCGTGCGATGGGCAGAAAACGCTCGGGCAGGACGAGACCGAATTCGGGCGAGCGCCAGCGGGCGAGCGTCTCGACGCCGGTGATCTCGAGCGTTCTGGCATCGAATTGCGGCTGGAAGAAAGGTTCAAATTCTTGCTGGGCCACGGCGCGACGCAGTTCCCGCGCCAGACAGCGCCTGGTCTGGACGACGGTATGAAGCTCGGGCGTGTAAAGCCGGACACGATTCCGGCCGAGTTCCTTGGCCTCGTAAAGGGCCGCATCGGCGCCGATCAGCAACTCATCGAAATCGAGCAGGCCATCCTCATTGCTCGCGATGCCAAAGCTTGCCCCTACACGCACCACCTTGTTCTCGAAGGACTTGGGCGCGCGAATCCGCGCAAGCATGCGCGCTGCAAGTGCGGCGCCGTTGGCAGAAGTCTCGCCAGGCCCGAGCAGCAGCACGAATTCATCGCCGCCGACGCGCACCGCAAGATCCCCGACTTTGGTCTCCTCCTTTAGGATCCGGGCCACCTCGGACAGGGTAAAGTCACCAGCCTCGTGCCCCATCGTGTCGTTGACCGACTTGAAATGATCCAGATCGATGCGCACCAGGGTTGCGAGCGCGCCCTGCCCCTCACTCCGCAGCTTCAAGGCGGCGTCGAGCGCGCGGCGGTTCGGCAATCCCGTCAGAGGGTCGTGCAGCGCCTGGTGTTCGATGGCGTGCTTCGCGGCGATGATCGCTTCGCGTTGCCGACGTGCGTGGGTGATATTGCTCGAAATGGCGACGAAACCGTAGCAGTCATTCGTGGCGTTCACGAGCGGCGACAGACTGAGATCGATCCAGTAAGGCTCTCCGGCGCGCGAATAGTTCATGATCTCGACCTTCACCGCGGTGCGGGACGCGATCGCATGCCGCAACCTTTCGACCGTTGCAGGATCCGTCTCGCCGCCTTGCAGCACTCTTCCCGGCGGCTTTCCCTGGAGTTCGGCAACGCTATATCCGGACATCCTCTCGAATGAGGGATTGGCCCAAAGAGTCTTGCCGTGCAGATCGGTGACCAGAATGGAATCATTGGCGCGTTTGGCGATCTCGGCCAGCTCCGCGAGCTCCAACTTCTGATGCTCGAGTTCCTGCTTCTGCAGTTCCAGCTTCTTGTGCGGCTCGATCACGACGCGCCGCCCCAGCATTGCAAAAAGCCCGAAGGCACCGACCAGAACCGCAGCAATGGCCGCAACACTTTTGGTGATCAGTACGCTGCCGGCATCCCTTATCGCATCCGGATCGGGCACGAGCGCCACGGAAAGCGACAGGGTGCCGAGTGGTGCGACCACCGCATCGTCAAGAAGCGTCACGGCGTCTTCGGCAGAAAGCAGATGAGTCTTTCGCGTGATCCGGTTGGCGGGAAAGAACTTGTCGAGATCGATGCGGTATCCGGAAACAAGAACCCCCTCGACGAAACCGCTGCTCATCACCGGAGCGGACATCACGAGAAAGGAGATCGCCCCCCTGTTGATCAGCATCACCGGTTCCCTCGGTTGCACCGACGGCCCGAGCGCATCCTGAATGAATTCAGCCAGGCTCGCAGCCGGGACATGTGCCCGGTCTTCCGAACGCAGGTCTAAATCGACGAGACTTTTTCCGAAGGCGTCATAGAGCGTCACCCAGGACAGCTCCTCGCGTTTGGGAAGGGCGTCGAGCCTGTCGGTCAGGTAGGTGGCAGTTTCCGTGAAGCCGAGCGCGATATTCACGACATTCGGATCGGACGCCACGAAAGTCATCAGCAATTGATCCTCGGCCAGCGTCGCATCCAGGCTGCTGGCGACCTTATTCGCCTGCTCGACCACCGCTTGCTGCTGGTATTCCGTGAGGAAAGGCAAGGCGACCAGACGAATTGCGGTGGCGGACCCCCCCAGCGCGAGGATCAGGATGACGCCGAGAAGAAGCCAGAAGCGCAGGGAAATGGACGGACCTGATCCGCTGACGCCGCGTGCAAAATCAATCGGCATCTTCGAGCGTTCCGTCTTCGGCAAAGCGCGCCATGCAAAGATCGTCCAGCCCCAATGCCTCATGGGCATCGGGCGTATGCTTGGAATACGGGGCGAAAGGGGCAATGTATCGCTTGAGGATTCCCTCCACAGGAGCGTCGAGGGATTCGAGAGCTGTCTTCAGGGCGCGTCGGCGAGCGACGATATCACCCTGCCAGTCGGGCGTCCCCGCGGCCTGTTTTGCCGCGTTCAGCAGGATCCTGGTCAGATCATAGCCCTGGACAAATCCAGCGGCGGCCGGGATCGCCGCGAGCGACGCCGCCGCCGGAACAGCCTCGGCAAGAGCTGCCTTCAGAACCGGGTTGCCTTCGGATTCCCGCTGCAGCCCGCAGGATTGCAGGACCTTGATCTGCATACCTTGCCGCAGGTCGGGGCCGATCCTGTCGGTGAAGTCGCCATTGCCCGTGATTCCCCAGTGACTGAACAGGCGCAGGTTCGGAACCCGCGCCCCCAAGGCTTCGACCATTTCCGCACCATTGCCACCATTGGCAAGGATGATGGCGCAGTCGACCCCGGATGCCTTGACCGACTCCGCTAGGCTCCCAGCCACGGCCTTTCCGACGGTCGTCGGAAAATACGCGACGAGGGCTGGTTCCCGGTGGCGTTCGCGCAGAGCGGCGGTCAGCGTTTCCTCGTTGGTCCGCCCCCACCCGGTCTCCAGAAGAAGCAGTGCGATCGCCTTGCAGCCGCTGACCTCTTCCGCCTGTTGCACGAGGAAAGGTCCGGACTTCCTGTCATCGACCGAGAGCCGGAAGATCCAGTTTTCCGAGCCATCATCGGGCCGAGTGATCGGTCCGGCGGCAGCCCATGGCAAGAGAGTGAGGATGCCGTGGCTGTTGAGGAAGCTCTTGTAGGCGAGATAGGGCGGTGAATGCAGGCCGCCGATGATGGCAATGGCGGTCTGGCTGTCGAGGAAACTGTCATAGGTATTGCGAGAACGCCGGACATTGCCGCGGTGATCCTTCGGCACCACCGTCACGTCGAGCCCTCCGAGCTTGAAATCCTCTTCGCTCAGAGCGGTTCGCACGCCCAGCTCGATCGAAGCCGCAGCAGCGCCGTTGATCGAATAGTCGGCGTCGACATAAAGCTCGAGAGTCGCGGTCGCCTGGGCCATCTGGCCCAGTGCCGAAATCGCCATAGTGCAGATCAAGTACCTCAACATTTCGCGACCCCGCGCGTCGACAACCGTCAGGTTCCCGAAAGTGGCGAAACATTCTTACAGGCTGGTTAGTCCGAGTATCTGAAATGCCTCAAAGACATCACGAAATGTCTGCATTTCGACGATGCCCGTAGCATCTCACGAACTACAACCGGTGCGCCCGGGTGGACATACCAGATACGTTTCCAAGGGAGCTTCGGGACAAGACTGGCGGTGTCGATGGCATGGATACACCCTCACGAGGGCATCAACCAAGCCATCCAGATGCGGTGAGCGAATGAACGCCAGTTCACGCGACACGCTCCGGCGGACCGCTCAGAGCTTGCGGGCAACGATGAAGCTCATTGCCACGCGCTCATCGCCAGTCGGCATGCCGGAGAACGGATCCCGCATCGCGTCGCGGTTCCATCCATCACTCCTCTCGAACTTGCATTCGCTCACAATTTCGAACCCGGCTTTTGTCATCAACTCGATCTGGCGACTGCGCCACGCCCGGTTGATCAGGTATGGCCGTCGGCCCCGGATGAGCGACCACATGGCCGGGTTCATCTTCCAGTGACCATTCCAGTGCTTTGTCAATGTGTGCGCGGAAAAGTCGATCAGATGGGTCGCATACCCCCCGGGCTTCAATCAGTGCGCCATGGAAGCATAGGCTGTCGGAAGGTCGTCGATATGCTCCATGACCGAATGTGTCATGATCCAGTCGGCGCAACCGGCAGGCAACGTATTGCAATCGGTCCAGGGCGCCACGAAGCGTATCCGTTCTTCCGCGCCGGATGCCAACTGGTGGTCCAGATCCTGCGACGCTCCTGTCCTCAGCGACGTGTCCACATTCTGCGCGATCCTGTCCCACAGCTTTTCGTCAGAGGATGGCGGAAAGAAGAAAGCCCCAAGATCGGTCTTGTCGGAAAATGGTCTTCTGTTCCGCAACATTTCGGTCACGGCCGCCAGAACTCGTCGATCACTCTCGGTCGCGCGGTGATCTTGTAGATCGAGGGCGATGTAATTTTCGACTCCACACAAAAGAGCAGTCAGCCTAACTCCAGGAGAACTGCCCGGCCCGACCTCTACGAGTGTTCGCGGCATCTTGGCGCCTTCGGCCATCTGGTCCGCGACGCCTGCAAAATGTCGCATGAAAAGATTCTAGCAATGCTCGGCCGACGTCGAACCTGCCACTTGATGTGTGGATCTCAACGCGGGAAGAGCAAAGGATCCAATTCCCTCTGCAAGTGGCTTTAGGCTCGCTTCCATCATGCTCTGTCCAACCACTAAAAAATCGGTATTTTTCAGATCGGCAGCCTATCGAGCACTTCGACATGCGTCGTTGTGGTCGCGCAACGGTCCCCAAAGGACGATCGTCCTTGTCCAGATGGCTTAGAACCGAAAACACACGGAGCGGGAAACCGACCGTTGCCACGCACAATCCTGCATGCAGCGCCCCGCAGCTTTTCGAAACGTACTGCTGGCTGGGCCGCCTTTTACCGGTGATCGATCGCATGCGGAACAAATTGGCGAGGCCTGACCTCAGAATCACCTGGGTCGCCTTGTCCTCACGCCGCGGAAATCAACAGAATGCGTGGCAGCGGAAATGCGCCAAGGCCATTGTTTTTGAGCGAAAATCTGCCGGAGAGAGATGCGAGTATCTGAAACGTGATTTTGCCCGTCTTTTTCTGCTGTCGCCGATCTGACGCCACGCTCTTGCCAAAAAAGGCAAGTCTTTTCAGGTCCATCGTTGCGTCGACAGCCCCGCGCATCGACCCGAGTGCCGTTTGATGCCATTTTGTTCGGCCGATTTTTGCCAAAGAGGGCCGTGCCAATCAAACTGCTGAATTAGAAGTGCTTTCCGTCAAATGCCGGGAACCCGTCGAAGCGGGAACACCGACAACCTCAGCAAAGGCCCGCTCACGGTCAAAACCGTCCCGTGGCGCCGTGGTCTGCAGAATATTTTTCTGTCACCTAATACTTAAGAAAAATCGCCACAGCCAAATAGTGGACATCATCCTCCAAATTGCGGACATCAACCTAAAGAGGTACAATTCGAATGGCATCCTACTACGTCTCGACGACAGGCAGCAACTCGGGCAGCGGCTCGGCAGCTGACCCATTTCGCACCATAAATCAGGCGCTCAATGCCAATCTCAATCCCGGCGATGAAATCGTCGTGCGCCCCGGCACCTACAATGAAGGGCTCAACATCACGCAGGGCGGCTCCGCTGCTGGCGACATCACCCTGCGCTCCGAGGTTCCCGGAGAAGCGCTGATCCGT
>JBBSNW010000014.1:0-88514 GCA_038260405.1 Rhodobacterales bacterium | reverse complement strand
CTGCGCGACGGTGCCAAGAAGATGTCGAAATCCGACCCCTCCGATGCCAGCCGCATCAACATGACCGACGATGCCGACACGATCGCCTCGAAGATCCGCAAGGCCAAGACCGATCCCGAAGCTCTGCCCTCCGAGGCGGATGGTCTGAAGGAGCGCCCCGAAGCGCGCAACCTGGTGAACATCTATGCCGCTCTCGCGGATATGAGCGTGGCCGAGGTTCTGGCGGAAAACGGCGGTCAGCCCTTCTCGGCCTTCAAGCCGCGGCTCTCGGAACTCGCGGTCGAGAAGCTGGCGCCGATTTCCTCGGAAATGGCCCGCCTCATGACGCAGCCCGACGAGATCGACGCCATCCTGCGCCACGGCGCGGCACAGGCGCGCGAGATTGCGGCACCGATCGTGGCCAGGACCTACGACATCGTCGGCATGGTCCGCTGATACAGGCTTGAGAGCGCAGCTGACAACGCCGCGCTCTCAAGCCGCATTGCTCTTTGCGCGCCCCGGCTTATCTGCTGTCCGATACAGGCAGAGGCGCCATGACCGAGTCTTACAAATCCCGCGAACAGCGCGTGCCCTCGGGCCGTCTCTCCCGCATCGCCCGGTTCGGCGCGCTCACCACCGGCATCCTCGGCAATGTCGCCTATGAGGGCAGCCGCGCCTATGCTTCCGGAAAGCGCCCGCGTCTGAACGACCTGCTGCTGACCCCCGGCAACGCCACCCGCCTGACCCGGGAGCTTGCCAACATGCGCGGGGCGGCGATGAAGATGGGCCAGCTTCTGTCGATGGAGGCCGGGGATTTCATCGCTCCCGAACTCTCGGAAATCCTCGCCCATCTGCGCGCCGATGCGCATACCATGCCGGGGCGGCAGCTCAAATCTGTGCTCGTCGCCAACTGGGGCCCGGATTTCCTCAGAAAGTTCAGCAAGTTCGACGTGCACCCGATCGCGGCCGCCTCGATCGGGCAGGTGCATCGCGCCCATACCAGGGACGGGCGCGACCTTGCCATCAAGGTGCAGTATCCCGGGGTGCGCGGCAGCATCGACAGCGATCTGCGCAACGTGGCGACACTCCTTCGGCTCTCGGGGCTGCTGCCCCGCGATCTCGACATCACCCCGATGATGGAAGAGGCGCGTCGTCAGCTGCACGAAGAGGCGGATTATGCGCGCGAAGGCGGCGCGCTGTCGGAGTTCGGCAGGTTGCTCGGCGAAGATCCGGCCTTTGTCGTGCCGGACCTGCACACGGACCTCACCACCACCGACATCCTCGCGATGGACTACGTGAGCGGCGATCCGGTCGAAAACCTGATGACTGCCCCGCAGGAGGATCGCGACCGCGTCGTGACGCAGCTCCTGTCGCTGCTGCTGCGCGAACTCTTCGACTTCCAGCTGATGCAGACCGACCCGAATTTCGCCAATTACCGCTATCAGCCCGAGACCGGCCGCATCGTCCTGCTGGATTTCGGCGCGACACGCAGCTTTGCACCCGAACTGGCGGAGAAATTCCATCGGCTCCTGCTGGCCGGTCTGGAGCAGGATCGGGAAGGTATCCGCACATCCGCGATCGATATCGGCTATTTCAGCGCCATGACGGCAGAGCATCATCAGACGCAACTGCTCGACATGATGGAAATGGCGCTGGAGCCGCTCACCTGCCCCGGCATTTTCGACTTCGGCACCTCGACGCTGCCCGCGCGTCTGCGCGATGCCGGGATGGCCTTTGGCGAGGCACGCGATTTCTGGGAAATCCCGCCGATGGACACGCTGTTCCTGCAGCGCAAGATCGGCGGTCTCTACCTGCTTGCCACGCGCCTTCGGGCCCGTATCGACATGCCGTCGCTTCTTGCGCCGCATCTCTGAAAGGCGCACGCGAGGAGCTGGCTGTGCACAGAAGCACCCTCACCCTTCGGTAATGGCGCTACCCAGGTTCATTCGCAAAGCTTACCTTGCTCTGCGAAAGGACATCCCATGCCACACAAGACGCACCCCCAGACCAGTATCGGTCACGTCCACCTCAAGGTTTCCGATCTCGACCGCGCCATCGCCTTCTACCGCGATGTCATGGGCTTCGAGCTTCAGGTGAAATACGGCGCTCAGGCCGCGTTCCTGTCGGCCGGCGGCTATCATCACCATATCGGCCTCAACACCTGGGACAGCCGGGGCGGCACGGCCCCCGGTCATGGCACCACCGGCCTCTATCACGTCGCCTTCCTCTATCCGGACCGCGCCGCCCTCGCCGCGACGTTGCACAGCGTGCTGGCCGCCGGCGTGCAGATCTCCGGCGCCGCCGATCACGGCGTGTCCGAGGCGATCTACTTCAACGATCCCGACGGCAACGGCATCGAGATCTACCGCGACCGCCCGCAGGAAGACTGGCCGCGCGACGCCTCGGGTGCGATCAAGATGTCCAACACAGCCTTGGATCTCGACGCGCTTCTGGCCGAAGTGCCCGAACACCCTCTGGACCTCGCCCCTCCCCGGGCATAGTTTGCGCGCCAACAGACAGAGGAGAGTCCAATGGCCACCGGCACCCAGATCCGCACCTATTTCCAAGGCCAGTGGCATGATGGCGACATTCCGGTTATCAGGGGCGCCGATCACGGCGCCTGGCTCGGCTCGAACGTCTTTGACGGCGCGCGCTACGTGAACGGGCTGGCGCCGGACCTGCTCGCCCACTGTGCCCGGGTCAACCGCTCGGCCGAGGCGCTGATGGTCACGCCCACCATCGCCGCCGAGGATATGGTGCAGATCGTCTGGGACGGCCTCGCGGCATTTCCGAAGGAGGTTGCCGTTTACATCCGCCCGATGTACTGGGCTCTGGACGGTGACGCGACGGCGATCGTGCCCAAGCCCGGCGGTGGCACAGGCTTTGCCATCTGCCTCGAAGTGATCCCGATGGCGCCCGACAACGCCTCGACCACGCTCACCCGCACCCGCTTCCGCCGCCCCGTGATGGAGGATGCCGTGGTCAATGCCAAGGCCGCCTGCCTCTACCCCAACAATGCCCGCATGCTCGCCGAAGCCCGCGCCAAGGGGTTCGGCAATGCGCTGGTCGCCGACGCGATGGGCAACGTCGCCGAATCCGCGACCGCGAATGTCTTCATGGTCAAGGATGGCACCGTGCTGACCCCGATCGCCAACGGCACCTTCCTCTCCGGCATCACCCGCGCCCGCCACATCTCCAACCTGCGCGCCGATGGCGCAGAGGTGGTCGAGACGGTCTTGACCTTCGACGACTTCCATGCCGCCGACGAGGTGTTCCTGTCGGGCAACATGAACAAGGTGACACCCGTCACGGCCTTTGATGACACCCAGTACCAGGTCGGCCCGCTCACGCGCCGGGTGCGCGACCTCTACTGGGACTGGGCGCGTTCCGCAGGATAGGGCCATGCGCCTGTTCCGCGGATGAGAAAGTCTCATGAAAAACTTTGCCTGAACGATCCCCTTGACGGCCAAGGTTGCACAATTTCGCGACCCGCCTCATGATTGCGCAAAGTTATCAAGGACCAGACCATGCGCAAGTTCCTCGTCGTGCTGGATGACAGCCGCGAATGCCTCAACGCGATGCGGTTCGCCGCCATGCGCGCCGCCAAGACCGGCGGCGGGGTGGCGATCCTGTCGGTGATCCCGCCGGACGAATTCAATCACTGGATCGGCGTCGGTGACATCATGCGCGAAGAAGCCCGCGAGCGCATCGTCGCGCATTTCGAGGTCTTCGCCAAATGGATGCGCGACAAGCAGGGCGTCGACCCCGAACTTGTCATCCGCGAAGGGGAACCCGTCCCCGAGATCATCGCACAGGTCAAGGACGACCCCGAGATCGGCGTGCTGGTTCTGGGTGCCGGAACCGACAAGAAGGGTCCGGGGCCACTGGTATCCCAGCTCAGCCGAAGTTCCGGAAGCCTGCCGATCCCGATCACCATCGTGCCCGGCGACATGTCCAAGGAACGGCTCGAAGCGATCACCTGACCCCCGCCGCAGTCCGGAACTGTCCGTGGCTGGTTGCGTTTCCAACGAGTAACCCGAAACACACGGACGGAGCCATGATCAGTACATTCAGAAACACCCTCCCCGCCACAGCCCTCGGACTTGCCTGCATGACCGGCATCGCTCAGGCGCAGACAGAAGCGCAGGAAACCGGCCGGTTCGACCTCGAGATCGGGGAAACTCCCTATATCTTTCCGCTCTCGCCGGAAGAGAGCAGCTGGTCCGGCTCGGAGAACTTCGCAGCGATCACCATCGAGGCCCGCCCGGCGGATGACGCCACGAGCGAGGCTTTCGGGCCCTTCACGCTTACCTTCGACTATACCGGCGGCACCGTGAACAACCCCGAACTCACGCTGACCCGCGTTCTGCCCGACGGCACGACGCGGGAGCTCTACAGCGATGACGGCACCAGCGCCGTGGTGGTGACGGTGGACCGGATCTCGGCCGATGGCGACACCCTCGACCTCGACGGGAACATCTCCGGCACGCTCGGCACCAGCGAGGATATGGGGCGCACGGTCGCGTTCGATGCCCCGCTTTCGATCTCGGGCACATTCGATCTGACGCTTGGCCTTGACGGGTAACCGGCGGAGCCTCCCCAGTTTAGAACCGTTCCAAACCTTGACGCAGACCGGCGGCGGGCGCATATAGAGGGCAACGCAGAAAGGAACGGCAATATGTTCATCCAGACCGAATCCACTCCGAACCCGGCGACCCTCAAGTTCCTGCCCGGCCAGACCGTTCTGGATATGGGCACCGCCGATTTTCCCAGCGCCGAGGGCGCAGCGGCCTCCCCCCTTGCGACCCGCCTCTTCGCCGTAACCGGCGTGAAGGGCGTATTCTTCGGGAATGATTTCGTGACCGTGACCAAGGGTGACGAGACCGACTGGGACCATGTGAAACCCGCGATCCTCGGTGCAATCATGGAGCATTTCCAGTCCGGCCAGCCGGTCATGGCGGATGATTCCCACCAGGCAGGCGACGGCCATGCCGCGCATGAGGGCGAGGATTCCGAGATCGTCGGCCAGATCAAGCAGCTGCTCGACAGCCGCGTGCGCCCCGCCGTGGCACAGGATGGTGGCGACATCACCTTCCATGGCTTCGATCGCGGTGTCGTTTACCTGCACATGCAGGGTGCCTGCGCCGGTTGCCCCTCCTCGACGCTCACGCTGAAGATGGGCATCGAGAACCTGCTGCGTCACTACATCCCCGAAGTGACCGAAGTGCGGCCCGTCGCCGTCTGAGATCGGTGCATGTTGCACCTGGTATCGGCTGATACACCGGCGCAGACCATTCCTGTGGCAGCGCACTCGGCCGATGCCGGAGCCTCCGGCGGGAGTTTACTCGGCAAGATGAATATCGGAGATCCGGTCAGGCTCTTCATCTTGCCGGAAAAACTCCGGGGGAATCCGCCGCAGGCGGATGGGGGCTGGCCCCCTCTCGGGTTAAATCCGGCGCGACGACATGCTGCTGCGCGTGGCCGGTTTCGGCCAGAGCTTGCCGCACCTGAAGCCGGTGGTACAAGCGGCCAGGCTGACACCCGAAAAGCCAATTTCAGAATATCCGCATGACGCCCGAAGATCTTGCCGCGCTGCAGGCACGGGCCTATCGCGACATGTCTCCTTGGTCGGGCCGCGACTTTGCGGATCTGCTGGCGCAATCCTCCACTCTGCTGATTTCAGACCCCCATGCCTTCTGCATGGGGCGTGTGATCCTGGACGAGGCGGAAATACTGGCCTTCGCGACCGATCCCGCCCATCAGCGCCAAGGTCTCGGCGCGCGGCTGCTGGATGCGTTCGTTCAGGCAGCCGCAGATCGCGGCGCGGCCACGATCTTCCTCGAAGTCGCGGCGAGCAACCACGCCGCCCTCGCCTTTTACAGCAGTCACGGCTTTGTCCGCACAGGGTTGCGCAAGGGGTATTACCATCAGCCCGATGACAGCCGCACCGATGCCCTGCTCATGTCGCGCGCGCTGACCCTAGGTCAGGCTCCGGACTCCTGACAAAGCCCTTCGCTGCATTGCAAAAAGCTGTTGACCCTCCGGTGTGGAACCGGCCTTAATTGCACCTGATCTGCTTTGATCCACGATACGCGGCCCGGGTACGCCCGCCGCGACACCAACCATCTGGGAGCGACCTATGACCCTCATGCAGAAAGTCCTCGGCGCGGCCGCAACTCTGGCCCTCTCGGCCGGGGCTGCCCTTGCCGATCCCGCGCTGATCTACGATCTCGGCGGGAAGTTCGACAAATCCTTCAACGAGGCCGCTTACAATGGCGCCACCAAATGGGCCGAAGAGACCGGCGGCACCTTCAAGGACATCGAACTGCAATCCGAAGCCCAGCGCGAACAGGCGCTGCGCCGCTTTGCCGAGGCCGGGTTCAACCCCGTCGTGACCACCGGTTTCTCCATGTCGACGCCCATCGCCGCAGTTGCCGCCGATTACCCGGACACCAAGTTCGTCACCATCGACGGTTATGTCGATCCCGAAGAGCATCCCAACGTGCTCTCGATCCTGTTCGCCGAGCATGAGGGCAGCTATCTCGTCGGCATGCTGGCCGCGATGGCCACCAAGACCGACACCGTCAGCTTTGTCGGCGGCATGGACATCCCGCTGATCCGCAAGTTCGCCTGCGGGTATGCGCAGGGTGTGAAGGCTGTGAAGCCCGATGCCACCATCATCGCCAACATGACCGGAACCACGCCTGCGGCCTGGAACGACCCGGTGAAGGGCTCCGAGCTGACCAAGGCGCAGATCAGCCAGGGCTCCGACGTCGTGTTCGCCGCAGCCGGCGGTACCGGTCTCGGTGTCCTGCAGACTGCCGCGGACGAGAACATCCTGTCCATCGGCGTCGATTCCAACCAGAACTACCTCTTCCCGGGGAAGGTCCTGACCTCGATGCTCAAGCGCGTCGACGTGGCCGTGGCGGACGCGATGACCGCCGGTGCGGATCTCGAGACCGGCGTCAAGGCGCTGTCGCTCGAAGACAACGGTGTCGGCTATGCCGTGGACGACAACAATGCCGATCTGATCACCGACGAGATGACGGCAGCGGTCGAGGAGGCCAAGGCCAAGATCATCGCCGGCGAGATAGAAGTGCACGACTACTCCTCCGACGACAGCTGCCCGGCGATCAGCTTCTGATCTTTCCGGGCCCGCCGACCGGGCCAATTGCAACAGTCAGGGCCGCGCCATACGTGCGGCCCTGATCCCTTCCGACACAACGGACTTCTCCCATGACCGACCCCGCCCCCGCGATCGAGCTGAAAGGCATCTCCAAGGCCTTCGGGCCCGTTCAGGCCAACAAGGACATCTCGATCCGCGTCATGCCCGGCACGATCCACGGCATCATCGGCGAAAACGGCGCCGGCAAGTCGACCCTTATGTCTATACTTTACGGCTTCTACAAGGCCGATGCGGGCGAGATCTTCATTTCCGGCAGAAAGACCGAAATTCCCGATTCACAGGCCGCGATCACGGCCGGGATCGGCATGGTCTTCCAGCATTTCAAGCTGGTGCAGAATTTCACCGTTCTCGAAAACGTCATCCTCGGCGCCGAAGAGGGTCGCCTGCTGCGCCCCTCGCTCGCCAAGGCGCGCGGCGCGCTGAAGAAGCTGGCCGAGGAATACGAGCTTTCCGTTGATCCCGATGCCCTGGTCGAGGATCTGTCCGTCGGCCATCAGCAGCGGGTCGAGATCCTGAAGGCGCTCTACCGGCAGGCCGACATCCTGATCCTCGACGAACCGACCGGCGTGTTGACCCCGGCCGAGGCGGACCACCTGTTCCGCATACTCGACAACCTGCGCGCCGAGGGGAAGACCATCGTCCTCATCACACACAAGCTGCGCGAGATCATGGAGATCACCGACACGGTGAGCGTGATGCGGCGCGGCGAGATGACCGCCACCGTGAAGACGGCCGAAACCTCGCCCGAGGCCCTTGCCGAGCTGATGGTCGGTCGCAAGGTCCTGCTGCGGGTCGACAAGGCTCCGGCCAAGCCCGGCGCGAAGCTGCTCGAGATCGAGAACCTGAGGCTTTTCGACGAGAACGGCGTCGAGCGACTGCGCGGCATCTCTCTCGACCTGCGCGCGGGCGAGGTGCTGGGCATTGCCGGTGTCGCGGGCAACGGGCAGTCCGAACTGCTCGAAGTGCTTGGCGGCTATGCCGAGGCCACCGGCACCGTGCGCGTCAACGGCAAGGAGATCGCGCTATCGGGCAAGGACTGCACCGGTCAGTCCCGCCGTGCCGTGGGCATCGGCCATGTGCCCGAGGATCGCCATCACGACGGCCTGATCCTGCCCTATACCGCCTGGGAAAACGCCTGTTTCGGCTATCACCGCGATCCGGCCTACCAGTCGGGCATCCTGATGAACAACGCCGCCATCCGCGAAGATGCCAAGGGCAAGATGGAGCGGTTCGACGTGCGTCCGCCCAACCCCAACCTCGCCGCGCGGAACTTTTCGGGAGGTAACCAGCAGAAGATCGTGCTCGCACGCGAGATCGAGCGCAATCCCGACATCCTGCTGATCGGCCAGCCCACCCGGGGCGTGGATATCGGCGCGATCGAGTTCATTCACCAGCAGATCATCCGCCTGCGCGACGAAGGCAAGGCGATCCTGCTCGTGTCGGTCGAACTGGACGAGATCTTCTCGCTCTCGGATCGCATCGCGGTGATGTTCGACGGTCAGATCATGGGCTTCCGCGATGCCGCGGCGACCGACCAGCGCGAACTTGGCCTGATGATGGCGGGCATCACCGAAGATCCCGGCGGCGATACCTACGCGGCCGTCGAGGCAAAACTGGCGGCGAAAGACGCCCGCGAGGCCGCGCAACATGGCTGACACCCCTTCGACCCATACCGGAAGGCCCTCTCTGCATGGATAAGATGCCCGCCTGGGCCGACGCGGTCCTCGTCCCCCTGATCTCGCTCGTGCTCGCCGCGCTGCTCTCCGCACTGGTGATCCTCGCCATCGGCGAAAGTCCATTGGAGGCGCTGCGGCTGATGGTCGAAGGCGCGCTGATGCGTTCGGCAGGCTGGGGCTACACTCTTTATTACGCGACGAACTTCATCTTCACCGGCCTCGCCGTCTCGGTCGCCTTCCATGCCCGCCTGTTCAATATCGGCGGCGAGGGGCAGGCGACGCTGGGCGGCCTCGGCGTGGCCCTGGTCGTGCTCTACCTGCCCTGGCCGCACTGGTCGCTGGCGCTGCTCGGCGCCTCGCTGGGGGCGGCGGCCTTTGGCGCGCTCTGGGCACTGATCCCGGCTTATCTTCAGGCCAGACGCGGCAGCCATATCGTGATCACCACGATCATGTTCAACTTCATCGCAGCCGCCCTGCTGAACTACGTCCTCGTGAATGTGCTGAAGCCCGTCGGCGCGATGGACCCGGCAAGTGCGCTCTTTCCGCCCGCGACACACTTGCCGACCTTCCAGCAGATGTTCTCGAGCGCCGACTCGCCACTGTTCCGCGGGGCCCCGGCCAATATCTCGTTCTTCCTCGCGCTGATCGCCTGCGTCGCGGTCTGGCTGCTGATCTGGCGCACGCGCCTTGGCTACGAGATCCGCGCGCTGGGTCATTCCGAATCCGCCGCGCGCTATGCCGGCATATCGCCGGTGCGCATCGTCATCATCACCATGCTGATTTCCGGCGGATTGGCGGGCCTGATGGCGGTCAACACCACGATGGGTGAATCTGAACGCCTCGTGATGAACGCAACCGAAGGCGCCGGTTTCATCGGCATCGCGGTGGCGCTGATGGGGCGCAACCATCCGTTCGGGGTACTGCTCGCCGCCCTGCTGTTCGGCTTCCTCTATCAGGGCGGTGCGGAACTGGCGCTCTGGACCAACATCCCGCGCGAGTTGATCGTGGTGATCCAGGCGCTGGTAATCCTGTTCACCGGCGCGCTCGACAACATGGTGCGGATGCCGCTCGAAAAGCTCTTCCTCGCCTTGCGGAAAGGAAACGCCTGATGGATTTCCTCACCCTCCTGCAGGTGCTCGACTCGACCGTCCGCCTCGCCACGCCCCTCCTGCTCGCCTGCCTCGCGGGTCTGTTCAGCGAACGCGCGGGAATCTTCGACATCGGGCTCGAGGGCAAGATGCTGATGGCCGCCTTCTTCTCGGCTGCCGTCGCCGCGCTCACCGGTTCGGTCTGGCTCGGCCTGCTCGCGGGCATCGCGAGCTCCGTGGCGCTCTCGGCCATCCATGGCCTCGCTTCGATCACCTTCCGCGGCAACCAGCTGATCTCGGGCGTGGCGATCAACTTTCTCGCAGCAGGCCTCACGGTGCTCATCGCGCAGGACTGGTTCTCGCAAGGCGGCCGCACACCCTCGCTCATGGGCGGCGGGCGGTTCAACGACATCACCCTGCCTTTCGCCGAGACCCTTTCAGGTGTGCCGATCCTGGGCCCGATCTACGCCGAGCTGATTTCGGGCCACTCGATCCTGGTCTATGTCGCCTTCGCCTGCGTGCCGCTCACCTGGTGGATCCTGTTCCGCACCCGCTTCGGCCTGCGCCTGCGGGCCGTCGGCGAAGCACCGGAGGCCGTGGACACGGCCGGCGTTTCAGTGATCGGTCTGCGCTATGCGGCGGTTATGATCTGCGGCCTGCTCTGCGGCATTGCGGGCGCCTATCTCGCCACCGGCCTGCAGGCGGGCTTCGTCAAGGACATGACGGCCGGCAGGGGCTATATCGCCCTCGCCGCGCTGATTTTCGCCAAGTGGCGGCCCTGGTATGCGCTCTCTGCCTGCCTGCTCTTCGGCCTGCTGCAGGCGGTCGCGCTGCGGTACCAGAACATCGATCTTGGCGGATTCGTCATCCCGGTCCAGGTGATGGACGCCCTGCCCTATATCCTGACGGTGGTGATCCTTGCCGGTTTCGTCGGCAAGGCCATCCCGCCCCGCGCCGGCGGTGAGCCCTACGTGAAGGAGCGCTAGCGCGAGGGCCGCGCTGTGCTGCCCATGCAATGAGGGGTTCCAAACCTGGGCAATCGGCGCCGGAACCCCGCACCTTTACCCGGATCCCTGTCGCCGGATACCGAGACAGGAGCCGTGTTGCCGCAAGCGCCCAGAGCGCAAGCAAACTCCGCTCTAAACGCCGTAAATATCCGCTCTCCGGTTGCCAAGCTCCGGCAGCCCGCGCAATGTGACCAAATGCAGCTCTACCTCCCCATTGCCGAAGTTTCGGTCAATCTTTTCCTTCTCCTCGGGCTGGGAACGATCGTGGGCATGCTCTCGGGCATGTTCGGCGTCGGGGGCGGTTTCCTCATCACGCCGCTGCTGTTCTTCCTGGGCATTCCGCCAGCGGTCGCGGTCGCCACGGGCGCGAACCAGATCGTCGCCTCCTCCATCTCGGCGGTGCTCGCCCATCTCAAGCGCAAGACGGTCGATCTGCGCATGGGAGTGGTCCTGCTGATCGGCGGCCTGTTCGGATCGGGCGTCGGCGTCTACGTCTTCAACATCCTGCGCGAACTCGGTCAGGTCGATCTGCTGGTGCGGCTCTGCTACGTGCTCTTCCTCGGGATCATCGGCGCGCTGATGTTCGTCGAATCCCTGCGCGCGCTGCGCAATTCGAAACGCGGCACCCCTCCGAAGCGGCGGCAGCATGTCTGGGTGCACGGCCTGCCGCTCAAGATCCGGTTCCGCACCTCGGGCCTCTACATCTCGGCCATCCCGCCGCTTCTGGTCGGCTTCGCCGTCGGCATCCTCGCGGCGATCATGGGGGTCGGCGGCGGCTTCATCATGGTGCCGGCGATGATCTACCTGCTGGGCATGCCCACCAAGGTGGTGATCGGCACCTCGCTGTTCCAGATCATCTTCGTCACCGCCTTCACGACCCTGCTGCATGCCACGACGAGCATGACCGTGGACCTCGTCCTCGCGCTCGCGCTCATCGTCGGCGGCGTGATCGGCGCACAGCTTGGCACCGTCATCGGCATGCGCATGCGCGCCGAGCAGCTGCGCATCCTGCTCGCCATCCTCGTGCTCGCCGTCTGCGCCAAGATCGGTCTCGAACTGCTGCTGCGTCCGTCCGAGCTCTTCGTGCTGACCGCAGGAGACACCTGATGCGCGCCCTCGCCGCCCTGCTCCTGTTCCTCGCCGCCCCCGCCCTCGCACAGGAGACCGCCCCGCCGCAGGAGGAGGTCGTGCTCGGTCTCAGCCAGGATCAGGTCTCGATCAGCACGGATTTCGACGGCTCCAACATCCTGATCTTCGGCGCGATCAAGCGTGAAACACCCATTCCCGACGGAGCGCCGCTCGAAGTGCTGATCACCGTCGCCGGGCCGTCGGTCCCGATCACCGTGCGGCGCAAGGAAAGGCGCCTCGGCATCTGGGTGAACACGGATGCGGTCGTGGTCGATTCCGCGCCCTCCTTTTATGCGGTGGCGACCTCGGCACCCTGGTCGCAGACGATTTCGGATGTCGAGGATCTGCGCCACCGCGTCTCCATCCCGCGCGCCATCCGGTCGGTCGGCGCACCGATGAACGTGCAGGACAGCCAGAGCTTCACCCAGGCCGTGATCCGCATCCGCACCGCAAACGGGCTCTACCAGCTGGCCGAGGACACGATCGAGGTCAGCCAGCAGACCCTGTTCGACACCTCCATCGCGATGCCCGCGAACCTCACCGAAGGCGCCTACCGCACCCGCATCCTGCTCACCCGCAACGGGCAGGTGATCTCGCAGCGCGAAACGGTGATCGAGGTGCGCAAGGTCGGCCTCGAGCGCTGGCTCTTCAACCTCTCGCGCGAGCAGCCGCTGGCCTATGGCCTGCTTTCCATCGCCATCGCCATCGCCGCCGGCTGGGGCGCCTCCGCCGCCTTCCGCCTGATCCGGTCCTGATGGCCCGCACCACGCCGCCGCTCCGCTCCGCCTTCACGGCCTTCCGGAGCCTCCCCACCCGCTGGGCTGACAACGACGCCTATGGCCACATGAACAACGCCACCTATTTCTCGCTTTTCGACACGGCCGTCAGCCTCTGGCAGATGGAGCAGGGCATCGTCATCGACGGCCCCGATCCGACCCGCTTTCTCGTGGTCGAGAATGGCTGCACCTACTTTGCCGAACTCGGCTTCCCCGACCTCCTGCAGGCCGGTCTGCGCCTCGCCCATCTCGGGACCTCGTCGTTTCGCACCGAGATCGCGCTGTTTCGCAACGACGACGGCTGCGCGGCCGCCCTCGGCTTCTTCGCGCAGGTATACGTGGACCGCGACGGACGCCCGGCGCCGCTGCCCGACCGGGTTCGCACCGCCCTCGCGACCCTGTCCGTCGTACCGCAAAGACACCCGCCGACAGCCCCGTGACGCGTCAGGGTGCCACCCGCGCCGAACCCTGCGCCCGAAGGGCGCCGGGTGAGATATCAGCGCGGCCGCAAGGCCGCTCCGCGGGATCAACCCGCCTCGTGGAAATACCCGTAGATCCGCTCGGCAAGTGCCTCTGACACGCCCTCGACCGCGGTGAGGTCGGCAAGGTTGGCGCGGCTCACCGCCTTGGCCGATCCGAAATGTGCGAGCAGCGCCCGCTTGCGTGCGGCCCCCACGCCCGGCACATCGTCGAGCGGCGTCGCCCCCACCGCCTTGGACCGCTTTGCCCGGTGTGTCCCGATCGCGAACCGGTGCGCCTCGTCGCGCATGCGCTGCACGAAATAGAGCACCGGATCGTTGTGGCGCAGCGCGAAGGGATGCTTGCCCACGCGGTGGAATTCTTCCTTGCCCGCGTCACGGTCCACGCCTTTCGCCACGCCGACCATCGGGATATCCTGAACGCCGTGTTCCGCCATGATCGACGCAACGGCCGAGACCTGCCCCGCCCCGCCATCGATCAGCAGCAGATCCGGCCAGAGGCCCAGTGTCCGGTCCGGATCTTCCTTGAGCAACCGGCGGAACCGCCGCTCGAGCACTTCCTTCATCATGCCGAAATCGTCGCCCGGCACCAGCGCGTCGCCCCGGATGTTGAACTTGCGGTACTGGTTCTTGAGGAACCCCTCCGGCCCCGCGACGATCATGCCGCCCACGGCGTTGGTGCCCTGGATGTGCGAGTTGTCGTCGACCTCGATGCGCTGCGGCGGTGCATCGAGCCCGAAGGCCTCGGCGAGCCCCTTCAGCAGCTTTCTCTGAGTCGCCGTCTCGGCCATCTTGCGGGCGAGCGATTCCCGCGCATTGCGCGCCGCGCCCTCAACCAGCTCGACCTTCTCGCCGCGCAGCGGCACCGCAACCTCGACCCGGCGGCCGAGCTTGCCCGACAGGGCGTCTTCCATAAGGTCGGTATTCTCGATCGCATGCGAGAGCAGGATCAGCCGCGGCGGCTCCTTGCTGTCGTAGAACTGGCCCAGGAACGCCTCGAGCACCTCGGCCTCATCCACATCGGCGCCGACACGGGGATAGAAATCCCGGTTGCCCCAGTTCTGGTTCGCCCGGATGAAGAAGACCTGAACGCAGGCCTGCCCGCCTTCGAGATGCAGCGCCACCACATCCGCCTCGGTCACGCCGCGCGGGTTGATGCCCTGCGCCGTCTGGACCTGCGTCAGCGCGCGGATCCGGTCGCGCAGGGCCCCGGCGCGCTCGAATTCCATCGCTTCGGAGGCTTCGGCCATCTGCCGCGCAAGCCCCTCCTGCACGCCGGTGGACTTGCCCGACAGGAACTGCGCCGCATCCCGGACGCTGGAGCGGTAATCCTCGCCCGAGATCTTTCCCACGCAGGGCGCCGAACAGCGGCGGATCTGGTGCTGCAGACAGGGACGCGTGCGCGTCTCGAACATCGAATCCGAACAGTTGCGCAGCAGGAATACCTTCTGCAGCTGGTTCAGCGTCCGGTTCACCGCGCCCGCACTGGCGAAGGGGCCGAAATACTGCCCCTTGTCCTTTTTCGCGCCGCGATGCTTGGTGATCTGGGGATAGTCGTGATCCGTGACCAGAATGTTCGGAAATGACTTGTCGTCGCGCAGCAGCACGTTGTAGCGCGGTTTCAGCTGCTTGATCAGGTTCTGTTCGAGCAGCAGCGCCTCGGTCTCGGTCCGGGTCGTGAGGAACATCATCGACGCCGTCTCGCGGATCATCCGGGTGATGCGCCCCGAATGCCCGGTGCCCCGCGCATAGTTGCTGACCCGCGCCCGCAAATTGCGCGCCTTGCCCACGTAAAGGACACGGCTCTCGCCATCCAGCATGCGGTACACACCGGGGCTGCTGTCCAGGGTCTTCAGATAGGACTGGATGCAGGCATAGCCGGTCAGCGCGGGTTTGGAAGAGGAGTCAGTCGTTTCTGTCATGAGTCCTGTCAACCTGACATTTCAGTTTGATTCTCGCCAGTCCGCTGCACCTTCTGTCGGATGGGTGCAAGTTGGAAGGCATCCACCGTTAGTGTGGATAAGTCTGCGTGTAACTTTCCGCCGTCGACGAATTTCCTTTGTATTCTGCGACCTTCACTGATTTGCCTATTTTTTAATCTCATAATTAAGATGTTGTTTTCAAAGGAAACAATTTCTATGGCGTGCAAAACCATGATTTCATTAAACCTTTTGTAACAGTTTCTTAACTTCCCTTACGTAGGTGCACAACTTCCGCCGGTCTGGCTATTCGACCCCGAGGATATCCGGTGTCTGCCATCCGAGGTGCTGTCCGCCATCGATGCACAACAGCTGTCCGGTCACGCCGGGCGAATCGAGGAAATACATAAGTGCACCAACGATATCCGAAGGGTTCGATCCCCTTTGCAATATGGTGGCCGCGCGCTGGCGTGCAAAATGATCCTCGCTCTGGCGTCCGCCGCGCAAAGTCGGCCCCGGCCCGATCGCATTGACCCGCAGGCGCGGCGCGAGCGCCTGCGCCGCCGTCTGCGTCAGTGTCCAGAGGCAGGCCTTGGCCAGCGTGTAGGTCATGAATTCGGGCGTGAGCTTGCGCACGCGCTGATCGATCATGTTCACCACCAGCCCCTGCGCCACCGGCTCGTCCCGGTCGTCGATCACCGGCTCGGGTATCTGCGCCGCCAGCGCCTGGGTCAGCACGAAGGGCGCGCGCAGGTTGCTCTCGAAATGCCGGTCCCAGCTATCACGCGTCGCCGTACCGATATTGTCGTATTCGAAGATCGATGCATTGTTCACGAGGCAGGTGAGCGGCCCTCCCAGCGCCTCGACGCTGCGGGGCACGAGGTTCTGCACCTCATCCTCGTGCAGCAGATCGGCCTGCAGCGTCACAGCCTGCCGACCCATGTCGCGGATCAGCTCCGCGACCTCTTCTGCCGCCTCGGAGGAGGAGGCATAGTGTACCGCCACGTCATATCCGCGCTCCGCCAGGGACAGCGCCATCGCGCGCCCCAGACGTTTGCCGGCCCCTGTCACCAATGCTCTCACACGGCACCTCTCAGCTTTGAAGGACGATCACCACATAGGTGATGTAGAGCGCCGTGAGCACTATGCCCCAGATGCGCCCGATATTCTGCCGCAGAAACACGAAGGGGATCAGCAAAAGGCTCGATGCGAGCATCACCCAGAGATCGAAACGCAGGAATGACGGATCCACCGGCATCGGCGCAATTAGCGACGCGATCCCGATGATCGCCAGGAGATTGAACATGTTCGACCCGATCACATTCCCCAGCGCCACATCTGCCTGCCGCCGCAGCGCGGCCATCACCGTCGTCGCGAGTTCGGGCAGCGACGTGCCGACCGCCACCAGCGTGAGTCCGATCACCGTGTCGCTGACACCAAAACGCTGTGCGATCACGGTCGCGGAATCGACGAGCAAATCCGCGCCGAGCGGCAGCCCCACGAGGCCCAGCACCAGATAGAGCGAAATCTTCCACCAGGGCATGCTCGGATCCGCGCCCTCGACCTCTTCCTCGGCCGGGGCGGCCTTCCCCGCTCGCCGATGCGCCAGCGAGTCCCGGACGGCATCGCCCAGAACGAGCGCCAGCACAGCCAGCATGCCGAGCCCCGCGATCCAGTCGAACACGCCACGGAAAGCCAGTGCGATGAACAGGACCGAGGCGGCGATCATGATGACGTAGCTCTTGCGCGTGTCATGTTCGGAGGTGTGCATCACCGCAAGGATGCCGGGTATGCCCAGCACGAGCAGAACATTGGCGGTGTTGGAGCCCACCACGTTGCCCAATGCGATGCCCGGTACGCCCTCGAGCGCTGCCTTGATCGAGATCAGGAGTTCCGGCGCCGAGGTGCCGAACGCCACGATGGTCAGGCTCACGATCAGGGCGGGAATCCCGACCCGCAGGCTCAGATTCACCGCGCCCTTCACCAAAGCGTCGCCCGCCAGAAGCAGGATCACCAGCCCCAGAACCACAGTCAGCCAGATCATGTCAGGATTTTCCTTCTCCGCAGGGGCATGGACCCCGTCCGATCCGGTAGCGACCGCAATGCCGACACTTGGCCGAAGCGAGCCTTTTTGCTCCCGGCACCTTGAGCTTTCCGAACATCGCGAGCACGCCCATGCCGACCAGGAAGAGGGTGACGATCTTGACGATCACGTCAAAGACCGAACCGCGCGAACTGCGCCCGTTCTTCGATCCCGCCCAGCGCGTCCTGCGCCAGACTGGTCCCGAAGCGCTGGAACAGCGTTCGTTTCGCCTCGTAACGGCGGAACTTCACCTTGTGGCCGAAACGGGCCTTCATCACCGGTGCAAGATGTCCGATGCCATCGGCGAGACCGACATTCACGGCGCTCTGCCCGATCCAGACTTCGCCGGTGAAGAGCTCCGGGTCATCGCCAAGCTTGTCGCCGCGGCGGCCCTTCACATGCCCGATGAAATTCTCGTGCAGCTGGCTCAGCAGACGATCCAGCCGCGCCACATCCTCTTCGGTCTCGGGTTTGAACGGGTCGTTCATGCTCTTGGATTTGCCGGCAGTGTGCACGCGCCGCTCGAGCCCCTGACGGGTCAGGAAGACATGCGCCCCGAACCCCGCCGAAATCACGCCGATGGACCCCAGGATCGAGCTTTCGTCCGTATAGATCTCGTCAGCGGCCGAGGCGAGCCAATAGCCACCCGAGGCTGCCACATCCTCGACGAAGGCAAAGACCGGCACGCCGGTCTCGTCAGCCAGCCGCCGGATACGCGACCCGATCATCGAGGATTGCACGGGCGAGCCGCCCGGTGAATTGATTTCGAGCGCGACAGCCGATGGCTTGCCCCGCTTGAAGGCTTTTTCAAGCAGCGACCGCAGACTCTGATCGCTCAGAGAGCCGCGCCCACCCATACCGATCGCGCCCTGCAGACGCACAACGGCCACCTGCGGGTCGGATTTTACAAAAGGGATCCAGCGTTTCATGTCTTGGGATGTAGATGGGCGGGTCACCACAAACAAGGCGCGCGGGCGAAAGATAAGCGTCTTCATGACGTTTGGACATGGAACGGAGCCCTGACGGGCCCCGAGCTAACGCTCGATCTCGATCAGGACATCGGCGACCATGAAGCGCCGGGTGCCGCCGAAATCGGTCCGGATACCGGGTTTCAGCCGAAGTTTTCCGATGAAGGTGCCGTTGCTGCTGCCGCTCGTCGCACCGTCGACGATCTGAACGGCAGATCCCTTCTGCATCAGGATGCAGTGCATCTGCGAGACCTTGGCATCGTTTTCGAGGCGCAGGTCCGACCAGGTCGGGTGTCGTCCGATCCGGATCATCCTCTTGTCGCGGTATCCGGCGGCCGATGACACCAGAAGAACGCGGCCCGCATGTGCTCCGGTCAGCACCCGCAGACGCCATTTGCCGAAATTCACCGGCCGCGGAGCGATGTCGCTGTGCCAGACCGCCCCGACCAGACGGTCGTGATGGGCGGCGCGGGTGAACCTCACGCCGCTCAACCCGAGCGAGCAGATCTTGGTGAGCCCGCGGGACGCGCCCTTCAGAAAGGTCAGACGCCTGCCGGATCGGTCGCGCAGCCGAAGTCCCATGGCGAGGCGACCGAGTGTCAGGCCGCCGAGAAGGATCTCGAACACGAACCAGTAGAGCAGAAGCAGGAGCAGGAAGACGGCTCCGAAGACAGCCGCGTCCGGCAGATCCACAGATATGCGCTTTCGGATTTCCAGAGTGATCGCGGGCACAACCGCCAGGATCAGGACCGCATCGAAGCAGGCCGCCGCAAAAAGAAGGCGTACGGCAGGCGCCTCGGCAAGGGGACTGCGTGTCATTGTCCCGGCAACGAAATGGTCATCAGAACAACCGCAAAGACCGTGACTGCAAAGACCATGAGCGCAAGGCTGCGCATGTCCACGGCGAACTCGCTCACCTCCTTGTCGCGAAAGCCGTAGATCGCGACCTGCGCCGCGAGGCAGGTCGCGACGGACGCGAACAGAGCTGTTTCAGAGAATGACGAAACCCGCCGTTCCAGCGGCTTGGCGATCCAGTCTGCCGAGCCGACGAGCAGGACACCGACGACGATGGCAAGAAGCACCACCAGCACACCCTGACCGTCACCCTGATGGCGGACCACGTAATTGACGAGCGCCGAGAGTATGAAGCCGAGGCTGCAGGCGATCACGATGAGGACCAGAAGCTTGACGGGCAGCCCGGCCTTGTCGAGGTTCAGCGCCGGGATCTGCGCCGCTCCGCCTGAAAACGCCGTCCAGGTTCCGAAGGCGCTGAGCGTCACACCGAAGAGCGACATCACCAGCTTGCTGCAATCGCCGACAAACTTGATGATCTCGATCACCCCGACCGCGTGTTGAACGTGCGCGCGGGAGAGCCATACTAGCGGGATTTTCCAAATACCGGTTTTCTTTAAAACGCTCACGTCGTGTCCAATCACTCTCATCTATGAGATAATAAAAGGGGATCACAAACTTCTTGTCCAGAAAGAATCACTTTCTTCCTGCCTGGCGGAATTTCGATTTTGGGTTGAGTCCTTTCCTGAAAGGACGTTTCCCTGCGCGAGAGATAAAGTTTATCAATACCTTAAATCCTCTCTCATCAATTTTCCGGTCCTGTCGAATGGGCCGATACGAAAGCCTTTGCCATAGAGCACGGCTTTCGCCTGAATGACGCGATCGCACAGTCATCTTGGTTGAAGAGACGGATTTGGACGCTTCTTTCACGCTTGGCGCACTGTATATGCGTGAATGACGATCTCCCAGAGGTTGCGCATCACCTGTCGAGGTCAGCTTTGACGATTGTCGACCTGCTCACCTCATCCAAATGGGGAAGCATCGCCCGTTCCAACCAATACGAATGGGGGATCCACATTCTCAAACGGATGAAAATCCGGGTCATTCGGCCGATTTTTGCAACTTAAGTTTGATACTATTTCGGAAAAAATCACCCTGATTGATGCTTGGGCGAACTGTGCGAAACGTTGCCAATGCAACCCCCTCATAGGTTAACACTTGTGTGAAGGCAGGAGTTCGCTCATGCTCGTTGTCAAATTGCTTTTTGCCAAGTTGGGAAATTTTATGAACCGCATTCTTGTTCTCATTGCAGTAATGTTTTCACTTTTTCTCTCTGCCTGTAACGAAGAATCGATGCAGATGGCGTCGATGTCATCGAGTGGAAAGAAGACCTCGCAGGAATTGCAACTCGAGGCTGAGGCGCGAAGTCTCAATAAGCAGACCCAGAACATCATCGTGCGCAATACGATCGAAGGGGCCCTTGTCGGTGCCGGTGTCGGCTGTGCGATTGGTGCCGTCTTCGGTGGCGGAGACAACAAGGGCAGGAGTTGCGCACAGGGTGCGGTCGCCGGCGGTGTGCTCGGCGCCGTGGGTGGAAACGCCGTCGGCAGAAAAGCCGCCCAGAAGAACGTCCAGCTCATCCAGCGCGACAAGGTACTGGCGAACCTTACGAATGTCAGCCGCCAGCTGAACCGCGTCGAAGGCAGCCTGCGCAGCGTTCTCGCCAGCCAGAATGCCGAGATCCGTTCCCTGCGCCGTCAGCTTGCGAACAAGCAGGTCACGAAGGCAAGCTACGATGCCCGCGTCAGTGCGATCAATTCCAACCGCCGCACCGTGTCCAACGAGCTCAAGAAGGGCGAGGCGAACATCGACAAGACCCGGCAGGAAATTCGCGTGGCGCAGTCCAATGGACAGAGATCGCTCGGCTCGATCGATTCAGCTGCGGCGAGCAACAAGCAGCGCCTTCAGAGGACACGCTCGCAGATCGCTTTGATCAACTGACAGGACCAGATCCGGAAGGCGCATATTCCCGCCTTCCGGTTTCCAAATTTTCCTTAAAGTGTCGATATTCAAGATAGATAAGGGCTCTCAAATGAAGACATTCAGTTTTGTGGCGGGTGCATTGGCCTTGGGTTTTCTCTCAGGGTGCACAGGGTCCACGAACCCGGCGGACGCGCATCTGTTCGACAATATCCGGAACCTCAATAGCGGGGAATACGACCGCCAGATCGCCGAGAAGGATCGTCAGGCGGCTGAAATCGTCCGGAACAACAATGCCAGCCGGTCCCGGATTGCCTCCCTTGAATCGCAGAGATCGCAGAATTCCAGAACCCTTGGCGCGCTTCAAAGCGACATCTCGTCAGCGCGACGCAGCGCCGCCGCCGCCCGCAACCGGGTTGCCGGTGATCCGGCGAAATCGCAGCAGCTCTCACAGCTGGAATCGCAGATATCCGCCGTGCAGAGCGACGTGAATTCGGGTGCCGATCCGAGCGTGGCGCGGTCCGAATTGAGACGCATCAATTCGGCGATCAACGCGCTTGGAAGTTGAGTCATTTCTGGTATCGCGACACGTTTTTCAGGAGAAACCATGTGAGAATTCACGGCGTTTTGTCACTCGCGGTTTTGGGCATGGCTCTGGCGATGTCTCCGGCTCATGCCCAGGTCAGCTCGGACGAACCGGCAACCCGCTTTCCCCCCGAAGGAATTGCCATTCTCGACTGCGCACCCCCTGCGCCCGCGCCGGATGACAGCTGCGTCGTGCGGGTGCCGCCAAACCAGCTGCGGACCAGCCTGCGGCGCTCGAGCCTCGACGCCACGAATTCGCAGTTCAACTTCGTGCGCAACGGAAGCGACAATGCCCCCTCTGATCTGACCGTCTCCGCGACGGTTCTGCTTGTCGACCTCACGCCCGGTTCCGCCGGAGGGCGCCGCAAGAGCTGGGATTTCGAGCGGGATCAGATCGCCGCGGTCGCGCGCGAGATGCCCTCCGACGAGATGCTGGCGGTCTATGGGTTCAACGAGGGCCTGGTTCAGATCGTGGATTTCACCACAGACAAGGATGCCGTGGTGCGCGGGATCGAGGGCATCGAACTGGAAGGGCTCAACACGCGGATCGCGGCGCAGACGATCAAGGTGATCGAGCTGCTGGACGAGCGCCCGCGTACCGTCCTGAAGAACATCGTCCTTTTCACCGATGGTGACGACGAGGGTGTGACGAGCACCGACGAGGTGGTGAGCGCCGCGGTGAATGCCGGTGTCACGATCTCGGCGCTCGGCCTTTACTGGCGGCCTTCCGGCACGCGCGAGAACGGTGCCGGGCGTGACTACCTGGCCGCCATTTCCAGCGGCGCGCTCGGATCCTCCGTCGGCGCGGAAATGTCGTCGTCCGAGCGCCGCGCCGATGCCGAGGTGACGGTCGACCAGTTCGCACAGAACCTGCGCAGCGCGATTTCCGGCTCGGGGCTCGTGGTGCCCAGCGGCACGATCGGAAAGGCGGAAATCATCGTCACGATGAAGGAGCCGATTGCCGGTCAGGCCGGCCAATATACCGATCGTGAAATCCGCGCGACCTTCGTGCCCGAAGGCTACGAGGAGACGGGTGACGGAACGGAGCCGAGCGGCGAAGAGAATGTCATTCCCGAAGACGATCGCCTCCTGGGGCTTCCGGCGACCTGGGTCTATGTCGGCGGGGCGGTGCTTCTCCTGCTTCTGATCGCGGGTGGCGCCTATGTCGTCAGCCGCACGTCCGGCAAGGGCGGCGGCGATGAGGGTGTGGACGGTCTGTTCGCGGGGGATGATGACAATTTCAGCACCGCCTTCGTCGAGCCGGTCCCGGCCCAGGCCGCACCGAAACCGGCGCCACCTCCGGTCAGGCCCATTGCCATCCTTGAAATGGAGGCTTCGGGTGAGAGGCTGCCGATCACCTCGGCGCGGACCTCCATCGGTCGCGGCGGCTCCAATGCGATCGTGCTGAACCATGACAGCGTTTCGCGTGCGCATGCCGAACTCCATCGAAACCGGGACGGCGGGTTTTCCCTCACTGATCTCGACAGCCTCAATGGCACTTACCACAACGATCTGAAACTGAATGGCACGCGCCCCGTGCGCATCGGCGATGCGCTGAAATTCGGTGAAGTGGTCGTGAGGCTCAAACAAAGCTGACCAGAGACACGCGTCCCGCGATCCGACGCCAACCCATGACTTCCGGAGGTCCAGACATGACAAATGACAAGACGAAATGGCTGTTCGAGCATACCGAGGACCCGGCCAATTCGGGGCTCAGCGATCCCGGTGGCGCCTTCACCGAAAATCTCGGCGCGGGCGGTCACGGCTATGACGATCCGACCTATGTCGATCCCTCGCGTTCCGGTTCAGAGACGCCGACCGTGTTCGTCGAGAATGCGGATGGCAAGACCGAGATCTTTCATTCCGGCAAGGCGTTCGATGAGCTGAGCGGCGATCTCGAGGAGCTGTCGGACCCGGTGGTCGGCTGGTTCGTCGTGGTCAAGGGCCCCGGAATCGGACGTTCGGTGCCGATCGGCGCCGGAATGAACATGGTGGGCCGCGACGACAATGTGCGCATGTCCCTGCCCTTCGGCGACAAGCTGATTTCAGGCAAGGATCATGTGCGGGTGATCTATGACGACGAAAGCCGTCAGTTCCTGATCGCGCCGGGGTCCGGCACGAACATCACCAAGATGAACAAGCGCATCGTCGCCACGCCGCTCGAGCTGACCGAACATGCGGTCATCGAACTCAGCAAGCGCACGCATGTCCGTTTCGTCCCGTTCTGCAACGAGTCCTTCGATTGGAGCGATCTGTCCAAGACCGATGGTGACGACAGTAAATGACGGATGTTGCCGGCGGTCAGTCCCTTGGCGCTCGGGAAAATCAGGAAGACGCCTTTCGGATCATCTTTGAAGACCAGGAGACCAATAGCGGCGCGTTCCTGATGCTGCTTGCGGATGGCATGGGCGGGCATGCGGGCGGCGAGATTGCCAGCAATGCCGCGCTCGACGCATTCGCCGCGCGGTTCGTCGACAAGGCGAATTCGTCAAAGCCGCAGCAGCGGCTGCGCGACGCCATGGTCGCCGGAAACGAGGCCGTCCGTCTGCGCACCGAAGCCGAACCGGCTTTGCGCGGGATGGGTTGCACCCTGCTCGCCGCGCTGCGGATCGAGGACCGGCTGATCTGGCTCAGCGTCGGGGACAGCGTGCTCTTCCTGTTTCGAAGCGGCAAGCTGCAGCGGCTCAATGCCGATCATTCGCTGCATGGCGGCCTGATGGAAATGGTCAGGGCCGGCAAGATGGCGAAGGAAGAAGCGGATCGTCATCCCAACCGCAATGCCCTGCGCTCGGCCGTGACGGGTGAAAAGATTGCGCTGGTGGATGCGAATTCGATCCGGCTCGAAGCCGGGGATCTTGTTCTTCTTGCCTCGGACGGGCTCGAAAGCCTAACGGACGCACAGATCGAGGAAGTGCTGCGAAAATCCGAAAAGAGCGAGATCGCTGCGGCCATCTCGAACCTGCTCGGCGCGGTGGAAACGATGAACCGCCCCAAGCAGGACAATACCACGGTGGTGGTGCATCGCCTCGGCCTCTCACGATCGGCCATGACCCCGGCAACGTCCTGGTCAGAGGATCCGTCGGCGGCGGCGGCCGACCCCCGCCAGACCTACATCAACCTCGGTCTCATCGGCGCCGGTGCTGCGGTCTTGCTGGCGCTGCTGGTCTGGTTCGTCGCCTTTCAGGGCACCGGAGAAGATTTGCCGACGCCGGAGCCGACGACGTCGAGCGGCAGTGATGACGGAGCGATCGACAACGGCAGCTCCGGAGGCATTTCCGGCGACGGCGGCACGCAGGCCTCTCCGCCAGGCGACTCTGCCCCGCGGGACGGGGACGGCATCGGCGGGTCCGGCTCGAACGGAACCACCCCCGAGAAGCCCCTGCCCGAAGATCCGGGCCAGACCGACAGCGGCATCTCACAGGATGCGCCCCTGCCGGGCCAGGACACCCCCAATCAGGCCCCTGCCGACGATGATCCTGCCCCGGTGACGATCGAACCGGAGGATGTCGGTCCGTCCGACACCGGAAGCTCTCCGCAAACCCCAGTGTCGCCGTAGCAGAATGGCAGGTAGCGCCCGATGTCCGACCACCTTGTTCCGGGAGTTTCCTTTGCAGGACACGTCATTGGCAACGTGCTCGGACAGGGCGGCTTTGGCATCACCTACCATGCGACCGAAATCGCCTCGGGAAATCATGTGGCCATCAAGGAGTTCTTTCCTTCCGAATTCGCCCAGAGGCTCCCGAACAAATCGGTGGTCGCACGGCGCGGACATGAACGGATCTTCCGGATGGGTCTGGATGCCTTTCTCGAAGAGGCGAACATCCTGCGCAATCTTCCGCGCCAGACGGGGCTGGTTCAGGTGCGGTCCGCCTTTGAAAAGCATGGCACGGCCTATTGCGTCATGGAATTCATCCAGGGCGATCCGCTCGAACAGATGGTGCCGCGGGTGGTGCGCAGCAACGGTCATGTGCCCGAGCAGCTCGTGCGCGATCTGGGGATCGCCGTGACCTCGGCCCTGTCTGCCGTGCATCGGGCGGGACTGGTGCATCGCGACATCAAGCCCGCGAACATCATGATCCGGACGGATCATCAGCCGATCCTGATCGACTTCGGCGCCGCCCGGTCGCTGCACCAGACCACATCGGCGACATCGATGTTCACGCGCAAATACGCCTCTGTCGAACAATTCCCGCCGGACACGACCAGGCTGCGCCCGACGCAGCGCGAGGGCCCCTGGAGCGACATATTCTCCCTGTCCGTCGTGCTTTATGAAATGGTGACCCGCACCCTTCCACCCACTGCCGAGGATCGCCTGAAGTCGGTCCGGGCCTCCGGTCGCGATCCCTATCAGCCGGCGGCCGAACTGCTGTCCCGCGGCAACAGGCTGATCCCTTACAGCAAGGATCTGATCGATCTGATCGATCTGGGCTGCGCATTGATGCCGCAGAACCGTCCGGCCTCGGCGGCGGGTTTCCAGGCATTGCTGCGCCATGGCCAGGTCAGACATCCGTCCGAGCTGTCACGGGACCCGACCTTCGGATCGCCCGTGCCGCTGTCGGACGACCGTCTGGTGCGCCCGTTCCGCTCGCCGGTCCTGAGCTCCGGGCGGACCCGGCCTCCATCGAATACGGGTCCTTCCGACGGCTTGCGCACAGGCCAGCCGGGCACCGGTCCCGCCACGATCCGCGTGCCGCGCACGCGGCGGGACGGGCGGAACAAGCTGGTACAGATGATGGTCATCATCCTGCTGATCGCCCTCGCCGCCGCGGCCTATGGTTACTTCACGCAGCCGAATTTCAGCCTTGGCATGGCTGCCTCGCCCCGGAGGATCGCGTCATGAGATCGATGCCTGCACGATGGGCCGCAGCACTTGCGGTGGCCCTGACCCTCGCGATGTCGCTCCCCGCGGTTGCACAAGTGTTTCAGGAAGTGGTCAAGGAGGCCGACCGGGCGACCGGGCGGGTCATCACCCGCGTGAGCAAGGGCGTTGCGACCGGGTCCGGCGTCGTGCTCGCCGATCTGGGCGACGGGAGTTACCATTTCCTGACGAACAACCACGTCATCGACGGCGGTCTGGAATATGTGATCGGCTTCAAGGTCGGCTCCGACATCTTCATCTACGGTGGCCAGGTCGTGGCGCGCTCCGACCCGCTCGACCTTGCCGTCCTGCGCATCCGGCCGCTCGAACCGACCGCTCACAAGCCAGGCATCCTCCGCGTCGCCGTGCGCGACGTGCAAAAGGGCGAAAGCGTCGCCGCGCTCGGGTTTCCGGGCGTGGCAGACCTCACCGGCGACGGCATGCGGGATCCGGCCTATTTCGAGAGCACGCTCACGCTGGGCTCCGTCAGCCGCGTGACGCTCGGCAGCTGGCAAAGCGGCGCACGCAAGCTTGAAATCATCCAGCATACGGCGACGATCAATCCCGGGAACTCCGGCGGGCCGCTGCTGGACCTCTGCGCGCAGGTGATCGGGCTGAACACCCAGAAAGTGGTTTATACCAGTGACGGCAAGACCCCGGCAGAGGGCACGTTCTTTTCATCCTCGCCCCGAACCATCGCGGAGTTCCTGCAAGCCAGCAACATCGGCTTCAGCGCCGGGCGGACGGAATTCCGGCAGGGACGAGAGGGATGCGTCAGCGCGGCCCCCACCCCGCCGCCGAACGCCGTACCCGCGACTCCGGCCGGTGCAGACACGTCCGGCGCGCGCGGCATCGGGCCGATGCCGGTCTGGGGCATCGTCGCGCTGTCGCTGGGGGGGATCGCGATCCTCATCGGCGGGGCGTCGCAATATTATCGCCACCGCGGCGAAGCAGGGCCGAAGCTGTCGGAAATGGCCGCATTCGGATCATCCGGAGGCGTCAGCGACAACAAGGTCATCCTGACGCTGCGCGGCCCGGACGGGCGCAACATTCCGCTGAACGCCGAACAGCTGCGCCGTGGCGCCACGATCGGGCGCGCACCGACCAACACGATTTCGCTGACCAACCGCATGCTCAGCCGCGAACATGCCCGGATCGAACTCAAGGGCCGCACGCTGACCATCACCGATCTCGGGTCGAGCAACGGAACGACGGTGGACGGCGAGCGGCTCAAGCCCCGCACGCTCCGCCAGATCAACAGCCAGTCGCGGATCGCCTTCGGGGGCGTGCCGGTGACCCTGTCACGGCCGGACGTCTGATGGCCGGGAACGCCCTGCATATCCGCAACATCGGGAGCCATCTCGAGCCGGGTTTCGCCGTGGTGATCGAGGCGATCGACATCGACCGTGGCGAAGTCGTGGTGCTGGACGCGGCCAGCGGCACCGGAAAGAGCACGGTTCTCGGCCTCGTTTCCGGTGCCATCCCGAGCGATGACTTCCCCGACAGCGTCCATGTGGTGGCAGGGCAGGATATGAGCCCCGGCGCGCCGCATCCAGGCCCGCAAAATCTGGGCTTCGTGCTTCAGACGAACACGCTGGTGCCTTATCTGGACATCAGGTCGAACATCTCGCTTCCGCTCGATATCGCGGGCATGCGTCCAGATCCGGACTGGTTCGGGCATCTGTGCGCAAGGTTGGGCATACGGGATCTGATGCAACGCAAGCCGCATCAGATTTCGGTCGGGCAACGTCAGCGCGTCTCGATCGCCCGCGCCTTCCTGGGGCGTCCGGCACTCCTGTTGCTGGACGAGCCGGTTTCGGCGCTCGATCCGGCGAATGCCGAGATCGTCGAGACGCTGATCAGCCTTCTGGCGGACGAGGCCGGGTCCGGCGTCCTGCTGGCGAGCCATCAGGCGGCACGGGGCATATTCGCAAGCGCGCGCAGAACCTCCTACGAGCTCAGGGTTTTCGAGGGTGTCTCCTACTCGGTCTTCGGCGGGGGCGATGCGGCGCTCGACGCCTGCCCCGCGCCACGCAAGCTTGCGGGAGGTGTGATGTGATGGCCCGGTCTCGCCTGCCCTGGTCGCTCGCGCGGCGCGAACTGCGCCACGAATGGCAGTCCGCCGTCTGTTTCGTCGCCGCCCTTGTGGGCATCCTGGCGCCCCTTCTGGTGATGCTCGCGCTCAAGAACGGGATGATCGGCACCATGGTCGGCCGTCTGGTCGAGGACCCCTCGAACCGGGAGATCCTCGCGGTCGGGGCCGGTCGGTACGGCGCCGACTTCTATGACGGTCTCGCGGCGCGTCCGGATGTCGCTTTCCTTCTGCCCTCGACCCGGTCGATCAACGCGCAGGCCAATGCAGTGCGCAACGCCGATGCACGCCAGCTCGAACGGGCTGTGACGCTGATCCCGTCCGCCCCGGGCGATCCGCTCGTCGGCGCCCCTGCGGTGAGCGATGGGACGCTCTGGGTCACCGCGACGCTGGCGGAAAAGCTTGGCGCGGCGCCGGGCGCGACGCTGGAAATGATCATCGAGCGGGAAATCGACGGCCGTGCCGAGCGGGTGCGGCGCGATCTCTCCGTCGGTGGCATCGTTCCGCGGGATCTCTATGGCCGCGACGCCGTCTTCCTGTCCCTGAACGACCTGCTGGCGGTCGAGCGGTTCCGGGATGACAGGACGATCACGCCCGACACCTGGACCGATGCGCGCCCCGCGCCCGAAACCTATGCCAGTTTCAGGCTCTATGCGGCCACCCTGTCGGATATCGGTCCGCTGCTCAAACATCTCGACGCATTGGGGGCGCAGGCCCGTCCGCGGGCGGAAAATGCCGAGCTGTTGCTGAACTTCCGCCAGAACCTGAACCTGATCTACACGCTGCTTGCAACGCTCGCGGTGATCGGATTCTGGGCCGCAATGGCCGCCAATCTGCGCGGCATGGTCGAGCGGCAGCGCATCGTCTTCAGCCTGCTCGACCTGCTTGGCCTGCCGACGCGCGACCGCCAGCTGGTGCCCGTGCTGCAGGGACAGATCCTCGTGCAATGCGGCATCCTGCTCACGCTGGTCATCGTCCTGCCGGTCACGTTCGGGATCAACCTGATGTTTGCGGATGGCGGACCCGACGTGATCGCCACCCTGGGCTGGCGCGACGTGCTGGCCACCATGGCGCTCGGGGCCGTCACCGGAGTCACCGCCACTGTCTGGGCGCTCAGGGCCATAGTTTCCATCAAACCCAGCGAGGTCTTGCGCCGTGCCTAGACATCTCATGCCCGCCTCCGTGCTGTTCTGCCTTGCCGCCGCCATTGGCCCTGCCGCGATGGCGCAGGCTCCCGCGATCGAGTGGAACGAAAGCTATTACAACCCGACCCCGATGGGTGACGATCTGACCCTGCCGATGCCCTGCGGCGGCGCCATGGTCTTTCGTCCCGTCGCGACACCCAGCACCGACGGGCTGATCGGGGACGTGCCCATCGTTCTGGGACAGGAGGGCAAGGATCAGCCCTATCTAACAGGCCTGCGCAACAGCTTCATCTCGGGTGCCTTTCCCGACGAGGAAGGGCATCCCAAAAGCCGTTTCTATGTCGCGAAATACGAAATGTCCGAGGCGCAATATGCCGTCCTGTCGGAGGACACCTGCCCGGACAAGACCCCGCGCCGCGCCGCTTTCCGTCCGGAAGTGGACCGCAGCAAGCTCGAATTCGAAACGGTGTCGCAGACCTACACGCTGTGGCTCATGAACAATGCCGGCGACCTCCTGCCTCAGGTCGGCGAGACATGGGCCTATCTCAGACTGCCGACCGAGGATGAATGGGAATTCACCGCGCGCGGCGGCCTTGCTGTGGACCGTGTCGAATTCCGCGCGCCGCGCCCGCCCATCGCCGAAAGCGAAAGCTATGACGAGCATATCGCGCATGGCGGCTCGTCCAGCGCGGGCGGCAAGATCCAGGTGATCGGCACGCTCAAGCCGAACCCGCTGGGGGTGTTTGACATGCTCGGAAACGCGGCCGAATATGTCTCCTCGCCTTTCTCGCTGGTCCGCCACGGCCGCCTCCACGGCCAGAAAGGCGGCGATGTGAAACGTGGCGGGGATGCCCGGACCCCGCTGGAAAGCATCACAAGCGCCACCCGGTTCGAAATCCCCCCCTATGACGCCCTGTCGAAATCCGTGACGAAGGACCGCTATACCGGTGCGCGGCTGGTCATCTCGGGTCTGTCCATCGCCTCGCGAGACGAAGGCGACAGCCTGACCGAAAGCCTCGACAACCTCGCCCGTCCGGATCCCGGCATCGGCGCGGCGGCGACCGAGGACGAGGTGCTCGGCCTCGTGGCGCAGATGGCCGACGAGACGTCGAGCGAGCGTGACCGCGCGCGCATTGCCGTCATCACCGACACCATCCGCCGCGGCATCGCCGAGCGCAACGGTCAGCGCGACCGGTCGATCCGGCTCGTCCTGACGGCGACGACGCTCTATTGCGATCAGGCCGCGCAGCGCTATTCGAACGCGCTGGCGATCCGCGCCGTCGCCGAGCCGATCATCGAGATCCTCGATCAGGCCCGCGCCGATGGCGACACGGAACTCGTACAGGATGCACAGGCCGAGCTTGATAACGTACACGCGAAACTCGACGAGCTCGCCACCCCGGCCGAGCGCGACCTGCGGCTCTATGCGGGCAACATCGAGGGGCTGGCCACCGATTACTCCGGCGGGCTGATCGAGACGCAGCTGGATTTCGTCAGCGAAAGCGCTGCGGAGTCGAGCAAACGCCGCCAGATGTGCGCCCGGTTGCTGCGCACCCACACCACCCTGCGCCAGACTTCGGGCTTTCTCGATTACGACCTGCTGGAGCTTGATATCCGCAACATCGCGCTCGCGGCGGCTTCGGAATGAGGCGGCGCATGTGTGACCCGGAACCCAAACAGACAATGAAAGAACAGGAACGATGCGGGACATTCTGAACAAATCCTTGGAGATGCTGGTCTGGCTGGCGACGGTCTTTTTCATCATCAGCTCCTGTTACACCGGCGCCATGATCATCCGTTATGTCGGACAGGGCGCCATTCAGGCGATACTGGGCGGATTTCTCTGCATCATCTTCGGGGTCACGATGTCCTTCGTGTTCGCCGGCATCTGCTTTCAGATCATGGATATCCGCACCTTCACCAAATACGCCGCGATGAACGCGAAGAAGGGCAATTACCCATGACCCGCGCCCATCGCCTCGCCACCACCGGGAGAGCCTCATGACCACCAATCCTGCACATGACCTCAAGCCGGGTGCCATCCTTCAGGACACCTACAGGATCGATGCGCTGCTGGGACAGGGCGGCATGGGCGCGACCTTTCGCGGCTACAATCTCGCCAACGAACACAAGGTCGCCATCAAGGTGATGACCCCCGAATTCGCCGGGCAGGAACGCGCGCAGGAGCTGTTCAAGCGGGAATCGAGTCTTTTGCGCACCGTCCATCATGAGGCGGTGGTGCGCTACGAAACCACGCTAAAGGACCGCGAGGGGCGGCTTTACCTCATCATGGAATATGTCGATGGCAAGCCGCTGTCGGACTACATCTCGCGCGGGGCGCGGCTCGCCTCGCTCGACGTGCTCAAGCTCGGTGCCCGCCTTGCCGGAGGGTTGAAGGCCCTGCACCGTCTGGGCATCGTCCACCGCGACATCGCGCCGGACAACATCCTGGTTCCGAACGACGACATCCTCGGGGCCAAGCTGATCGACATGGGGCTGGCCTCGAACACGATCGGCACGGACAAGTCGATCATCGGAGACAGCTTTGCCGGCAAGCTGAACTACAGCGCCCCCGAGCAGCTCGGCCTGTTCGGGAACAAGACCACGCCGGCCACCGATCTCTATGCCCTGGGCCTCGTGCTGATGCGGACCGCCGGGCTCGAGGTTCCGGGCAACGGCAAGGGTTTTGGTGCGATCGAAGACCGCCGCGAGGATATCCGCATCACGGACCCACGCGTCTCGCCTGCGTTGCGAGAAGTTCTTTCGGCCCTGCTGCGCGCCGATCCGGCCGAGCGCCCCACCGATCTCGACGCGCTCTTTCGCCGGGCCATCGCCGCGGAAATGGACGCGGAGGGAAACACGGCTCATGACCCTGTCGCTCCTCCGCCGCAGGACGGGCAGAAAGTCGGCGGGGACCGCACGAAGCTCTATGCGATCATCGCGGTCGCGATGCTGGCGGTGATCGGCGGTGGCACGGCTTTCGCGCTTTTCGGGCGGGCCGCCGCCACTTCGGGCACGTCGGTCAGCAATGTCGACGAGGTGCGCTACATCCTGGAAAGCAACGAGCCCTATCAGACCGCGATGGATCTCACCGATTCCGGCGGCGATCGCAATCTCGACATCGCTCTGGCGACGCTCATGAAGCTGGGTCAGGACGACGAAACACCGACAGAGGTGCGCATCGCCTCCCTGATCGCCGTGGCGCGCATGTACGATCCCGAAGGGTTCGACGCCGAGCGATCTCCCTATGACAGCCCCAATCCGGCCGCCGCGCGGCGCATGTACCAGAAAGCCGTCGAACTTGGCTCCGACGAAGCCGACGCCGCGCTTCAACGTCTCGCCGACTGATCGAGGAACGCCATGACACATCTTATTCTTCGCACACTCGCCATCGCGCTTTGCACGTTCGCCACCGCTCCGGCCTGGGCCCAGCAGGCGCAGCCGATGATCATGGACGGCAAGGACAGCCTGTTTCAGCGTGTCCTGGTTCGGGAACGGGTCACGCGGCGCGACAGTCCGGGCGCTGCCGAAGGACCCACCGTGGCGCCCCTGCAGGCGCTCTATGTCTACCAGCGTCAGGATGACTGGATCGAGGTGGCCCTCGGCGACCAAGGCGACGACCGGTTCTGGCTGCCAACCTCGGCAGTGTCCGACTGGAACCAGAACATCGTCGCGACGATGGAGGCGAATTCCGAACTGCCTCAACTTCTGTTCTTCAGCGACCTCGACGCCCTCTACGACGTGGTCGAAAGCGAGGCGCCGGGCATCGTCGCCAAGGACCTGCGCGACGCGGCAAGCGCGGCGCAGGAAAGCGGCGAGCCATCGGACCCGATCGTCGCGCTCGGCCCGCGCGAGGTCATCGACCAGCGCTCGAACCTCTACGTCATGCCCATCCTCTCCGCCGAGGAGGCCATCTTCGAGATCGGGCCGGATGTGAACCTGCTGACCGTCGCCGTCGCGCGGGCGGATGCGGGTGGCAGCGGGACACCGTCGATCGAGGCCCCGATCAATGCGCCCGACCATATCCGCGAGGATTTCAAGGCGGCCGTGGTCTTCGTGGTCGACACGACGATCTCGATGGACCGCTACATCAAGGGGACACGCGATGCCCTGACGGCCGTCTACCAGGAGGTCAACAGCAGTGCCGCCGCTGGCGCCGTGTCGTTCGGGCTGATCGGTTTCCGCGACAACCTGCGGGCGGCGCCGGATCTCGAATACGACGTGAAGACCTTCGTGAACCTGCAGGACGGCTTCTCCTCGGACGCGTTCCTTGCCGGGATCGGCGAGATGACAGAGGCCACCGCGTCGAGCCGCAACTTCCGGGAGGACAGCTTTCGCGGGGTCGATTACGCCCTAGATGCGCTCGACTGGAGCGATTTCGACGCGCGCTTCATCGTGGTCGTGACGGATGCAAGCCCCCGGCTCGACACCGACGAATTCTCTGCCACGGGTCTGAGCGCCATTGGTCTTGCGAATGTGAGCCGCGAGCGGCGCAATGCGGTGATTTCGGTGTTTCACCTGCGCACCGATCAGGGCGAGCGCGATCATGCGGGCGCAGAGGCGGTCTACCGCGAGCTGACACGACGGCCAAGCGGGCCGCCCCTGTACTTTCCGGTCGAAAACGGCTCCCCCGAGATATACCGCGACACGGCGCGGCAGCTCTCGCAGATCATCGTGGAACAGGTCGGCGGCTTCCGATCCGGTGACGACGTCATCGAGGATTTTGCCGAGGATGACGGCGGCTCTGGCGACAATGCGACATTCGGCGCGCTGCGTTCGGCGGGGCGGACCATGCAGCTGGCCTTTCTGGGCCGCACCGAGGGCACCAAGGCGCCCGACGTCTTCGATGCTGCCGTGGCCGACAGGGATTTCGAACGCTTCGGCCTGAAGCCGCTGTCGATCCGCGTTCTGGTCACCAAGGCCGAACTCAGCAATCTCGACGAGGCGCTGAAGATCATCATCGAGCAGAGCGAGGCGAACCTGATCGACCCGGACCAGTTCTTCGGTCAGGTTCTGGGCGCTGCTGCCGACATGAGCCGCCGCCCGGACAAGGTGTCCCGCCAGTCGGACCCGAGCCTGGCAGAGGCCGTCGCCATAGATGAATATATCGAGGATCTGCCCTACAAGTCCCGGATCATGGGGATCACCGAGGATGACTGGCTGCGGATGCCCTTTTCGGAACAGATCGACGTGACGAACGAGCTTTACGAGAAACGGGAACGCTACCGGCGCTACAATGAATCGACGGATCAGTGGGTCGACTACCTCGGCACCGGAGCGACCGGCGCGAGCCTTCTCTACCCGATGCCGCTCGATGACCTGCCCTGAACTTGCCAGTTCAAGCTGAGACGTCCGCCGTGTGATGTCTGACGCTGGACAATCTCTGATGGCTGCCCTGCAAAGGCGCCCGGCGCGTTACTCGGAAATGCAGGCCAACGAGCTCGTCAGGTCGACTCCCTTCCGTGCGCGACCCTCCTGGAGCGCGGACGCCTCAGCCCCCCATCCGCCGGGCGAGGCGCGCCTCGAGCTGGACCAGCGCGTCGTAGATGAGCACCGCGAACAGCCCGACGATCAGGCCTCCCTGCAGCACATAGGCGGTGTTGTTGGTCAAAAGCCCCGCAATGATCACCTCGCCCAGGGTGCGCGCCGCGACGGTGGAGCCGATTGTGGCAGTGCCCAAAGCGATTACCACCGACAGCCGGATGCCGGTCAGCATCACGGGCAGAGACAGGGGCAGTTCCACCCGCAGGAGCCTTTGCCAACGGCTGAGCCCGATGCCCCGCGCGGCCTCCATCGTGGCCGACGGCAGGTTGGTGAGCGCGGTGATCGCATTCTCGAAGATCGGCAGCAAACCATACAGGAACAGCGCCACCAGCGTCGGCCCCGCGCCGAACCCGAGCGCCGGCACGGCCAGCGCGAGCACCGCAACCGGCGGAAAGGTCTGGCCCATATTCGTGATCGTGCGCGACAGCGGGCGGAACGCCGCGCCTGCGGGCCGTGTCACGAGGATGGCGAGGGTCACGGCGACCACCGTCGCCGCCGCCGAAGCTGCCGCCACGAGACCGAGGTGGCTCAGCGAGAGCGACAGGAGCGAGGCGCGCTGGTAGATTACCGGACCGCCCTCGGGGGCCAGCGGCGCGAAGACCGGCGTGAACCATTCTGGCCGCAGGACCAGCGCCAGCAGGAGCGCGATCAGCACGGGCCGCAGGATCAGACCGATCTTCATGCGTGCAGCTCCGCCCGCGTGCGGATCGCATCGAAGGTCACGCGCCCCACGCGCGCGCCGTCCCGCTCCACCGGAATGGCCGAGCGCCCCGACCAGAGGCAAGCAGAGAGCGCATCCCGCAGGCTGGCGTCGGCAGGCAGCGCCTCACCCTCGGCCGGGCCGTCCTCGATGACCTCGGACAGGCAGATCAGCGACAGCAGCCGCAGGGGCCGTTCGACATCGCCCACCATGTTGGCGACGAAATCCGTCGCGGGCTGGGTGATGATCTCGGCCGGCGTGCCATGCTGCACGAGCTTGCCGCCATCCATCACTGCCACGCGGTCGCCCAGACGGATCGCCTCTTCCATGTCATGCGTGACGAGCATGATGGTCGAGCCGAGCCTCTGCTGGATGCGGCGCAGATCCTCCTGCGCGCGGGTGCGGATGATCGGATCGAGCGCCCCGAAAGGTTCGTCCATGAGCAACAGATCGGGCCGCGAAGCGAGCGCCCGCGCCACACCCACACGCTGCTGCTGCCCGCCCGACAGCTCTGCCGGATAGCGGTCGCGGAACTGTCCGGGCTCCATCGAGAACAGCTGGAGCAGCTCGTCGACACGGGCGCTAATCTTGTCCTTGGGCCAGTTCAGCAGTTCCGGCACGGCGCCGATATTGCGCGCCACGGTATAATGCGGAAACAGGCCGTGGCCCTGGATGGCATAGCCGATCCGCCGCCGCAGGATGTGCGGCTTTACGGACATGGTGGACTCTCCGTTGATCCGCACCTCCCCGGAGGTCGGTTCCTCGAGCCGGTTGATCATGCGCAACAGCGTCGTCTTGCCCGAGCCGGACGTGCCCACGATCACCGTGATCGATCCGGTCTCGACCGTCATCGACACGGCATCCACCGCCTTTTCGCCGCCATAGATCTTGGTGATGGCATCGATCTCGATCATGAGGTTTCCTTGGGTGTCGGGCGGGTCAGTTCCACGAGGATGTCCATCACGATGGCCGCCGCGAGGGCCAGCACGACGGTGGGCAGCGCGCCCAGCAGGATGAGGTCTGTTGCGGTCTGGTTCAGCCCCTGAAAGACGAAGGTGCCGAAACCACCGCCGCCGATGAGCCCGGCGATCACGGCAAGGCCGATATTCTGCACCAGCACGATGCGCAGGCCGGTCAGTATGATGGGCAGGCCGAGCGGCAGTTCGACCCGCACGAGCCGCTGGCCCGGTGTCATGCCCATGCCGCGCGCCGCCTCGATCGCGGTCGGCGGTGCCGAGGCGAGCCCGGAGACCGTGTTCCCCACCACCGGCAGGAGCGAATAGAGCACAAGCGCCAGAAAGGCCGGGGCAAAGCCGATACCGGCGATGCCGACAGCCTGCGCGCCGGGCACCGTATCACCGACCCAGCCGAGGATCGGGATCATCAGGCCGAACATCGCGAGCGACGGGATGGTCTGCAAAAAGCTCAGCACCGGCAAGGCGGCAGCGCGGAGCTTTGCGCGGCGATGGCACAGGATTCCGAGCGGAAAGCCGATCACCGCCGCCGCCGCGAGCGAGCCGAAGGCAAGCCCCAGATGCCGCAGCGCCGCGCCGAGAAAGGCATCGCGGCGGCCCGCATATTCCTGCAGGACCGACAGGTCGGACAGCACGCCCGACCACAGGATCGCGCCCAGCGCGCCCAGCACCGCTGCCAGCAAGGCTCCACGCGCCAGCGGCCCCGGCGACATCGCAGCCAGCGCATCGGCCATGAGCAGCATCAGGACGACGAGCAGGCACCAGAACCCCATCGCGGGCGAGACACGGGCATATTCTCCGGCTGCGTCAAGCAACGCAGGTGCGCCCTGCATCAGCAGCCAGAGCAGCCCCGAAAGCCCCAGCAGCGCGCCGAACAGGCGCAGGCGCGTCCAGGCGGCGGGCAGACCGAGAGCGAGGCCCGCCATCACGGCGGCAAGGCCGGGCAGCGTCGCCATGGGCGAAGCAAGGTTCCAGGCCATGACACCCTCACCCGCGACGATCCGGTTCGCGGCGAGCGTCATGAACGGTGTCAGCAGCGCCGCCAGCCCGAGAACGGCGAACAGCAGACCCGGTGCGGACAGCGCCGACCGGGTCCCCGTCATGGAGAGCGCGGGCGCGCTCAGTCCAGAACTCGGGTCTGGGTCAGGTAATCGCGCGCCACCGCTTCTGCCGGTTCACCACCGACCTGGATGCGGCCGTTGAGTTTCTGCAGCGTCTCCATGTCGAGCCCGGCAAAGATCGGGTTCAGCACATCCGGGATCGAGGGATATTCCTCGAGCACTTCGGCGCGCACGATCGGGGTCGGTTCATAGACCGGCTGCACGCCCTGATCGTCCTCCATCACGACAAGACCCGTGGCCCCGACGCCGCCATCGGTGCCATAGACCATCGCCGCGTTGACACCCGAAGTGCCGCGCGCCGCCGCCTGGATCGTCGCGGCCGTGTCGCCGCCAGACAGGATCACCGTCTGATCAGGGGTCAGCGAGAAGCCGTATGTGTCCTGCATCGCTGGCAGTACCGCGGGGGAGGAGACGAACTCGGTCGAGGCGGCAAGCTTGACCTCGCCGCCATCGGCCACCCAGGACCCGAAATCGGACATCGTGGCGAGGCCGTTCTCCTCGGCCACCGGGCCCGTCACGGCAATGGCCCAGGTGTTGTTGGCCGGGGCGGAGTCGAGCCAGGTGATGTCGTTCTGCTCGGCATCGAGCTCGGCCGCGCGGTCATGGGCGGCCTCGGCGTTCTTCCAGACATCGCTGTCGGCCTCGTTGAAGAAGAAGGCCGCGTTGCCGGTATATTCGGGGTAGATGTCGATCTGGTTGGCCAGCAGCGCCTCGCGCACCACCTGCGTGCCGCCGAGTTGCAGACGACGCTCGACCGGCAGGCCGGCATCTTCGAGCGCGAGCGCGATGACATTGCCCAGCAGGCCACCTTCGGTGTCGATCTTGGACGAGACCGTGATGTCGGCAGTCGCGGCAGTGGCAAGCCCGGCGGAAAGGCCGGCGACGGCAAAGAGAATGCGGGTTTTCATGGTGGAACAGGCTCCTTCGACAAGAGAGGTCGGACGCAGTTGCGCGCCGATTTGGCACTTCAACCTAGCGGCTCAGGCCCCGAGGCCAAGGCCCGACGGCAAAGTTGGTGCGTCTTTATGAGTCTTAGACATGTGGAATGGCGGATTGGTGAGGGTTCAGGGCGAGAATTGCGTTGATCTGTGGCGATGCCGGTCTCCGCGCGGGGGCGCCGGCGAGAAGCCGCACACGGGTTTGATCTCGGTTGCCGCCATGGCTCCGGCACTCCGACACGCGGAGACCGTTCCCTGCCAGGCCTCAGTAAAAGCTCTGCGGATCGATATCGATCGCCAGCCGCAACTGTCCGCGCAGGCGGAACTGCCCGGTCCACTCTGCCAGCGCCGCCTGCAGCGCCACGCCCTTGGGTGCCTTGACCAGCAGCCGGACGCGGTGACGGCCGCGCACGCGGGCGATCGGCGCCGGTGCAGGCCCGAAGACCTGCGCGCCGACCCGCCGCAGCGCGCCGTCCTGCCGTGCCATAGCATTGCCGAGATCGAATACCTCCTGCACTTCGGTCGAGCTCAGGATGATCCCGGCCATCCGCCCGTAAGGCGGTACCCCGGCGGCGCGGCGTTCTCCGGCCTCGGCGCGCCAGAACCCGTCCTCGTCGCCCGACAGGATCGCGCGGATCACCGGATGCTCGGGCTGATAGGTCTGCATCACCGCCTCGCCCGCCTTTTCGGCCCGCCCCGCGCGCCCCGCCACCTGCCGCATCAGCTGGAAGGTCCGCTCGGCGGCGCGCAGATCCGACCCTTGCAGCCCAAGATCCGCATCGATCACCCCCACCAGTGTCAGCAGTGGAAAGTTGTGACCTTTTGCGACAAGTTGCGTGCCAATGATGATGTCGGCGGCGCCTTTGGCGATCGCCTCGATCTCGGCCTTCAGCGCCCGGGCGGATCCGTACATGTCCGACGAGAGCACCGCCACGCGTGCCTCCGGGAACAGGGCCGTCACTTCCTCGCCCAGACGCTCCACCCCCGGGCCGACCGCGGCCAGCTTGTCCTCGGCCTCGCAGGAGGGGCAGACTTCGGGCACCGGTTTGCTCTCGCCGCATTGATGGCAGACCAGCCGTTTGAGGAACCGGTGCTCGACCATGCGCGCATCGCAGTGATCGCAGCCGATCTGATGCCCGCAGGCCCGGCAGATCGTCACCGGAGCATAGCCGCGGCGGTTGAGGAAAAGCAGCGACTGCTCACCCTTTTCCAGCCGCGTCGTCACGGCGCGCTGCAGCGACGGCGAGACCCAGCGATCGCGCGGCAGATCCTCCGAACGCATGTCGATCGTGCGCATCACCGGCATGACCGCCGCGCCGAACCGCGAGGTGAGCTCGATCCGGTTGTATTTGCCCGCCTCGGCATTGGCCCAGCTTTCGAGCGATGGCGTCGCCGAGGCGAGCACCACCCGCGCCCCGCAGATCGCGGCGCGCAGCACCGCCATGTCGCGGGCGTTGTAGAGCACGCCCTCCTCCTGCTTGTAGGAGGTGTCGTGTTCCTCGTCGACAACGACCAGACCAAGCTTCTGGAAGGGCAGGAAAAGGGCCGACCGCGCGCCGACCACAAGCTGCGCACGTCCCTCGCCCACCATCTTCCAGACGCGGCGGCGTTCGGTCATCGTGACGCCGGAATGCCACTCAGCCGGGCGCGCGCCAAAACGTGCCTCGACCCGCGTCAGGAATTCGGCCGAGAGTGCGATCTCGGGGAGAAGCACCAGAGCCTGCCGTCCCTGCCGCAGGCATTCCGCCACCGCCTCGAGGTAGACCTCGGTCTTACCCGAGCCGGTCACGCCCCGCAGCAGCGTCGTGCCGTAGACGCCGGATCGCACGCCCGACATGAGCGTCTCGGCCCCCGCGGCCTGATCGCCGGTGAGGTCCTTGCCGCCGAGATCGGGGTCGAGATAGGGAAAAGCCGTGTCGCGGGGGTTTTCCTCTTCGGAAACCGCGCCGAGCTTGACCAGTCCCTTCACGACCGAAGGCGTGACGCCCGCCGTCTCGGCCAGCTCGCCCAGGGTCAGGGACAGCCCGCCCATGTCGCGCAGGACCTCGAGCACGCGGGTGCGGGCATCGGTCATGCGCTCCGGTTCGGACAGGCCCAGCCTGTAGACCCTGCGCATCGATGGCGGATCGCCCAGACCCGGCGCCCGGGTACAGAGCCGCAGCATCGCGGGCAGCGGCGTCACGGTATATTCCCCGGCGCGTTCCAGAAACGTGCGCAGCTCATCGCGCATCGGCACCGCGTCGAGCACCCGGATCACCGCGCGGATCTTGCTCAGGTCGAAATCTCCGACACCCGGGCCCCAGACCACGCCCAGCACCTTGCGCGGCCCGAGCGGCACCTCGACGAAGGCGCCGAGATGGCAGCCACCCTCCGGCGCACGGTAGTCGAGCGTGCTGGCGAAGGGCTGCGTCGTGAGCACCGCGATCAGGTCGCCTTCGTTGAAAAAACTGGGGGACATCCACACATTTCATGTTAGCGCTGCCGGGAACAGGCTTTCTGCCCCCGCCTCTCTGGGGTAAGACAGCCGCAGCGAATTGCCAAGCGACACAAAGGACGCCAAAATGAAATTCTTCGTAGACACCGCCGATATCGCCGCCATCGCCGAGCTCAACGACCTCGGAATGATCGACGGGGTCACCACAAATCCCTCGCTGATCCTGAAATCGGGCCGTGACATTCATGAAGTGACGAAAGAGATCTGCGAAATGGTCTCGGGGCCGGTTTCCGCCGAGGTCATCGCGCTCAAGGCCGAAGACATGATCGCCGAAGGTCGCAAGCTCGCCGAGATCGCGCCGAACATCGCCGTGAAGGTGCCGCTGACCTGGGACGGGCTCAAGGCATGCAAGATCCTTTCGGATGACGGCCACATGGTGAACGTGACGCTGTGTTTCTCGGCCAATCAGGCGCTTCTGGCGGCCAAGGCGGGCGCGACCTTCATCTCGCCCTTCATCGGGCGGCTGGACGATCTGAACGTCGACGGGCTGGACCTGATTGCCGACATCCGCACGATCTACGACAATTTCGGCTTCGAGACGCAGATCCTCGCCGCCTCGATCCGCACCGCCAACCATATGTCCGAATGCGCCAAGATCGGCGCCGACGTGGCCACCGCTCCGCCCGCGGTGATCAAGGCGATGGCGAACCACATCCTGACCGACAAGGGTCTCGACCAGTTCGTGAAGGACGCGGCAGAAGCCGGCATCAAGATCCTCTGATCCTTGAAGCACCGTGCCCTGCAACGGGTGCGGTGCGACCCTCTCTTCCAAAGAATCTGCTCCCAAGGCCCCGGCGACCGGCGCAACGCCGGACGCCGGGAACCGTCGTTCTCGTCTCGACCCGTGCAGGTCCAAAGCTCCGTCCGGTCCGTTGACACATCGGCCACACCCCGGCAAAGAGCGGGAAACGCCGGGACAAAACAGGCGAATCTCCGGGTGCCCTCTGATAGGGTTCGGGTAACATGAGAGCAGAGACAGACATGAGCAGCAGCCCCAGCATCGACGATTCCGTGCGCGACACGATCATCTCGCGCCCCGATGTCATTCTGGAAGATCAGGATCTCATGGCCGCGCTCGTCGCCGCGAACGAACGATCCATGGGCAGCAACATCGTCGATCTGCGCGGCATCGCGATGGACCGTCTCGAGGCGCGGCTCGACCGGCTCGAGGATACGCATCGCTCGGTCATCGCCGCGGCTTATGAAAATCTCGCCGGGACCAATCAGGTGCACCGCGCCATCCTGCGAATGCTCGATCCGGTCGAATTCGAGCCCTTCCTGCGGGATCTGGGCGGCGAGGTCGCTGACATCCTGCGCGTCGACGCGGTGCGTCTTGTGCTGGAATCGGACCGGAACGATGACGATCCGGCGATCCGCCGGATGGGGGATGTGCTCTCGGTGGCCGAGCCCGGCTTCATCGATTCCTACCTTGCGGATGGCCGCAGCACGGCACCGCAGCGGGCCGTCACCCTGCGCGAGCTGCACTATGGCAGCCCGCAGATCTATGGCGACGCGGCGAGCGACATGCGCTCCGAAGCCTGCCTCAGGCTCGATTTCGGCCCCGGCCGACTGCCCGGCCTTCTGGTCCTCGGCGCCGAAAACCCACAACAGTTCACACCGCAGCAGGGCACCGATCTTCTGGCCTTCTTTGCCGGAGTGTTCGAGCGCACCATGCGCCGCTGGCTGTCATGACCCTCGCCATTTCTCCGCAGGCGCGCGACGCGCTGGAGAACTGGCTTGCCGCGTCGCGCGCCCTCAAGGGGGCCGCCGACAACACGCTGACCGCCTATCGCGCCGATGTGCTAGATTTCATCGCCTTCATGACGCAGTACCATGGCGGGACCGAGGGGCTCGGTCCGCTCTCGCGGCTCACCGTCACCGACATGCGCGCTTGGATGGCGCATCTGCGCAATGGCGGCGCCGGTTCGCGGTCGATGGCGCGCAAGCTCTCCGCGGTGAAATCCTTCTACCGCTGGCTGGCCGAGCGTGAAGGTTACGAGCCCACCGCGGTTCTGTCGACCCGCACGCCGAAGTTCCAGAAGAAACTGCCGCGCCCGCTGTCGCAGGATGCCGCCCGAGCGATGATCGACACGGTCAGCGTGCAGAACGTGAAGGACTGGATCGGCGCCCGCGACGCCGCCGTCGTCACCCTGCTTTATGGCTGCGGCCTGCGGATCTCCGAAGCGCTGAGCCTGACCGGGCGTGACCTGCCACTCGGCGAGTCGCTGCGCATCACCGGCAAGGGCGGCAAGGAGCGCATCGTGCCGGTCCTGCCGGTCGCGCGCACGGCCGTGGCGCGCTACATCGCCGCCTGCCCCTTCACGCCCGAACCCGACGCGCCCCTGTTCCGCGGCGCGCGCGGCGGTGCGCTGAGTGCCCGGCTGATCCAGAAGGTCACGGAAAACGCCCGGTTGCAGCTCGGCCTGCCCGCGACTGCGACCCCACACGCGATGCGGCACAGCTTTGCCACGCATCTGCTGTCCGCCGGAGGCGATCTGCGCGCGATCCAGGAGCTGCTGGGCCACGCGTCGCTGTCCACGACGCAAGCCTATACCGCCGTTGACACCCTGCATCTGATGAAGGTCTATGAGGCGACGCACCCCAAGGCCTGACCCATGCACCCCAATCCGATCTTCCATTCGGCCGACCACGCCAAGGATATCGCCTTTGCCCGCGAGCGGGGATTCGGCGTTCTGGCGATCAGCACAGAGGGTGTTCCGCTGCTCTCGCACATCCCCTTCCTCCTGGCCGAGGATGGCAGCCATGCCGACCTGCATCTTGTCCGCTCGAACCCGATCGCGCGGATCAAGGATGATCCGCAGGCGGTGATCGCGGTGAACGGGCCGGACGGCTACATCTCGCCCGACTGGTATGGAATGCCCGATCAGGTGCCGACCTGGAACTATGTGGCGGTGCATCTCACCGGCCGTCTGGAAAGGCTGCCGGACGATGAGATGCGCACCATGCTCGACCACCAGTCAATGGAATACGAGTCGCGGCTGGCGCCGAAACCCGTCTGGCAGACGCCCAAGATGACGCCGGACGTGCTCGACCGGATGATGCGGATGATCCTGCCCTTCCGGCTGCACGTCTCGCGCATCGACGCCACCTGGAAGCTTGGCCAGAACAAGCCCGAGGTTGCCCGACTTGGCGCGGCGGAGGCGCTGCGCGGATCGCAGATCGGGGTGCAGACCGGCCCGCTTGCTGATCTCATGCGCGATCCGCCGGACCTTTAGGCACGCGCGTCGCTGACCCTTTCCAACCTGCGGCAATCCCCCTACCTTGCGCGTGAACAGATCCGGTCAGAAGGACATACCAGAGATGAAACTGCTCAGTTCCCCCACCTCGCCTTTCGTGCGCAAGGTGATGATCGTGCTGCATGAAACCGGCCAGCTTGGCGATGTCGAGGTGGTGCCCGTAACGACCACCCCGATGGACGCGGACGCGACCGTGACCGCCACCAATCCCATCGGCAAGATCCCGGCCCTGATCCGCGACGATGCCCCCGCGATCTATGACAGCCGCGTCATCTGCCGTTTTCTGGATCATCGCGCCGGTGCCAACCTTTATCCCGAGAGCCGCATCTGGGATGTCCTGACGCTTGAAGCCACGGCGGACGGCATGCTCGAGGCGGCGCTGCTCATGGTCTACGAAGCGCGCCTGCGCCCCGAGCAGCTGCGTTCCGCCGACTGGGTCGAGGCGCAGTGGTCCAAGGTCGATCGCGCCCTGACGACGGTCAATTCCCTGTGGATGAGCCATCTTTACGGCAGGATGGACATGGGTCACATCGCCATCGGCTCTGCCCTGTCCTATCTCGACCTGCGCCACGAAAGCCGCAACTGGCGCGCGGGGCGCGATGCGCTGGCGGCCTGGCACAAGAGCTTTTCGGAGCGCGACTCGATGCAGGCGACCACGCCGCAGGCCTGATCCTCTGGGGCTCCCCGCTTGTCTGTCTTGAGAGGCAGCTCAAGGCATGAGAGGGTCGGCGGAGATCCCGTCATAACAAAAAGGCCCCCGAAAACGGGGGCCCTTCGCAACCGGATTTCCGGAATTCAGAATTTGAGCGTCAGACCGACGTTCAGTGCGTTGGTCTTCACATCCGTCTCGAAGTCGCCGCCGCCGTCGAGATCACCCTCGTTGTGCGAATAGACGAACTGGTATTCGCCGAAAACCGCAACACGTTCGGTTATGTCATAGCTCGCACCGGCGATCAGCCGCGCGGCCGGGCCCGTCAGCTGGTAGCCGAAGGTCTTGTCGCCGCCCGTCGTTTCGGCATCCACATGCGGCACCGCCACACCCAGACCGCCGCCGACATAGGGCGTCAGGCCGTTCCACTGGTCGGGCCAGCGACGGAACGCGTTGGCCGTGACGATGTTCAGACCATCGGTGAATTCGAAGTTCTTGAACCCGATATCCGCCGCCTCGTCATCCGGAGCGTAAACCTTGGTGTGGGTGAATTCGAGGCCGAAACCGATTCGCTCGTTTTTCCACCACGTGCCGCGCACACCGTAATAAGGCGGCATCTCGAAGGATTTGCCATCCCAGCCGATCAACGCGTCATAGGACCCGCCCCCGGGATAGTCGCCTTCGAGGCGGCTGTGCGGCGCAGTTTGCCAGCCGGAATAGAAGGAAAGTTCCATTTCCGCGGCTGCCGGACCGGCCAGAACCGCAATTGCGGCCGCGCCAATAGCGCATTTCACGAATGTTGCCTGTGTCATTGTCTCATCCTTGTGACCTCTCGGCCATGGCCCTTGGGCCATCGTCTCATACCATCTCTTACAAGCACATAGCGTGGCTCACAACCGCGACACATCCGCGCTTTTCACTTACACGCGATTTTGAGTTCTGGACGCAACCCGGTGACCCCGCTAAATAGCGCAACGATAAGGCCATGCAATGTTGTGGCATATCTTTTAGACTCGGCCAGAAGAACGGCCCAGGAATGGAGTAAACCCCGTGTCACACGCAGATGATAACGCAGGCACCCGGAGAGATTTTCTCTACTATGCCACAGCAGGCGCCGGAGCTGTCGCAGCAGGGGCTGCGATCTGGCCGCTGGTGAACCAGATGAACCCCTCGGCCGACGTGCTCGCGCTTTCGTCGATCCGGGTCGACATATCCGGTGTTGCCGAAGGCACCCAGCTTACTGTCAAATGGCTCGGCAAGCCCGTCTTCCTTCGCTACCGCACGCAGACGGAGATCGAGGAAGCCCGTGCCGTCGAGCTTTCTGAGCTGGTCGACCCGATCGCGCGTAACGAGAACATCGCGGGTGAAGCACCTGCGACGGATGAAAACCGCGCTCTGGACGATCAGGGCATCTGGCTGGTGATGATGGGTGTGTGCACGCATCTTGGTTGCGTCCCGCTCGGCAACAATTCCGGCGACTATGACGGCTGGTTCTGCCCCTGCCACGGCTCGCACTACGACACTGCAGGCCGCATCCGCCGCGGCCCCGCACCGCGCAACCTGCCGATTCCGCCGGCCGAGTTTGCTGACGAATCCACGATCGTTCTCGGTTAAGGGAGAGAGAAATGGCTGGAATTCCACACGACCATTACGAACCGAAGACCGGTGGTGAAAAGTGGGTGCATCGCCGCCTGCCGATCATCGGTCTGCTTTACGACACCGTCATGGCCCCCACACCCAAGAACCTGAACTGGATGTGGATCTGGGGCATCATCCTCACCTTCACGCTGGTTCTGCAGATCGCCACCGGCATCTCGCTGGTGATGCATTACACGCCCGAAAGCTCCATGGCCTTCGCGAGCGTCGAGCACATCATGCGCAACGTGAACGGTGGCTGGGCCCTGCGTTACATGCATGCGAACGGCGCCTCTCTCTTCTTCGTGGCCGTCTACGCCCACATCTTCCGCGGGCTCTATTACGGCTCGTACAAGGAACCGCGCGAGATCACCTGGATCATCGGCATCCTGATCTACCTGCTGATGATGGGCACCGCCTTCATGGGTTACGTGCTTCCCTGGGGCCAGATGTCCTTCTGGGGCGCGACCGTGATCACCGGCCTGTTCGGCGCGATTCCGTTCATCGGCGAAACGATCCAGACCTGGCTTCTGGGCGGACCGGCAGTCGACAACTACACGCTGCAACGCTTCTTCTCGCTGCACTACCTGTTCCCGTTCGTGATCGCCGGCCTCGTGATCGTCCACATCTGGGCCTTCCACAGCACCGGCAACAACAACCCGACAGGTGTCGAAGTGCGCCGCACCTCGAAGGCGGACGCGGACAAGGACACCGTGCCCTTCTGGCCCTACTTCGTGATCAAGGATCTCTTTGCCCTGGCGGTGATCCTCGCGGTCTTCTTCGCGGTCGTGGGCTTCATGCCGAACTACCTCGGCCACCCCGACAACTACATCGAGGCGAACGCGCTCGCGACACCTGCGCACATCGTGCCGGAATGGTACTTCCTGCCGTTCTACGCGATCCTGCGTGCCTTCACCGCCGACGTCTGGGTGGTGCAGATCGCCTCCTTCGTCACTGGCGGCATCGTGGATGCCAAGTTCTTTGGCGTGCTCGCGATGTTCGGCTCCATCGCCGTGATGGCACTGGCTCCCTGGCTCGACACCTCGTCGGTCCGTTCGGGCAAGTACCGTCCGATGTTCAAGTGGTGGTTCGCCCTGCTGGTGATCGACTTCATCGTCCTGATGTGGGTCGGCTCGCAGCAGACAGTGTTCCCCTATGACTGGATCTCGCTGATCGCCTCGGCCTACTGGTTCGCCTACTTCCTGGTGATCCTGCCGCTTCTGGGCGTGATCGAAAAGCCGATCGCCCGGCCCGAGACCATCGAGGACGATTTCGCCAGCCACTACGGCAAATCCTCCGACACCGCCGGCACCACCGCAGCGACTCCGGCAGAGTAAGAAGAAGGACCCTGAACCCATGTTCAAGAAACTTGCCCTGACCGCCGCAATGGCGCTGGCACTCACCACCGGCGGCGCCTTTGCCGCCGGAGAGGGGGGACATGTCGAAGATTTCGATTTCTCCTTCGAGGGACCCTTCGGCAGCTACGACCAGATGCAGCTGCAGCGCGGCCTGCAGGTCTATACCGAGGTCTGCTCGGCCTGCCACGGTCTGCGCTACGTCCCGTTCCGCAGCCTGTCCGCGGAATCCGGCCCCGGGCTTCCCGAGGACCAGGTCCGCGCCTATGCGGAGCAGAACTTCCAGGTCTTCGATCCCGAGCTCGACGATACCCGTCCGGCGACGCCTGCAGACACCTTTCCGGTGAACACTGGCGTCGGCGCACCTGATCTGTCGCTGATGGCGAAAGCCCGCGCGGGCTTTCACGGCCCCTACGGCACCGGCATCAACCAGTTCCTGAAAGGCATCGGCGGTCCGGAATACATCGCCTCGCTGCTCACTGGCTATACCGGCGAGACCATGGAACAGGCCGGCACGGTGCTCTACGAGAACCATGCCTTCCCGAGCGGCTACATCTCCATGCCGCCGCCGCTCTATGGCGATGACGTGGAATATGCCGACGGCACCGAAGCCACGATGGAGCAGGAAGCCAAGGACGTCTCGGCCTTCCTCATGTGGGCGGCCGAGCCCAAGATGATGGCGCGCAAGCAGGCCGGCTTTGTCGGCGTGGTCTTCCTCACGCTGCTCTCCGTGCTGCTCTATCTCACCAACAAGCGGATCTGGGCACCGATCAAGGGCAAGAAGACACATTCCTGATCGACCCTTTTCGTGAAAGACCTCAAAGCCCCGCCCTTGGCGGGGCTTTTTGCTGCCAGGCCCTGAAACTGCCCGCACCCCAATGGCGGGGAACGGCTCGCGGCACGACCGGACGCTCCTTTGCGACATCGCGCGTCGTGCGCCGCGTAGATCGCCGCAAAGCGCAGGCCTAGACCAAGCGGGCAAAGCAAAGGCCCGCACCCATGTTCGAACGCCGCATTCCCGAATGGCTGCGCCACGCGCCCGCCCCCTCGATCCGCGGGTTTGCGAGCCTCGCCGCCTGCGAGGCGGCGGCGCGCGGGATGCTGATCTCGGTCTTCCCCGTCGCGCTCTACAACGCGCTGCAGGACGCGGCGCTGGTCTCCAAGATCTACTTCCTGATCGGCCTCGCCTCTCTCAGCGCGGGCCTGCTGGTGCCTTGGGTCAACCGTCACGTGCCCCGCCGCTGGATCTATGGCTTGGGGGCCGGGCTTTTCACCTTCGGCACCGCTTGCGCGGTCACCGGTACGGCGACAGGGCTCGTGATGGCGCTGACCTGCACGACGCTGTCCACCGTCATCACCTTCGTCTGCTTCAACGCCTATGTGCTCGACTACATCGACAAGATCGAGCTCGGTCGCTGCGAGACTCTGCGGCTGTTCTATTCGGCCCTCGGCTGGACCATCGGCCCGGTGGCGGGCGTCACGCTGATGACGCTCTGGCCGCCTGCCCCCTTCCTGCTTTCGGGGGCCGCCTCTCTCGCCATGCTTGTCACCTTTCTGGTGATGCGCCTTGGCAACGGCAAGCTGATCACCCGCGCGCGACGCCCCGCACTCACTCCGCTGACCTATCTGGGCCGGTTCTTCGCCCAGCCCCGGCTCGTCGCGGGCTGGCTCTTCGCGGTGATCCGCTCCTGCGGGTGGTGGGCCTATGTGATCTACCTGCCGATCTATGCGCTTCATGCGGGCCTGCCCGACACCGTCGGCGGCACGATGCTGTCGCTGACCAATGCCACGCTGTTCCTCACGCCGCTGATGCTGCGCCTCATGCACACCCTGACAATCCGCGGCACGGTGCGGCTCGGCTTTGCCGGGGCCACGCTCATGTTCGCGACCGCGGCCATCCTCTCGCCCTGGCCCGTCGCCGTCACGGGCGCGCTCTACGCCGGGTCGGTCTGCCTGATCCTGCTCGACGTGAGCGCCGGGCTGCCGTTTCTCATGGCCGTGAAACCGTCGGAGCGGACCGAGATGTCGGCCGTCTATTCCAGCTACCGCGACGTTTCGGGCATCCTCACGCCCGGTGCGGCCTGGCTGGTGCTTCTGATGGCTCCGGTCTGGGGCATCTTCGCCGCAACTGCCGGAGCGCTCGGTCTGGCATGGAGCATCGCCGCCTCGCTGCATCCGCGCCTTGGTGCGCCGCGCACCGGAATGTCGCCGGCCGAATAGCGCTATCCCAGATAGGTCCGCAGCGCCTCTGGCGGATCGGCGAAGAGTGCTCTGGTTTCGACCGGTGCGGCAGCCACGCCCTCTGCCACCAGCACGACCCTGTTGGCAAAGCGGCGGGCATCCTCGGGATCGTGCGTCACAAGGACGACCAGCGCGCCCAACGCTTCGGCGACTTCGGCCACCAGATCCAGCATCCCCGCCTTAAGCGCCGGGCCCAGCGCGGCGAAGGGTTCGTCGAGCAGCATCACGGGCCGGTCCTGCACCAGCACCCGCGCCAGCGCCGCCCGGCTCTGCTGCCCGCCAGACAGCGCACCGGGCCGCCGCTCTCCCATGCCGTCCAGCCCGACACGGTCCAGCGCCTCCGCGATCCGCGCGCGGTCCGCCCCGGACGGGCGCCCGCCTCCGGGCCGCAGGGCAAGGCCGAGGTTGCGCTCGACGCTCAGATGCGGAAACAGGTTGTTGTCCTGAAACAGCATGCTCACCGGACGCCGCCCCGGCGCGACCGAGGTGAGATCCAGCCCCTCCCACGACACGCGACCGGCCTTTGGCGCGTGAAAGCCGGCGATCACGTCCAGCAGCGTCGACTTGCCCGCCCCCGACGGTCCGATCACCGCGACCCGTTCGCCGGGGCGCAGCGCAAGGTCCGCCGACAGCGTGAATTCCCCCTCGACGACCCTGATGCCTTCAAGCTCCAGCATCCACGCGTCCTCCCCTGTCGAACAACCAGAACAGCCCGAGGCTCAGCGCCAGCAGCAACAGCGCAGCCCCCGCCGCGGACTCCATGCGGTAGGCCCCCATAAGCCCGTAGACCTTGAGCGGCAGCGTCGCATGGTCGGGATCCGCGAAAAGCGCGATCACCCCCAGATCCCCCATCGAGAGCGCCGCCGTCAGCCCCCCGGCAAAGCCGAGCGGCCGCCGCAACCGGGGCACCAGCACCCAGCGCAGCCAGGCCCAGCCCGACAGCCCCAGCGCCGCACCCAGCCGCGCATAATCCGACCGGACGGCCTCGGCCTCGGGGCGCAGGATGCGCAGCGCGAAGGGCAGCGAGACCAGCGCGTTCACCGCACCCGTCACCACCAGCGCATGATCCAGCGGATTGACGAAGGGCCGCAGGATCAGGAACAGCCCGGTCCCCAGCACCAGCGGCGACACCGCGATCCCGGCAAGGCCGAGCAGCTCGCCGCGCCGTGTCGCGAGCGGCAGGGCCCAGAGCAGGCACAACAGGGTCGATCCCAGCGCCACCAGCACCGAATGCCCCGCCGCCTGCCACACGGACGGCCCGAGCGAGGTCAGCCCCGGCAGCCCGCGCAGCACGACCATCACCAGCGGCATGAGCAGAAAGGCCGCGACCAGCACGATCCAGACCACATCCACGCCGCGCGCAAGCCCGCCACCGTCCCAGCGCATCACCACACGGTCACGTCCGACGCCGAAGCCCGTGCCGGACGACACCCGCAGCGCAAAGACGCCCGCGGTCAGAGCCAGAGCGAGCTGGATTACCGCCAGCATCGAGGCCCGCGCGAGGCCGAAATCGAACCGCATCGCCTGATAGATGGCAAGTTCCACAGTCGTGGCGCGCGGCCCGCCCCCCAGCGTGAGAGCGATGGCAAAGGACGAAAGACAGATCACGAAGATTACGGCGAAAGCGCCCGGGGCGATGCGCCGGAGCATCGGCAGTTCCAGCACCCGGAACACCTGCCCCCCCGGCAGCCCCAGAGAGGCCGCGAGCCGGAACCGCTCGGCCGGGATCGCGAGCCAGCCCTGCAGGATCATGCGCACCGCCAGCGGCAGGTTGAAGAAGACATGCGCGATGACGACGCCGTGCAGCCCGTAGATCGTGACCTCGGGCAGGCCCGTCGCGCGCAGGGCGGAGTTCAAAAGGCCCGACTGCCCGAACACCGCGAGCAGACCCAGCACGGCCACGATCACCGGCAGGATGAACGGCGCGCCCAGCAGCGCCACCAGCAGTCCGCGCCCGACAAAGCGGCGCCGCGCCAGCGCGCGCGCCACCGGCACCGCGCAAAGCACGGAAAGCGCCGCCGACAGCACCGCCTGCACCAGCGTGAACCGGATGGCGAGCCAGTCGCCGGGTGCCAGCGCCGACCACGCCGCCCCCCGCCAGATCACCGCCGCCACGGGGCCAAGCGTCAGCCCCGCGACGAGCAGCCCGGCGATTATTGCGACAAGGCGGCGCGCCATGCCTCGATCGCCTTGTCCCGCAGATCCGCGGCTTCGTCCTCGGAATAGAACAGCACCTTCTCGGGCAGGTCGAGCTCCTTGAAGCCTTCGGGCCACTGCTCCTGCGGCAATGCTGCCGGGAAAGACCAGTTGCCGGTCGCGATCATGGTCTGGAATTCCTCGGACAGGATGAAGGTCATGAACTGGTCCGCGAGCTCCGGCTGATCCGTATTGGCCACCTTGGCGGCCAGCTCGACCATGAAATAGTGCCCTTCCGGAAAGATCGCCGCTTTCTTGGTGCGGTCGTCCTCGGCGATGATGTGATACGCCGGAGAGGTGGTGTAGGACAGCACCATGTCCGCCTCGCCATCGGTGAAGAGGCCATAGGATTCAGACCAGCCCCGCGTCACGGTCAGGATCTTGGGCGCGAGCTTTTCCCATGCGTCCTGCGCCCCGTCGCCATAGACCGCCTGCACCCACAGAACCAAGGCCAGCCCGGAAATCGAGGTGCGCGGGTCCTGAATGACGATCTTGAGGTCATCCGGCGCCTCGAGAAGAGCGTCGAAGGAAGCGGGCGCCTCGGCCATCCGCTCGGCATCGTAGACAAAGGCCGTATGGCTGTAATTGTAGGGCAGGAAGATTTCGTCCGTCCAGTCGATCGGCAGCGTGAGCTTGTCGAGTGGCTGCCCGTGCGGCGCGAAAAGCCCGCTTTCGCGCGCCCGCTGGGTCACGTCCGTGTTCAGGCCAAAGACCACATCCGCCTCGGTCCGCTCCCCTTCGAGCAGCAGGCGGGGCAGCAAATCGCCGGGCTTGAACTGCAGATCGCAGGCGCATTGCGCCTCGAACAGCTCTTCGATCTTAGGGCCGGGGCCCCATTCGGATGTGATGTAATCGCCCGCATAGACGGTCAGGACGGGGGTTTGCGCCAGCGCGGAACTGGCCGTCATCAAGACCGCTGCAACTGTAAGTGCCTTCATGGCATCCTCCAAGATTGCGACGGATGGGCAAAGTTGGAGTGCGACTTCCAGACCTTCCCTCCGCCGGTGTTAACCGGTTCAGGTTCAACGGGTTCGCTTGCGCATCTCAGCCATCATGTGATCGCCTCACCCGGGCGGGAAACCGGTTCCCACTTTCCCTGATGAGGGCCTCCTGTCGCCTCATCCGGGCGGGAAACCGGTTCCCACTTTCCCTGATGAGGCGCATGACAGCACCCCGAGGTGAGCGGACAGCTAGCGCCGCGCAGGCGGGCATTCAAGCGAAATCCCTTGAGCCCTCGCGCGCCCTGCCCTAACACGCCCCAAACAGGAGCCTGCCAGATGAGCCTCAACACCTTCGGTCACCTCTTCCGCGTCACGACCTGGGGCGAAAGCCACGGACCCGCTCTCGGCGCCACCGTCGATGGCTGCCCGCCGGGCGTGGAGATCAGCGAAGAGATGATCCAGATCTGGCTCGACCGGCGCAAGCCCGGCACCAGCAAGTACACCACGCAGCGCAAGGAAGCCGATCAGGTCCGCATCCTGTCGGGCGTGTTCGAGGGACAGACCACCGGTACCCCGGTGCAGCTGATGATCGAGAATACCGACCAGCGCTCCAAGGACTACGGCGACATCGCCGAGAAATTCCGCCCCGGCCATGCCGATATCACCTACTGGCAGAAATACGGCATCCGCGACTACCGGGGGGGCGGGCGCTCTTCGGCGCGCGAAACCGCCGCGCGCGTGGCGGCCGGCGGCCTTGCCCGCGCCGCGCTCGACACCCTCGCGCCGGGGATCGAGATCCAGGGATGCATGACGCAGATGGGTCCGCATGGCATCACCGGCGCGCGCGACGTGTCCCAGATCGACCGGAATCCGTTCTGGGTGCCCTCGGCCGAGACGGCACAAACCTGGGCCGATTACCTCGAATCCCTGCGCAAATCCGGCAACTCGGTCGGCGCGATCATCGAGATCACCGCGCGCAACGTGCCCCCGGGCCTCGGCGCGCCGGTCTACGGCAAGCTCGACACCGATCTCGCGGCCGGGATGATGTCGATCAACGCCGTGAAGGGTGTCGAGATCGGCGAAGGCATGGCCGCCGCGATGCTCACCGGCGAAGACAATGCAGACGAGATCTTCATGGGCAATGACGGCCGCCCGGTCTTCAGCTCGAATCACGCAGGCGGCATCCTGGGCGGCATCTCGACGGGTCAGGACGTGGTGGTGCGCTTTGCGGTGAAACCGACCTCCTCCATCCTCAAGACCCGCCAGACCATCACGAAGTCCGGTCAGGCGAGCGAGATCATCACGAAGGGCCGACACGACCCCTGCGTCGGCATCCGTGCCGTCCCTGTGGGCGAGGCGATGATGGCCTGCATCCTGCTCGACCACATCCTGCTTCATCGCGGTCAGGTCGGCGGCCCGGTCGGCAGCACGCGCGGCCGGATCGGCTGACACCGCGCCAAAGGGCGCGATCGGTGACAGATTGCGCACCGTGAAATATCCTTTGGCGGCCCATGCGCTCCTGTCTCGACCCTCGGCACCCTTGGCATCTGCCGGAGCCTCCGGCGGGAGTTTATCTGGCAAGATGAAGCCTTTAGAGACTCTCTTGCTCCTTCATCTTGCCAGTTAAACTCCGGGGTGAGGCCGCAGGCCGAGGGGCGGAGCCCCTGAGCCACGCCGCTCAGGCCACCCGCTGCTTGGAGAGTTGCACCGCGAGAATCCCGAATGCGATCACCACGACCCCGATCACGTCCCACATTCCCAGCGCCTCGCCCAGCAACGCCGCCGCGATGGCGACCCCGAAGAACGGGTTGAGGAAATGGAAGGTCGCCGCCTTGACCGCGCCGATCCGTTCGACCAGCAGGAACCATACGAGTGTGGCGATGACGCCGGAGACGATCGTCGTGTACCAGAAGGCTCCAACCAGCTTCCAGGACCAGTCGACCTCGAAGCTCTCGAAGGCCAAGGCAGGGCCCACCAGCGCTGCCGCGCCCACAAGCATCTGCAGGCCCACCACCATCATCACGTTGCCCTTGGAGGTCGCCCCGCGCATCGTCAGCGTCGCGGCGGCCAGCGACATGCCACCGATGAGACAGAGCGACAACCCGTAGAGATCCACGCCGCCACTGATCCGCGCGCCCATGATCAGCACGACCCCCAGCACGCCGATGAACAGACCCGCGATTCCCAGCGGACCGAGCCGGTCGCGGAACAGCACCCAACCCGCCAGCGCCACCATCAGCGGCATGGTCGAGGCGATGATCGCCGCGAGCGATGCCTGCACCGTCTGCATCGCGACGAAGTTCAGGCCTAGATAGAGCGCGTTCTGGCATATCCCGAAGATCACCACCGACCGCCACTGCCTCCGCGTGAGATGCCAGCTCTGCCCCATCGCCTTGGCGATCGCGATCGCGATCAGACCCGACAGCAGGAAGCGCAGCGTGAGCGCGTGCAGGGGCGGTGCCGCGGTGACGATGATGCGGCCGGAGGTGAAGGCCGAGGACCATATGGCCGCGAAGGCGAGCCCCATCAGTAATGCGCGCAGGTCCATGACATCTCCGGATTTGGTTGTGTGCACATGACCCTCTCCGGCAGGCAGGGTCAAGCGAGGGTGACGCAAACCGGTGCGTGTGGATTCGGGATCCGCAGCATCCTGGCGCGCAGGCGGGCCTTGCCATGATCCCGGCGCCCTTGGCAGGCAGCAGTTCTGTCGACGTGATATCAGCATTCATGATATGATGGAGAAGATTGCGACATTGGGAGGCATCGATGAGCGACACGCCCTTTGACGGCCCTGCCTTGCAGGACAGCACCTTTTCCCGATCGGACATGGCCCGGACGCGCTTTGAGGGCGTGAACCTGGCCGGCGCCGAGGTCTTTGCCCACATGCCGGATGCGCGGTTCCGGAACTGCAACATGGCGGGAACCGGTTTCAGCGACATCAACCTCTCGAATGTCACGTTCGACGATGTGGATCTGTCTCAGGTCACGATCACCAATGCGAGGTTGCAGGGGGGTCGCATCTCGGGGGCGAGCCTGCGCGACATGGTGATCGAGGATTGTGACCTGACCGGCATGGTGATCGACGGCATTCTGGTGAGCGACCTGCTGGCCGCCCATGCCGAACGGCAGCGGCAAGTCTGACAGCGAAGTCCCGGGCGCGGCGCCCTGTCCGTTGGACGACGGGGTTCGGCGGCAGGTCAAGTCCGGTCGCCTATGAGTGTGGCCCATTTGTCCGGTCATGTCGCGCCGGGCTTGCTCGGCCGGTCGTCGGAAACGAAAAGGCCCCGCCTGCGGACAGGCGGGGCAAGGCGGCGTCTCAGCTTTTGGCGAGACGCGGCGGTATTCCGATTTTCACGAAATCTGCGGTGGCCGGGGTCTGGACGCTCAGTGCGACCCGCTCAGGGCAAAGCGCTCAGTGCGGGCGCTCTTCCATCTCGGAGCGGATCTGCTGGCGCAGCACGTCGATGGGCACGATCTTTCCGTCGCGCTTGAAGTGCCAGTAGGTCCAGCCGTTGCAGGACGGCGCGCCCTCGAGATGCGCTCCGACCTGGTGGATCGAGCCCTTCACATCGTTGCCGATCAGGGTGCCGTCGGCGCGCACCTTTGCCTTGTGACGGTTACCGATCGAGAACAGCTCTTCGCCCGGGCGCAGCATGCCGCGCTCGACCAGCTGGCCGAAGGGAATCCGCGGTTCGCTCCGCTTGGCGCGCGTGACTTCGAGCGCGGATTTGTCGAACCGGCGCACATCCGCGATCCGGCGGGTGGCCACCTCGCGATAGGCTGCCTCGCGCTCGATCCCGATCCAGTCGCGGCCCAGCATCTTGGCCACGGCGCCGGTCGTGCCGGTGCCGAAGAACGGATCGAGCACGACATCGCCGGGATTTGTCGAGCCGACCAGCACCCGGTGCAGCAGCCCCTCGGGCTTTTGCGTCGGATGAGCCTTTTCGCCGTTGGCATCCTTGAGACGCTCGCCGCCATTGCAGATCGGCAGCACCCAGTCGCTGCGCATCTGGATGCCCTCGTTCAGCGACTTCAGTGCCTCGTAGTTGAAGGTGTACTTGCCGCCCTCGCCCTTGGAGGCCCAGATCATCGTCTCATGCGCATTGGTGAACCGCTTGCCGCGGAAGTTCGGCATCGGATTGGCCTTGCGCCAGACCACGTCGTTCAGGATCCAGTAGCCTTCGTCCTGCAGGGCAGCGCCGACCCGGAAGATGTTGTGGTAGGAGCCGATCACCCAGATCGCGCCGTTGGGCTTCAGCAGACGGCGCGCCGCCTTGAGCCAGGCCTTGGTGAAGCGGTCGTAGACCTCGAAGCTGGCGAACTGGTCCCAGTGGTCGTCAACCGCATCGACGCGGGAATTGTCCGGCCGGTGCAGATCACCCTTCAACTGCAGGTTATAAGGCGGATCGGCGAAGATGAGGTCGACCGAAGCCTCCGGCAGACTGTTCATCACCTCGATGCAGTCGCCTTCCAGAATCGTGTTGAGAGGGAGCGCCGGGACGCCCTTGATCTGTGTCATCTTCGTCATTTTTCTGCCTCTGTCCTCGGCGCAATGTCACGCTCTTTGGTTGAGGCAAGGATGAGTCAAAGGTGATTCGCGGTCAATTTCTTTTTTGAATCAGACAGTTAAGAATTAATCTTGATACAAGATATTGTGTACCGGTTTGAACGAACGCCTATGGTGTGGGGTCACACCAAGATTTCGGAGCGCCTCTCTGTGGCATTTCGACGGATATCCCATATTCGTCTCCCAGCCATATCCGGGATAGTGTTGCGCCAAATCCCACATGAGGCTGTCACGCCGCGTTTTCGCGACGATCGACGCCGCCGCGATCGAGAGCGAACGACCGTCCCCGCCGATCACCGCAGTCGCGTCGAGCGCGAGCCCGCGGGGCAGGAGATTGCCGTCGACAAGCACGTGATCCGGCACGAAATCGAGCGCAGCGATGGCTCGCTCCATCGCGAGGTGGCTCGCGCGCAGGATATTGAGACTGTCGATCTCGGCCACCGACGCCTCGCCGAGGCCGACCCTGGCGCAAGCCATGATCTGCGCGCACAGATCGTCGCGCCGTCGCGCGGTGAGTTTCTTTGAATCGTTCAGGCCTTCGGGGAAACAGTCGGGGTCCAGCCAGACGGCGGCGGCGAGGACCGGCCCCGCGAGCGGCCCGCGCCCGACCTCGTCCACACCGACCACGCGGGTGATGCCGGTGGCGCGAAGGGTATCTTCGAGGGAAAAATCGGGAAAGCTCATGCGCTCTTGAAACCGCAGTGCAGGGAACTTGCAAGCGTGCAGCACTTAGCGGGCGTTGCGGAAGGGCTTTTTTGCCTCCGGCGGGGATATTATGACCCGGAGAAATCAGGGCCCGGATCGATGTTTTCGGTGAGAGCCTTGCCCGCCTTGCCCGCATCGACAGCTTGTCGGTCAGGGTGTCAGGCCGCGGCGCGACATTCGGTGATCCCGAAAAAGAAAACGCGCGGGCCTTTTGCAGGTCCCGCGCGCTCCGGTGCGGTTGTGGAGGGTGCTACCGCCGCACCTCTGCTCGACGGGTGACCTTAGCGGCGCGCGATGTCGTAGCCGCCGCGGCGCAGGCAGCGCGCGTCATAGGCGGCTTCGTTGCCGTAGCGGGTGCGCATCGTGATGCGGCAATTGTCCGGCAGGCGGCGGCTCTGGTCATAGCGTTGCTGCAGGCAGCGGGCACCGAACACGTTCTCGCCCCTGCGCGTCTGGATGAGGCAGCTGGACGGCAGCGGCGACGGGCCGCGCGCGAAACCCCGTCCCCGGTCATCGTGGCGGCGGCGGTCATCATTGCGACCCCGATCCTGCCATCCGTTGTTGTAGACCGGGCGGCGATCCCGCTCTTCGTAGCGGGACTTTTCTTTCTTCCTGTCCCGGTCGTCATCCCGGGCATTCTTGATCGCGGCGCCGACGATCAGCAGCGTGGTGCCGATACCGAGGGTGCGCAGAAGCGCATCATTGTCGGTGGCACGGGCGGGGGCAGCCGTGAAGCCGGTAAAGGCCACGGCGGCGGCAAGGACGGTCATTATGAACCTGCGGGACATGAGGGTTTCCTTCCGGGGATGTGTCCGCCAAGGGACGGTTGACTGAGGTCACGCACCGCTTGCCGGTCCGTGTCGATGCACCAACCCTGCCCCGCCCCGCCGAAGTCAGGCAATATCGCCCCCCTGCTATCGGATAACATCCGGCCAAGACCCCATGGATATTGAATTTCCCGAGCTTTGCGGTCAGCGTGGCAGGTATGAAAACCCTTGCCCTCACCCTCGCCCTCCTGCTCCCGGCGCTCGTCTCCGCCGGGGCCGCGCAGGCCGCCTGCTTTGCCGATTACAAGGCCAAGCAGGACAATCCCCTGCGCCTGCATTACGGAGTCGCGGAAATCCGCGGCGCCTGCTCGGCCTCGTCGGCGCGGGCCGAGCTGCAACAGCGCCTTGCCGGCCAGGGCTGGACGCTGCTCAACATCGTCTCGGTCTTCGATGAGAGCGGACTGAACAAAAGGAAGTCCAGTGCCGGACAATTCTTCCTCCGCTTCTGAGGCGCGCCGCGCGGGCAGCCGCATCGTGACCATGGGCATCATCGCCATCGTGGCGCTGCTGATGGCGGCGGGCGGACTGCTGCTGTTCACCCTGCCCGATGCCGGTGCGTTCAATGCGCGGGTCGAGAGGCTGTTCATCGAGAATGACGATCTGACCGCGCAGGCCCAGATCAAGCTGCTCGAGATCCTCGCGCAGAGCGGCACCGCCTTTGCCGAGACGCTCGCGAGCTACCGGATGGTCATCTTCGTCCTGCTGGTCTTTGCGACCGCGCTGATGGTCGCCGCGCTGGTGTTCCTGGTGATGCTGGTCACGATGAACCGCCGCATGGCGCAGATCGAACGCTCGGGCATCCAGGTCTCCTCGCTCATCATCTCGCGCGAGGAGAACACCGTCTATCTCAACACGATGGGCTTCAAGCTCACCGAGGCGATGATGGAGACGATGGCCGTGCTGGCCGAGGCGCGGCTCGACGGCGAGATGCTGACCGGGGTGCAGATCGAGGCGGTGATTTCGGGCCGCCCCGAACATGACTGCGACGAGGCTGCCGGGGCCACCCGGATCAAGCGGCTGCGCGACGGGCTCGGCAACCAGCTCGTGAGCGAACTGCTGGTCAAGAACATCGCGCGCCGGGGATATGTGCTGGCGATCGACAAGGGTGTGATCGAGGTGGTCTAGGGGCTCCGCCCCCGCAGCCTGCGGCTGCTCCCCCGGAGTTTTTCCGGCAAGATGAAGCCGGGAGGGGGCGTGCGGAAGGATTGGCCCGTCATGCCGAGGCGATCACGCCCGATCGGCCAGCCTGTAGCCGATGCCGGGCTCGTTGATCAGCAGGCGGGGATCGCCGGGATCTTCCTCGAGCTTGGCGCGCAGGCTGCGTATCGCCACGCGCAGATATTCCACGCTGTCGAGATGTGCGGGCCCCCAGACCGTTCCTAGCAGGTGGGCATGGGTGAGCACCTTTCCCGCATTGACCGCGAGAAGCTCCAGCAGGGCGAATTCCTTGGGCGTGAGCCTGACCGGCTCGCCGCCGCAGGTGACGCTGTGGGCATCGATGTCAATCTGGATATGACCAGCGTCGATCCGTCCGGGAGCGCCTTTCTCGGCCGCGCGCCGCCGCAGGCAGGAGCGGACACGGGCCAGCAGTTCATCCGTGTTGAATGGCTTCGTCACGTAATCGTCGGCCCCGAGATCGAGCGCGGCCACCTTTTCCTCGGTCTGCTCGCGCGCGGTGAGCACGATCACGGCAAGCCCCGCGGCGCGCAGCGGGCCGATGAGTTCGAGACCATCGCGATCCGGGAGCCCCAGATCGAGCAGTGCGAGATCGCAGCGCGACGCCTTGCGCAGGCCCTCGGCACCGGTTTCCGCGACCTCGACATCGTGCCCGGCCCGCGTGAGGGCGGCCTGCACCAGTCGGCGGATCGCGAGTTCATCCTCGATCACGAGAATGACGGGGTTGGACCTGCTCACAGCGGCTCCTCCTTTATCTCGGCGACGATCCTGTCGGGCGGAAAGGCGATGGTGAAGCGCGCACCACCCCCCGGCGCGTTCGAGGCGCGCACGTCGAGGCCCATAGCGTCGGCGAACCCCTTGACGATGGCGAGGCCCAGGCCCGCGCCGCCGGTCCGGTCCGATCCCATGCCGCGGAAGAACCGCTCGAACACGGTCCTTTCGGCGCCTTCGGGCAGACCCGCGCCGTGATCGCGCACGCTGAGCGCCATCCAGCCCAGACGACGACGCGCCTGTATCTCGATCACGCCGCCCTTGGGCGCATACTTGTTCGCATTGTCCACGAGGTTCAGCAATGCGTGCTGCAGCAGGACCGGATCCGCCCGCAGCAGCGGCAGATTGGCATCCACGTCGACCGTGACCTCGCGGTCCTGCAGGACGCCGCGCAGATCGTGCAGCGTTCCGCGCACCACGTCGGTCAGATCGACGGGCTGGAGATTGACACGCACAGCGCCCTCCTCGATCCGGGTGACGTCCAGCAGATCGCCGAGAAAGCTGTTGAGCCTGCGCGCCTCGTTCCGGATCGCATGGACGAGGTCGCCATCCATGCCGGGACCGGGCTCGAGCGCTTCGGCGGCGGCGATCATCCCGGTCAGCGGCGTGCGCAGATCGTGGCTGAGCGAGGCAAGCAGGGCGGCGCGCAGGCTGTCGCGCTCGCGCGTGGCGCGCAGATCGCTCATGTCGTGCTCGAGCTTCAGACGCTCATGCGCCAGCGCCGCCTGATCGACGAGGCTCGCAGCGAGGCTCGCCTTGTCGGCCGGGATCGGATGAGTGCCGTCCGGACGGCGCAGGGCCAGCACGCCCAGAACCCCGAGCGAGGTGCGCAGCGGGCGGAACTGCCAGGCGCTTGCGGTGAGGGTGTTGGTGCCGATGCCGGTCCTGTCGCCCTTGTCCAGCGCCCATTCCGCGGCGGCACGGTCGATCGAACCTAGCTTCAGCCCTTCGGGTTCGCTGGCGGTGATGGTCACGCCCTCCGGCCCGCGCGCCAGCATCATCGCCTCGACCGACAGCAGGCCCGTAATCTCTTCGCAGACCGTGCGCCCCGTGGCCCCGGCATCCGAGAGCGCGCCGAGCCGCGCGGCGAAACGCGCAAGGGCGGCATTCTCGCGCGCGCTCTTGGCGTTCATCCGGGCGATCACGCGCAGGCGCACGGCCAGCTGGCTCGTCACGAGGCCGACCGCGATCAGGATGAACACCGTCACCACGTTACGCGGATCGTAGATGTTGAAGGTGTGGACGGGGGGCACGAACAGGAAATTGTAGAGCGTTCCCGCCAGAAGCGCCGCCGCGATGCTGGGCCAGCGCCCGAAGAACAAGGCCGAGGCGATCACCGGCACGAGGAACAGCAGGTCGATCCCCTGATAGCCGATCCAGGCATCGGCGATCTTGCCCAGAAACGCCGTGGCGCCCACCATCGAGAACGCGCCCAGCAGCCCGAGCAGCAGGTTTTCGGGGCGGGCGATCCGCCTGCCGATATCCTGACTGCCCTTCTTGCGCATCGGGATGACGTGAATTGCCACGTCGCCGGTGGATTTCAGCAGATCGCCGACGACCGAGCCGTGCCGGAGCTCGAACCACCAGCTGCGACGGCTCTTGCCGATCACGAGCTGGGTGGCGCGCATCTCCTGCACCTGCTCGATCAGTACGTCCCGCACGCTGCTGCCCGGCACGCTGACCAGCGTGGCACCGAGTTCCGCGGCGAGCGCGAGGTTTCGCCCGACGCGGCGCCGCTGTCCTTCGCTGAAGGCGCCTTCGCGCGGGGTTTCGACATGCACCGCCGTCCAGGGCGCGCGCAGGGCATCGGCAAGCCGCTTGGCGGCGCGCACCAGCGCGGCAGATCCCGGCTCCTCGCTCACCGCGACCAGAACGCGGTCACCCGCCGCCCAGGTCCCGGTGACACCGCCCGCGCGCAACTGATCCAGCATCTGTTGGTCGACCGCCTGTGCGGCACGGCGCAGCGCCAGTTCCCGCAAGGCCGAAAGCTTGGTGCGGGTGAAGAAGTTGTCGAGCGCCCGGCCCGCCTCCTGGGGCAGATAGACCTTGCCCTCCTTCAGCCGCGCGATGAGGTCATCGGGCGGCAGATCGATCACTTCGATCTCGGCATCCTCGAAGACGTGGTCGGGCACGGTTTCGCGCACCCTGACCTGCGTGAAGCCGCCGACGATGTCGTTGAGGCTGTCGAGATGCTGGATGTTCACCGTGGTCCAGACGTCGATCCCGGCATCGCGCAGCTCTTCGATGTCCTGCCACCGCTTGGGGTGACGCGAGCCGGGCGCGTTGGTATGAGCCAGCTCGTCCACCAGCACCAGCCCGGGCGTGCGGTCGAGGATCGCGTCGAGATCCATCTCGGTCAGGGTCTGACCGCGATAGGCGATCTCGCGCCGCGGGACGATTTCGAGCGGCGCGAGCAGGGCTTCGGTTTCGGCGCGGCCATGGGTCTCGACGATGCCGATCACAACGTCGATGCCGGATCTGAGCTTTTCCGCGCCCTTTTCCAGCATCTCGTAGGTCGTGCCGACGCCGGGTGCGGCGCCGAGAAAGATCTTCAGGGCGCCGCGCCCCTCGCGGGCGGCTTCGCGCCGAAGGGCATCCGGCGAGGGGCGCGGCGCGTCGCTCATCTAGGCACCGGCGTCGAGAGCGAGGTTCAGCTCGAGCACGTTGACGATCCGCTCCTGCGTCAGCGGGCCACCCGGCGCGAAGGCGAGCCCGTCGATGACGGAGCGCACCGTGCCAGGCTCGATCCCGCGGGCCTCGGCCACACGCGGCACCTGGAACAGCGCGCCGGCGAGAGAGATGTGCGGATCGAGACCCGCGCCGGAAGCCGTGACCAGATCGGCGGGGATCGGAGCATCGACGCCGTAGATGGCGATGATGCCTTCGGCCCGGGCCGCAAGTTCCGGATTCGCGGGCGAGAGGTTCGACCCGCCGGCACCGGCCGCATTGTAGTCAACTGCTGAGGGGCGCGGCCAGAAATAGCCCGGTTCGGTGAAAGATTGCGCCACGAGGCGGCTGCCGACCACCTGGCCCTCGGCGTCGCTGATCAGCGACCCCTGCGCCGTGCCGGGCGTCACCGCCTGCGCGACGCCGAGGATCAGCCCGGTATAGCCCGCGACGCAGATCAGCATCGACGCGATCACCACGCGGAGGGAAGAGAGAATGTCGTTCATCGTCATGGTCCTTTGATAGGATGCTCACTGCACAAGGGAAAGATGTTCCGCGACCGGCCCGAGCGCAGCGGCAGGCAGGAAGGTCAGCGCGCCGAAGATCACCACCGTGATCGCGAGCATGGTAGCGAAGGTCGCATCCTCCACACCCAGCGTGCCGGCGCTTTCGGCCGCCCGCCGCTTGGTCATGAACGATCCGACGATGGCGAGAGGCAGAATGATCGGAACGAACCGGCCCAGCAGCATCACGATGCCCGTCGCGATGTTCCAGGGCGCGGTGCCGTCGCCCAGCCCCTCGAAACCCGAGCCGTTATTGGCCGCGGCCGAGGTGAATTCGTAGAGGATCTCGGAGAAGCCATGCGCGCCGGGATCCTGCGTGCTTCCCTGCCCCCAGACCGTGGCTGCGAAGAGTGCCGTGCCCCCGAGGATCAGGAAGGCGTGCAGGAACAGCGCCATGACCGCCAGCTTGACCTCGCGCGCCTCGACCCGGTGGCCAAGGTATTCGGGCGTGCGCCCCACCATCATGCCCGCGACGAAGACCGCGACGATCACGTAGAGGAACATGTTGATCATCCCCACGCCGACGCCGCCGAAGGTCGCGTTGAGCCACATCCCGATCATCGGCATGAGGCCCGTCATCGGATTGAGGCTGTCATGCATCGCGCCCACCGATCCGTTCGAGGTCGACGAGGTCAGCACAGCCCAGAGCGGGCCGGTCGTCGCGCCAAGGCGCAGCTCCTTGCCTTCGAGGTTGCCAACGGTTTGTTCGACAGGAAGATCCCGCAGGGCAAAGGTCGGCGCGCTCTCGAACCAGACGGAGCCTGCGATCTTGGCGACGAGGAACGCCAGCATCACCGAAAAGATCACCGCCGCGTGGCGTTGCCGCCCGATGATGCGTCCGAACATCCAGACACAGGCCATCGGGATGAGGATGATCGCCATCATCGAGACGAGGTTGGTCCAGAAGCTGGGGTTTTCCAGCGGATGGGTGGCGTTGGGTCCGAAGAAGCCGCCACCGTTGGTGCCGAGCTGCTTGATCGTGAGAAACGCCGCGACCGGGCCGCGCGAAATGGTCTGCACGGCCCCTTCGAGCGTGATCGCCTGCGCGGCCCCCTGCAAGGTCATCGGCATGCCCGCCAGCACCATGAAGCACGCCACCACCACCGCGAGCGGCAGCAGCACGAGGAACGTCGCGCGCTGCACGTCGATCAGGAAATGCCCCATATCGGCCCGCCCGGCGATGCCGCGCGCGAGGGCCGTCAGCGCCGCGATCCCGGTGGCGGCAGAGACGAACTGAAGCCACATGAGCGCTGCAAGCTGCGACAGGTAGCTCAGCGATACCTCGCCGGAATAGTGCTGCAGGTTCGTGTTGGTGGTGAAGCTCGCCGCGGTGTTGAAGGCGAGATGCGCATCGAGCGCGCCCATGCCGTCGGGGTTCAGCGGCAGAACCTGCTGCAGCGACAGGATCGCGAAGCAGAAGGTGAACATGGCGAGGTTGAATACCAGCAGCGAGGCGACATAGTCGCGCCAGTCCTGCAGGCCCCGCGCACCCGAAATGCGTTCGAAAAGGTGGGTGGGGCCGTTGGCCACGGCCGGGTCCATCGCCCAGGCCATGTAGCGGCCCAATGGCCATGACAGCAGCGCGGTGCCGCCGACGACGAGCGTCACGAGAAAGATGGGGTCCATTTCGGGTTCCTCAGGGATGGGTCAGCCGCGCGCCGCAAGGGCGGCGATGGCAGCAAGCAGGGCGAAGACGGCATAGCCGAGCAGCAGATAGAGAAGTGTCATGGGGATACCTCAGGCAAGGCCCAGGGCGCCGACCACGAGGTCGATCGCCTTGATGCCGATGAAGGGAACGACCAGCCCGCCGACGCCATAGAGCGCGAGGTTGCCGATCAGTTGGCGCGACGCGCTGCGCGGCTTGTAAGCGACGCCGCGCAGGGCAAGCGGCACGAGGAACGGGATGATCAGCGCGTTGAAGATCACCGCCGACAGGATCGCGCTTTGCGGGCTCTCGAGCCCCATCACGTTCAGGGCGCCAAGGCCGGGATAGAGTGCCACGAAGATCGCGGGCAGGATGGCGAAATACTTGGCCACGTCGTTGGAAATGCTGAACGTCGTCAGCGCACCGCGCGTCATCAGAAGCTGTTTGCCCAGACCGACGATCTCGATCAGCTTCGTGGGGTTGTTGTCGAGATCGACCATGTTTCCCGCCTCGCGCGCGGCCTGCGTGCCGGTGTTCATGGCGACACCCACATCCGCCTGAGCGAGGGCAGGCGCGTCGTTGGTGCCGTCGCCGCACATGGCGACGAGGCGGCCGCCCGACTGTTCCTTGCGGATCAGCGCCAGCTTGTCCTCGGGCGTCGCCTCGGCCAGGAAATCGTCCACGCCGGATTCCGCGGCGATTGCGGCGGCCGTCAGGGGATTGTCGCCGGTGATCATCACCGTGCGGATGCCCATGCGGCGCAATTCGGCAAAGCGCTCCTTGATGCCGGTCTTGATGATGTCCTTGAGATGGATTGCCCCCAGAAGACGGGTGCCGTCGCTGACCGCCAGCGGCGTGCCGCCCTCGCGCGCGATTCGGTCCGTGACGCTGCGCAGCGCCTGGGTCGCGCGGGGATCGAAGGCGTGCAGCTTCAGCAGGGCATCCACAGCGCCCTTGCGGATCGAACGGCCATCGGCGTCGATCCCCGACACGCGGGTCTGCGCGGTGAAAGCCACCACCTCGGCATCGGCGGGCTGGGTCGCATCCATGCCCTGAGCGCGCGCGAGGGCCACGATGGAACGCCCCTCGGGCGTCTCGTCGGCAAGGCTCGCCAGCATGGCGGCCTCGACCAGATCGCCCTGCCCCACGCCGGGCAGGGTCACGAATTCGCTCGCCTGACGGTCGCCAAGCGTGATGGTGCCGGTCTTGTCGAGCAGCAGGACGTCGATATCGCCCGCGGCCTCGACCGCGCGGCCGGATTTGGCGAGCACGTTGAAGCGCACCAGCCGGTCCATGCCCGCGATGCCGATGGCCGAAAGAAGCGCCGAGATCGTCGTCGGAATAAGCGCCACGAACAGCGCGACCAGCACCGGAACCGGGATCGTCTGCCCGGCATAGGCGGTGAAGGCCGGCAAGGTGCCGACGGCGACCAGAAAGATCAGCGTGAGCCCGGTGAGCAGGATCGTCAGCGCGACCTCGTTGGGCGTCTTCGCGCGTGCCGCCCCTTCGACAAGCGCGATCATGCGGTCGAGAAAGCCTTGCCCGGGCTCTGCCGTGACCCTGACGGTGATGCGGTCGGAAATGACCCGCGTGCCCGCGGTCACCGCCGAGCGGTCTCCTCCTGCCTCGCGGATGACGGGCGCGCTTTCGCCGGTGATGGCAGCCTCGTTGACCGAGGCCACACCCTCCACCACCTCGCTATCCGCCGGGATCAGATCGCCGGCTTCCACCAGCACCAGATCGCCTGCGCGCAGCGCGCTCGCCGCAACCTCCTCCTGCCGGTCGCCATCGAGCCGCTTGCCCGTCAGCTCCGCCTTTGTCGAGCGCAGCGCCGCCGCCTGCGCCTTGCCGCGCCCTTCGGCCAGGGCTTCGGCGAAGTTGCCGAACAGCACCGTCAGCCAGAGCCAGAACACCAGTTGCCACTGGAAACCGACGTCATCCGCCCCGCTCGCGACCGACCGGATCGCCAGCACAGTGGCCAGCAGAGCCACTACCGCCGTCGTGAACATGACCGGATTGCGGTAGAGTTGCCGTGGGTCGAGCTTGCCGACCGCCTCCCGGACCGCCGGGCCCAGAAGTTCGGATGTGAAAAGGGAACCCGAGGATGTCTTGCTCATCTCCACCTCCTCAGAAGCGTTCTGGATTGGCCAGCACGGCCAGCAGATAGACAGCAAGTCCGGCGGCCACGATGGCACCGAGAGCGAGATCGAACGTCATGACATAACCCTGTGATAAAGGCCCTCTGAAGGACCGGTCACAGGCAGGATGCCACCGATGCGCATAAAGGCGCGCGGTGGTTCAGGGGCGGACGTCGTAAAGATTGCGTAAATTCGGGCGGGGCCGCCGTGGCGTGATGCGTGCCGCCGCGCGGATTCTGGACGACTGCGGTCGAACCTTATCCAAGTCGCCGACAACACATTGAAAAATAATGAAATATGGTGATCCCGGCAGGAGTCGAACCTGCAACCTATCCCTTAGGAGGGGATTGCTCTATCCAGTTGAGCCACGGGACCACGCGCCGCTCTTTTAGCCGGGCTGCAGCCCAGTGTCACCTGCACTCTGTGCCTTTTTGAGGCGTTTTTCAAACGGGCTTGCAACAAAATTGCAAATAATGGATTTCGGTTGAAACTATTTTTTCCAACCCTGCGTGGCTTGTCCTGCTACGGGGTGAGGCATTTTCTCCCCGAGCAGAGCGAAACGTATGGGTGAGGGAAAGTGTAACGATGACGAAATTCAACAAGATCGGCTTGATCGCCGGATTGCGGAGCGGAACCGCAATCGCAGTACTGACGATCGGTGCCAGTGCGGCATTTGCCCAAGTGGTACCAGAATGTGTCGCGGGAACGGGTACGGACGCCACGCAATGTGGCGGGGGGACCGCAGAGGGGGATTTCTCGGTAGCAGTTGGAGAACGGTCGACAACCAGCGCGACATCGGTCGACGGCGTGGCCATCGGCAGCGAGGCAGCGGTTGATGGACCCTCGACAACCGCCATCGGTGGCGAGTCGGTCGCGACCGGCGCCGGAACCACGGCCATCGGCTGGCAGGCCAATGCGGCGGCGCCCTTTGCCAACGCCTTCGGTCACCAGTCCACCGCAAATGACGAGCAGTCCATCGCGATCGGTGAGGACAGCGTCGCCAACGGCATCGGCGCCATCGCCATCGGCGGCAACAACGATGCCGACGGGGACGGCGTGCCGGATCAGGGTCAGGGCGCTCTGACGGACGGCGTCGATGCGGTTGCGCTGGGTGCGGGTGCGGCTGCCATCGGCAACTCTTCGACCGCTATCGGCGGCGAGGCGATGACCAACGGTGCGGGCACGACAGCGATCGGCTGGCAGTCCATGGCCACTGCCGAGCGGGCACAGGCCTTCGGTCACCTGGCCTCTGCGACGGGCGTGCGTTCGACGGCTGTCGGTGAGGCGGCCTCGGCCAGCGGAAACAGCGCGCTGTCCTTCGGCAACCTCGCTTCGGCCAGCGGCGACAACTCGGCCGCGATCGGCAACGGCGCCACGGCCACCCGCGCCAACCAGTTCACGCTCGGCAATGCCGACAACACCTACACCGCGCGGGGCATTGCCACGCAGGAGAGCCGGGATGCGCAAGGCACGCCCGTCGGTGTCGTGACGTCGGATGCAGAGGGCAATCTGGCGGTCGATACCAGCATCGGCAGCAACCTCGCCGCGCTGAACCAGCAGTCCGACTCGTTCAGACGTGCGATCAAGGAAAACCGCGACGCGATCGAGGACAACAAGGAAGGCATCGCCATGGCGATGGCCCTGTCCGCGCCATACGTTCCGGCCGACAGGACCTATGCCCTGTCGACCAGCCTCGGGGCCTTCGAGGGGTCGAGCGCGATGGCCGTCAACATGGGCTACCGTATCAGTGCCAATACCCAGCTCGATGCCGGTGTGACTTATGGCTTCGACCGCGAGCAGCTGGGCGGTCGGGTCGGCATCACCTACGCATGGTAGGATGTGAGCTGAAACTCCTAAAAGCGCCGCGAACTTTGTTTGCGGCGCTTTTTCTGGGATGGACCGGCATGGTCGCTGGCACCGCGCCGAGCGCCCAGCCGATGAACTATGAGCAGGTTGCGGCCGTGGTCGATCCCGGCTTTGCCACGGCCCTGATCCGCGACGTGATGACGGCCGTGAATCACGGCAACTGGACCGGCAACTACACGGTACTGCGCGACTATGCGGCCTCGGATTTCGCGGCCGCCAACGATCCGACGCGGCTTGCCGGGCTGTTCACCCCGGTGCGCGAAGCCGGGCTCGACATGCTGCCCGTCCTTGTCACCGCACCGGTGATCCTGTCCGCGCAGACGGCGTCGGACGGTGAGCAGATGCGTCTGACCGGCTATTTCCCGTTGCGCCCGCAGCACATCAGCTTCGATCTGGTCTTCGTGCAGGAAAAGCGCCGCTGGCTGCTGCTCGACATCTCGATCGGAGCTTTCGAGCCGATCGATCCCCCTGCGCAAAGCGGACAGCCGGAAACCGAGTGAGCCTGCGCCGGGCCTCGCGCCCGGCCGGGCGTGACGGCCGAAGGGTGCTACCCTGGCCTTCCACCAAGGATAGGACGTGCCCGACACGCTCCTCACCGATGGCGGAATATCTTGTGCCTGCGCAACCCAGTACGCTAACGTCACCACAGAGCAGCAACAGGACAGATGCCCCGTGGCCCAGGACGACCCCCGCCCCCTTACCCTCCGCGACGTTTCCGAAGCCTCGGGCGTGTCGGAAATGACCGTCAGCCGCGTGCTGCGCAACCGCGGCGATGTTTCCGTCGCGACCCGAGAGAAGGTGCTGGAGGCGGCAAAGGCGCTGGGCTACGTGCCCAACAAGATCGCAGGCGCGCTCGCAAGCCAGCGGGTGAACCTCGTCGCGGTGATCATCCCCTCGCTGTCCAACATGGTCTTTCCCGAGGTGATGACCGGGATCAGCCACGTGCTGGAAAAGACCGAGCTGCAGCCGGTGTTTGGCGTCACCGATTATCTGCCGGAAAAAGAGGAGCGCGTGCTCTACGAGATGCTCTCATGGCGACCCTCGGGCGTCATCATCGCGGGGCTGGAGCGCACTGATCCCTCGCGTGCCATGCTCAAGGCGAGCGGCATTCCGGTTGTCGAGATCATGGATGTCGACGGCACGCCGGTCGATGCGATGGTCGGCATCTCGCATCGCCGTGCGGGGCGGATGATGGCACAGGCGATCATGAAGGCCGGATACGAACAGATCGGCTTCATGGGGACCAAGATGCCGCTCGATCACCGCGCGCGCAAACGCTTCGAAGGCTTCACCGAGGCGCTGGCCAAGGGCGGAATCGAGATCGCGGATCAGGAATTCTACTCCGGCGGCTCGGCGCTCGCGAAGGGGCGCGACATGACGCGCGAGATGCTCGAGCGCAATCCGGAGCTCGATTTCCTCTACTATTCCAACGACATGATCGCCGCAGGCGGGCTTCTCTACCTGCTGGAAAAGGGGATCGATATCCCGACCCAGATCGGTCTGGCCGGGTTCAACGGGGTCGAATTGCTGCAAGGCCTGCCGCGGCAGCTCGCGACGATGGATGCCTGTCGGCTGGAGATCGGCACGACGGCGGCGCAGATCATCGCCGACCGGGTCGAGAACCCCGATGCGCCCTATCGGAAGATCACCGAACTGACCCCGACCATCACCTATGGCGACACGCTCAAGCGGCGCTGAACCTGCATGGTGCCGGTCCTCGACAACCGCGCTGCCCGGAGGCTGTTCCTGCACCGCCACGCTCTGGCGGAACCGCCCACCGGTCCGTCCAGGGGCGCGGATCTGCTGGACCTCATCCAGCGCCTCGGCTTCGTGCAGATCGACAGCATCAGCATGGTGGAACGTGCCCATCACATGATCCTGTTCGCGCGACGCGCCACTTATCGGCCGCGCCATCTCACGCCGCTGCTGGAACGTGACCGGACGCTGTTCGAGCAATGGACACATGACGCGGCGGTGATCCCGACCGAGTTCTATCCGCACTGGCGCCTGCGCTTCGCCCGCAATGCCGAAGCGATGCGCGAACGCTGGGCCGCGGACCGTCGCGCCGGTTTCGAGGAGCAGTTCGACACGGTGCTCGACCAGATCGCGGCGCACGGACCGGTCTGTTCCGCGGATGTCGGCGCGGGCGAGCAACGCAGCTCGGGCGGCTGGTGGGACTGGCACCCGTCCAAGACTGCGCTCGAATACCTCTGGCGCACCGGCGATCTCGCGATCTGCCACCGCGAGAACTTCCGCAAGTTCTTCGACCTGAGCACGCGCGTCATCCCCGAACGGCACCATGCCCCGCACCCCGACCCCGCGCAGAGCATCGACGGGCTCTGCGACGGCGCGCTCGACAGGCTCGGCTTTGCCACATCCGGAGAGATTGCCGCCTTCTGGGCCATCGCCACCCCGACTGAGGCGCGCGGCTGGGCCAGAGAGCAACTTGCCCGCGGCAGGGTGATCGAGGTCGACGTCCTCGCCGCAGACGGCACCCCGCGCCGCCACCTCGCCCGCCCAGATGTGCTGGAACAGGCCGCAGAAGCCCCGATCCCGCCGAACCGCCTGCGCGTGCTCAGCCCCTTCGATCCCGTGCTGCGCGACCGTGCCCGTGCGCAGCGGCTCTTCGGCTTTCACTACCGGATCGAGGTCTTCACACCTGCCGCGAAACGCCGCTACGGCTATTACGTCTTTCCGCTGCTCGACGGCGACCGGCTGGTCGGGCGCATCGACATGAAGGCCGACCGCAGGACCTCGACGCTCGCCGTCACCGCTCTCTGGCCCGAGCCGGGTCTGCGCTGGAGCACCGGACGCCAGAACCGGCTGATGGCCGAACTCGCCCGCCAGCAGCGCGTTGCCGGGCTCGACGGTCTCACCTTCGAGCAGGACTGGCTGCGCCTCCCCTGACCAACTCCCCGCATTCTCGGGGTCGCAAATATCCTCGGGGGGGCCTGACCGCAGGTCAGGTGGGGGGCAGACAGCCCCCCTGCAACGCCAGCCACCCGCGCACCCCATTGGCCGGCGCGCAAAGCTGTGGCATCCCTGCGCCGTCCAAGTCTGAGAGGCCCGCATGAGCTACACCCGTTACGCCATCTACGTCACCCTGCCGTCCGGACCGCTGGCCGCGCTCGGCGCGGCCTGGCTCGGCTGGGACGCCGCGACCGGCACGCCCTGCCCGCCTCCGGACATCTCCGGCCTGCCCGCGCCCGTGCATGACCTGACCACGGCTCCGCGCAAATACGGCTTGCACGCCACGATCAAGCCGCCCTTCCGGCTCGCCGTCGGCACCGATGTGGCGGAGCTTGACGCCGCCCTTTCCGCGTTCTGCGCCACCCAGGGCAGCGTCACCCTCGAGGGCCTCGCTCTCAACCGTCTGGGCAGCTTTCTCGCGCTCACCCCCATTGGTGACACGTCCACGCTCTCGGAGCTTGCCGCGCGCAGCGTGCAGCAGCTCGACCGCTTCCGCGCCCCGCCCGAGGCTGCGGAACTCGCCCGCCGAACTGCGGCGCGGCTCAGCGAGCGGCAGAAGGAACTGCTCTCGCTTTACGGCTATCCGTATGTGATGGAAGCCTTCCGCTTTCACATCACCCTGACCGGCAAGCTCTCCGCCGACGAACTGGCGCAAACCGAGGCCGCCTTGCGGCCCCGTCTCGAGGGGCTGCTGCCAGAGCCGTTCCGGATCGACGCGCTGACCCTTTGCGGCGAGGATGCCTCCGGGTATTTCCATGAGATCCGGCGTGTCCCGCTCACCGGCTGACGCCCGACGCAATCCCCGCGTTTGCGGCACACCCTTGCCCGCAGCCGCACAAATTTCTACAACCCGACACTTCCGGGCGCAGCAGCAGCGGCGCCCCCCGGATCGCGAAGGTCACGCCCATGCCCCGCACGCCGCTCTGGCACGCCATTGCAGACAGCCTCACGCAGGACATCGCAAGCGCCCGCTACACGCCCGGTGACAAGCTTCCGACCGAGGCCGAGCTGTCCGCCCGTTTCGGCGTGAACCGGCACACGATCCGCCGCGCGCTGGCGGCCCTTGCCGAACAGGACCTGATCCATTCGCGCCGCGGCTCTGGTGTCTTCGTCACCCCGCGTCCCACCGAATACCCCATCGGCAAGCGCGTGCGCTTTCACCAGAACCTGCGCGCCGCGGGACGGCTGCCAGGAAAGGAGATCCTGAGCCTCGAGACCCGGCGCGCCGACACGGCCGAGGCCGAGGCGCTGCAGCTCGATCCCGGCGCGCTCGTGCATTTCGCGCAAGGGCTTTCGCTGGCGGATGGCCAGCCCATCGCGCTGTTCCACTCCACCTTTCCGGCCGATCCGCTGCCCGGCCTGCCCGAGGCACTTCAGCGCCTGCGCTCGGTCACTGCGGCGCTGGCCGAAGGCGGCATCGCCGACTATATCCGCGCCTCGACCCGGCTCAGCGCCGTCGCGGCGGATGCCACGCAGGCGCTGCACCTGCGGCTCGACGAGGGCGCGCCGCTGCTGCGCACCACCGCGGTCAACCACGACCCTGCCGGTATGCCGGTGGAATACGGGCTCTGCTGGTTTGCAGGAGATCGGGTGACCCTCACCCTCGGCGAGTGACATCCGCGCCAATTTGAACAAAATCCAACAGATTCCTGCTGCTTAGCGCCCAATCCTGTCATGTGGGCGATACATTCATGCGTTAGCTAGGGCCAAACCGCGCAACCCCCGGGCCGATGCAGATGATGACCGCTCCGCTTTCCCTTCGCCTCACCGGCGGATCCGTCCTTCGGGAAGGACAGATGATGGACCGTTCCGTCGCCATCGAGGATGGCCGTATCTCGAAGGGTCCGCTGCCCGAGGTCGACATGCGCGGTTATTACATCCTGCCCGGCATCATCGACCTGCACGGCGCGGCGTTCCTGCGCAACATGGCCCCCGGCCAGACTCTGTGCACCGCGCTGCGCGCCACCGATCACGCGGCAGCGGCCCATGGCGTGACAACCGCCTGGCTCTCGCAGGGCTGGAGCTGGGCCGAACAGGGTCCCCACAGCCCCTCTGCGGCAGAGGCGCTTCTGGCCGCTCTCGACAAGTATCGCCCGCAGGCGCTGAGCGATCTGCGCATCCAGATCGCCTGCGAAACGCATACAGTCGACACTGCCGATCGCCTGCTCGCCGCCGTCCGCCGCTACCACGTCGACCACGTGGTGTTCCGCAACACGCTTCCCGACGCACTCCTGCAATTCGAGACTCGCAGTGAAACCCGCGTCTGCCTCGCGCAGGCCGAAGCGCAGAAACGCGCCGTACCGCGCTATCTCTGCCGCCTGGCAGAGGCGTTCGACACCCTCGGTGTAACCTATGGCAGCTACGGCGATCCGGATGGCGAAACCCGCGAGACGTTTTCGATGATCGGCGCCAAGGTCTGCATCTGCCCGAACCGCCGCTCGGCGGCCGCACTGGCCCGCGCCGTGGGCGATCCTGTGCTGCTGCGCGCCGGGGAGGTCACTCAGTCCAATCCCTCCCTGCCGGTGACAGAGCTGATCCGCACGCGCCTCTGCGACGCCCTCGTCTCGGACAGCTCCTATCCCACGCTGGCGGCCGCGGCCTTTTACCTCGTCTCGAAGGGCGTGATGCGGCTCTCCGATGCCTGGGCGCTGATTTCGGAACGCCCGGCCGGGATTCTGGATCTGCATGACCGCGGAGTGATCGATTACGGCCGCCGCGCGGATCTGGTCATCGTGAACCGCGCCACCGAGGCGGTCGAGGCGACGCTGAGCGGCGGACGCATCACCCATCTCTCGGGTCCCGCCGCCAGCCGTTTCCTCGGCGCGCGGGCCGACATGGCGATGGCCGCGGAATAACCTGCCTGTCCATGAGTTCTGGCGCAGTCCGGCAACACTCGACCGTCCCTGCCGCCATCGCAATGCCTTAAGGGCCGACGCATATTCGCGGCACGGCGGGCCCGGAAAAAGTCACCCTGTCGTCATATAAAATTTACGGCCTGCATCTATTCTGGACTTGCGAGAGTGACCGCAATAAGCCCGGTCGTCCCCCGGGCAGTGTCTATTTCAAGGTATCGTTTCCAGTACCCTTTTCCATAATGACGGGGGGTTGGCCCCGGCCGGCCCCCTTTTCATTTTCGCGGCTTACATGGCCTCGGGTTCACCACGCGCCCAATAAATCCCGGCTCGCTGCCTTTCGTTAAAACCGACTGCCGCGATCTGCTGACACAGGTCAGGGATACAGGAAATAAGAAAGGCGGCCCCGTCGGGACCGCCCTTCCCGTCTTCTGCCGGGTGGTATCAGTCGAGTGCCTTCTCGGTGATCGCATGGGTAAAGGCCCCTTCGGGCATGGCGGTGATCATCCCGCCTTCCATGGTGATCTCGGCCGAGCGCTGGAACGCCTCCTCGTCGAGGCTGCCATCCGAGCCCATGGTGAGCTTGGCAATCTCGCCCATCATCCGCTTCTGGTGCTTTTCGGTCTGCGCACCGGTCGAATCGTTCTCGAGCACGATCTCGGCCGCCTCGTCAGGATTTTCCTCGGCGTATTTCCAGCCCTTCATCGACGCGCGCACGAAGCGCACCAGCTTGTCCACCATCTCGGGGTCGGCGAGGTTCTCCTCGGTCGTGTAGAGCCCGTCCTCGAGGGTCGAGATGCCCTCATCCTCGTATTTGAACACCACGAGATCGTCCGGCGTCAGGCCCGCATCGATCACCTGCCAGTATTCATTGTAGGTCATGGTGGTGGCGCATTCGACCTGCTTCTGCAGCAGCGGGTCGACGTTGAAGTTGATCTTCTGGATCGTCACGCCGCCCTCGGAGCCATCGGTGGGATAGCCGAGCTTGCCCATCCAGGAAAACAGCGGAATCTCGTTGCCAAAGAACCATGTGCCCAGGGTGTGGCCGGGGAAATCCTCGGGCGAATTGATGTTGTGCTCCTTGAGGCAGGTGAGCATCAGGCCCGACTTGGCAAAGGGCTGCGCGATGTTCACGATCGGCGCGCCCTTTTCGCGTGCGGCAAGCGCCGAGGGCAGCCAGTCCACCATCACATCCGCGCCGCCCCCCAGCAGCACCTGCACGGGCGCGATGTCCGGGCCACCCGGCTTGATCGTGACGTTCAGGTCTTCCTCTTCGTAATAGCCCTTGTCGGCGGCCACGTAATAGCCCGCGAACTGCGCCTGCGTGACCCATTTGAGCTGCAGCGCGAGATCGTCTGCCGCCTGCGCTGCCCCGGCCCAGAGGCCAAGGGTTGTACCCGCCACCAGTTTGAGATGTTTCATGAGATCCTCCATGTTGATACTGTTGCCCTGTTATTGTTCATGCCCGCCCTCTCTGGGACGGGTGCCAGAAGGTCACCGCGCGTTCGATCAGCGCGACGGCCCCATAGAACGCCGATCCGGCGATCGCCGCCACAAGGATTTCAGCCCAGACGAGGTCCAGCGCAAGCTGCCCTACCGATGTCGAGATGCGAAATCCCATGCCGCGGATCGGAGAGCCGAAAAATTCGGCAACGATCGCCCCGATCAGCGCCAGAGTGGAGGCGATCTTCAGCCCGTTGAAGATGAAGGGCATCGCCGCCGGAAGCCGCAGCTTGAACAGCGTCGTCCAGTAGCCGGCGGCATAAGTGCGCATGAGGTCCCGCTGCATGGTCTCGGCGGCGAGCAGTCCCTCGACAGTGTTCACCAGCATCGGAAAGAACACCATCACGACGACGATCGCGGCCTTGGACTGCCAGTCGAACCCGAACCACATCACCATGATCGGGGCGAGGCCGATGATCGGCAGGGCAGCGACGAAGTTCCCCACCGGTAGCAGCCCGCGCCGCAGGAATACGAACCGGTCCGCGAGCAACGCGACGCCGAAGGCGGCCAGGCAGCCGAGGACATATCCGCTCAGCGCGCCCTTGATCACCGTCTGCACAAAATCCTCCCAGAGCAGCCCTGTCGAAGCCGCGAAGCGCGCGCCGATGGCCGTGGGGGGCGGCAGCAGAACCGGAGAGATTCCGAGGCCCCGCACAAGGCATTCCCAGATCACGATCAGCGTGAGACCAAAGATGACCGGCACGGCGAGGCTGGTCGCGGTCGATTTGTGCTGGCGGGCCAGCCAGACGTTCAGCGCCCATCCCGCGCCCCAGCCCGTGATCCCCAGAACCAGCCACATCATGCCATGCCCATCCGTTTCAGCACCACCCGCTGCAAGAGACCGATCAGCGCCACCGCCGCCGCGGCGAGCGCCGCCGCCATGATCAGCGCCGACCAGATCTGGATCGTCTGCCCGTAATAGGACCCCGCGAGCAGCCGCGCGCCGAGACCCGCCACGGCCCCCGTCGGCAATTCTCCGACAATGGCGCCGACCAGCGATGCCGCCATGGCGATCTTCATCGAGGTAAAGAGATAGGGCATGGATGACGGCAGCCGCAGCTTGCGGAATTCCTGCGCACCGCTCGCATTCCAGGTGCGCATCTGGTCGAGCTGCATGCGGTCCGGACTGCGAAGACCCTTCACCATGCCGACGACGATGGGAAAGAAGGACAGGTACATGCTGATCATCGCCTTGGGCAGCAGCCCCGACAGCCCGACCGCGTTCAGCACCACGATGATCATCGGCGCGATGGCGAGGATCGGAATGGTCTGCGAGGCGATCACCCAAGGCATCACGCTCATATCCATCACGCGGTTGTAGACGATCCCCAAAGCCAGCGCGAAGCCAAGGACGGTCCCCATCGCGAAGCCGAGCAAGGTCGCGCTCAGCGTGACCCAGGCATGATAGACCAGCGAGCGCTTCGAGGTGACGTTCTTGTCCACCACCGTGTCCCAAAGCTCGACCGCCACCTGATGCGGTGCGGGCAGCTTGGGCTTTTCCTGTGCCCAGGTATCGGCGACGAGCTCGGGCAGAGTCAGCACCCTGTCCGCCCGCGCGGCCACGTCATAGGCCCAGGGCGCGTTCAGCAGGACAGCCGCCGCATACCAGATCACGAAGATCGCACCGACGACAGTCAGCACCGGGATCAGACTCCTGCGCATAAGAATCCCGGCTTCATCTTGCCAAATAAACTCAAATCCGGCGTCGCCACGCAGCACGGCGCCCGCCTTTCAGCGCCAGAGGCCAGCCCGAGGCCTGCGAGACGCCCGCCACATCCGACCCGGACCGCACCGTCAGTCATAGGCATGACCCGCGCGCAGTCCTTCGCGCACCCTATGCGCGACCTCGAGGAATTCCGGGGAATCGCGGATATCGAGCGGCCGGTCGCGCGGCAGCGGGCTTTCGATCACATCCGTGATCCGGCCGGGGCGCGGCGACATGACGACGATCCGTGTGCTCAGATACACCGCTTCGGGGATGGAATGGGTGACGAAGGCGATGGTCTTTTCGGTCCGTTTCCAGAGCTCCAGCAATTGTTCATTGAGGTGGTCGCGCACAATCTCGTCCAGGGCACCGAAAGGCTCGTCCATGAGCAGGATATCGGCATCGAAGGCGAGCGCCCGCGCGATGCTCGCGCGCTGCTGCATGCCGCCCGACAACTGCCAGGGAAACTTCTTCTCGAAGCCCGATAGCTCCACCAGGTCCAGCACGCGCTTCACCCGCTCGGCCTGTTCGGCCCGGTTATACCCCATGATCTCGAGCGGCAGGCGGATGTTCCCGCCGATGGTCCGCCAGGGATAGAGCCCGGCCGCCTGAAAGACATATCCATAGGCCCGCGCGCGGCGTGCTTCGGCGGGGCTGACCCCATTCACCACGATCTCGCCCGAGGTCGGCGTCTCGAGATCCGCCATCACTCGCAGGAAGGTCGTCTTTCCGCAGCCCGAAGGCCCGATGAAGCTGACGAAGTCGCCCTTCTCGATGTCGAGCGAGACATCCTTGAGCGCCTCGACCGAGCCGTCCCCGGTCTGGAAGGTCAGTCCCAATCCGCGCGCCGAGATCACGGCCCTGTCCGGCGCCCTCTCCGTCTCCTGCATGGCGGGTGCGCCTCTCACACCCCGCTCGCCGGAATGCCCGAGCGTTCCACCTTGCGCGGTGCGGTCAGCTCCTTCCAGGAGGACAGCGCCTTGCTCACCGGGCCCGCCGGATCACGCTTCACGAACTGGCCATGACCCGACTCCGCCTGCATCGTACCATCCATCACGGCCACCATGCCCCGCGTCAGCGTATAGCGCGGCAGGCCCTTCACATGCTTGCCCTCAAAGACGTTGTAATCGATGGCCGATTGCTGGTTCGCCGCAGTGATCGTCTTTTCCTTCTCGGGATCGAAGACCACGATATCCGCATCCGCCCCCACGAGGATCGCGCCCTTGCGCGGATAGACGTTCAGGATCTTCGCGATATTGGTCGAGGTCACGGCGACGAATTCGTTCATCGTGAGCCGCCCGGTCGCCACGCCATGGGTCCAGAGCATCGGCAAGCGATCCTCGAGCCCGCCGGTCCCGTTCGGGATCTTGGTGAAATCCCCGACGCCATAGCGTTTCTGATCGGTGGTGAAGGCGCAGTGATCCGTCGCCACGACCGACAGCGAGCCCGATTGCAGCCCGGCCCAGAGACTGTCCTGATGCTGCTTGTTGCGGAAGGGCGGCGACATCACCCGCCGCGCCGCATGGTCCCAGTCGGGGTTGAAATATTCGGATTCATCCAGCGTCAGATGCTGGATCAGCGGCTCGCCCCAGACCCGCTTGCCTGCGAGTTTCGCCCGCCGGATCGCTTCGTGGCTCTCCTCGCAGCTCGTGTGCACGACGTAAAGCGGAACGCCCGCCATATCGGCGATCATGATCGCCCGGTTCGTCGCCTCACCCTCGACCTGCGTGGGCCGCGAATAGGCATGCGCCTCGGGGCCGTTATTGCCCGCCGCCAGCAGCTGCGCCGAAAGCTCCGCCACGACATCGCCATTCTCGGCATGGACCAGCGGGATCGCCCCGAGTTCCGCACAGCGCTTGAACGAGGCGTACATCTCGTCATCGTTCACCATCAGCGCGCCCTTGTAGGCCATGAAATGCTTGAAGGTGTTGATGCCGCGCTCCTTCACGACAGTTTCCATCTCGTTGAAGACCTGCTCGCCCCACCAGGTGACCGCCATGTGGAAGGAATAGTCGCAGGCCGCGCGCGTCGACTTGTTGTCCCACATCTGCAATCCGTCGAGCAGCCCCTGACCGGGGGCGGGAAGGCAGAAATCCACCACCATCGTCGTTCCACCCGCAAGCGCCGCGCGCGTGCCCGATTCAAAATCGTCCGATGAATAAGTCCCCATGAACGGCATCTCCAGATGCACATGCGGATCGATCCCCCCAGGCATGACGTAGCAGCCTGTGGCATCGAGAACCTCGTCGCCCTTGAGGTCCTTGCCGATCTCCGCGATCACGCCGTTCTCGATCAGCACATCCGACATATAGGTCAGATCCGCCGTCACGATGGTGCCGTTCTTGATCACTGTGCTCATCTTGGTCTCTCCCGGTCCGGCACGTCTGTCGCGCGCGCCCTGTTCTTGTCGACTGCAATGCCTTCGGGGATCCGGAGGCCGCGCCCCCGCATCCGGCGTCGCGGATTACTCCACGATGCCTGCCGTCTCGACCACGGCGTGCATCAGCACATCCGCCCCGGCCGCGGCCCATTCCTTCGAGATTTCCTCGGCTTCGTTATGGCTCAGCCCGTCGACGCAGGGGCACATGATCATCGCCGTCGGCGCCACCTGGTTGATCCAGCAGGCATCATGCCCGGCGCCCGAGATGATGTCCCGATGCGAATAGCCAAGCCGCTCGGCGGCCGAGCGCACCGCGGAAACGCAACCCGGATCGAAGGTCACCGGATCGAACCCGCCGACCTTCTCGAAGGCAATCTCCAGCCCCATATCGTCACAGATCTTCTGCGCCCGCGCCTGCATCTGCGCATCCATATCCTGAATGGTGGCAAGGTTGGGCGAGCGGAAATCGACGGTGAACACTACCTTGCCCGGGATCACATTACGCGAATTGGGATAGACATCGATATGCCCTGCCGCGCCAACCGCATGCGGTCCATGGGCCACTGCAATCTCCTCGACCGCTTCCAGCACCCGCGCCATGCCCAGCCCGGCATTGCGCCGCATCGGCATCGGGGTCGAGCCGGTATGCGCATCCTTGCCGGTGATCGTGACCTGCGTCCAGGACAGTCCCTGGCCGTGCGTGACGACACCGATATCCTTGCCCTCGGCCTCGAGGATCGGCCCCTGCTCGATATGCAGCTCGAACATGGCATGCATCTTGCGCGCGCCCACAGGTTCGTCGCCGCGCCAACCGATCCGGTCCAGCTCGCCACCGAAGGTCTTGCCCTTGGCATCCTCGCGCGCCTCGGCCCAGGCCTGATCGTGCACACCGGCAAAGACGCCCGAGGCGAGCATGGCCGGCGCAAATCGAGTGCCCTCTTCATTGGTCCAGTTGGTCACGACGATGGGATGTTTCGTCCTGATGCCGAGATCGTTCAGCGTGCGCAGGATCTCGAGCCCGCCAAGAACGCCCAGCACGCCGTCATACTTGCCTCCCGTCGGCTGCGTGTCGAGATGTGATCCGACATAGACCGGCAAGGCATCGGGGTCGCTTCCCGCGCGCGTCGCGAACATGTTGCCGAGCGTGTCGAGCCCCATGCTGCAACCAGCTTCCTCGCACCAGGACTGGAACAGCGCGCGACCTTCGGCATCGGCATCCGTGAGGGTCTGGCGGTTGTTGCCGCCCGCCACGCCGGGACCGATCCTCGCCATCTCCATCAGACTGTCCCACAGCCGGTCCCCGTTGATCCGCAGGTTTTCTCCCGGTGCTGCCATCGCAATTCCCCAGTCATTCCAAGCCACGGAGCGGAAAGTCTTGCCACCGCCCGGGATGTTTTTTACCATTTGGTAAAGCCACGATTGCAATGCGGCTGAGCGCTGTCAAGGACTGACTTGGGGCATTGCCCGGGCATCCGGCGCGGGAAATTTCAGCCTGCCCAATCAGTTGGCACACCGGAGAGTCACATGTCCCAGACCGCCACCGCGACCCCCGGAAAGAAGCCCTCCCGCATCCAGCTGCGCAACCGCCGCAAGATTCTGGACGCAGCGCTGGATGTCTTCTCCCAGGCAGGTTTTCGCGGCGCGACTCTCGATCAGATCGCCGAGACGGCGGGCCTCTCCAAGCCGAACATCCTCTATTATTTCGACGGCAAGGAAGCGATCCATGTCGAACTTCTGAATGCGCTGATGGCGGAGTGGCTGGCGCCTCTTGAAGACATGGATCCAGACGGAGTGCCGCTCGAGGAGATGCTCGGCTACATACGCCGAAAGATGGAGATGAGCCGGGCCTATCCAAGGGAGAGCCGCCTTTTTGCCAATGAAATCATCCAGGGTGCCCCGCGCATCGCGCCGGATCTCGTCCTGCGTCTGAAGCCCCTCTTTGACGAGAAATGTGCCCTGATCACGACCTGGATGCGGGCGGGCAAGCTTGCTCCGATGGATCCCGGTCACCTCGTCTTTTCGATCTGGGCGATCACCCAGCACTATGCCGATTTCGAGGCGCAGGTGCAGGTGCTGATGCCCGACAGGCAGGCCTCCTGGGACACGGCCCTGAGCCATGTCGACGACATGTTCCGCAGGTTGCTGAAAGCCTAGGTTCCGGTTCGGCGTTTACGCAGCGTTTACCATGCATTCTTTATCCTGGAGCACATGACCGTACGCGCATACCCTCCGGCACAGCCGCAGCAGACCCTCCCGGAACGACCGGCGGTCGCGATCAATCCCGCCTGGATGAACCGGATCTTTTCGGCGCGCGCGGCTCAGACAGGCGGCGTGGTGCGGCGGAAGATGCGCGACATCCACCGCGAGGTCGGCTACCAGACATTCGTCGCGGAAGTGCAGCGCCGCGGGTTTCACCTCATCGTCTGCGGCGATCAGTACCTGATCATCTGCCATGACGGACACCTGCGTGTCATCTGCTGATGTCAGAGAAAATTCGTACGAATTTTCTCCCGCGCCGGCGGTCCACCCGAGATTTTTCGCATGAAAAATCTCGGGTTTGCGTTCATTCGGCCGCCTTCACCGCGCCCGGGTTGTTCGGGTGCGTCGTCCAGTTCGCATATTCCCGCTTCACCGTCCGGCCGGTCCGCGGATCGACCGCACCCGCAGCCAACTGCTCCATGGTGATGCACTCCTCGACCGGACAGACATTGACGCACAGGTTGCAGGCGACACATTCGTCGTCCTTCACCGTGAACGTGCGATCCTCGGACATCGAGATCGCCTGGTGCGAGGTATCCTCGCAGGCCGCAAAGCAGCGCCCGCAGGAGATGCACAGATCCTGATTGATCCTCGCCTTGGCCACGTAGTTCAGGTTCAGGTGCTGCCAGTCGCTGAGGTTCGGAACTGCCTTGCCCACCAGTTCGGATGTTGCGACCATCCCCTTCCTGTCCATGTAATCCGACAGGCCCGAGATCATCTCCTGCACCACCTTGAATCCGTAGGTCATCGCTGCGGTGCAGACCTGCACGTTCCCGGCGCCAAGCGCCATGAACTCGGCGCCGTCCCTCCATGTGGTCACGCCGCCGATTCCGCTGATTGGCAGATGCGCCATTTCGGGCGTGCGTGCGATTTCCGCGACCATGTTGAGGGCAATCGGCTTGACCGCAGGCCCGCAATAGCCGCCATGCGCGCCCTTGCCATCGATCGTCGGCTCGGGGGCGAAGAGATCCAGATCGACCGATGTGATCGAATTGATCGTGTTGATCAGGCTCACGGCATCCGCGCCGCCGCGCAGCGCCGCCATCGCGGGCTGCTTGATATCGGTGACGTTGGGCGTGAGCTTGACGATGCAGGGCATCCTGGTGTTCTGCTTCACCCAGCGCGTCACCATCTCGATATATTCCGGCACCTGGCCCACGGCAGAACCCATGCCGCGTTCGGACATGCCATGCGGACAGCCGAAATTCAGCTCGACGCCGTCGGCACCGGTCTCTTCCACGAGCGGCAGGATCGCCTTCCAGGCTTCCTCGACGCAGGGCACCATCAGCGACACAACCATCGCGCGGTCCGGATAGTCGCGCTTGACCGCCTTGATCTCGCGCAGGTTCACCTCGAGCGGCCGGTCCGTGATCAGCTCGATATTGTTGAGCCCCAGCAGGCGCCTGTCCGCGCCCCAGACCGCGCCGTAACGCGGGCCGTTCACGTTCACGACGGGCGGTCCGGCCTCGCCCAGGGTCTTCCAGACTACACCACCCCAACCGGCCTCGTAGGCACGGCGGACATTGTATTCCTTATCCGTCGGCGGTGCAGACGCCAGCCAGAACGGATTCGGGCTCTTGATGCCCACGAAATCGGTCGTCAGATCAGCCATGTCCGTCTCTCCCTCAGCCCGTCGAACCCATCAGGGCCGTATGAATGTCCTCTGCCGCGTCGCGCCCTTCGGCAACGGCCGTCACGGTCAGATCGTCGCCGCCCGCAGCGCAATCGCCCCCGGCCCAGACGCCGATGATCGAAGTGCGGCCCGCCCCCGACACGGCGATCTTGCGCCCTTCGAGGTCCGGCAGCGTTTCCCCTGCGAGCGTCTGGCCGATGGCCTTGAAGACCTGATCGGCGGGAATGCGGAAGGTCTCGCCGGTGGGCACCAGCGCATCGTCGGTATATTCGAACTCGATCTCGCGCACCGCGCCATTGCCATGCACCGCGACGGGAGCGGCATTGGTGATGATCCGCACGCCCCTGGCCGCGGCCAGATCCTGCTCGAACGGGCTCGCGTTCATCCGGTCGCGTCCGCGCCGGTAGACCATGGTGACATTGAGCGCTCCGAGCAGCTTTGCCTGAACCGCTGCATCGACCGCCGTCATGCCGCCGCCGATCACCACCACGTCCCGTCCAACCGGCAGTGCGGCGAGATCTTTCGCCTGCCGCAACTCGGCGATGAAATTCACCGCATCAAGCACGCCATCCTTCTCCGCACCCGGTGCATCGAGCGCATTCACGCCCCCGAGACCGATGCCGAGGAAAACGGCGTCGTATCCGGCCCTGAGTTCCTGCAGGGTGATGTCGTGGCCCAGCGCCTTGCCATTCTCCAGAGTGATGCCGCCGATCTGCATCAGCCAGTCGACCTCGCGCGCTGCAAAATCCTCGGTCGTCTTGTAGGCAGCAATGCCGTATTCGTTGAGTCCACCCGGCTTGGGGCGCGCGTCAAAGAGCGTGACATCATGCCCCTTCATCGCCAGACGGTGCGCACAGGCCAGCCCGGCTGGCCCTGCCCCTACAACGGCGATGGTCTTGCCAGTCGGCGCCGCGCGGGTGAAGGGATGCAGCCCGGCCGCCATCAGACCGTCGGTCGCATAGCGCTGCAGCCGCCCGATATCGACCGGCTTGCCCTCGGCAATCTCGCGCACGCAGGCCTGTTCGCAGAGCGTCTCCGTCGGGCAGACACGGGCGCACATCCCGCCGAGGATGTTCGGCCCGAGGATCGTCTTGGCCGCCGCATCGGGCGTACCCGTCGCGATCTGGCGGATGAACAGCGGTATGTCGATATCCGTGGGACAGGCCGTGATGCAGGGCGCGTCGTGACAGAAATAGCAGCGATCCGCCGCCACCAGCGCCTCGTGATCGGTGAGCGCCGGATGCAGATCGACGAACCCCGCGGCAAGATCGGACGCCTCGAGCCGCCCCGCCACAACCCCTTGCGCATATGCTTTTGCGTGCATGTGAAACCTCCGCTGTTCCTTGTGAAAACGCTGGCACAGGTTCATTTTTTTATCAACTGGTAAAATTTAGGCAGAATGCGAACGGCTCCGAAGACACATTCGCATACGAACATGTCAGACACCCCCTGTACCTGCACAAATCCACGCCGTTTCCGCCATGCACAAATGTGCCATCGGCTATTCGCAACGAGGAGTGGTTGCTGCAGCGCAGCGAGGTTATGTTCCCCTCAACGGGAGGACCTATCTTCAAGGAACCGTAACAATGGCTATGACAGCGACACACAGCACATCCAACACACACACTGCAGAAGCCCATACCGGCATCTTCGACAGGATCATCAACTTTCTCGTGAGCATCGCCGAGAGCAATGGCCGCATGAGGGCCGTCGAACGCCTGAACGCGATGAGCGACCAGGAACTGGCGGCACGCGGTCTCAAGCGCGAAGATATCGTGCGTCACGTTTTCCGCGACATGCTCTACGTCTGAGCGTCCAAGGCACCTGAGCGGTGCCCCGAGGACATGAAAAAGGCCGCGTTCCCGATTGGATCGCGGCCTTTTCTTTTGTCCGGGTCTGCGCTGCTGCCAGCAAGGCAGCAGCGGACCGGTATCAGTTCTGTGCGTAATATTCGATGACCAGGTTCGGTTCCATCACGACGGGATAGGGCACGTCGGAGAGGCCGGGTGCGCGCACGAAGGTGCAGGTCAGCTTGGAGTTGTCGACATCCATGTAGTCGGGGACGTCACGCTCGGCGAGGCTCACGGCTTCGAGGATCGCGGCCATCTGCTTGGACTTCTCGCGGACTTCGATCACGTCACCCTCTTTCACCCTGTAGGAGGGGATGTTCACGCGCTGGCCGTTCACGGTCACGTGGCCGTGGTTCACGAACTGGCGGGCCGCGAACATGGTGGCGACGAACTTGGCGCGGTAGACTACGGCGTCGAGGCGGCGCTCGAGCAGACCGATGAGCATCTCGCCGGTATCACCGCGCTGACGCTCCGCATCCCGGAAGATACGGCGGAACTGCTTTTCGGTCAGGTCGCCGTAATAGCCCTTAAGCTTCTGCTTGGCGCGCAACTGAATACCGAAATCGGAAATCTTGCCCTTGCGGCGCTGACCGTGCTGGCCGGGGCCATATTCACGACGATTGACCGGGGACTTCGGGCGGCCCCAGATGT
>JBBSNW010000013.1:0-92827 GCA_038260405.1 Rhodobacterales bacterium | reverse complement strand
GAAACTCGCTCTCGCCGCCGCAATGACCGGTGCTGCCACTTCCGCAATGGCCGGCTCGTATGCAAAAGATGACGTTGTGATGGAGCCTGTTGTGGTCGTCGAAGAGACCCAGCAAGCGTCGTCCTCTTCGGGCATCCTGGTTCCGCTGATCCTGCTCGCCCTGGTGGCAGCAGCAGTCGCAGCCAACAACTAAGCCTTTCGGCGAAGTTTATAAAACGAAAAGGCGGTGCGAAAGCGCCGCCTTTTTTCCGTTTGCGGACCCCGTTTCTGCTCTGCAGGCTATCCCCAATTGTCCATTGTCAGCCTTGAAAGGCTGGAAACGTTAAAACCAGCGTCGCCTGACCTTATTACAAAAGCCGACTTGGCGCATGCCTGTTCGCCGCCGCGAACCCGAAATCCGGCTTCAGTCCAGCCAGCCTCCCAGATTTTCCTCGATCACCTTGGACAGCGCCTGGATATGCGCCGGATCATCGTTGAGGCAGGGAATATAACTGAAATTCTCGCCGCCCGCATGTTCGAAGCTTTCCTTGATCTCCTCGTTGATCTCTTCGAGAGTTTCGATGCAATCGGCTGAAAAAGCCGGTGCGCAGACCGCGATGTTCTTCTTGCCGTCTTCGGCAAGCCGCGCGACCTCTTCGACGGTATAGGGCTGCAGCCACTCCTCCGGGCCGAATTTGGACTGGAAGGTCGTCTTGATCTCGGTCTCGTCCCAGCCCAGCCGTTCGCGCAGCAGGCGCGTCGTCTTCTGGCACTGGCAGTGATAGGGATCGCCTTCCATCAGGTAGCGCTTTGGCACGCCGTGATAGGAGCAGCACAGGATATCCGGCTTTTTCTCGAGTTTGGCATAGGCGGTCTCGATCGACTGGGCCAGTGCCTCGATATAAAGGGGATGCTGGTAATAGGGATCGACCGTGCGTACGGTCGGCTGCCACTTTTCCTCCATCAGTGCACGAAAGAATTCGTCAATGGCAGTCGCGGATGTGGCGCCGGCGTAATGCGGATAGAGCGGGAAGAACAGGATCTTGTGGCACCCCGCCTCGACCATGGCGCGGACCTTGGATTTGGTCGACGGATTGCCGTACCGCATGCAGTAATCGACCATCACCTGATCGCCGTAGCGCGCCTTGAGTGATTCGCTCAGCGCCGCGGTCTGGTCCTTGGTGATCGTCATAAGCGGGCTTTCTCCCGCTTCCTCGTTCCAGATCGATTTGTAGTTCTTGCCCGAGCTGAAGGGCCGCTTGGTCAGGATCACCAATTGCAGGAGCGGCTGCCAGAGCCAGGGCGAATAGTCGATCACACGGCGGTCGGACAGGAACTCGTTGAGGTACCGCCGCATCGACCAGTAGTCGTAATTGTCCGGCGTCCCGAGATTCGCCACCAGAACTCCGACCTTGCCGACGGGCACTTTCGGGTGATCCGTGGGCGCGTGCGTGGGCCTGACTGCGGAGGTGGTGGCGTCCAGCATGGTTCCGTCCTGATCTTTTGTGTACCGAGCGTAAGTATAGTCTCTGGCGCGCAGGTCAATCGTTCAGCGGCTTTTCCTGCGTTCCCAGAGCATCTGCAAGCCGCGCCGCCGCCGATCCGGGGCGCAGGGGCTGTTGCTGGTTCTCATCCGGGGCCCATCCGGTCAGCGCGATCACCTCGAAAGTCGCCGGGATCCGCCCGCCCCCGTCACCATAGTTTTCCTGGTAGAGCTCTGCCGCCCGCAACAGCACGGCACGGCGCGTCGGCTTGCGCAAGCGACTGGTGAGCGCGTTGCTCTCGCCCATCGCGCGCAGGTCCTTCATCAGGTCGAGCGCCGAGCCGTAGCTCGCCACGAGCGGAACCGAATCAGCCACCGGCAGAGCAAATCCGGCGCGCTGCAGAAGCCCGCCCAGATCCCGGATCTCGCCCATCGGAGCGACGCGCGGCGAGAGCCCGCCGGTCACGTCGATCTCGGCCTGTCCCAGCACGCTGCGCAATTCATGCAGGGTCTGCCCGCCAAAGGCCATCGTCAGGCAAAGCCCGTCCGGCCGCAGCGCCCGGCGGCACTGGATCAACTGCCCGACGGGATCGTTGGCCCAGTGCAGGCCGAGACAATGCACCACCAGATCATGCGCGCCCTCGTCCAGATCCAGCACATCAGTATCGGTTACATAACGGGCATCCGGCATGACTTCGCGCCATACGTGTGGAAAGGCGGTCACGATCGCGGGTGAGTTAAAGGTTTTCGTAACCATCGCCAGCCGATCCTGAACATCATCGCGGACGGATTCGTGCAGGAACACGGCCGGATCGCGCAGGGCGCGGGCGCGATGGAGCTCGAGTGCGGCTCGGTCGGTCAGAAGCGTCGGAACGGTCATGGAGGGTAGATAGGATGCTGCGACAGCGGTTGCAAACAGCGGTCAAGATGATCTACCCGCCGCGCTGCCTCGTATGCGGCGGACTCGTGGAAAGCGATTTCGGACTTTGCGGTGCCTGCTGGCGCGACACACCCTTTATAACGGGTCTCGTCTGCGATCTGTGCGGTGTGCCGCTGCCCGGACGATCCGGCACGGTGGAGCATTGCGACGACTGCATGGCGACGGCGCGGCCATGGTCACACGGACGCGCCGCGCTCACCTATCGCGACACCGGCCGAAAGATCGTTCTGGCGCTGAAACATGGCGACCGGCAGGACATCGTGCCCACTGCCGGGAAATGGATGGCGCAAGCGGCGCAACCCCTGCTGAGCCCGGATATGGTCGTCGTTCCCATCCCGCTGCATTTCTACCGACTGCTGCAACGCCGCTTCAACCAGTCGGCCCTGCTGGCGCAGGCGCTGGCCAGACAGACCGGCCTCAACTGCTGTCCCGATGCGCTGATCCGCACGACCTACACCCCTTCGCTCGACGGCAAGTCGCGTGATGAGCGTTTTGCGACCCTGTCCGGAGTGCTCGCCATGCACCCGAAACGGGGACACCACCTTGCGGACAAGCCCGTGCTGCTGGTGGATGACGTGATGACATCGGGGGCCACTCTGGCGGCGGCGGCCGAGGTCTGCCTTGCCGCTGGGGCAAGGGAGGTTTGCGTCACGGTGCTGGCACGCGTTGCAAAGGATACCTAAATCCCTGACAAAGGGATCAAAGGACACAGAACATGCAAACCGTTGAAATCTACACTTCGCCGCTCTGCGGCTTCTGCCACGCCGCCAAGCGTCTGCTCACCCAGAAAGGCGTCAGCTTTTCCGAGGTCGACGTACTGGCCAATCCGGATCGCAAGCCCGAGATGATCCAGCGCGCCAATGGGAGCCGCACCGTGCCGCAGATCTTTGTCGGCGACACCCATGTCGGCGGCTGCGACGAGCTCTATGAACTTGAACGCGCGGGAAAACTCGACCCGCTTCTCAACGCCTGATGCGGGCGGCGCTGCTGCAGCTCACGTCCTCGGACGATCCGGGGCGCAACCTGGATATGGTCCTGGAGCCGGTGCGGCAGGCCGCCGCCGACGGCGCCGAACTGGTCGTTACCCCTGAGGTCACGAACTGCGTCTCGGCCAGCCGCAAGCGTCAGGACGCCGTGCTGAAGCGCGAATCCGAAGACGTAATGCTGGCGACACTGCGCAAGGAGGCGGCGGATCTGGGGATCCAGCTTCTGCTGGGGTCGATCGCCGTCAAGTCCGACCCGCCGGAAGAGCGATTCGCCAACCGGTCCCTGCTGATCGGACCTGATGGCGCGGTGGTCGCGCGCTATGACAAGATGCACATGTTCGACGTGCAGGTGTCGGAGGCTGAAACCTACCGCGAATCATCGGGCTATGCGCCCGGCGATTTGGCGGTGATCGTCCAGACGGAAGTGGGCAGGATCGGCATGACCATCTGCTATGATCTGCGGTTTCCCTACCTCTATCGCGCCCTTGCCCAAGCCGGGGCAGAGATCCTGACCGTACCTTCGGCGTTTTCGACGGCCACCGGCCCAATGCACTGGGAGCCGCTGCTGCGTGCCCGCGCGATCGAGACGGGCTGTTACGTGCTCGCCCCGGCTCAGGTTGGAAAACATGACGTGGTCGAGGGCAAGCAGCGTACGACATATGGACATTCCCTCGTGGTATCACCCTGGGGAGAGGTCCTTCTGGATGCCGGAAAGGAAACCGGCATCTTCATGGTCGAGCTCGACCTCGATCAGGTGGCTGATGCCCGCCGGAAGATTCCCTCCCTGCAGCATGACAGAACCTTTTCGGGACCCGGATGAGCGAGCAGAGCAACGCCCTCGCTATTTCGCTTTTCAGCGAGCTTCTCACGGCAGATCAGCTGGTGCGCAACCGGCTGACACGTGTCTTGCCGGACCGGATGGAAATCTCGCATTTCTCGGTGCTCAACCACCTTGCCCGCGGCGGCTCGGAACGCAGCCCGGCCCAGCTCGCGCGCAGCTTTCACGTGACCCGTGGTGCGATGACCAACACGCTGACGAAGCTCGAGATTTCCGGTTATGTGCATATCCGCCCGGATTGGGACGATGCGCGCCGCAAGATGGTGTCGATCAGCCCCGCAGGCGCCCGCGCCAGGGACGCTGCGCTCGACGCGATCACGCCGCTGATAAACGAGCTGGTCTCGGAGCTCGGTGACGCCAAGGTGCGCGCCGCACTTCCGGTGCTGCGCGAGTTGCGCACCAAGCTTGAAAACGACTGACCCTCTGACGCTCTGGAAAGTCGATCAGGCCGGTTTCAGTGCGGCCGTGACGTAATTCACGCTCAGGTCGCGCGGCGAGATCTTCCAGCTCCAGGTGATAGGGTTGAACTGGAACCCCTTGCGGTCGACCGGTTCCAGTCCCGCGCGGCCGAGCAGGTCGAACAGTTCGTCCGGCGTGATGAATTTCGACCATTCATGCGTGCCCTTCGGCAGCCAGCGCATGACATGCTCCGCCCCGACGATGGCCATCGCAAAGCTCTTGGGGTTCCGGTTCAGCGTCGAACAGATGTGCAGGCCGCCCGGTTTCAGCAGCTCCTGGCAAGCGGTGAGATACCCGAGCGGGTCGGCCACATGCTCGACGACCTCCATGTTCAGCACGACGTCAAAACTTTCGCCCGTTTCGGCCAGCGCTTCGGCGGTGGTGAACCGATAGTCGATGGTCAGCCCGGACTGGGCGGCATGTGCCTGCGCCACGGGGATATTGCGCTCGGCCGCGTCGACGCCGACGACCGTGGCACCAAGGCGGGCCATCGGTTCGCACAGAAGCCCGCCGCCGCAGCCGATATCGAGGATGCGCAAGCCCTTGAAGGGAAGGGGGGAAGACAGATCGCGGTCATATTCCCCTGCGATCTGGCGGGTGATGTAGTCAAGCCGACAGGGGTTCAGCATGTGCAGCGGCTTGAACTTGCCGTTGGGGTCCCACCATTCGGCGGCCATGGCGGTGAACTTGGCGATTTCGGACGGATCGACTGTGTTGGTGCTCATCTCTGGATTTCCCATCCTTTTCCGGTGGTCTTTTGGGCTTCGAATTTAATATATATCTCTCATGGATAAAGACTTGGGCCAAAAACGCGCAGTGCAGTATCTCTATCCCCCCATCGATCCGTTCGACCAGCGCATGGTGGATGTGGGGGACGGGCATACGATATATATGGAACAATGCGGAAACCCGCAGGGCATCCCCGTGATCGTGCTGCATGGCGGCCCGGGCGGCGGGTGCAGTCCGGCGATGCGGCGCTATTTCGATCCCAAGGTCTATCGCGTGGTGCTGTTCGACCAGCGCGGCTGTGGTCGATCGCGTCCGCATGCGAGCGTCAACGACAACACCACATGGCATCTCGTGGCAGATATCGAGCGGATCCGCGAAGCGCTTGAGATCGAAAAATTCATCGTCTTTGGTGGCAGCTGGGGGGCGACACTTGCGCTCATCTATGCGCTGAGCCATCCGGACCGCGTGCGCCACCTCGTGCTGAGGGGCGTCTTTCTCATGACTCAGGCCGAGCTCGACTGGTTCTATGGCGGCGGTGCAGGGCTGTTCTGGCCGGAGCCCTGGGCGCGGTTTGCCGATCTCATTCCCGAGGATGAGCGTCACGACATGATCGCGGCCTATCACCGGCGGCTGTTTTCCGGCGACCTGCAGATCGAGACGAAATATGCCCGCGCCTGGTCGAGCTGGGAAAATGCGCTGGCGAGCGTCTATTCGAGCGGCCAGGGCGGCGAGGCGCCCGGGGAATATGCTCGGGCCTTTGCCAGGCTCGAGAATCACTACTTCACGCATTCCGGCTTTCTCGAGACGGATGGCTGGATCCTGCAGAACCTCGACCGGATCGCGCAGATTCCCGGCATCATCGTGCAGGGCCGCTATGATATGATCTGTCCGCCGGCGCGGGCGTGGAATCTCGCCAAGCTCTGGCCGGGGGCCGATCTGCGGATGATCCGCAATGCCGGACATGCCCTGTCCGAGCCCGGGATCAGCGCGGAACTTGTGCGGGTGATGGACCAGATCGCCGAAACGGAAAGTTGACACCTGTCGGCTTTGGCGTACACCTCTGCCACGAAACTGTGCAGCGGGCTTCGGACGGGGGCGAACAGACCCGCCGTCACTTCCCGTTTTGCGGCGCGAATCACTGAATTCCCGACCGGAAAACAACCGCAAATAAAGATATGTTTACACGCACGATTCTGTCGTTAACGTTAACGTCATCGTAAAAAAGGCTGAACTGGCGCACCCTTGTCCACTGTTCTCAAAATCATACTTCAGCGTCTGGCACTTGGCGTGCTCACGCTCTTTGTGGTTTCCATCCTGATCTTTGCTGCCGTCAACCTTCTGCCCGGGGACTTTGCGCAGGCGATCCTGGGGCAGGGTGCGACGCCGGAAGCGGTCGATTCGATCCGCCGGGATCTCGGGCTCGATCAGCCACCGGTCACGCGGTACATCCAGTGGCTCGCCGGAGCGGTGCAGGGTGATCTTGGCAATTCCTTTGCCCAAGCCAACTTCGCCAGCTTCGTCGGATCGAACAGCGGCGGCAATGCCGCCTCCGTGGCGGCACAGATCGCCCCGCGGTTCTGGAACACGATGTTTCTGGCTGGAGTGACGGCGCTGATCGCGGTGCCCTTCGCGGTAATGCTGGGCATCCTTGCCGCGCTCTACCGCAATTCGGCCTTCGACAAGTTCGCCAACATCTTCACGCTGTCCTCGATCAGCAGCCCGGAATTCTTCCTCGCCTACATCCTGATCCTGTTCCTCGCGGTGCTGAACCCGATCCTGCCGAGCCTGTCGAACATCTATCAGGGCATGGGCTTCGGCGAGCGTCTGGAAAAAACGCTGCTGCCCGCGCTTACGCTGACACTGGTGGTCACGGCGCACATGATGCGGATGACACGCGCGGCGATCATCAACCTGCTCGCGAGCCCCTATATCGAGATGGCGCGGCTCAAGGGGATGAGCCCGATGCGGGTGATCGTGCGGCACGCGCTGCCGAACGCGCTGGCGCCGATCATCAACGTGATCGCGCTGAACCTCGCCTATCTCATCACCGGGGTTGTCGTGGTCGAGGTGGTCTTCGTCTATCCTGGCATCGGTCAGCTTTTCGTCGACTCGGTCAAGATCCGCGACATCCCCGTGGTGCAGGCCTGCTGCCTGATCTTCGCCGCGGCCTACATTCTTCTCAACCTGACGGCGGATATCATGTCGATCATCTCGAACCCGCGCCTGAGGCATCCGAAATGAACCTCTGGGTGCAGATCATCGGTGTGCTCGTGGCCTGCCTCGCCGTGGGCTGGGTGTTCCGGTTCGCCGGGGAAAAGGTTACCGACGGCAAGCCGTTCTTCCGCGACATGCCGCTCAGCGTCGCCTTCGGCTACGTGCTCGGCGTCGTCGTGCTAATCTGGATCGTGTGGTCCTATTACCTCGCGCGCACGCTGAGCGCGCCGGAGGTCAACAAATACTTCTTCTTCCGCATCGCGATCGAGGGATTCATCATCTTCGCCATAGCCGCCTGGCTGTTCCGCCTGCTCGGGCGGTCCGTCGGGACGGAAGGCACGAAAAAGCTGTTCCGGCAGATGCCGCTCACGGCCAGTTTCGGGCTGCTGACAATCCTGATCTACGCACTGCTCGCGATCTTTGCCGGGGCGCTCGCGCCTTACGGACAGGAACAGATCGTTCCGGGTGTCGCAGCCAACATCGCGCCCGGGGGTGATCCGGCGATGGGCGGCAATGCGGGCTTCCCGCTGGGAACCGACCAGATCGGCCGTGATATCATGAGCCGTCTGATCTATGGCGCGCAGAACACCGTGGGCATCGCCTTCATCACGACCTGTCTGGCCTTCGTTCTGGGCGGCACGCTCGGTTTTCTGGCTGCGACGATCGGCGGCTGGCTCGATCAGGTGCTGAGCCGGGGCGTGGACGTGCTGATGGCGATCCCGTCCCTGATCTTTGCACTGCTTCTGATGACGATCGCCAGCGCCTGGGCCGGGTCGCAAAGCGGGCTGCTGACCGTCTACATGGTGCTCATTATCGCCGTGATCGATTCGACGCGGGTCTTCCGTCTGGCCCGGGCGGTCGGCGCGAACATCGTGGTGATGGACTACATAGAAGCCGCCAAGCTGCGCGGCGAGGGGATGAGCTACCTGATCTTCAAGGAGATCCTGCCGAACGCGACGTCGCCCCTGCTGGCGGAATTCGGGCTGCGGTTCTGCTTCGTCTTTCTCACCATCGCATCGCTCTCCTTCCTCGGGGTGGGCATCCAGCCCCCGCTGGCGGATTGGGGCACGATGGTGCGCGACCTTGCGCAGTTCATCAACTTCGCCGCCTTCGCACCGCGCGTGGCATCGGCCCCGCTGCTGGCAGCCGGCGCAATCGCATTGCTGACGGTCGCCGTGAACTTTGTCGTGGACTGGATGCTGCAACGATCGTCGGGGTTGAAGGAATGAGCCGTCTGCTCACCATGAAGGATGTCTGGATCGAAGGCCGGTCCGACGAGACCTGGAACCCGATCATCAACGGCGTCGACCTGCATCTCGACAAGGGCGAGGTGCTTGGTCTCATCGGTGAATCCGGGGCCGGTAAGTCGACCCTGGGTCTCGCCGCGATGGGGTTCTGCCGCGATGGCGTGCGGATCTCGAAAGGCTCGGTGGATTTCGACGGGATCGATCTTCTCAAGGCGTCGACGGCCAAGAAGCGCGCCCTGCTTGGCAAGCGTATCGCCTACGTGGCGCAGTCGGCAGCCGCGTCGTTCAACCCGGCGCACAGGATCATCGACCAGCACACCGAAGGCCCGATGCAGCATTCTATCATGTCGCGGGCCGAGAGCGAAAAGGACGCGATGGAGCTTTACGCCAAGCTGCGTCTGCCCGATCCAGAAAATATCGGCTTCCGCTATCCGCATCAGGTCAGCGGCGGTCAGTTGCAGCGGGCGATGACCGCGATGGCGATGTCCTGCCGGCCCGATCTCATCATCTTCGACGAACCGACGACGGCGCTGGACGTCACCACGCAGATCGAGGTTCTCGCCTCGATCCGCAACATCGTGGAGCAGTTCGGCACGGCGGCGATCTACATCACGCATGACCTTGCGGTCGTGGCGCAGATGGCGGACCGGATCAAGGTCCTGCTCAGGGGCGACGAGGTCGAGACGAACAATACGCGCGAGATGCTGAGCCACCCCAAGAAGGAATACACCAAGAGCCTCTGGGCCGTGCGCGACTTCGTGCGGCCCGCCAAACCGGCGGTGCATACCTCGGCCACGCCGGTCGTGTCGGTTCAGGGGATCACCGCCGCCTATGGCCAGGTCGATGTGCTGCACAATGTGAGCTTCGACATTCACGCCGGGCGCACCGTCGCCGTCGTGGGCGAATCCGGGTCGGGCAAGTCCACCGCCGCGCGCTGCATCACCGGGCTGCTGCCGCCCCGCGAAGGTGTGATCGAATTCGACGGCGTGGCACTGCCGCTGGACTACCGCAAGCGCACCAAAGCGCAGCTGCGCGAGGCGCAGATGATCTACCAGATGGCGGATACCGCGCTCAACCCGCGCAAGACGATAGGCGAGATCATCGGTCGGCCGGTCGAATTCTACATGGGGCTGAAAGGCCGTGAAAAGCGCCGCCGGGTCGATGAGCTGCTGGAAGAGATCGAACTGCCCGCCGCCAAGTATTTCGACCGTCTGCCCTCTGAACTGTCCGGCGGGCAGAAGCAGCGTATCGGCATCGCCCGCGCGCTGGCTGCGGAACCGAAATTCATCATCTGCGACGAGGTGACATCGGCGCTCGACCAGCTCGTGGCCGAAGGCATCCTGAAGCTGCTCGCGCGTCTGCAGGACGAGCTTCACCTGAGTTACATGTTCATCACCCATGATCTGGCCACGGTCCGCTCGATCGCGGACGAGGTGGTGGTGATGAAGAATGGTGAGGTGGTGGAACAGGGTCCCAAGCCCGAGATGTTCAGCCCGCCACATCACCCCTATACCGACCTGCTGCTAAGCTCGGTGCCCGAGATGGATCCGGACTGGCTTTCGACGCTGCTGTCTGAACGCGGAATTGATAACATCGGCGATGCAGCCGTCGGCAAGATGGATTAGGATAACACCCATACCAAATGGGTGACACGACCGGGGGCCAACCTTCGGAGCAAACAACCAGGGAGACGATAATGATTGGAATTAGCAGACGCGGATTGCTCAAATCCGGCGCGGCGGCAGGTGTTCTGGCCGCGACCGGCCTGCCGGTCTTCGCACAGGCCAAGCGCGGCGGTCGGCTGCGCGCCGGTCTCAACGGGGCCAACACCTCCGACAGCTGGGATGGCCGCACCCATTCCGACCTGTTCATGATCGCAAGCTCCCAGGGCGCGGTCTTCGACTCGCTAACCGAAGTCGCCGCTGACGGATCGCTCGTGGGCGAGCTCGCAACCGACTGGGAAGCCTCGTCCGATGCCAAGACCTGGACCTTCAACCTGCGCCAGGGCGTGACCTTCCACAACGGCAAAGCGTTCGGCGCCGATGACGTGATCGAATCGCTGCAGATGCACGTGGCCGAAGGCTCGAAATCGGCGGCGCAGCCCATCGTTGCCTCGATCACCGAGATGAAGAAGGTCACCGATCATCAGGTGCAGTTCACCCTCGCGGACGGCAATGCAGACTTCCCCTATCTCATGTCCGACTATCACCTGCTGATCTATCCGGCGGGCCAGATCGAAGAAGCCATCGCCAATGGCATCGGCACGGGCCTCTACCAGGTTCAAAGCTTCGAGCCCGGCGTGCGCATGGTCGCCACCCGCGTCGACAGCCATTACAAGGACGGTGAGCGCGGCTGGTTCGACGAGATCGAATATATCGCGATCAATGACAACACGGCGCGGATGAACGCGCTGATGACCGGTCAGGTCGATGCGATCAACCGCATCGACTTCAAGACCGAAGCCCTGCTCAAGGCCAACCCGTCGATCCGTATCCAGGAAGTGACGGGCAACCAGCACTACACCTTCCCGATGCTGACCAATGTGGAGCCGTTCAACGATGTGAACGTCCGCCAGGCGCTGAAATATGCGATCAACCGTCAGGAAATGGTCGACAAGATTCTCCTGGGCCACGGTCAGGTCGGCAACGACACACCGATCGGCCCTGCAAACCAGTATTATGCGGGTGACATGGAGCAGCTCGCCTATGATCCCGACAAGGCCAAGTTCCACCTGAAAGAGGCCGGCCTCAACTCGATCAACATCGATCTCTCCGCCTCCAACGCCGCTTTCGAAGGCGCGGTGGATGCGGCCCAGCTCTTCCAGGCCTCGGCCAAGGGTGCCGGGATCAACGTCAATCTCGTGCAGGAGCCGGCAGATGGCTACTGGTCGAACGTCTGGCTGAAAAAGCCGTTCTGCGCCTCCTACTGGTCGGGCCGCGCGACCGAGGACTGGATGTTCTCCTCGGCCTACAAGGAAGGTGCTCCGTGGAACGACACGCAATGGGGCAGCGATGACAGCGCCCGGTTCCAGGAGCTTCTGGTCACGGCCCGCGCCGAGCTCGACAGTGCCAAGCGCCGCGACATGTATCACGAAATGCAGATGATCCTGCGTGACGAGGGTGGCGTGCTGGTGCCGATGTTCGCCAACTACGTCGAAGCCGTGAACAACAAGGTCGCGACGCCCGAGACGGTGGGCAACCTGTGGCAGATGGACAATGCGCGCCTTGCCGAACGCTGGCACATGGCCTGAGACCCGATACTGCAAAGCAAAAGCCCCGCCATCCGGCGGGGCTTTTCTGTTTGTGCCGAGAGCTGCGGAGCGTCAGAGCATCCTGTCGTAGTCACTGACCAGCAGATGCACCGGGCTTTCATCTTCCTCGATGTTCGAGAAGCGGGCGATCTCCATCTCGAAGATGTTGTCGCGCAGATCGTCGTTTACGGTCGAGACCTCGACGATCAGCACATCGCCACCTTCCCCCCAGAAAGCGTGCCAGTCGCCGGGCATCAGGGTGACGGATTCACCGGGATCGAGTTTCAGCAGCCCGCCGGCCTGCACCGTGCGGGCAATGCCGTCGACCATCACGGTCACGTTCGAGCTGCGGTCGATGCTGCCATCTGGCTCCGAGGCAAAAAGCTCCATCACCAGCTTGCCACCACCACGATTGATGATGTCTTCGGCCTTGAGATCGTGGCGGTGCATCGGACTGATCTGTCGGTCGCGCGAGATCATGATCTTCTCGGCATAGAGCATGCCGCGACCGTTGCTCAGATCGCCAAGACTCCCGTTGCGGGTAGTGAACAGGAACAGCCCCATCTCGTCAAACTTCTCTGCGCCGTAATCGGTGATGTCCCAGCCCATGCGACGTTCTTGGATCCGATCGTGATCGGCGGCACGCAAGGCATCGGGAGACCAGTAGGCGAAGGGCGGCAGAACGACGCCATGCGAGCGGATGAATGCATCCCCTTCGCGCAGGATCTCGTTGATACGGGTCCGTTTCATCGGAGAACCTCCATTCCGAGCTTCCACGACCATAGCCGGGCGTGGTTCGCCTTTGTAGGGGCCGGACGCCTCCGGCGGGAGTTTATTTGGCAAGATGAATGCAGGAATCCGACCTGCTCCTTCATCTTGCCCTTAAACTCCGGGGAGCGCGAGGGGCTGGCCCCTCGCCTCGGTCCGGTTCAGAGCACGTAACGGCTGAGATCCGTGGAGCGGCTCAGATCGCCGAGATGTTTCTCGACGAAGGCATCATCGACGGTGACCTCTTCCCCCGCCTTGTCGGGGGCATTGAAAGACAGCTCCTCGAACACGCGTTCCATCACGGTGTAGAGCCTGCGGGCGCCGATATTCTCGACCGAGGTGTTCACCTCGGCAGCGATCCGTGCCAAAGCCGCAATGCCGTCTTCGGTAAAGGTGACCTTGACCTGTTCCGTCGCCATCAGGGCAGTGTACTGCCGTGTCAGCGCATTGTCGGTTTCGGTCAGGATGCGGACGAAATCGGCTTCGGTCAGCGGGCGCAGGTTGACGCGGATCGGCAGGCGGCCCTGCAATTCGGGCAGAAGATCCGAGGGTTTGGCGATGTGGAAGGCGCCGGACGCGATGAACAGGATATGGTCCGTCCGGACGGGGCCGTGTTTGGTGCTCACCGTCGTGCCCTCGATCAGCGGCAGCAGATCGCGCTGAACGCCTTCGCGGCTGACATCGCCGCCGCGCGCATCCGAGCGGGCGCAGACCTTGTCGATCTCGTCGAGAAAGACGATGCCGTTCTGTGCCACTTCTTCCAGCGCGGTCGTCTTGACCGCTTCGTCATCCAGCAGCTTGTCGGCTTCCTCGGAAATCAACAATTCGTAGCTCTGCGCGACGCTCAGGCGCTTGCGGGTGGTCCGCTGGCCGAAGGCCTTGCCGAAGATGTCGCCCAGATTCATCATGCCCGCGCCGGGTTGGCCGGGGATGTCCATCTGGGGAAAGGGGCTCGCAGTTTCGGCGACGTCGAGCTCGATCATCGTGTCGTCGAGCTCTCCGGCCTTGAGTTTCTTGCGGAACATCTCGCGTGTGCCTTCTCGCGCATCCTCGCCCGCGATGGCCGCGATCACGCGGTCCTCTGCGGCCTGGTGAGCCGAGGCCTTCACGTCTTCGCGCATGCTCTCGCGGGTGAGGGCGATGGAGGCGTCGACGAGGTCGCGGATGATCTGTTCGACGTCTCGGCCGACATAGCCGACTTCGGTGAATTTCGTGGCCTCGACCTTGATGAAGGGTGCACGCGCGAGCTTGGCGAGGCGGCGCGAGATCTCCGTCTTGCCGACGCCGGTCGGCCCGATCATCAGGATGTTCTTGGGGTAGACTTCGTCGCGCAGGTCATCGGTGAGATGCTTGCGGCGCCAGCGGCTGCGCAATGCGACGGCGACGGCGCGCTTGGCGTCGGACTGGCCGATGATGAACCGGTCGAGTTCCGAGACGATTTCGCGCGGGGTGAGATCTGTCATGGGGTGTCCTTTCGCGACGATGGTGAGGCGCAAATTTCTTTCAAAGAAATTTGTCAAAAGTTTCTGCGAAACTTTTCTAGGCGCCGATGCTTTCCACCGTCAGATTTCCATTGGTGTAGACGCAGATATCTGAGGCGATCGCCATCGCGCGGCGCGCGATCTCTTCGGCATCCTTGTCGCTGTCCATCAGGGCGCGGGCTGCCGCGAGCGCGTAATTGCCGCCCGAACCGATGGCGGTCACGTTGTCTTCGGGCTCCAGGACGTCGCCCGCACCGGTGATGATGAGCAGGTCGGTGCCGTCCGTCACGATCAGCATCGCCTCGAGCTTCTGGAGGTACTTGTCCGTCCGCCAATCCTTGGCGAGCTCGACACTGGCGCGCTGCAGCTGTCCCGGGGTCGCCTCGAGCTTAGCCTCGAGCCGCTCGAGCAGGGTGAAGGCGTCGGCCGTCGAACCTGCAAAGCCGCAGACCACATCGTAGCCGCCGGGCGACAGGCGGCGCACCTTGCGCGCGGTTCCCTTGATCACCGTCTGGCCCAGGCTCACCTGGCCATCCCCCGCAATCACCACGCGTCCGCCCTTGCGCACACCGATGATCGTGGTCCCATGCCATCCGGGAAAGTCGTTATCTGCCATGTTTCGTCCTTTCGTGTCTCGCCGCATATGGGGGTGGGGCTTTCGCGGTGCAAGCGCAGGCGTGAGCCAAGAGATCTGTAGATTGCAGGTCGAAGATATGCAAATTCATGAAATTGCGCAGCTTTTGCACCTCTGGACGGTTCTCTCCCAAGAGGCGGCTCTGCCGCCGGAAGGCTGGAAGTTGAAGCTGGTGTCCCGTCGCCACGTTGCGCGTTGGCTAAAAGGTTTGAAACGTCTTGCAAGCGCCGCATCTGGCTGACTTAAAAAAAACGGCCCCGCCGAAGCGGAGCCGTTTCGAGGTAAGCCGGGATCCGGGGATCAGATCGATCCGTCGATCCAGCTTTTCAGCGCAGCCTTGGGAGCTGCGCCGGCACGGTTCGAAACCACTTGGCCGTCCTTGAAGATGAACAGTGCGGGGATGCCACGCACGCCCATCGCGGCGGCGGTGTTCGGGTTCGAATCGACATCGACCTTCGCGATCTTGATCTTGTCACCATATTCGGCGGCGAGATCCTCGAGAGCCGGGCCGATCTGCTTGCACGGACCGCACCATTCGGCCCAGAAATCGACCACGACGGGAACGTCGGAGCCTCTTACCACGTCGTCAAAGGTGGCATCGGTTACGGCAACGGTAGCCATGTGAGTCTCTCCTGATAAGTGGGGTGTGACTTGTGTCCTTGGAGGCAGAACGTATGGACCCGCCCGGGGCACGTCAAGGTGTGCCTGCCCGTTCCAGAGCTTGTGTCACGAGGTCGTGCGGAAGCGGCATGTAGTGGGCGGTGCGGGTCCAGAGCAGGCCGACCTCGACCTCTCTGTCGGGATAGAGGACGCGCAGCATCGCGGCATAGGCTCCCATCTGGCGCAGCAGGCCATCGGGGCAGGCCTCGGGAGAGTCCGGCACGGTGCGATTGGTCTTGAAATCCGCGGCCGTGACCTTTTGCGACGTGACGATCAGCCGGTCGATGACGCCGTGCAACCGGCCAAGGGGCGGCACATCCGCTGTCAGGGTCACTTCGGCGAGCGTGCCTTCGGCGAAAAGCGGCGCGAGCGCAGCGTTCTCGAGAAGCGCCTGAGCCTCGGCGAGCAGGGCGAGCGTGTCGGGCGCAGGGTCGGGTCCGGCCCAGCGGGTCGCCATCGCAGCGCGGTCGACGGGAGAGAGCGGCGCGAGGCGTTCGAGAAGGCCGTGCATCCGGTCACCCCGGGCCAAGGCGATGTCGCTCGTATCGCCATCGGCGCCGGGCAGAGCCTTGGCACCGCCGAGGTCGGAGGGGCTAAGCGCTTCGGGCAGGGGCGTCGGGACGGGGGCAGGGGAAAGAAACCGGTCGGACAGGTCCGGGGTCAGCGGGACCACCCTTTCCGGGTGGGTCAGCGTCAGGCCGGAGAGGTCGGTTTCGCCAAGCTGCACACCGTCACCCGCGCCGAGATCGCCGAAATCGTAGGCTTGCGGCGTCGCACCGGACCGGTCGAGTCCCTGTTTTACCCGATCATACCAGGATTCGCCGTTCTTCCCGAGGTCACCCGCGGCAGCCACGATCAGCCACTTTTCCGCCCGCGTCAGTGCGACATAGAGCAGCCTGTCCCGTTCGCGGGCCTGCGCCTCTTTTGCACTCTCTTGCGCGGCGGTCTGGGCCGGGGGCATCTGGTCCGAGGATTGTTTCCACAGCACCGTGTCGTTCTGTTTCAGAAGTGCGTCGCGCAGGGCGGTCTGCGGCTGGGCACAGTCCGGCAGGATCACGATCGGCGCTTCCAGCCCCTTGGCGCCGTGCACTGTCATGACCCGCACGCGGCCCCCGGCACTGTCGGCGGCGCGCTTGATGGTGAGGTCGTCGGTCTGCATCCAGGTGAGGAACCCGGTGAGCGAGGGGATCGCGTTCTGCTCGAAGGCCAGCGCCTGTTGCAGCAGGGCGTTGATGCCATCCTCGGCCTCGTCGCCAAGGCGCCCCAGCAGGAGCTTGCGGCCGCGATGGCGCGTCAGGATGCGTTCGATGAGATCGTAGGGGCGCAGGAAATCGGTCTGCGCCATCAGGTCGGACAGGATCTCCATGACCTTGGGATGATCGGCGGTGCGGTCGCGCAAAGCGGTCCAGAGATAGCCCTTTCGACCCTGTGCAAGGTTGAAAAGCTGCTTTTCGTTCAGCCCGAACAGCGGAGAACGCAAGGCTGTGGCGAGCGACAGGTCATCCTCGGGCGTGGCGAGAAAGGAGAGCAGTGCCCCGAGGTCGCGCACGGCGAGTTCGGCCATGACCTTGAGCCGGTCGGCACCGGCGATGGGCAGGCCTTCCTGCTTGCAGGCTCGGATGATCTCGGTGAACAGACGAGAGCGCCCGCGCACGAGGATCAGGAAATCGCCGGCATGGACCGGGCGGGCCTCGTATTGGCCGGTATGGCCGATCTCGACGGGCAGCGGCGTGCCGGCATCGATGGTCTGGCGCATGAAGCGGGCGATGCGCTGGGCGAGGATGACGGTGTGGTGGCGCTGGCCGACCTGATCGACGGGGTTGAACCAGTCGCCATCCTTGTCCTCCTCGGTCTTGGGGACATGCGGCCAGAGGTCGACGCGACCAGGCATGTGTTCCTTGAAAGCGAGGTGGTTCTGGGCGGCGGAGAAGCCCGCAGCCTCGGCTCCGACGAAGGTGTTGTCGACCAGACGCAGGATCGGTTCGGCGGAGCGGAAGCTGTAATCCAGCGTAAGATCGTTGAGCGGCGTGCCGGTGGTCGACAGACGCTCGGCAAAATCATCGCGCATGCGGTCGAATTCACGCGGATCGGCACCCTGGAAGGAATAGATCGACTGCTTCTTGTCCCCCACGACAAAGATCGTGCGGTTGACCTCGGCGCGCGCGCCGTCACCGGAGGTGAATTCCTGCGCCAGCCGTTCGATCACCTGCCATTGCGCGGGGGAGGTGTCCTGCGCCTCATCCACCAGGATGTGGTCGATGCCGCCGTCGAGCCGGTAGAGCACCCATTGCGCGACGCGCGGATCGGAGAGCAGCGCCCGGGCCTTGTCGATCAGGTCGTCGAAATCGAGCCAGCCGCGCCGCTGCTTTTCCGCCGTATAGGCCGGAAGGAATGCCTGGGCAAAGCGGTGGAGGGCGATGTCGCGATCCGCGGCGAGCAGGCAGAGACGCGTGTTGCGCGCGAGTTCGACCCGCGACATGAGATCCTCGAGCCGTGGACCCAAGGGGCCCGTGCGGATGCCCTTGGTGACGGCGCGCGAACTGACCTTGCCTGCATTTTCGCCGGACTTGACCAGGAAGGCATCTTCGAGTGCTGCGAGCCCATCCATGTCGGGCGCGGTGACGCCGCCCAACTTGCCCGCTGTTTTCTGATCATTTGTCCCGCTGGCGGCCAGAAGCGTCACCAATTCGGCGAGAAAGGGTATCTCACCGCCCAGAAACACCTGCGCCAGCAAGCTATCTGCGTCCGCATCCGGCTCCAGTTCGTAGAGCGCGCGGATCGTCGCGTCGTCGCGCGGCGGCAGGAATGCCTCGGGCTGGCGGACGATGTCGCGCAGCAGCGCCTCGGGCTCGTCTGTGGTGAGGTATTGCGCGAGCCCCGCCACCAGAGGCGCCTCGGGGCCGTCCGAGAACCTGTCGAGGATGTCGGTGCGCAGCAGGTCGGCGGCGCGGTCCTCCATTTCCTGGAACTGGGGCGAGACCTGTGCCTCGAGCGGGAAGCGGCGCAGGAGGGCCGCACAGAACGAGTGGATGGTCTGAATCCGCAGACCACCCGGCGTCTCGATCGCGCGGGCGAACAGGGTGCGGGCCTTTTGCAGGAACGCGCCGTCGGCGCCCTTGTCGATCCCGAGTTGCAGAAGTTCGGCGCGCAGATCCTTGTCGGGCAGCATCGCCCAGGTGCCGAGACGTCGAAAAAGACGATTCTGCATCTCGGTCGCGGCAGCCTTGGTATAGGTGAGGCACAGGATATGCTCCGGCAGCACGTCCCCCAGAAGCAGCCGCGCGACGCGATCGGTCAGCACGCGGGTCTTGCCCGAGCCGGCATTCGCCGAGAGCCATGTGGACAGATCGGGGCTCGCGGCAAGCACCTGACGTTCGCTGGCGGCGTCGCGGGTCATTCCATCACCTCGGGCTCGGCCTCTGCGGACGTGTCCCATTCGCCAAAGCGTGCAAGCTGGTCATAATCGGACACATCGCCCTCCTTCAGCATCGCGCGGCGGGCCGTATAGCCTTTGTTCGGGTCGAAATAGGCCTCGATCAGCGTCCGGAATTCGGTCCAGACCTGGGCGGCGGGCGTTTCGTCCAAAGGCGCCTCCACCTCGGCCGGATTGGGACCAAGCGCGATATAGCTGGCCCGGATCGCGTGGCGCGCGCCGAGCGAGTCGAAGGCCTGGTTCTCGACCATCGCCGCCTCGAGCAGGAGCTGCTTGTCGAAGAACTTCTGCTCGGATTTTCCGGGGGCGCTGCCGGTCTTGTAGTCGTAGATATGGGCGTTGCCCTGAGCATCGAGGTCGATGCGGTCGGCCTTTCCCACCAGCGCGAAGTCGAGACCGGACAGGGGCGCACGGCCCTTGATCTCGATCCGCGTCGGGTGCGGTGATGCGCGGTTCAGGCGCTCGGCCTCGGTGGTCACGAACCAGTCGCTGATCCGCGCGACGCGGGACTGCCAGAGGTGGCGCATGGTCGGAAAGGGGATGTCGCGCGCGATGATCTGCTCGCTGAGCTGCAGCAGATGCGCAGGGGTCAGACGGGCGGGGTCGTCGATCACGTCGCGGATGAACTGTTCCATCACCTCGTGCACCACGATGCCGCGCATCAGCGCATCGGGCGCGCGCTGCACCGGATTGAGCGGCGACAGTTTCAGGATATGGCGCGCGTAGATCGCGTAAGGATCGCGGATCAGACGCTTGATCTCGGTCACCGAAAGCTGCGAGGGGCGCGTCGCGACCGGCGGGACAGGTGAGGGGCGTGTGGCGGGAGGCGCGGCTTCGGGAGTTTCGACCGCGCGGGCGAGGGCGAGCCAGTGATCGCCGCGATGCATCATCGCCTTGAGCGCGTCGGGGCCATGACGATCGGGCAGGCCGCGCATCAGGTTCATCAGGCGATTGATCCAGCGGCTCGGCACGGTTTCGGCATCGTCGGATTTGACGGACCGGGTCAGCCAGACTTCGGGCGCGGCGACGGCCTGCTGGAAATCATGCGCGGAAAGGCCGATGCGCCGTTCGGGCAGCAACAGACCTGCATCATGGCGCAATTTGCGGTTCAGCCAGGGATCGGCGCCGGGCATTTCGGGCCAGCTACCCTCGTTGAGCCCGCCAAGGATCAGCAGGTCGGCCCCCATCACGCGCGCCTCGATCGTGCCCCAGATGCGGATATGGGGATGCGGCGTGTCGGGGTTGCGTACCTCGCCGCGCGACAGGATCGCGCCGAACAGGTCGCCGTAGTCGCGGGCATCCATCGTGCCGCCATATCCGGCCTCGGCGCGCAGGTCTGCAACGATCTCTTCCACCTTGCGTCCGGCTTCTTTGGCCCACAGTTCGGACGCATCCTCGCTGGCGGACCCGCCGGCGATGGCCCGGGCCCGGGTCATGTGCCGTTCCAGCCAGTCGGACAGGGAGAGCTTCTGACGCTCTGGCGGGGCGGTGAAGGTGGCGACGATCCAGTCGATCCAGGCGCTGTTCTCGGTCTTCTCGCCCCATTCGGTCAGCTCTTCGGCGGACGGATAGGGCATGCCCTTGCGGCGGATGTGCAGTTCCAGATCGCGGGTGCGGCGCATGTGGTCGTTGCGCCAGGCGCCGGTATGGGTGAGGGGATGCTTGAGCAGGGTCAGCAGCGCCTCGGCCGTAAGATCCTGCTGGAACAGGGCCGCGACATGGCGCAGGAAGCGGCCCGGCGGGCTGAGTTGCGCCGGGATACCGGCGGAATCGTCGGGCAGGATGTTCCAGCGGTCGAGCGCGGCGGTGACCTGTCGCGAGAGCATCCTGTCGGGCGTGATCAGAGCGGCGGTCTGTCCGTCCTCGGCCGCCTGCCTCAGACGCAGGGCGATGGCCAGCGCCTCGTCGCGCGACGAAGGTGCCTCGACAAGGGTCAGGTCCCGCGTGGCGGTGTCGAGCGGCGGGAGGTCCGGTCCTTCGGTCAGCCACTGGCTGGTGACGGGCGCGGGACGCAAGGCGAGTGATATCAACCGGTTGCGTGCTTCACCCGGCGGTTTCGTGTCGCTCCAGCGGCGGATCTCGTCCGGACCCATATCCAGAGCGGACAGGAGCGCGGCAAAGCGGAATTGCGGGTGATCTTCGCCCGTCAGGCTGTCGCTCAGCTGCGCCCAGACTTCATTCGGCATGTCGAAATCGAAGCCGGGCAGGACCACGGCGCCTTGCGGCAGACGGGCGACGGCCCGGATGAGCTGCACGGTGGTGCCGCGTGAGCCGGTCGACCCGGCGATGATCACCGGATGCGTCGGGGGCGCCTGCTCCCAGAGCTGAAGCCGCTGCTCGACCGCGATCCGCTGCAAGGCACCGGCATCGGGCGCCTCTTCGGAGGTATCGAAGAAGCCCTGAACGATGCGCAGAAAGGTCAGCGCGCGTTCCCAGTGGCCGGACTGGTCGGACACGTCGAGCGACGCGATCCGCTCGGGCGGTACGTTCTCGATCTGCATCTCGTCCATCAGCCCGGCAAGGCTGTCAGCCAGATCATAGAGCGCGGCGCGCGGGGCGAGGTCGGGCTGACGATCGAGCAGGGTCGAGACGAGCTGCACGAGTTCAAGGCGCCGCCGCAGGGGCGGAACCGGTTCGGGCAGGAGCAGGTCGGGCGCGGAGAGGTCGGTGAGCAGTCGGATGCGCGGCAGAAAACTGGGTGGCCCGGCATCGAAGATGTCGCGCAGACGCCGCTTCATGCGGCTCGTGTTCACGATCAGCTCGACCCGGGCCATCGCTTCGGGGGGCTGGCCGCTCAACCGGGCGCGCAGACCCGCGACCAGCGCCTGCGGGAAGTCGATGCCGGGTGCGAGGCCGAACAGGCGCGGAATTGGGTCGGTTTCAAACATCGGGCAAAAGCGTCTCGGCGAGAGCGATCCCCTCGGGATGGCCGACATCGCACCATGTTCCGGGATAGGTCAGGCCAAAGAGACGCCCGCGCGCGTCCATCCGGTTCCAGAGCAGGTTGAGCGAAAAGGCGGTTTCGGGGATCTCTGCCAGATCGTCGGTGCGCAGGATCTGTGCCCCGGTATAGACGAGGTCGCCGCCACGAAGCAGTTGCCCCTGATCCAGTGTGAAATCGCCGGCACCCTTGCGACCCAGAGCGCGCGAAAGAGGCACGCAGAGCAGCAGGGCATCCATCCGCTCGGGCTCCCAACTGGCGGCGAGCAGATCGAGCGGGTTGGGCCCGGACCAGACGGCGTCGGTGTTGAGGGTAAAGACAGGCTCCGGGCCCAGCAGCGGCAACGCGGCGCGCAACCCGCCGCCGGTATCCAGGATCCGGGGCTGTTCGGGCGAAAGAGTGACGTTCCTGTCGGCGAGATACGCTTCCATCTGATCGGCGCGATAATGCGTGTTCACGACGCGGCGCAGCGGGCCGTGCGCGTCGACGATGTCCAGAGCGTGGTCGATCAGCGGGCGGCCGCCGACCGGAATCAGCGGTTTTGGGACATCCCGGGTGAGCGTGCCCATGCGGGTTCCGAAACCGGCCGCGAAGAGCATTATGGAATCGGGCATGTGATCCTCAAGCGGTCGAGGAGGCGTGGATCCGGCGGCGGCAGGACCGGGTTCAGAACCGCGGCGACCTGCGACAGGGCGGGATGCGCAAGATCCGCCTGCAGGTGGCGCCAGACGCGGTGCATGAAGTCGAGATAACGCGGCTTCCCGTTCGCGGCGAGCCGAGCAAAGACACCGAGAATGCGCAGGTTGCGTTGCGCGCCGAGCACGGCGAGCGACGCGCGGAATTGAGTATCAGGCAGGCCGCTCCGCGCGACGTAATGCGCGATCACGGCCTCTGCGGTCACGGGCGAGACATCACGGCGCACATCGGTCAGAAGCGAGGCGAGGTCGTAGGCGCGGTGACCCTGCAGCGCGTCCTGAAAGTCGAGCAGTCCGGTACGGGCGGGGCCGGTGCGATCGGGCAGCCAGAGCAGGTTTTCGGCGTGATAGTCGCGCAGGATCATCACATCGGTATCGGCCGCATGGGTGGAGAGCGCTGCCTCCATCGCATCCCGGCAGTGCGCCTGCGCTTGTGGTTCGGGTATGTTGGCGGCCTTTGCGACATAGTAGTCGAAGGTCATTTCCGTCATCTGGGCAAGCTTTGCTGGCGTGGCCTTGTCGAGCACCGGTGGGGCATGACGGTGCAGCTCCAGCAGCGCATCGGTGGCGGCGAGGTAGAGCGCGGTCTCCTGCGCCGGATCGGCTTCCGTCAGTCGGGCGAACAGGGCATCGCCAAGATCCTCGATCAGCAGAAGACCTTCATCCGAGTCCTCGGCAAGGATCCGCGGTGCGCTGAGCTTCAGTCCGGTCAGATGGCGCGACAGGCGGGCGAACAAGGCGATATCGCCTTCGGCATCCTGCATGAGAATCGCCGTCGCGCCGTTCTGTTTCAGCCGGGTGTAGCGACGGGCCGAGGCATCTCCGGCAAGGGACGCGGAACCGGCGTCGGCCCATCCAGCCGCGGCCAGAAAGGCGGCGGTCATTTCCGGACCCGCGCCACGGCCCGGATTGCGCGGATTGTGTGTCTGAAACGGCCGGGAAGGGAGGGGGAGCGGGTCGGAATCTGGGCTTGGGTCATGTCCGGCAGCTTTACCTGCCCTGTCGGGCGCTGCAACCCGGTTCAGCCCTCGCTGGTAAGACGCAGGGCATGGATCTTGGGCATGATCCTCGGCGCGGCGCGGGAAAAGCACACCATCGTGGCGCCGCCCGCAACAGGCTCGATCCGGCAGTCCAGCTGCAGGCCGCTGCGCAGGGTCAGTTCGGCGTCCCAGGCCGCGCGGTCCTGACCTTCGAGGACAAAATCGCGCAGGTCGCTCCAGATCGGGCTGGGCTCACAGGACGCTTGCCAGTGCCGCGTCGATTCGAGCACGGTCATTTCGGCGAAACTGCTATCGGGATCGGTCTTCCAGAGGTCGCGGTAGGCGGTGTTGCAGAAGGTCAGCACCCCGAGATGCGAGAACACGGCGATGGAATCCTCCATCGCGTCCAGGACCGACTGGCTCAGCTCCATCTCGGCCCGAAACCGGCGCGTAAGCGAGATTTCGGCGCTGATATCCTCGATCAGGAAGGCGATGGCGCCGTCGGGATGGGGGCGCCCGGTGATCTTGTAGGTCAGCCCGGAGGGCAGCGACCATGTCTCTGAATAACGGTCATCGGAGGCGGCGGCGACCAGTTCGGCCATCTGCTCACGCCAGCCGAAATAGTTCTTGGGCTCGGGCATCATGCGGTTTTCGCGCATGTGATCAAAGAAGGAGAGCAGGTTCGGCCGTCCGCTGAGGAAATCCGCCGGCAGCGAAGTCAGATCGATCAGCGCGGGATTGAAGAGGGCGAGCTGGCGGTTGCGGTCAAACACAGCGAGGCCGATGGGAAGGTGGGCGAAGGTCTTCGTGAGGGTCTGCACGAAGTTGCGCTGCGCCGTTTCCGCCTTGACCACGGCGTCGACGTCTATCGCGTGGTGCAACCAGGTCCCGTTCGACTGGCGCGAGGTGATTTCGTACCAGAAGGGACCCCGGTTGTCCGTGTTCTTGAAGCTCGTGCGCAGCCGGACCGGGTCGTTTCCGACAGGCATGATGATGTCGAACAAAGGGGCATCGGGGTTTTCCGGGCTGATCCTGTCGCAAAGGTCCCGGTAGGCGGCGTTAGCCCAGATCACGTGGCCATTTTCATCGCTTTCCCAGAGCGGGCTCGGAATGGAGGCCATGGCGACGCGCAGCATGTCGAGCTCGGCGCTTTGCAGGATGAACAGTACCTTTTCGGCAGCCGAAGGCGCGCGCCCGGTCAGTTCGATCCGCAGACTGTCCGAGCCCGGCTCGATCGTGAGCAGCGTGTCGGGCAGATCATCAGCCTTGAAGGACAGGCTGGTCCGGGGTTCGAGCCGGGGCAGGTCCGGAAAGATCGGTTCAAAGATTTCACGGATCTGATCCCATCCGACATCCTCGAACCTCATGCCGTCAAGAAGCTGATGCGCGGCGTTGCTCACGTTGAAGAGCTTTCCTTCGCGCAGCAGGAACACGATTCGGTCTTCGGTTCTGGCGGTTTTGGGCAGGGTGCCAGAGCCCGAATTGCGGCGGAACAGCATCCAAGAACCGAGAATTGCGGCCAATCCAGAGCCACAACCAATTGAAATTGCTATAATAAAATCCAAACTCGTCTCCAGACATGGCAGCATGAGCGGAATGCAGCTTGCGGAACGTCGGTTAAGAAGATGTTAACCGTGTTTGGGGATGCAGTGTTAAATTTCGAGTGGTTGATTTTCGCCGATCGCAACGCCTCTTTTCCCGGCTTCGGAGACGATCTTGGCCCGCGGCCAGACGACTTCGACGATGGCGCCGCGACGCTCCCCGCGCTCGGTCGAGGGCAGGAAAGGATCTGATCCGTTGGCGAAGCTCAGCTCGGCGCCGGTGCGTTCCAGCAGGGTCTTGGCAATGAAGAGACCAAGGCCCATGCCTTCGTATTCAGGGCGTGATCGACGGTCCGCGGCAGTCCGGCGCTGGCGCACGAAGGGATCGCCGATCCGGCCGATCAGATGCGGCGGAAAGCCCTGCCCGTCGTCGACGATCCGGATCGACACGTAAGCGTCGGTCCAGATGGCTTCGATCCAGATGTTGGCGCGGGCAAAATCGACGGCATTCTGTACGAGGTTGCGCAACCCGTGAATGACCTCGGGACGGCGCAGGATCTGGGGCTGTGCGAAGGCGCCGCCAGCGCCGGGACCCTCTTCGATATGAATGTCCTTGCCGCGGCCCTGATGTGGTTCAGCGGCCTCGCGGATGACCTCGACCAGGGGCGCCTGACGCATGTGCAGGTCGTCCTTGCCGACCCGACCCATGGAGCGCAGGATGTCGCGGCAGCGGTCGGCCTGTTCCCGGATCAGGCGTGCGTCGTCCTGAAGGTCGGGACGGTCGTCCAGTTCCTCGATGAGTTCCGAGGAGGTGAGCTTGATCGTCGCCAGAGGAGTGCCGAGCTCATGCGCCGTGGCAGCGATCACGCCGCCCAGATCGTTGAGCTTCTGCGCCCGCGCCAGAGCCATGTGGGTCGCCGCCAACGCGTCGGACATCGAATGCATCTCGGTCGTGATCCGTCGGGCATAGATCGAGATGAAGATCAGGGCGATGCTGATCGCCGCCCACTGGCCGAAGATGAAGATATCGGGCAGGCGCAGCACCTCGCCCTCGGCCGTGTGCAGGGGGATGTGCCAGACCACCAGCGCGGTGATCAGGGCAAACGCCGTGCCGCCCAGTAGTACTGTCGAGCGCAGCGTGAGCACGGCGGCCGAGACTGTGACCGGTCCAAGAACCAGAAGCGCGAACGGGTTGTGCAGGCCCCCGTTGAGGTAAAGCAGAAAGCACAACTGCAGCAGGTCGAACATCACCATCAGAAGGTTCTCGGATTCCGAAAGACGCTTGTTTTCCGGAAAGACGAAGATTGCGACCATATTGCCTATGACGGAGACACCGACCGCAAGGTAACACAGGCCCAGTTCGAGCTGGAGGTTGAACATCCACTGGGCGACCGTGAGCGCGGCGAGCTGGCCGACGATGGCGAACCAGCGCAGCAGGATGATGGTCCGCAGGCGGATCCAGTTGCTGCGGTTATGTTCTCCCATCAGTCCGATTTCGCTCGACGACATGCGTGCTCCCTTGCGCAGCTGAGAGCAATTGTTAGGTGTCGCGGGTCGGTTAGGCAACGCCCCCCGCAACTATGAGGAAGTCTGAAATGAGTCGTATCGCCGTCCTTTCCGCAGGTACCGCAATCGTCGCGCTGGCGGCCGCAATCTGGTATGTCGCCGTTCCCCGCGGCAGCGACGATGTCTTTGCCGAATGCCGCGCCTCGCAGATCGCGGGAGGGTCCGACACGATCGGCGGGGATTTCACATTGGTCAACGGCGATGGCGAGACGGTCACCAACGAGGACGTGATCACCAAGCCTTCACTGGTCTATTTCGGCTATACCTTCTGCCCGGACGTCTGCCCGATCGACACGGCAAGAAACGCTGAAGCGGTTGATATCCTTGAAGAACGCGGCGAAGACGTGACGCCGATCTTCATCACGGTCGATCCCGCACGCGACACGCCCGAGGTCGTGGGCGCCTATGCGGACAGCATGCACGAGCGGATGATCGGACTGACCGGCAGCGCCGAGCAGGTCAAGGCCGCGAGCGACGCCTACCGCACCTATTACAAGGCGCAGAATACCGGCGACGACTACTACCTCGTGGATCATTCGACCTTCACTTATCTCGTCCTTCCCGAGCAGGGATTCGTCGAGTATTTCCGCAACGACCTGACGCCGGATCAGGTGGCGGACAGGGTCAGCTGCTTCGTCGGAAAACTCTGAGTTTTCAGGAAAGTTTGACCCTCCCAGTGTCGCAGGCTAAGTGACAGTCCAGACAAGTGATGTCTGGAGGATCGGAAGTGGCAGCAGAACGCGGAGTGGATGAATTGGGCGAGGATCGGACTCTGCTTCTTGTGGATGACGACGACCCCTTTCTGCGTCGTCTCGCGAAGGCCATGGAGAAGCGCGGATTCGAGGTGGAGATGGCCGGTTCCGTCGCTGCAGGATCGGCGATCGCGACCGCGCGCCCTCCGGCCTATGCCGTGGTGGATCTGCGGCTCGAGGACGGCAACGGGCTCGACATCGTGGAGGTGCTGCGCGAGAAGCGGCCCGATTGCCGCGTCGTCGTGCTGACGGGTTACGGCGCCATCGCAACTGCTGTCGCGGCGGTGAAGATCGGGGCGACGGATTACCTGTCCAAACCTGCCGATGCGACCGACATCACAAATGCGCTTCTCGCCAAGACCGACGACCTGCCGCCGCCGCCCGAGAATCCGATGTCTGCGGACCGCGTGCGCTGGGAGCATATCCAGAGGGTTTATGAACTCTGCGACCGCAACGTGTCCGAGACCGCCCGGCGGCTGAACATGCACCGGCGGACGCTGCAGCGGATCCTGGCGAAACGGTCGCCGCGTTAGAGCCTTTTTCCTGACGTGATGCCTTGTGGCGGTGGCGGGAGCCTCCGGCGGGAGTTTTTCGGGCAAGATGAATGGGAGAGCCGCGACTCGGTCTCAGGCTGTGGTGCTTTGTCGGGTTGTCACAAAGCGAAGCGTTTCATCACCCGGGGGGCGATGGGCGCGTCGGCCCAGGTCTTCCAGTCCTCGAATCCCCGGCTTTGATAATAGGCGAGGCCGCCGGTATTGTCTGTTCTTATGACGGCGATGATGGCGGTATATCCCAAGGTGCGGGCGGCGGCGGCCGTTGCCTTGAAGAGGGCGGAACCGATGCCGATGCCGGTTTCACCCGGCAGGACGTAGGAGGCGATATCGCAGGTGTCGGGCGGAAGTCCGGGATGCGGTTCTACATACTGGAAGCCAAGGATGCGGCCACCCTCATCCTCGGCAACATGCCAGGCCGAACGGTCGGGCGCCGAGAGCATCCAGTCCGACAGGTCTGCAGCCGTCACGCTCTGCGAGATCGCGGTGGTGCCGCCTTTGCGGATGATCTGGTTCAGAAGGACCGCCATGTCGCGGGCATCGAGACTGCCTGCGGGGCGGATGGTGAACATCAGAGCCGCTCCATCAGCGCTGCATGGCGCCGGGTGAAGTCGCGCCGCACTTCGGGGGCGGGGCGGAGGTGAATGTCGAGCCCCGCGATCAGGTTTGCGTCCGGATGGCCGAAGAAGCGGTCCGCCTCCACTTCCGAAAAGCCTGCGATCTGGGTCGCCTCCATCCAGGCGCTGACCTTGTCGGCGCGCTTGATCTGTTTCTTGACCGAGACGGGGATCGCCGCCGGAAGGCCGAAGCGGATGTGGATCGCCGCCGTGAGCCGGTCATCGAGCGCGCCGTAATCCGGACCGACCGCGGCCTTGACCGGAGAGATCATGTCGCCGATCACGTATTCCGGGGCGTCATGCAGCAGCGCGGCCAGCTGCCATCTGACCGGCGCGTCGGGCCAGAGCCGGGAATAGAGCGCCTCGACCAGCAGGGAATGTTCGGCGACGGAATAGGCATGGTCGCCGCGGGTCTGCCCGTTCCAACGGGCGACGAAGGCGAGGCCATGGGCGATATCCTCGATCTCGATATCCACTGGGGTGGGGTCGAGCAGGTCGAGGCGGCGGCCGGAAAGCATGCGCTGCCAGGCGCGGGGCTGTTTAGGCATGATCCAGAGACTCATCCGTGGTCAGAGTGTAATCTCTGACGTCGCATAGACGAAGTTGCCATGCAACTTGCCGATCTTGCGGTAACCGAGTCCGCGAAAGGTGTGGCTGATCCATTGCGCCTGTCCGAGACGTTCGAGGATCAGGATCGGTTTCCAGCGGTGCACGATGTGGTAAGCGCCCCGGAGCGCCTGCTTTTCATGGCCCTCGACATCGAGCTGGAGCAGCGATACCGGGCGCTCGAGCGGGACGGTATAGTCGAGCATGCAGGCGTCGACCTGTTCGACCCCGGCGCCACCGCCCGCCACGAAATGCGACAGACCGCCGAGCGCTCTGCCACTCTCTTCGCGGGTACGAAAGTGCAGGTGCCCGGCCGAATTCGACAGGGCGGCGTTCAGCAGCGTGACATTGGACAACCCGTTCAGCGCGACCGTCCCTTGGGCGGCGGCGAAATTCGTGGGGTTGGGCTCGAAGGCCCAGAGCCGGGCATCGAGCGCGAGAGCCGTGGAGAGGGCGGGTATGAAGTCGCCGAAAAAGGCGCCGGCATGGATGATGTCGCCGCCCCCGGCATGCGCGCGCATGAAGCGCAGGGTCTTTGGCTCATAGGGCAATCCGGACAGAACCGCGCGGGCAGCGGGACGGTCTTCGAGACCTTCCGGCACGCAGTAGACGCCGTATACGTTGCGGGGAGGATCCTGCATCACAGTCTCGAAATCCTGAGCCGGCATAAGTCTTTCGGCGCAGACCTTTGGTTAAGCTGATTCTGATCTACGTTGCGACACAAATGAAGGGATGCTACGTCCCGACGCAACGAAAGATATATATATTGGAGTGCCGGAATGGCGAATGACTACATCGTAAAGGACATTGCGCTTGCCGCATATGGCCGCAAGGAACTGGACATCGCGGAGACCGAGATGCCGGGCCTCATGGCGCTGCGCAGCGAATATGGCGAGAGCAAGCCATTGACCGGTGCGCGCATCGTCGGGTCGCTGCACATGACCATCCAGACCGCCGTACTGATCGAGACGCTCGTGGCGCTGGGCGCCGATGTGCGCTGGGCGTCCTGCAACATCTTTTCGACCCAGGACCATGCGGCCGCGGCGATCGCTGAAGGCGGCACGCCGGTCTTTGCGATCAAGGGCCAGACCCTCGTCGAGCACTGGGACTACCTCGACCGGTCGTTCCAGTTCGCCGAGGGCGCGAACATGATCCTCGACGATGGCGGCGATGCGACGCTTTACGTCCTGCTGGGCGCACGGGTCGAGGCGGGCGAGACGGATCTGATCGAAGTTCCGACCTCGGAAGAGGAAGAGGCGATCTTTGCCCAGATCAAGAAGCGCATGAAGGAAAGCCCGGGCTGGTTCACCAAGACCCGCGAAGCGATCAAGGGTGTTTCGGAAGAGACCACGACCGGCGTGCACCGCCTTTATGATCTGCAGAAGAAGGGCCTGCTGCCTTTCCCCGCGATCAACGTGAACGATTCCGTCACCAAGTCGAAATTCGACAACAAGTATGGCTGCAAGGAATCGCTGGTCGACGGCATCCGCCGCGCCACCGACACGATGATGGCCGGCAAGGTGGCCGTCGTCATGGGTTACGGCGATGTGGGCAAGGGCTCTGCCGCGTCGCTGAAAGGCGCCGGAGCGCGGGTCAAGGTGACCGAGGTCGACCCGATCTGTGCGCTTCAGGCAGCGATGGACGGTTTCGAGGTTGTGTTGCTGGAGGATGTGATTTCCTCGGCCGACATCTTCATCACCACCACCGGCAACAAGGACGTGATCCGCATCGAGCATATCCGCGAGATGAAGGACATGGCAATCGTCGGCAATATCGGCCATTTCGACAACGAGATCCAGGTGGCTGCGCTCAAGAACCACAAGTGGACGAACATCAAGGAACAGGTGGACATGATCGAGATGCCCAACGGGCACCGCATCATCTTGCTGTCCGAGGGACGTCTGCTCAACCTCGGTAACGCCACCGGGCACCCGTCCTTCGTGATGTCGGCATCGTTCACCAATCAGGTTCTGGCGCAGATCGAGCTTTGGACCAAGGGCGAGCAGTACGACAACGGCGTCTACATCCTGCCCAAGCACCTGGACGAGAAGGTCGCGCGGCTGCATCTCGACCGAATCGGTGTGAAGCTGACCAAGCTGAATGCCGAACAGGCAGCCTATATCGGCGTGACACCCGAGGGTCCGTTCAAGCCGGAGCATTACCGTTACTGATTCCTTCAGGACGTGAGAAAGGGAAGGCCGGTCCTGCGGGACCGGCCTTTTGCGTTCGAGAGCATGTCTTCGGTCAGTCCCGCAACGCGGGCGCCTGCCGCCCTTGAGCTTCAGATCCCGCATTTCTCACATCAGGGTCCCTGCAAAGGCACCCTGTTTGCGCACGACTGCGGTGCTGCAGAACCATGTCCAGCCCTGAAATTCCGGATCGATGAAAAAGGGCGAAAAAATATTTAAGTCCAGCGCGTTGTATACGGCCGCGCACAAGGAGCGCTTAAATATGAGGCGCGCGAACGCAGAGACCAAGACACTGGTTCCAAAGAAAAAGTTGCGATGAGCGGAAACCCCCAAGGCCTTTCGCGACTTGTACTGCCATACATCAATGCACGAGAGGAAATGCAAGATGACACTTAAAGACATGATGCTTGGTTCGGCAATCGCAGCGCTTGTTGCTGGGGGTGCCGTCGCACAATCCGCAGACTCTCCGTCCACCGATTCGGGTTCTTCGACAGAAGCGCCGATGACCGATTCGGAATCCACGATGGACAGCGATTCGAGCGCCACGGATTCCACCATGGAGTCGGACACCGCCAATGATACCATGACCGCGCCGGATGCCGGTTCGACCGATACCGGTTCGACCATGGCGCCGGAATCCGACACCGCGGCCGAGACGGACGGCGACACCTCGATGGGTGCCGAAACCGACATGGCGGCTGAGCCTGCTTCGCTTAACGAGATGACCGTCGATCAGGTTGTCGGCACCTCCGTCGTCGGCATCGATGACGAGGATGTTGGTGAAATCGACTACGTGGTCGAGCAGACCGATGGTCTGGCCTTCGTGATCGGCGTTGGCGGCTTCCTGGGTCTGGGCGAATACACCGTCGCGATCCCGGCGGACCAGTTCTCGATGAACGCGGATGGTGACCTCGCGCTGACGTCGATGACCAAGGAAGAACTCGAGGCGATGCCCGAGTTCAACGAAGAGGGTGTCGAAGGTCTTGATGGCGAACTCGTCATCGGCGACCTGATGGACTCCTAAAAGTCCTAACGGACCGACGGGAACGGCGCGCCGCAGGGCGCGCCGTTTTCGTTTGTGATGGCGAATGTGAATCGCGGAGACGGGGCGAATTTTCTTTACCGAAAGCGTTCTGAACCGGTAGCGTCACAGCCAGCCCCTCGGGAAAGCGGGCGGAACTAGGCACAGGGGACAGCAAAACATGGGAAAGCGTGACGAACTCATCGAGAAATACGCCGGGGATCTGCGCAGCAAATGCGGCATGGAACCGGACATGGCGCTGCTCACCAAGGTCACCATCGGCTGCGGACCGGCGATCTACAACGACGATTCAGCGACCGTGGCGGGCTCCCAGCCCCAGGAGCTCGAGACCGTGAAGACCAATTTCCTGATGAAGAAACTTGGCCTCGCCAATAGTCCGGAGCTGATGGACGCGATCCATTCGGTGATCGAGACTTACGGCAAGTCCGAGCGCAACAAGTATCGCGTCGTGGTCTATTACATGCTGACCAAACATTTCGGCAAGGATGCCGTCTACGGCTGAGAGATGTCGACAAGGTCCCCACTCAGGCTCATTTTCCGGGGTCGTCACCCTTGCCGCCGACCTAAGAAAACCCGAACCATTGTAGTCACTTGCCGGTTGCGCGGTCGGTGCTTTGAGCGTAGTTTCCAGATGTCGGGCCAGGATGGCCGGAACCTTCATAAGAACACGACCGGTGCTGTGGGAGCGCCAGGGGTGATGGGGGGTTTCGGCAGCGCCGGAACTCCCTATTTCCGCCAGACTTTCTTGCATTGCGGCTACCGTGACCCAGCGGCAAGTTACCTTGCCGCCGTGAGGTGAAGGGTCATCCATATCCCTTGCAGGAGAAACCCGTGCCCCGACGCCTAGGGCTCCGTCCCGCCCATTTCGCAGACGATGCGCCATTCCTCTTCGGTCACCGGCTGCACAGACAGCCGGGAATTGCGGACCAGCACCATGTCAGGCAGCCGAGGATCATCCTTGCACATCTGCAGGGTCACCGGTCTCGCAAACGGGCGCACCGCTCGGATATCGACGCATTCCCAGCGCGGATCATCGGTCGAGCTGTCGGGATGGGCCTTTGCGCAGACCTCGACGATCCCGACCACGGCCTTGTCGCTCTGCGAATGATAGAAGAAGCCCAGATCGCCGATCTCCATCTCGCGCATGAAATTGCGAGCCTGGTAGTTGCGCACGCCATCCCATTCCTCGCCCTTTTTACCCTTGGCGACGGTGTCGTCCCAAGACCATGTGTCCGGTTCGGATTTGAAGAGCCAGTACCTCATCCGCCGATAACCCGGTTCCAGGCGATCAGTTCGACGCTGGCGAACAGACCGGCATGGCCATAGGGGTCACCTTTGGCCCAGTCCTCGGCGGCGGCCATGTCAGGCACGTCGAGGATGACCAGAGAGCCCGCCATCTCGCCGGCCTCGTCGAGCAGCGGGCCTGCCTGCTGCACGGCGCTGGAGGATTTCAGATAGGCCACATGTGCGGGACGGTTTTCCTGGCGGATGGACAGCGATCCGGGTTTGTCCCGGGCGATGAGAGCGACGAGCATTTCTATTCCTCCTTGAGCGGTCGTGAAAGCAGAGCGTGCAGCGCGTCCGTGACGCTGATGCGCTGATCGAGAATGGCGGCGACGGCGTTGCAAATCGGCATGTCGAGCTGCCGGTCGGCGGCAAGTGCGGCGACGGCCCGTGCCGTGGCGGCCCCTTCGACCGTGATCGCGGCATCGAAAACATCGCCGCGACCCAGCGACAGGCCAAGACGGTAGTTGCGCGATTGCGGTGCGGTGCAGGTCAGGGCCAGATCGCCAAGCCCGGACAGACCGGTGAGCGTTTCCGGCTGCGCGCCGAGCGCGCGGGCGAGCCGCTGCATCTCGGCAACGCCGCGGGTCATGAGCGCGGCACGGGCGCTGTCGCCGAGTTCGGCGCCGATGCAGGCGCCGCAGGCGATGGCGACCACGTTCTTCAGCGCTCCGCCCAATTCAGCCCCGAGCGGGTCGGCCGAGCGGTAGAGCCGCAGGCCGCGCGTCGAGAGCTGTTGCTGCACATCAGCGCAGACCTCTGCGTCGGTACAGGCGAGCGTCAGCGCGGTGGGCAGGCCCGCGGCGATATCGGCGGCAAAGCTGGGCCCGGTGAGGATCAGAGGCACGGCCCCGGGTTTGGCAGTGGCAATGGTCCGGCTGGGTCCATGCCAGGTCGCAAGGTCCAGCCCCTTGCAGGCGGCGACCACCGAAACACCGTCCAGCGGATCGTCGATCTGCGCGAGAAGGCCGGGAAGGGCCTGAGCCGGAGTGGCGAGGATCAGGATCTGCGCGCTGCAGGCGGTGGAGAGGTCATCGCAAAGAGCAAGGCGGTCGGGCAGGGGCGTGTCCTGCAGATGTGGCGACCTGCGGGTCTTGTCCATCCGGCCAAGCGCCTCGGCGTCGCGGCCCCAGAGCGTCACCGCGCGGCCATCCTGTGCCAGCACGATCGCAAGGGCCGTGCCGAAGGCCCCGGCACCGAGCACTCCGATGCTCATGCAGCACTTCCCGACAGATCCGCGACGGCCCGCAGGCATTGCGGCACGGTGATGCCGTCGCGCATGATCCCGGAAATCCTGAGGTCGGTCATGGCCGTTTCCATTGCGTCAGAACTCTCCTGCAGCTACCACCGTCTCATGCGGCTCACAATCCCGACCAGCCCCGAGGCGGGCTTTCCGACATGACAGATATGGTTCCGGTACTGCTGATGACCCGTCCGCAGGTGGCGTCCGAAGCCTTCGTCACCGCGCTTCAAGGTACGGGTGAGGCCGGGTTCACCCCCGTCATCAGCCCGCTGATCGGTGTCCGGACCTGCGGTAAGCTTCCGGACATGACCCGATACCTTGGGGTCATATTCACCTCGGCCAACGGAGTGGCAGCGTATCGTGCGCTGGGCGGCACCGTGACTGGTGCCTGTTATGTCGTCGGTGCGTCCACGGCCGCTGCGGCGCGGGATGCGGGCTTTGCGCCGGTTTCTGCGGATGGCGATGCCGCCGCGCTGGTGCAGTTGGTGCGCAGCTTGTCCGCCAGGGGTCCCCTGCTGCATCTGCGCGGCACGCATGCGCGCGGCGATGTCGCCAAGAAGCTCAGCCTCGCCGGAACAGAGACACATCAGGCCGTGATCTATGATCAGCCGGAGATGGAGCTCACAGCCGAGGCGAGGGCTACGCTGAACGGTCTCGCTCCGGTGGTCGTGCCGCTGTTTTCGCCGCGAAGTGCCGCCCGGTTTGCCAGTCTGGGTGACGTGCGGGCACCCTTGCTGATCGCTGCGATGAGTCACGCCATCTGGCAAGAAGTTGTTGATTTACGCGCGATTCAGAACATTGTTACCGCACAGCCGACAGGCGGTGCGATGCAAAAGGCGGCATTGCAACTGCTTGGTTTGGCAAGGACGCTTGAGAGCAGACAGGACGCACAGTAAGGTCCGTGAAACAGATAACATCTTAAGTGTATTAAGATTCGAAAGGGTGGAACCAAGTGGCAGACGGCAAAAACTCCAAGGACACCCCGGATCAGACAACCGGGCCTGACGAGAACAAGACGGAAACCACGGATGTTTCCACGGGGACGTTCGAGCAGAGACCACCGGAATCGGAAGAAGTTGATCCGGGCAGCGACGTGTTCAAGAGGGACCCATACGCACCGCCCGCCGACGCGGACACCGCGGATCAACCGGACGCGGAGCAGAAAAGCGAAGCCGAGGTGCTGAGTGCCGATCCCGCGGTCATGACGGGGGGCGACGAATCCGCCACGGATGGTGCGATCAGGACCGATGATTCCACGACGGAGCCCTTGATGGAGGAGGCCGCGACCAACGAAGGCATGGCGCACCCTCCCGAAGCCGAGCTTGCAACGGAACATGAACCCGAGCCTGAGCCAGCGCCCGAACCGACCCGGAAAACCTACATCCCCGAAGAGACCGCGCCCGCAACTCCGTCCGAGCCGCGCGTGATCAAGGAGACGGTAGTCGAGCGCAAAGGTGGCTTCTTTCCGATGCTGATCGGCGGCGCCGCCGCGGCTGTCATCGGCTACGGTTTCGCGCAGTATCAAAGCAACAGCTGGCCATTCGGCCCCGGGACCGACGATCCGTTCCGCTCGCAGACCACGGCCACGCTCGACCAGCAGAGGGCGCAGCTTGACGATCTGACATCCCGTCTGGGCAATACGGAAACCGTCGTCGGCGCCTTCGACGTTTCGGACCTGACCTCGGCGGTGGCGGAGCTCGGCTCGTCGGTCACCGATCTGCAGGGCCAGATCGGTGATGTGTCGGACCAGCTCGGGCGTCTGGAAGTGCGGGTGGTGGAGCTCGAGAAGCGGCCCATGGAGGCTGCCCTCTCGCCCGAGGCGGTTGCCGCCTACCAGCGCGAAATGGATGCCCTGCGCAGCGACATCGAATCGCAGCGGAACGAGATCAGCAACTTCGCGGCCGAAGCCGTCGCGGCGGAACAGAATGCCGAATCCCAATCAGCGCTGGCACAGGCGCGCGCAGCTCTCGCGGAACTGACGGCCGCGCTCGAAAATGGCGAACCGTTCGCCGAACAGATCAGCACGCTCCAGTCGAGCAGCGATGTGACCGTGCCTTCGGCGCTCAGCGAAGTCGCGGAAGAGGGCGCACCGACGCTTGCCGAACTGGTGACCGATTTCCCCGATGCGGCGCGTGCCGGTCTTGCCGCGGCGCGTGCCGAGGCGGCACCCGAGGACGGCGCGAATCATGTGCTCAACTTCTTCCGCGATCAGGTCGGTGCCCGTTCGGTCACGCCGCGTGAAGGCTCGGATCCCGATGCGGTCCTGTCGCGCGCCGAAGCTGCGCTGAGATCCGGGGACCTGGCCGAGATCCTTGCAGAGGTCGACACACTGAGCGATGCGGCACAATCTGCGATGGGTGACTGGATCGCCAGGGCAGAGGCCCGGGCGGCGGCGCAGGGTGCGGCGGAAACGCTCGCACTGGAATTGAATCAGGAATAAGGGTCGAACAATGCTTTGGTCTCTCATAAAGATTGTGATCTTCGTCGCGCTGGTCGCGGCTCTGACCCTTGGTGCCGGGTATCTGATGGAAAGCACCGGTGGTGTTCAGGTGACCCTGGCCGGGACGGAATATACGCTGGGCCCGCTCCAGTCGGTGCTGGCCGCGATGGCGCTGGTCGTGATCGTCTGGCTGCTGTTCAAGCTGTTCTCGCTGCTGATCGCGGTTCTGCATTTCCTGAACGGGGATGAAACCGCTTTGTCGCGTCACTTCGACCGCAACCGCGAACGCAAGGGCTACGAGGCTCTGAGCGAAGGCCTGATGGCGCTCGCCTCGGGAGAGGGACGCGTCGCGATGGCCAAGGCGTCCAAGGCGGAACGATACCTGCACAAGCCCGAGCTCACCGATCTCATCACTGCGCAGGCGGCGGAAATGAATGGGGACCGCACGAAGGCGGAACAGGCCTACAAGCGGTTGGTGCAGCGCGACGCGACGCGTTTTGTCGGCGTGCGCGGGATCATGAAGCAGAAGCTTGCCCAGGGCGACACGGATACGGCGCTGCAACTCGCCGAACGTGCCTTCGCTCTCAAGCCCAAGCATGAAGAGGTGCAGGACATCCTGCTGAAGCTGCAGGCGCAGAAGTCGGACTGGGTCGGCGCCCGCAAGACGCTGAACGCCAAGCTCAAGCATGGCTCGATGCCGCGCGACGTGCACAAGCGGCGCGATGCGGTTCTGGCATTGTCCGAGGCGAAGGACGTTCTGGACAGCGGCAAGTCGATCGAGGCGCGCGAAGCGGCGATTGCTGCCAACAAGTCCTCGCCGGATCTGATCCCGGCCGCCTGCATGGCCGCACGTGGTTTCATCGCCGAGGGGCGTCCCAAGAATGCTGTCCGTCTGCTCAAGAAGGCCTGGTCGGTGCAGCCGCATCCGGATCTTGCCGCCGCCTTTGCCGAGATTGCGCCGAACGAGACCCCGGCAGAGCGGCTCAAGCGGTTCCGGCAGCTGACCTCGCTCCGGCCGGAGCACCGCGAGACGCGGCTTCTGCTGGCCGAGCTCAACCTCGCCGCCGAGGATTTCCCCGAGGCGCGCCGCGCCGTGGGCGACCTTGTCGAGAAAGAGCCCGATACCCGTGTTCTGGCCATCATGGCCGCGGTTGAACGGGGCGAAGGTGCACCCGATGCCGTCGTTCGCGGCTGGCTTGCCAAGGCTCTGACCTCTCCGCGCGGGCCGCAATGGGTCTGCGACAACTGCAACAACATCCATGCGGAATGGACCCCGGTCTGCGAAAATTGCGGCGCCTTCGACACGCTGTCATGGAAATCTCCGCCCCGTTCCGACTCGGCCATGCCTGCAGGTGCCGAAATGCTGCCCTTGCTGGTGGGTGCGGGCGAGGAGAAGTCCCCGCCGCCAGTGGCCGAGCCGATGGAGCCGGAATTCGCGGATTCCCCCAACACGACCGAGAGCGTCGTGGACGAGAGAAAATAGGCCTTTCCACTGTCTGAGGCGGGTGCTAATAGCCCGCGCATCAGGGCCGCTGTAGCTCAGCTGGTAGAGCACGTCATTCGTAATGATGGGGTCGGGGGTTCGAGTCCCTTCAGCGGCACCACTGATATCGCCCCTTCCGAACGTCTCGCGCGTTTCGGTTCGGGGACATTCCGCTACAGGCTGAATGATTGCTGGGCAGGTTCACTCACACGGGTGACGGAAACACGTCAGCCAGCGTGATCCACCACATTCGGACATGCAGCGATGTCTCAGCTCTGCTGGCGCCAGGGGGGCGTCTGTTTCGCGAAGAACGCGGCGATCCCGTCGCGGGTTTCGTCGGTTTCCCAGCAATCCGCCAGCGCATTGGCGCTCAGCTCTGCCGCATTGACCGGGTCCGGACCGGCCAGCGTCCGACACAGTGCCTTGGCTCTTGCCACGGCCCCGGGCGCGCAGTCGAGAAAGGCCGCGACCTCCCCCTCGACTGCGGCGTCCAAGGCCTCGGCGGGACAGGCAATGGCGACCAGGCCGGCACGGATCAGGAATTCTGCATCGAACGGCTTGGCGTTGAAAAAGACCTGTCTTGCAAAGGCTTCGCCCATCCGGGCGATGACGAAGGGCCCGATCGTCGCCGGGATCAGTCCCAGCCGGGTTTCAGTCAATGCAAAGCGGGTGGCCGCTTCGGCCACGACGATGTCGCAGACGGCGACGAGACCTATCCCCCCGCCATAGGCCGCGCCGTGTACCCGCCCAATCAGCGGCTTTGGCAGGGCGTTCCAGAGCCCGAGCATCGTCGCGAGCGATCCGGCCTCCGTCATCTTTCCAGCGCGGTCCTTCTCTGCCTGATCGCGCATCCAGCCAAGGTCACCGCCGGCACAGAAGGTCTTGCCGGCACCCGCCAGCACGACCATGCGCACGGCCCTGTCGGTGCCCAGCATCCGGGCGGCGTCGGTCAGTTCGGCGATCATCCGGGCGTTCATCGCATTGTGCTTTTCGGGCCGCTGCAGCGTGACCGTCGCCACCCCGCGCGGGTCGGTCGCGACCGCGATGGTTTCGTAATCCATGATCCGTCTCCTGTCAGATGCTGTGGCTGGCGGCAAATCCGGCGATGCAGGCTTCTGCGGCGGCGAGCGCTTCGCGGTCGATGCCGGTCGCGAACCCTTCCGCCTCGAGCATGGAGACGAGCGTATTGGTGGACACGTTCCCCTTTGACCCGGGCGCGTAGGGACAGCCGCCAAGACCGCCCACTGCACTGTCGAAGGTGCGCAGGCCCAGATCCAGCGCGGCGCGCACGTTTTTGATCGCCGTGTCCCCGGTGTCGTGGAAATGGCCGGCAAGCTTGTCTGCGGGCACCTCTTCCAGCACGGCCTCGATCATGCGGCGAATGCTCTCCGGTCGGCCGACCCCGGTCGTGTCTCCCAAAGCGACTTCGTAGCAGCCCATGTCAAACATGCGTTTCGCCACGTCCCGTACCGTGCGCGGGTCCACATCGCCGTCATAGGGGCAGGCCACCACGCAGGAGACGTAGCCGCGGACAGGAATTTGCGCCGCTGCTGCAGCCTCCATCACCGGCGCAAACCGGGCGAGGGATTCCTCGATCGAGCAGTTGATGTTCTTCTGGCTGAACCCTTCCGAGGCCGATCCGAAGATCGCGACTTCGTCGGCTCCGGCCGCGATGGCCCGCTCCAGCCCCTTGAGGTTGGGGGTCAGCACGGCATAATCGACCGTTTCTCGGCGTGTGATGCCCGCCATCACCTCGGCGGCATCGGCAAGCTGTGGCACCCATTTCGGCGAGACGAAGCTCGTCGCCTCGATCTTGCGGAAACCGGCGCGGGACAAAAGGTCGATCAGTTCGATCTTTCTTGCCGTCGGAATGATGCCCTTTTCGTTCTGAAGCCCGTCGCGCGGCCCCACCTCGTAGACGCGCACGTCGCCCGTCATTCTGCGGCCTCCTCTTCGAGCGTGATCAGGACCAGGCCGCCCTCGACCGCGCCACCGACCGAGCAGCCAATCGAGTCTACTATGCCGCTGCGCGGTGCGACCAAAGTTGTTTCCATCTTCATCGCCTCGATTACGCCAAGGGTCTGGCCCTGCTTCACGGTATCGCCGACCTTGACCAGAAGCTGGATCACGACACCGGTCATCGGCGCCAGCACCGCATTGCTCGTATCGGCGCGCGCGGCCTGACCGGCGCGGGCATCCGGCACGATGAGATCGGCAACGATGCCATCGCACAGGACGGAAACCAGCATCCGGTTGCCAATCTCGGCGCGGATCACCTGTGCCTCCACCCGGGCGCGGTGAGGCCCGGTGCGGGCCGTCATTCGCTGGCTCTCCCAGCGGATATCGGAAAGGGTAACGGAGTCTGCGCCACCGCTGAGCGTGACTGGGCCGTCACCCTCGAGCGTGAGTGTCCGTTCCAGAATGTCGCTGCCCTGCATCATCAGGATGTCCGAATGCGCCTTGCCCCAGAGCCGCCATCCCGCCGGGGTGGTGCCTGCGGGCCGGTCGAGCGGGATGTTGAGCGCGACGAGGGCGGCAAAGGCGAGATGTATCTCGCTCAGCGGATTCACCTTGCAAAGGGTATCGAGGTCCCGCGCGATAAGGCCGGTGTCGAACTCCCCGGAGTTGAAACCGTCATGCGCCGCCAGTGCGGCCAGGAAACCGGCATTGGTGACGGTGCCCGCCACATGGGTCCGGGCAAGAGCCTTGCGCAGCCCGTCGAGCGCCTCGGCCCGGGTGTCGCCATGGGTGATGATCTTGGCGATCATCGGGTCGTACCACGGGCTGATCTCGTCGCCAGTCTGCACCCCGGTATCGTTGCGCGCGCCGTCATGAAAGGACAGGTGGTGCAGCGTGCCGGTGGCGGGCAGGAAGCCGTTTGCGGGGTCCTCGGCATAGAGACGCGCCTCGAAGGCGTGGCCCGTGATCGTCAGATCCTCCTGCCTGCAGGGCAGCTTTTCGCCGGCAGCGACGCGCAACTGCCATTCCACCAGGTCGACACCAGTGATCGACTCGGTCACAGGATGTTCGACCTGCAGGCGGGTGTTCATCTCCATGAACCAGAAACCGTCAGGGTGCAGCGGGCCGGAACCGTCCACGATGAACTCGATGGTGCCCGCCCCGGCATATCCGATTGCCATCGCGGCCTTCACCGCGGCCGATGTCATCGCCTCGCGTACCTCGGGGGTCATGCCCGGCGCGGGGGCCTCTTCGATCACCTTCTGATGGCGGCGCTGCAGCGAGCAGTCCCGCTCGAAGAGATGCACCACATTGCCGTGGGTGTCGCCGAAGACCTGCACCTCGATATGGCGCGGCGAGGCGATGAATTTCTCGATCAGCACGTGACCGTCGCCGAAGGCCGAGACACCCTCGCGCTGCGCCGAGGCGAGCGCTTCGGCAAAGCCCGAAGGGTCGTCGACCTTGCGCATGCCCTTGCCGCCACCACCCGCGCGCGCCTTGATCAGTACCGGATAGCCGATGGCGTCCGCCTGTTGGGATAGAAAGGCAGGGTCCTGATCCTCGCCATGATAGCCGGGCACGACCGGCACACCTGCCTCCTGCATCAGCTTCTTCGCGGCATCCTTGAGGCCCATCGCGCGAATGGCCTTGGCAGAGGGCCCGATGAAGACCAGCCCCGCCTGTTCCACAGCCTCGACGAAACCGGGATTTTCCGAGAGGAATCCATAACCCGGATGGATCGCCTGCGCTCCCGTTGCAAGAGTCGCCTTGATGATCACATCGCCGCGCAGGTAACTTTCGGAGACGGCCGAAGCGCCGATATGCACTGCCTCATCCGCCATCTTCACATGCTGCGCCAGCGCGTCGGCATCGGAGTGGACGGCCACGGTCCGCACACCCATCGCCCGGGCCGTGCGGATCACGCGGCAGGCGATTTCGCCGCGGTTTGCGATCAGGATCTTTTCGAAGGGTTTCATCATCACATCCTGAACAGGCCGAATTTGGTGTCTTCGATGGGAGCATTCAGGGCGGCGCGAAACGACAGCGCGACGACGTCGCGGGTCTTGCGCGGGTCGATGATCCCGTCATCCCAGAGCCTTGCCGAGGCATAGAGCGGCTGTGACTGTCGTTCGAAGAGATCGAGCGTCGGTTGCTTGAACGCGGCTTCCTCCTCGGCCGACCAGGTGCCGCCCTTGGCCTCGATCCCGGCGCGGCGCACATCGGCGAGCACGCCTGCCGCCTGCGCGCCGCCCATCACGGAAATCCGCGCATTGGACCACATCCAGACGAAGCGCGGCCCGAAGGCGCGCCCGCACATGCCGTAATTGCCTGCGCCATACGACCCGCCGATCACAACGGTGACCTTGGGCACCGAGGCCGTGGATACGGCTGTGACCAGTTTCGCGCCATCCTTGGCGATGCCCCCGGCCTCGTATTTCGAGCCGACCATGAAGCCCGTGATGTTCTGCAGGAAAAGCAGCGGGATCTTGCGCTGGCAGCAGAGTTCGATGAAATGCGCACCCTTCACCGAGCTTTCCGAGAACAGCACGCCGTTATTGGCGAGGATGCCCACCGGGATGCCGTCTATATGGGCGAATCCGGTGACCAGCGAGGTGCCATAGCGCGGCTTGAACTCGGCAAAGTCCGACCCGTCGACCAGCCGTGCGATGATCTCGCGCGCATCATAGGGTGTCTTGTCGTTGGCGGGGACCACGCCCATGATTTCTTCCGCCGGGTAGAGCGGAGGCCTGGACGGTTTGAGATCGACGGAAGCGTGTGGCACGGGCCCGAGATGGCTCACAATCTCGCGCGCCAGCGCCAGCGCATGCAGATCGTCATCGGCGAGGTAGTCGGCCACGCCCGACAGGCGCGTATGGGTGTCGCCACCGCCCAGCGTTTCGGCGTCCACGATCTCGCCCGTGGCAACCTTGACCAGTGGTGGCCCGGCCAGAAAGATCGTGCCCTGCTCACGCACGATGATGGTCTGATCGCTCATTGCTGGCACATAGGCGCCGCCGGCGGTGCAGGACCCCATGACCACGGCGATCTGCGCGATGCCCTTCGCGCTCATCCGCGCCTGATTGTAGAAGATACGGCCGAAATGGTCGCGATCCGGGAAAACCTCGTCCTGATTGTTGAGATTGGCCCCGCCGGAATCGACCAGATAGATGCAGGGGAGGTGGTTTTCCTCCGCGATCTCCTGCGCGCGCAGGTGCTTTTTGACCGTCATCGGGAAATAGGTGCCGCCCTTCACCGTCGCGTCGTTGCACAGGATCATGCAGTCGCGCCCTTCGACCTGACCGATCCCGGCGATCGCCCCGGCCGAGGGGATCTCGTCATCGTACATGCCGGATGCGGCGAACAATCCTACTTCGAGAAAGGGCGATCCGGGGTCAAGAAGACCGGCGATCCTGTCACGCGGCAGCAGTTTCCCGCGCGAGACGTGCCGTTCCCGCGACGCCTCCGATCCGCCTTTGAGGATCCGCGCCGCCTCGTCCGCGATCAGGCCGTACTGCCGTTCCATCGCCTCGACGGTTCTGGCGAAATCCTCCGAGCCCGGCATCACGCCGCTTTCCAGAATCGTCATCGGTCCCGTGTCTCCGTTCCGTGGTGCTGTCCATGCGCAAAGGCATCTTCAGTTAGAACACGGAACCCGGCCATTACGCAGCATGAATCTGAATTGACCCTGCGCAACGCTGGCGGCGGAGCATCTGGAACGTGCGCGGCGGCTGGATCGCCGTTATTGCCGGTGAAGCAATTGGATGTTCAACGGGCCGGAGGCCCACCCGGAACCAGCACGATCACATCGCATGACATTCCGGTGAGCAGGATCGCGGGCGCGGCAGAGAAATGTCCATAACTAGCTGAGATGTAATGAATTTTTGCGGGCGTTGGACGGCTTCTCTCAACATTTCGCCGGGATCGGAGAGTCGAATTAAGAACCGCGCCCCCTTGTCGCACTTACTGCAAGGTTCTGCGCGGGACCGCCCTTCGAGAAGGGCTTCCGGCAATTTTTTCGGCGTCTCAAAACGCCGACAAGCACGTCAAGGCTCGCAAAAATCAGTCTCTAGCAAAGGGAAACGGGCCAAAAACGGCATCGTTCGTGCCGACACCTGTTGGATCGGAACAAAAATCGATATCAGCAACTGCCCGTGCCGGATGACTGTGCGCTGTGCGTTTTTGCCAGCTTTTGATGCTGACAAGCATTTGCAATCACCGGCGGGGTCGGTCAATTTGTAACAATTCGGCGCATCGGCGTTGAGCTTTCGCGGATAACCCGCACACAACGTTAGCCCATTCTTCCCTTGCCGGAACTGGAGGTCCCATTGTCGCTCTTCCTGGTTGTTGCCTTGCCGTTTCTGGGTGCTCTGCTGCCCGGCCTTCTGATCGGAGCGGGGCGCAAGGTCTGTGCGGGCACGACATTCGCGGTCACCCTGACCGCCCTTGTCGGATTGCTGTCCAACCTTCCGGCACTGCTGCGCGGAGAAGTGATCGAGGCACGGATCGACTGGCTGCCGGGTCTCGGCATGAACATGAATCTGATGATGGACGGCCTGGGTGCCTTCTTTGCCTGCCTGATCCTCGGGATCGGCCTGCTGATCATCGCCTATGCGCGCAGCTACCTGTCTCGTAACGACAATATGGGCGAATTCTTCACCTATCTGCTGCTGTTTCAGGGCGCGATGGTAGGGATCGTCCTTTCGGACAACATCCTCGTTCTGCTGGTCTTCTGGGAGCTCACCTCGCTCTCGTCCTTCCTGCTGATCGGTTACTGGAAGCACCTGCCGGAGGGTCGGCAGGGCGCGCGCATGGCCTTGACCGTGACCGGCATGGGCGGTCTTGCGATGATCGGCGGCATGCTGATGCTGGGGCAGATCGCCGGATCTTACGACCTGAGCGTGATCCTGACACAGCGCGAGGCGATCCAGGCCGATCCGCTCTACGTGCCCGCGCTGATCCTGATCCTGCTTGGCTGTTTCACCAAGTCGGCACAGTTCCCGTTCCACTTCTGGCTGCCGCATGCGATGGCCGCGCCGACGCCGGTTTCCGCCTACCTGCACTCCGCCACGATGGTGAAGGCGGGCATTTTCCTCATGGCGCGGATGTGGCCGGTGCTGTCGGGCACGCCCGAATGGTTCTATATCGTCACCACCGCAGGTCTCATCACCATGGTGCTCGGCGCGGTGATCGGTCTGTTCAAGCATGACCTCAAGGCGCTGCTCGCCTTTTCGACGGTCAGCCATCTTGGCCTCATCACCATGCTGCTCGGCACCGGCACGGCCTTTGGTGCGATGGCGGCGGTGTTCCACATCCTGAACCATGCCACCTTCAAATGCGCGCTGTTCATGTCCGCCGGGATCATCGATCACGAGGCGCATACCCGCGACATCCGCCGTCTGGGCGGGCTGCGCCACCTCATGCCCATCACCTTCGTCATCGCGACGATCGCGGCGCTGTCGATGGCGGGCATCCCGTTCTTCAACGGCTTCCTCTCCAAGGAAATGTGGCTGGAAGAGGTTTCGCATACCACGCTCTACGGCCCTGACTGGCTCGTACCGGCGCTCGCCACCTTCGGTGCGCTGTTCTCGGCGGCCTATTCGTTCCGCTATATCGGGCATGTCTTTCTCGGCAAGGAGCGGCAGGATTATCCTGCGCATCCGCATGATCCTCCTGCCGGGATGTGGCTGCCGCCCGCTTTCCTCACCTTTCTAGTCGTGCTGATCGGAGTGATGCCGTTCCTGGCCGAACCTGCTGTCAAATACGTGACCGCCGTCGTGCTGGGCGGCGTCTACCCGGTGCCCGATGCGCATCTGGCACTGTGGCACGGTGTGACTCCGGCGCTCATCATGTCGATCATCGCGGTGACCGGCGGCCTGATCCTTCTGGCGGTGTTCTCCCCGCTTTCGAGATTGTGGGAAGCGACGCCGCGCCCCGAGGCCAAGGTGATCTTCGACGAGATCATCGCGGCTTTCGTTCGGCTGGCCCGCGACACGACGCAGGCTCTGCACAATGGCGCCTTCACCCAATATGCGGGCATCTTCGCGCTCGCGATCATCGTTGCGGGCGGCCATGCCTGGCTCACCGGCGAGAGCGTCCCCAGCACCCGCGAAGCGATGCCGGTGCACGCCATCGCCCTTGCAGGCTGGCTGATGCTGGTCTTCGCGACAGGTTTCCTTGTCCTCAAGCACCGCAATCGTCTGCTGGCGCTGATCCTGATGGGGATCGTCGGTCTGATGGTGTCGGTCGCCTTCGCGTATTTCAGCGCGCCGGACCTCGCGATGACGCAGATCTCGGTGGAGGTCGTGACGATCATCCTTCTCCTGCTGGCGCTGAACTTCCTGCCTGACACGACGCCCGTCGAAAGCTCGCTCGGCAAGAAGCTGCGCGACGGGCTTGTCGCGATCGTCGGCGGTCTGGCGGCGACGGGGTTCACCTATCACCTGCTGATGCGCGATTTCGTCGCCACGTCGATCTCGGAATATCATCTCGAGAATTCCTACAAGGGTGGCGGCGGCACCAATGTGGTCAACGTCATCCTCGTGGATTTCCGGGGCTTTGACACCTTCGGCGAGATCATCGTGCTGGGCATCGCCGCGCTCGTCATCTTTGCCCTGACCGAGACGCTGCTGGGCGGACCGGTGCGGGCCCGCCTGCTGAACCGGGTGCCGGACAAGCCGCTGGCCGGGGACCGCCATCCGCTGATGATGGTCGTGCTGACCCGCGTGATGATGCCGGTCGTGCTGATGGTCGGGGTCTACATCTTCCTGCGCGGGCACAACCTGCCGGGCGGCGGCTTCATCGCGGGCCTCGTCGTCGCGATCGGCGTCGTCATGCAGTACATGGCGAGCGGTTTCGCCTGGGCGACCGAACGCCAGCGCTATCCCTATCATGGCATCATCGGTGCCGGGGTGCTGGCCGCCGGTCTGACGGGCATCGGAGCCTGGTTCACCGGGCATGAATTCCTCACATCGTCCTTTGGATATTTCCGCATCCCGCCGATGGAGGAATTCGAGCTCGCGACCGCAGCGGCCTTCGATCTCGGCGTGTTCCTTGCGGTGCTCGGTGCGGTGATGCTGTCACTGGAAAGCTTCTCGCGGCTGGCACGGCGCGCGCATGTCGAAGCGCCGGAATACGCAATGGACATCGACCCGTCCCGGGAAGAACCGCCACAGGAATCGATAGACATGGCCGGGGAAACCGGCAAGCCAGACGGTCAGGGGGGCTGAGCATGGAAATCCTTTTTGCGAGCGCCGTCGGCGTGCTGACTGCGGCCGGGCTCTACCTTGTCCTGCGGCTGCGGACCTTTCCGGTGATCATCGGCACATCGCTGCTGACCTATGCCGTGAACCTGTTCCTGTTCGCCTCCGGGCGGCTCACGATCGGCGCACCGCCGATCCTCATGGACGGCGTGACGCGCTATACCGACCCGCTGCCGCAGGCGCTGGTTCTGACGGCCATCGTCATCTCCTTCGGCATGACGGCTGTCGTCGTGGTGATCGCGCTCGGCGCCTATCTCGGGGGGAACGACGATCACGTGAACGATCCGCCTGAATCGGATGCGGAGGATCGCGCATGACCCACTGGATCATTGCCCCCGTCATTCTGCCCGCGATGCTGGCAGCCTTCATCGTGCTCGTGGTCCGCTTCCACGAGAACCTTGCCCGGATCTTCTCGGTCGCCGGTGTGGTCAGCCTGCTAGTCATATCGGCGGGGCTCGCCTGGCGGGCCGCGGACGGCACGATCGACATCTACCAGCTCGGCAACTGGGCGGCGCCTTTCGGCATCGTGCTGGTGGCGGACCGCCTTTCGACGATGATGGTGCTGCTCACCGCGGTGCTGGCGCTTCTGGTGCTGCTCTACGCCATCGGCTCCGGCTGGGACCGACGCGGACAGCATTTCCACGCGCTCTACCAGTTCCAGCTGATGGGGATCACGGGCGCCTTCCTGACCGGCGACCTCTTCAACCTCTTCGTGTTCTTCGAGGTTCTGCTGATCGCCTCCTATGGTCTCATGATCCATGCGGGCGGGACCCGGCGGCTGCGGGCGGGCACGCAATATGTGCTCTACAACCTGCTCGGATCGACCCTGTTCCTGTTTGCCCTCGGCGCGATCTATGCCGAAACCGGGACGCTCAACATGGCCGATCTGGCCGAGCGCGTCACGATGATCGCACCCGAGAACAATACCGGAATACGCGTGGCGGCGGTGCTGCTGCTGATGGTCTTCGCGGTCAAGGCGGCGATCGCGCCGCTGCATTTCTGGCTGCCGTCGAGCTATGCCGAGGCACCGGCGCCGGTCGCGGCCCTGTTCGGCATCATGACCAAGGTCGGCGCCTATGCGATCATCCGGGTCTACACGATGGTCTTTCCGCCGGAACTGGAGACGACCGGGGGGCTCTATGGCATGTGGCTGCTGCCCGTCGCGCTGATCGGTCTCGCCATCGGCATGACCGGCGTGATGGGGACGCGGCGGCTCGATCGGCTGGTGGCCTTCTCCGTCATCGGCTCGATGGGGATGCTGATCACGGCCGTCGCTCTGTTCACCCCCGCCGGGATCACTGCGGCGCTCTATTACGTGATTCATTCGACGCTGGCCACGGCGGCCCTGTTCCTGATCGTGGACCTTGTGCGCTCGGGACGGGGCGAGGACGGCCTGTCGCTGCACGCCTCCAAGCCCATCGCAGGCGGGCCGATGATTGCAGCGCTTTTCTTTACTGCGGCCATCGCCATGACCGGCTTGCCGCCACTCTCGGGCTTTGTCGGCAAGCTGCTGATCCTCGATGCCGCCTTCGGCACGCCGCTGGTCTGGGTGACATGGGCCGTGATCCTCGGTTCGAGCCTTGTTGCAGTGGTCGGCTTTTCCCGCGCGGGCAGCGTGATCTTCTGGAAATCTCACCAGATCGCTGCCGAGGGTGCGGATGAGGCGCTGTCCGACGACGAACAGAGTGCGCTCGAGACGCATGATCCGAAGGGACGGCTTCCCGTTCTGGAGCTCGTTTCGATTGGCGGTCTTCTGGCGCTTCTTGTGGTACACACGGTCGTGGCCGGTCCGATATTGCGCTACATGACGGCCACGACCGAGCAGCTCTTCGCGCCCGAACCCTATATCCGAGCCGTTCTGGACGAACCCGGCAAGGACCTGTCGCAGGGATCCTACGACGCCGAAGAGGGCGGGCACGGCTCCGAGGAGGAGGGCGCTGAGGCGGAAGAGGCAGGCGACGGAAGCGCCGCAGCCGAAGACGAGGGAGGACACTGATCATGCCACGACGAGCCCGTTCATTTCTGCCCCACCCATTCCTGACCGCCTTGCTGATTGTCGTGTGGTGCCTGCTCAGCGGGGGCATCTCGCTCGGCACCGTCGTTTTCGGCGCGATCCTCGGCCTGCTCATCCCGCTCGCCACGGCGGCCTACTGGCCGGATGCTCCGCGCAGGGTAAAGGCGGGCAAATTGCTCGTCTACGTGCTGATCGTACTCTGGGACATCCTCGTCGCCAATGTCGTCGTCGCCTGGATCGTCATGACTCGGAGCAACAAGAACATGCGCAGCATGTGGGTCACCATACCCCTGGACCTGCGCAAGCCCGAGGCGATCGCTATCCTGGCCGGGACCATCACGCTGACCCCCGGCACCGTCACCGCGGACATGTCGGACGGAGGGCACTGCCTGCTGATCCACTCGCTCGACGCCGACAGTCCCGACTCCGTCCGCGACGAGATCAAGACCCGCTACGAACGTCGGCTGAAGGAGATTTTCGAATGATCGCCCCAGACAGGCTCTATGACCTCGCCCTCGTCTTTGCATTCATCGCGCTGTCGCTGGCGCAGATCCTCGCGATGGTCCGGCTGGTGATCGGCCCGGATGTCGCTGACCGCATCCTCGCGCTCGACACGATGGTGGTGGACGCGATCGGGTTGATCGTGCTTCTGGGCATCGCGCAGGGCACCGAGATCTACTTCGAAGCGTCGCTGATCTTTGCCATGCTCGGATTCGTGTCGACCGTGGCTTACGCCCGGTTCATACTGCGGGGGGACATCATCGAATGAGCGAAACTGGTTTTCTCGAAATCGTCATTGCTGTCGGGCTGGTCATCGGCGCGGTGTTCATCCTGGTCGGATCGATCGGCCTGCTGAAACTCGACACCGCGATGAAGCGCCTGCACGCCCCCACGAAGGCGGCGACGCTGGGCATCGGCGCGCTCCTTGCTGCGTCGATGCTCCATTCCTTCACCTTTGGCGAAGGGTCGCTCAAGGAGTTGCTGATCATGGCATTCGTCTTCGTGACGGCCCCGATTTCAGCCAACTTCATAGCGAAGGTGGCGATCCATCGTGGACAGCACATGCCTCTGCCGGAGCCGCCGACCGATGCGACCTGGTCGACGCTGAACCCGGACGTGCAGGTTTCGGTGCAGCCCGGAGCGACAGTAAAGCCGGACGCAGCGCGCTAGAGCGTGTTGCACACATCGAACTGATCCGGCGCCCCGAACGCGTCATGCTCCGCATACGCTGCCTCGAGGCACTGCATGAATACTTCAAGCTGCATGAATACTTGAATCTGACTGAGCGTGACACGCTCTACCCCCACGAAAGTGCGCCGGAGGGTCGCGTAAGCGGCGTCCCGGGGCATCGGCGCGTCCTCGGCGAGTGACATGAGGGCAGGGGGGTTTGTCCGCTCACATTTCCAAACATTTCCGCGATGCACCCGCGGAGAACTTGGAACAGGCCGGTTAGACCCATAGGTTTAAAAGCTATGCCCCGAAACTCAGGAGCCTAAATCCATGTCAATTCGTACCTTTTCGCCCTTTGCCCTGGCGGCGCTGATCACCGCCTGCGGGTCGGTGAGTGCCCAGAATTTCAATGCGTCGGCGCCGAACGCCTCCGGTCAGATACCGGCCTTCGAGGGTCAGACCCGCGCGCCGGTCATCGGTCAGGATATGAGCCTTGCCCGGGAGGTCGTCGTCGACGGGCTCGAAAGCCCCTGGGCCATGGACCAGTTGCCGGATGAAAGCTGGATCGTGACCGAACGCGTCGGCCAGATGCGTATCGTGTCGGCCGACGGCACTCTCTCCGACCCGATCGCGGGAATTCCGGAGGTGGATGCCCGTGGTCAGGGCGGTCTTCTGGATGTGTTGGTCGCCGATGACTTCGACACGACCCGCCGCGTCTGGTGGAGCTTTTCCGAACCGCGGGGCAATGGCGCCAACGCCACAGCCGTCGCGACCGGCGTGCTGGCGGAGGACAATTCCCAGATGAGCGCGGTCGAGGTGATCTTTCAGCAGCAGCCTGCCTGGCGGTCGACCGCGCATTTCGGCTCGCGGCTGGTCTTTGATCAGCAGGGCGCGCTGTTCGTGACCACCGGCGAGCGTTCCTCGCCCGAGCCGCGCCAGCTGGCGCAGGATGTGGGCACCCATATTGGCAAGGTGCTGCGGCTCGATCCGATGGGCGGTGCGGCAGAGGGCAATCCCGACATCGAGGGCGGCCTGCCCGAGATCTGGTCCTATGGCCACCGCAACTTGCAATCGGCGGCGCTTGGCCCGGATGGCGAACTCTGGACGGTCGAACACGGCCCGGCAGGCGGCGATGAGCTGAACCAACCCGAGCCCGGCCTGAACTATGGCTGGCCCGAGGTGACCTATGGCGTGGATTATTCCGGCGCCCCGATGGGCGAGGGGATCACCCAGCGCGACGATGTCGAACAGCCGGTCTACTACTGGGATCCGGTCATCGCGCCGTCGGGCCTCGTCTTCTATGACGGCGAGATGTTTCCCGAATGGCAGGGCGACGCACTGATCGGCGGGCTGGCAAGCCAGTCTCTGGTGCGCCTGACGCTCGAGGGTGAACGTGTGACGGGCGAATCGCGCTACCTCCAGGGCGAGGGCCGCGTGCGCGACGTGGAGGTAGCCCGCCAGGACGGTGCGATCATGCTTCTCGTCGATGATGCGCTGGTGCGCGTGATCCCGGACGCCTGACCGCCCGCGATCTGTGCGGGCGATCGAACGCCTTAGATGTCAGATCCGACCCGTCATTTGAACGGGTCAGATTTCAGCCGGTTGGAAGTCTTGGCGATTGGCGGGTTTCCTCGGGTCGTCACGGAATGGTGACTCTTTGCCTGCGGCTTCAGTGTGTTACGTACCAACACTGGTGGGGCCACACCAGACAGCCTGGGATCCGTCAAGGTGGATCGGTCTGTAGTCTCGGCAATTTTGCAGCGGAGCGATGGCTTGCTTTTGGGCGCCCCTCGTCAATATGTATGAGTATCCTGCAGGGGTTGGACCAGATCTTGTCAAAACGTGCCATCTTCCATCTTCTGGCGGCCTGCCTCGTAGGGCTGTCGCTTTCCGCCTGCGGGTCCCGCTCTCCCGATAGTGACACCGCAAATCTGGGAGTCGGCATCTCGCTGCTGTCCAGCACAACCGCTCATCCCGGTTTTTCCGACCGGGACCCGCATCACGGTGTCGGCGACATGCCGTCCCGCTATCCCGTTCACGGCGTCGATGTCTCTCGCTGGCAGGGCGACGTGGACTGGCGGCAGGCGCGGGGGGCAGGGATCTCCTTTGCCTTCATCAAGGCGACCGAGGGCGGAGACATGCTCGACCCGAAGTTCAGGACCTACTGGAGCGATGCCAAGGCCGCCGGGCTGCGTCGCGGCGCGTATCACTTCTACTATTTCTGTCGCCCTGCAGAGGAACAGGCGCGCTGGTTCATAGAGAACGTGCCCAAGGATTCTGCCGCGCTGCCCCCAGTTCTCGACATGGAGTGGAACCCGCATTCGCCGACCTGCACGCGCCGCCCGCCGCGCGCCGAGGTGCAGGCCGAGGCGCGCGTGTTTCTCGACACGCTCGAGAGGCATTACGGGCGCCGCCCGATCGTCTATACGACGGTCGATTTCTATGCCGATACAGGCATCGGACAGCTTGAAGGTACCGAATTCTGGCTGCGCTCCGTCGCCGATCATCCCAAGGAGATCTACCCCGGGATGCACTGGACCTTCTGGCAGTATACCGGGACCGGAATCGTTCCCGGCTTTCCGACACCCGTCGACATCAATGTCTTCGCCGGAACGCGCGATCAGTGGGCACGCTGGGCCCGGTAAACCGGGGCTGATGTCATAATTGGGAACCAGAACGGCCTATCAGGCGTTAACACATGAAAGCGAAAAACTGAACCGCCCTTTCCTCGATTGCGCAAGCTCTGACAATGAGGAACCCCGACCTGATCACGTGCCTCTTGGTGCGGAGCAGGCTCAGGTAACGGCGGTATAACGACGATATGCCTGCAGACGGGCTTGCAGGGCGTGTCTCGGACGCTTTCGGGTTAATTCAAAATTAAGAGCTCGTTGCCATAAACAGACCGTGGAATTGCGTTAAAGGTGCCTCTTTTCAGTGCTTGAAAGGCCTGCGGCCCGGGCCCACCCCGGCGTCGCAAGGTCATCAGAAACAGCAGGTCGCTCGAGATCAAATGATTTCAGGCCATCGTCCCCTGGCTTTGTAACGGTGGCGTGTCGTTTTGCCGAACTTTGGCCGCAATGCGATGCGAATACTTTTATCAGGCAGTTCCCGGAGGAGGGATCATGATTATAGAACAAAATGCTGACATCCTGTTCAGCCGTGACATCGATACTTTCAGAAGCCGCAGCAAGGCGCATGACTCCGATCGTGCGGGCAAGACACTTCTTGTGGTCCTCATGACCATTCCGCTCGCGATGATCCTGACGGGAACCGCGCTTTATCACTTCGATCTGTCGCTGCTCTGGGCCCTGCCGCTCTACAGTGTCACGGGAAGCGTCGTGTTTCTATCGCTGGTGTTTGCGGGTCTGCTCGCAAGCCGTCTGCAGGGCTGATTCCGGCCCTGCGCTAGCCGGAAATTCCGTGCCACACCGGCATCTTGAGCCGATAGGCCTGCGGCGACCTGGTATTGAATCTTCGCCCGTATTGAGGCAACGATGGCACGTCGGCTTTTCCCGGCGGCTATACGGGCGCACCACATGCCAGAGAAAAAGCGGGCCTTCGGGGTGATCGGCCTTGGCAATTTCGGAAGTACTGTGGCCAAGGAACTCACCCGCTTCGGCAATCATGTCATAGGAATCGACATCGATGAGGCGCGCGTCAGCGCACATGCCGATATCCTCGCGCAGGCGCTCATCGTGGACGCCCGCGACGATGCCGCGCTGAAAGAGGCGGGGCTTGGCGAATGCGACACGGCGCTCGTCGCCATGGGCTCCGATCTCGAGGCGAGCATCCTTTCGGCGATCAATCTCAAGCTGGTGGGGGTCGAGACGATCTGGGCCAAGGCCCGGACCAAGACGCATCACCGAATCCTGAGCCGCCTTGGCGTCGACCGGATCGTGCATCCCGAAGTCGAGGTAGGACAGCACATCGCACAGGTTTTGCACAATCCGTTGGTGCGGGATTATGTGAGCCTCGGAAACGGCTATCACGTGGTGAACTTCCGTATTCCCAAAAGCCTCGAAGGCAAGACGCTGAACGATCTGCCCCATAACGAAAAATACAATCTGCGCTGCATTGGCGTGATGCGTGGCACGCAGTTCATCGGGCAGGATGGCGAAAGCTGCACGCTGAACCGGGACGATCTTCTGCTACTGCTGGGCCAGCGGTCGGATCTGCGGAAATTCGCGGCGAGCCTCTGATATGGCCATTTCCGGGCTGAACCTTGGTTTGCGCCGCAAGGCGATGCGGCTCAATCCGCCGGCGCTGCTCGCCAGTTTCTACCTGAGCTTCGTCGTCCTCGGGGGACTCACGCTCTGGCTGCCTGTGTCGCATCGCGGCGAACTCGGATTCCTGGATGCCTTTTTCACCTCGATGTCCGCCGTTACCGTGACCGGGCTGGTCGTGGTGGATACCGGCTCGGCCTTCACGGTGTTCGGGCAGGTGGTGATCGCCGTCCTGATCCAGCTGGGCGGGCTCGGCCTCATGACTTTCGCCGTGTTCGTCCTGTCGGCCATCGGGATCCCGGTCGGGATCTCGCAGCGCCTGATCCTGCGAGAGGACCTCAATCAGAGTTCGCTCGGAGATCTCGCCAAGCTCGTGCGCACCATCATCATCGTCGCACTCGGCTGTGAGGCGATTGGCGCGGTGCTGCTGGCCTTCATCTTCGTGCCCGCATCAGGCTGGTCCTACGGACTCTGGCAGGCGGTGTTTCACAGCGTCTCCGCCTTCAACAATGCAGGTTTTGCGCTCTGGCCCGACAGCCTGAGCCGCTGGGTCGATAACCCCCTGATGAACATCGTCATTCCAACGCTCTTCATCATCGGCGGCCTCGGGTTCATCGTGCTGGGTGATCTCTATTCGAAACGGCGCTGGCGGGCGCTTTCGGTGCACAGCAAGCTGATGATCGTCGGCACCGTCGCGCTGATCCTGTGGTCCTGGACGACCTTCACGGCACTGGAATGGCACAATCCCGGCACGCTCGGCGCGCTCGACTCGGACTGGGCGCGGTTGCAGGCAAGCTGGTTTCAGGCGGTCACGACGCGCACCGCCGGGTTCAATACGCTCGACATCGGGCAGATGCACGATTCCACCGTGCTGATGATGATGACGCTGATGCTGATCGGCGGGGGCAGCACCTCCACCGCCGGGGGAATCAAGGTCACGACCTTCATCGTCCTGCTGCTGGCGACGACCGCCTTTTTTAAGCGCCGGGACACGCTGCACGCGTTTGGCCGCTCGCTCGGCCTAGACGAGGTGATGAAGGTCATGGCGCTGACCACGGTGAGCATCCTCATCGTCTTTGTCGGGCTCTTCATCATCTCGATCAGCCATGACGGATCCTTCATCGCGCTCGCCTTCGAGGTGACCTCGGCCTTCGGAACCGTCGGCCTGTCGATGGGAACCACGACCGAGCTCGACCCCCTCGGGCAGGTGGTGATCATGTTCGTCATGTTCCTGGGACGGGTCGGTCCGCTGACGCTGGGCTTTTTCCTCGCGCGCCACAGCGTCGCCAAGGTGCGCTACCCGCCGGGCCAGATCTTTCTCGGATAGGGTCAGGCGCGGTCCGGGCGGGCGGATTTGGCGACGATGGTGGGACCCGCAGTCCTTTTTTCCGCCTCGTCTTCCTGCGGCGGCATTGCTCCCAGAAGCCGGGCCAGCGGGACGCCGAGGATCCTGCCCTCCGTATCGTGCAGCTCTTCCATGAGGTCCTGAACCGCGCTGGTCTTCGATGCGAGTCGCTGTGCGACCCTCTCTGGCATGTCGGTGGCGTGCTCGGGCGACAGGCTGTAGAACAGGCCCATATCGCTCACCAGATCGAACACCGTCGTCGTGTGCAGATCGCGCGCGATAGCGACGCCTCCCTGTTCGGTTTCGACGATGTAACCGGCCTCGCAAAGCATATCGAGAATCGCCTCGCGCGCTTCCAGCGGCACGGCCGCGGCGAGCGTCTCTTCATCCATCGTACCGCCCTTCTGTGAGTTGCGGTGCAGCTTGGCCAATAGGGCGACTGCGATGGTCAGACGGTCCGACGGCGTCGGCTCGAACCCCAGCGCGCCGTTGCGGGACTGCCACCAGTCCGGAAAGGCTGCGGCAAAGACGGCGCCGAGGATGATCACCATCCACGAGGTGTAGATCCAGATCAGGAAGACCGGCACCGCGGCCACCGCGCCATAGATCGTCTCGTAGCTGGAACCGGAGGTGTAGAAGGTGTTGAAACCCCAGGACAGGATCTGGAACGCGACGGCAGCGAAGATCCCGCCGATCAGCGCATGGCGTATGCGCACCCTGCGGGCGGGCACCAGCACGAACAGCGCGGTGAAGCCCACGATATTGATCGCGATGCGCAGGAGGGTGCTGAAGATCGACGATCCCGGTATCGGGACCTCGGCCTGCACGCCCAGCATAGCAAGCTGGGTATGTGTCGCATATTTCATGAGATCCGACGTCAGTGTGAAGCTTGCCCCGATCAGCAGCGGCCCCAGGGTCAGGATCGCCCAGAAGATCAAGAACCGCACGAAAATGGGCCGCGGACGATCGACCCGCCAGACCTGATTGAGCGTATCCTCGACCGTAGAGAGCAGCAGCAGCGCCGCGACAGCCAGCGCGACGACACCCACCGTGGTGAGGTTGCTCGCATTCTGGGTGAAGTTCGACAGATAATCCGATACAGCCGTTCCCGCCTCGGGGACCACGGCGTTGAAGAAAAGCTCCTGCATGCGGCCCTTCACGGCATCGAAAGCGGGAAAGCTCGACAGGATGGCAAAGGCGATGACCAGCAGCGGCACGAGCGCCAGCAGCGTCGAATAGGTCAGTGCCGCCGCCGAATTGGTCATGCGGTCGGCAAAGAAACGGCGGACCGCGTAGATGATGAAATTGATCACGTGCAGCGCGACCTTTACGGCGTGCTTCTGCTTCAACTCGTCCAGTCGGGCGCGAAAATCTGTCATGCCGGTCAAGCTAGACCACTTCCGCTCAAAGATCAGGCCGGGAATGAGATTTCGGGCCCAGTGTCCGTTTTGGGCAACGTTTTTCGCCGGATTACGGCGTTCAGTCGGCTTTCAGGTGCTTTGAAACCGATTCTGGCTTGTCGACTAGGAGCACATTTCAGGCCGGTCTGCCGATCGATAGCGGCGAGTCAGGCCCCTTCGATGTCTCGAAGGGGCCTCAGATCATTCCGCCGGTGTGGTCTCGGGCTTGGCCGGCTTGTCCTTGGCCTGACCAGCCAGACGGGCCACGAGGACAAAGAAGAACGGCACAAGCAGCACGCCGAGGATCGTCGCCGACAGCGTGCCGCCCAGCACGCCGGAACCGATCGCCTGACGTCCGCCGGACCCCGCGCCGGAGCTCAGCACCAGCGGCAGGACACCCAGCGAAAATGCCATCGAGGTCATCAGGATCGGTCGGAAACGCTGTTTCGAGGCTTCGGTCACCGCCTCGAACAGGGGTTTTCCGGCTTCGCGCTGCTCTCGGGCAAATTCCACGATCAGGATGGCGTTCTTGCCGGTCAGACCGATCACCGTCAGCAGGCCGACCTGGAAGAAGACGCCATTCTCGAACCCGCCGAGATATGCCCCGGTCAGCGCGCCTAGTACGCCAATCGGCATGGCCAGCATCACTGCGAAGGGAATCGACCAGCTTTCATAGAGCGCCGCAAGCGCGAGGAACACGGCCGCGAGGCTGAGTCCGTAGAGCAGCGGCGCCTGGCTGCCCGATTGCTGTTCTTCGAGCGAGAGGCCTGTCCATGCGATCTGATAGCCCTGTGGCAGCTGGTCGGCGAGGGATTCGATCTTGGCGATTGCATCACCCGTCGAGACGCCGGGAGCGGGCGAACCCTGGATCTGCATCGCGGGCACGCCGTTGTAGCGGTTCACGCCCTGCGCGCCATAGGTCCAGTTGCCGGTCGCGAAGTTCGAGAAAGGCACCAGACCACCGCTTTCGTTGCGCACGCGCCACTTGTCGAGATCTGAGGGCGTGGCGCGGGATTCGGCTTCGCCCTGCACGTACACCCGCTTGATGCGGCCCTGGTCGATGAAGTCGTTCACATAGCGCCCGGCCCAGGCGACGGAGAGCAGATTGCCGACATCTGTCGCCGACACACCCATCGCGCCGGCCTTGCGCCAGTCGATGTCGAGATTGAACTGCGCCGCATCCTCGAGTCCCGAGGGGCGCGCCGAGGCGATCTGGGGATCCTGCGCCAGCAAGCCCAGCAATTGATTGCGCGCCTGCAGAAGCTGCTCATGCGTCTGACCGGCACGCGCCTGCAGGAAGAAGTCGAAGCCCGAAACGTTGCCGAGTTCGATCACCGAGGGCGGCACGATCGGGAACACCATCGCATCCCGGATCTGGCTGAAGGCGCCAAAGGCCCGGCCCGCAAGCGCCTGAACGCTCTCCGCTGGGGAGGTGCGTTCTTCCCAGTCCTTGAGGCGGACGAAGGCGAGGCCCATGTTCTGCCCCTGTCCGGCAAAGCTGAACCCGACCACGCCGAACACGGATTCGACCACGTCGCCTTCCTGTTCGAGGTAGTAGTTCTCGACCTGCTTCACCACGTCGAGGGTGCGTTCCGCGGTGGCCCCTGTGGGCGCCTGGATGAGGGTGAAGAGGATGCCCTGATCCTCGGCCGGAAGGAAGCCTTCGGGTGTGCGGATGAACAGGAAGCCCATGGCGGCGATGATCGCGCCATAGATGATGATCATGCGGAAGGGACGGCGGATGATATAGCCGACGCTGTGACCGTAGCCGTTGATCGTCTTGTCGAATCCGCGGTTGAACAGGCCGAAGAGGCCGCGTTTCTTGTCATGCGTGGGCTTTTTCAGCAGCGTCGCGCAAAGCGCCGGCGTCAGCGTCAGAGCCACCACGACGGACAGCGCCATGGCGCTGATGATGGTCACCGCAAACTGTTTGTAGATCACACCCGTCGAGCCGGGGAAAAAGGCCATCGGGACGAAGACGACCGACAGGACCACGGCAATGCCGATCAGCGCGCCGGTGATCTGGTCCATGGACTTGCGTGTCGCCTCGAGCGGGCTCAGCCCTTCCTGCTCCATGATGCGCTCGACGTTTTCGACCACAACGATGGCGTCGTCGACCAGCAGGCCGATGGCCAGAACCATGGCGAGCATGGTGAGCGTGTTGATCGAGAAACCGGCGGCGGCGAGCACCCCGAAGGTGCCCAGCAGAACCACCGGAACGGCCAGTGTCGGGATCAGTGTCGCGCGGAAGTTCTGGAGGAACAGGAACATCACGAGGAAGACGAGAATGATCGCCTCGACCAGTGTCTTCACTACCTCTTCGATCGAGATGGTGACGAAGGGCGTGGTGTCGTAGGGGATCACGTAATCGATGCCGTCCGGGAAGAGCTGCGCGAATTCCTCGATCCGCGCCTCGACCGCGGCGGCGGTGTCGAGCGCATTGGCACCCGGCGCGAGGCTGATCGCCATGCCCGAGGAAGGAGCGGCGTTGTAGCGCGAGATGGTGTTGTAGTTCTCCGCCCCGATCTCGACCTCGGCGACATCGTTCAGCAGCACGAGCCCGCCATCCGTTTCGGCGCGCAGCACGATCTGGCGGAAATCCTCGGGCGTGCGCAGGAGGGACTGCGCGGTGATCGTCGCGTTCAGCTGCTGTCCCTCGACCGTGGGCCGCGACCCGAACGCCCCGGCTGAAATCTGGGCGTTCTCGGCGGAAACAGCGTTCACGACATCTGAAGGCGTCAGCTCGAACGAGGCGAGCTTGGACGGGTCAAGCCAGATCCGCATGGCGTATTGCGCGCCGAAGACCTGCACGTTGCCGACACCTTCGACGCGGCTGATCTCGTTCACCATGTTCGAGACGAGGTAATCCGAAAGGTCGGTCGCATCATAGGTGCCGTCCTTGGAGATCAGGCCGACCACCATGAGGAAGCCGGAGGACGATTTTCGCACTGTTACACCCTGCCGCGTCACCGGTTCGGGCAGCAGCGCCGTCGCCTGCGAGAGCTTGTTCTGCACCTGCACTTGCGCGATGTCGGGATCGGTTCCGGTCTCGAAGGTCAGCGTGATCGACGCACCCCCGGCCGAGGTCGAGCTCGACGAGATGTAGCGCAGCCCGTCAAGGCCGGTCATCTGCTGTTCGATCACCTGCGTGACGGTGTTGGCCACCGTGTCCGCCGAGGCGCCGGGATAGGCCGCGCTGACCGACACCGTTGGCGGCGCGATCTGGGGATACTGCGCGATCGGCAGCGTCAGGATCGACAGCACGCCGATCCCCATGATGAAGATCGAAAGAACCCAGGCGAAGATCGGGCGGTCGATGAAAAAGCGGGCCATGTCGTGTGCTCCGGATCAGGTCTGGGTCGGTATTTGGGGATTATTCTGTCGAGGTCTTTTCCGCATCGGCACCTGCGGCACCCTCTGCGGCCTGCTCCGGGGCGGCTTGCGTCGCGGCAGCACGCTCTTCGGGGGCGACCGTGGCGCCGGGCTGCACTTTCTGAAGCCCCTCGACGATCACCTTGTCTCCGGCGCTCAGCCCGTCGGTCACGATCCAGTCGGAGCCCATATCCTGCGCGATTGTCAGCAACACTTGCTCGACTGCGTTCTCGGCGTTGACGATCATCGCGATGGGCTGTCCGCGCCGGTCACGGCTCACGCCTTCCTGCGGAACGCGAAAGGCACCTTCGATCGGACGGGTTGGCATTTCTACCTGCACATACATGCCGGGCAGCAGCAGCTTGTCTGGATTGTCGAAGCTCATCCGCAGCACGACAACGCCGGTCTGCTCGTCCACGTCGGGTTCGGCAGCGGTGAGGCTCCCGGTCTGGTCGAAGATGCTGCCGTCTGCGAGGGTCAGCTTCACCGACTGGTCGATGTCGCCCAGCGCCTCGGCCCCGTTGCCGCGGCGCCATTGCAGCACCTCGGCGGCGGACTGGGTCACGTCCACATAGACGGTGTCGATATTGCGGATCACCGCGAGCGGATCTGCCTGACTGGCGGTGACCAGTGCACCCTGGCTCGTCAGCGACCGTCCGATCTCGCCCGAGAGCCGCGCGCGGATGCTGGTGCGGTTCAGCTCGATCTGGGCTGCCTGAAGCTGGGCCTCGGCGACCTGCAGGCTCGCGGCATTGGATTCGCGCGTCGCAAGAGCCGCATCATAGGCCTGATCCGAGGTCACGTTGCGCTGGCGCAGCTCCTCGAAGCGGGTCAGTTCCTTTTGGGCGGCGGACAGCTGCGCCTCTGCCAGCGTGACCTGTGCCTGCGCCTGCGTGACGTTCGCCTCGTAGGTGGCGGGGTCGATGGTGAAAAGGACATCACCCTCCTCGACCTGACCGCCTTCGTTGAACAGGCGTTCGGTGATGATGCCCGCGACCTGGGGGCGCACTTCCGCCGCGGCAGAGGCGACGACGCGCCCCGGCAGTGTCGAGGTCAGCGTGACGTTTTCGGGCTCGACCGTGACGACCGTCACCGGCGTGGGAGGGCTTTCCTGGTTCTGCGCAAGGGCTGCGCCAGACAACGCAGTCGTCAGAACCATGGACAGAACCACGGGCATAAGGGAACGGTTCGGAGTCATCGGATTTCCTCGCTCAGGCAGGATGGCGCTCGGCGCGCGTTATTCCGCTTAAGTATAGTTGAAGGCGTGGTAAAGACCACGTATGTGCTGCATTGCAGCGTTACCCCCGAGACACAAGTCACTTCTGCCTGATGCACAGGCAGTGTTTCGAGATGCACAGATGTCTTGCAGGACCATGGCGCGAATTGCATCACCGCGCGGACCCCGGTAGGCATGACGCCACAAGAGGGGCGCGGCATGGCGGAAAAGACAGGCGGCTGGCGGGGGTCCGAAGAGCTCTGGCTCGAGGCAGCCTATCAGCTTCTCATCGAACAGGGGGTCGAGGCGGTGAAGGTGATGCCGCTCGCCAAACGTGTCGGCCTGTCGCGGACCAGCTTCTACGGGCATTTCGAGAGCCGCGAGGCGCTGCTCGAAGCGCTGATCGCGCGCTGGCGGGCCAAGAATACCGGCAACATGATCGCCCGCACCGAAGCCTTTGCCGAAACCATTGCCGAGGCGGTGCTGAACCTGTTTGACTGCTGGCTGCGGCCGGAACTTTTCGACGCACAGCTCGATTTCGCGATCCGCAACTGGGCTCTGGGCGATCCCGCACTGCGCACCGTGCTCGAAAGGACGGATCAGGACCGGATTGCCGCGATCCGGGCGATGTTCTCACGCTTCGGGTTCTCCGCCGAGGATGCGGAGGTGCGCGCCTACACGGTCTATTACACCCAGATCGGCTATGTCTCGATGATGGTGGTCGAACCGCCCGAGATCCGCATCCCTCGCATGCCGCTGTACGTGAAGACCTTCACGGGAACGGCAGCGAGCGACAGCGAACTTGCTCGGTTCGTGTCGCGCCATGGTATGACGCTGGACGCCGTGCGGGCGGGTTAGCGGGGCGTCGGTATCCTAGACCTCCACCTCCAGCCGCCCGATCGGGTTGGAGCAGCAGGCGAGGATGTAGCCGTCGGCGATATCGTCTTCCGAGATCCCGCCATTGTGCACCATATGCGCCTCGCCCGAGAGCTTCCTGACCTTGCAGGTGCCGCAGACCCCGAAGGTGCAACCCGAGGGGATGTTGAGCCCGGATGCCTTGGCGATCGCGAGCACCGTATCCGTCTCGTGACACGGCACCGTCTTGCCGGAGCGGGCAAAGACCAGTTCGGCCACGGCCTTTTCCTGCGGCACGACGTCGTCGAATTCGGTCAGCTCTTCCTTCGTCACGGCCGGCGCGGCAAAGCTTTCCTGATGATAGCGCGTCATGTCGTAGCCAAGGCTGTTGAGCATGTCGCGCACCGAATCCATGAAGGATTCCGGGCCGCAGCAATAGACGTCGCGTTCAAGATAATCCGGTGCCATCAGGCCCAGCATCAGCTGGTTGAACCGACCGCGATAGCCGGTCCAGACGTCATAGGGATCATCGTGACCGACGACGAAATGCAGCTTGAGCCCCTGAACCCGGCTGGCCATGTGTTCGAGCCTGCGGCGGAAGATCAGCTCGGACGGTCGCCGCGCGCAGGAAATGAACGAGATGTCCGGGTCTTCGCCGCGTTCCCACAGGAAGGCCGCCATCGACATCATCGGGGTGACCCCGGAGCCGGCCGAGATGAACAGGTACTTGTCGTCAGGCTGCGGCGGCAAATGGAAGAGACCGGTTGGCCCGTAAACCTTGAGCCGCATGCCGGGCTTCAGGTGATCAACCATCCAGCGCGAGGCCAGGCTGCTTTTCTGCGCCTTCACAGTGACAGTGATATAAGCGGTCGCCGCAGGGTTGGACGAGATCGTGTAGGTCCGCTGGATGTTCCCGCCGGGCACCGGCAGATCCAGCGTCACGAACTGCCCTGCCTTGTAGAGGAAACGCGCCCCGGATGGCGGGCGGAAGACGAAGCTGACCACATCCGGCGCTTCGGGGATGGTCTGCACGCATTCCAGCAGCTCCGAATCCTTCCAGATCGGAGAATCCTCCTTCGGCATCGGGATCATGGGCTTACTCCGCCGCGATCAGGTTGCGCTTGCCGCGTCCGGTCAGACGGCCCTGCAGGGTCTGGGCATACCAGTCGACGAACTGGATCACGCCGCTTTCCTGGACCACGGAATAGGGGCCGGGGACATAGGCGGGCGAGCGGATTCCGCGCTGGTTTTCCTCGACAATCGCACGATCCTCATTGTTGGTCGCGATCCAGACCTCTGTCAGGCGCTTGAGGTCGTAGTCCACGCCTTCGACCGCATCCTTGTTCACCAGCCAGATGGTGGTCACCTCGGTCTCGGTCGGGGAGATCGGCGTCATGCGGAAGACAAGCCCCTGATCGGACAGGAAATGGTTCCAGTTATTGGGGAAATGGTAGAGCAGGCAGCTCCCCGCCTCGTCGAAGGGCACGTCGCCGACGCGTTTGGACACCGCCGCCTTGCCGTCCATCGTATAGCTCACGGCATTGCCAAGGAACGGGATGCGGATGAAGCGCCACTGTTCGTCATGGGCGATGGAGAATTTCGACGGCAGCCCCGCCTTTTCGCATTTCGCGATATGATCCTCGAGCACCGCCGACCCCTTGCCATCGGCACCGCCGAAAAGGTTCGGATCCTCGGGAAAGGTACGGCAGAGCGAAGGGTGCGAACCCGCGCAGTGATAACACTCGCGGTTGTTCTCCATCACCAGCTTCCAGTTGCCGTTCTCGACGATGGAGCTCTCATAGGCGATCTTGCAGTCCTTGAGCCCGTGGGGGCCGACATATTTCTCGGCCTGCGCGCGCATCGGCGCGAAATCCGGCGCGTCCTCGGCAAGGCAGATCATGATGAGGCCCGCGACCTCTTCGCAATCCACCGGTTTCAGGCCGAAATCGGCAGCCTTGAAATCCGTGCCCATCTCGCGCGCATAGAGCAGGCGGCCATCGAGCTCGTAGGTCCACTGGTGGTAGGGGCAGACCAGCTTGGGATTGTTGCCCTTGGCGGCGGAACAGATCCGGCTGCCGCGATGGCGGCAGGAATTGTGGAAGGACCGCACCACGCCATCCGCGCCCCGCACGACGATGACAGAATAATCGCCGATCTGGCGCGTGACATAGCTGCCTGATTTGGGCAGCTCGGCGCTCACCGCCGTCATCAGCCAGTCCTTGTACCAGATGTGGCGCAGGTCGGCATCATAGAGGCCGGGATCCTGGTAGAAGGGCTGTTCCAGCGAATAGCCGGGCTGGCGGGACAGGAGAAGAGAGAGAACGTCGGCGTCTCTGAGCATGGGAAGGAGTCCTGCATTGACGGTGTGGGAATCAGGGTCGGTCGAAGTGATCATTGATGGATTTTCCAACGGCCCGTTGGTTCATTTGCGGTATTTCATATGTCGGAACGGACATCCTGGTTCATGCGGCTCGCGGCCGTGACTCCAGCCCCCAACCGCTTCAATGACGGCGGCACGACCCCGCTAGATATCCTTCATCAGCCGCAGCGCATCATAGATGGCCGCATGCGTGTTGCGCGCCGAAACCGCATCGCCGATCCGGAACAGTTGGAAGCTGCCTTCCGCATTGCGCAGGTCCGTCTGCGGCCGGCCCGCGATCAGCGCATCCTGATCCACCGCGCCCAGATTCGTCGACAGCGGCTTCAACGCGAAATAGAGATCATCGAGCGGCAGCGTCGCGTGATTCACCACCACCTGATCAAAATGCCGCTCTTCCCGGTGTTTCGAGTAATCCGTGCCGATCACCGCGCGCAGCCTGTTGCCGTCCCTCTCAACCGCCATCAGCCGGTAGGTCACGGTAAAGCGCACATCCTTGTGCTGCAGGCTGCGCATGTAGGGCACGAGGTTCATCGCCATCACATCCGGCGCAAAGCTGCGATCGGGCGTCATGATCTCCACATGCCCGCCTCCATTCGCGACGATCTCGGCCGCCTGCAGAGCCGCATGATCCCCTGCATCGTCGTACATTAGGACCGATGCGCCGGGCTTCACATCTCCAGCGATGATGTCCCAGGCCGACACGACCAGATCATTTCCGGCTTCGAGTACATCGGTATTCGGCAGACCTCCGGTGGCGACTATGACCACGTCTGGGTTCAGGGCGATCACATCCGACGCCTCGGCGAAGGTGTTGAAGTGAAACGTCACGTCCCGCGCCGCGCATTGTGCCATGCGCCAATCGACGATACCGATCATCTCTTTGCGCCGCGGGCTCTGCGCTGTCAGCCGGATCTGCCCGCCGGGATCGCCTGCGGCCTCGAACACCGTCACGTCATGGCCACGCTCTGCCGCGACCCGCGCGGCCTCGAGCCCCGCGGGCCCGGCGCCGACGATCACTACTTTTTTCCTTTGGGCGGCCGCCGGAATCTCGTGGGGCATCGACAGCTCGCGTCCCGTCGCGGCGTTGTGGATGCACAGGGCATCGCCCGCCTGATAGATCCGGTCGAGACAGTAGGTGGCACCGACGCAGGGGCGGATATCACCCTCGCGTCCTTCGACGATCTTCTGCACCACCTGCGGATCGGCCATGTGCGCCCGCGTCATGCCGACCATGTCGAGTTGCCCCGAGGCGACGGCATGGCGCGCCGTCGCCACGTCGGGAATGCGCGCGGCATGAAAGGTCGGCAACCCGACTTCGGCCCGGATACGACCGGCGAAATCCAGATGCGGCGCGTATTTCATCCCCTGCACCGGGATCACGTCGGTCAGCGCCGCATCGGTGTGGATCTGTCCGCGGATCACGTTCAGGAAATCGACGCCTGCTTCCTTGAACATGTGCCCGATGGCGATGCCCTCTGCGGTGTCGATCCCGCCCGGCGCAGTCTCGTCCGCAGAATAGCGCATGCCCAGCAGGAAACGGTCCCCGACGCGCGCGCGGCAAGCTTTGTAGACCTCGAGTGCAAACCGGGCCCGGTTCTCGAGCGAGCCGCCCCAGGGTGCCTCCAGCCTGTTGGTCAGGGGCGACATGAACTGGTCCATCAGGTGCCCGTAACATTCGAATTCGACCCCATCGAGCCCGGCCGCCTGCATGCGTTCCGCGGCATCGGCGTAATCCTCTATGATGCGGTCGATCTCCCAATCCTCGATCACCTTCGGGAAGGCACGGTGCGAGGGTTCGCGGAAGGGCCCGGACGAAACGACAGGCAGCCAGTCGCCCTTGTTCCACTGAGTTCTCCGCCCAAGGTGGGTCAGCTGGATCATCACCGCGCAGCCGTGATCGTGGCACTCATCGGCCAGCGCCTTCATCCACGGCACCACCTCGTCCTTGTAGGCCAGCACGTTGTTGAACACCGGCGGAGAGTTGCGCGACACCGCCGCCGATCCTGCGGTCATCGTCAGCGCCACGCCGGCCCTGGCGCGGGCGGCATGATAGGCGCGGTAGCGGTCCTTCGGCATCCCGTCCTCGGGATAGGCCGGTTCGTGACTGGTGGTCATGATCCGGTTTTTCAGGGTCAGGTGACCCAGTTGATAGGGCTGAAGAAGGGGATCCGTGGACATGACGCGACTCCGCTGGCTGAACCTGTTGCAGCCATCCTTTCCGCAAAGATCGCCGCCTGTCCAATCAGAATGCGTCACTGGTGTCGTTTTTTACGACATGAGTGTTTTCACTCTGGTTTCCGACGGCTGCGCAGCAGAGGAAGGATTCCGGGCAGCAGCACCGAGACGAAGATCAAGCCATAGGCGATGCTGGCGGCAAGTCCGGCCGCGGCACTGGCGCCCGCCAGCGGGAAAAGCGCCGCCGCGGCCCCTTCGCGCAGGCCCCAGCCCGAGACGGAGATCGGGATCAGCATGGTGAACAGGATCAGCGGCACGATCCCCAGAACTTCGGCCAGCGAAAGTTCGGTGCCCGTCGCGCGCGCGCAGAAGGCGAATGCCGACAGGGTGCAGGCAGCGGTCGCGGTCCCGAGCACGACCTGCCAGCCGAACACATCCCGGGCCAGCAGCGACTGGTGCAGTGCGGACCAGAGGCTGTCCAGGGCGCGCCGCTGCGGCCCGGGCAGCAGACCGCCCAGCCAGAATATGACCGGCGCTCCGAGCCCGATCAGGATCAGAGGGACGATGATCGAACGCACCCAGAGTGGCCAATAGAGCCCGCCCGGCGCGAGGTAGGTGACGAAAAAGGCCACAGCCATCACCACGAAGATCACGACCTGACCTGACAGTCGCTCGAACACCACGCCCTGCGTGGCGCGCATCAACCCCGCCTGATGACGTGCGCGCACGGCCCGGCCGACATCGCCGACCATGCCGCCGGGCAGCGACTGGTTCACGAATTGCGACAGATAATATTCGCCGATGGCCTTTCGAACGGTAAAACGCTGGCCAAGCCGCCGCGCGGTCACTTTCCAGCGCAGGGCGGAAAGCAGGGTCTGCAGGGTCAGCGCGATCCAGGCCAGGGCGAGCCAACGCGGATCGGCGCGCGCCAGACTGCTCAGCGCATCCGCGCCGCCCACGGCCTGCCAGAGCACCGCGAGCAGGGCGAGGCTGACCAGAAGCTGGACGATCCGGATCGTGCGCCTGCCGGGTCGCAGGTCGGCCATCCTCATGTCGGCCCCTGGAAAGAGGCAAAGCCATTCCGGATGGCCGCTTTCTCTCGTGCTGTGATCATCCCCGGAACCTGCAATCTCGCATTTCACGGTGAAAGACCACAGCAAGACCCCCGCCGCAAGTCGCAGGGATTGTGCACGTGCAGCAATTCGCGAAAAGGTTCCGCGCAGTGTGAAAGTTTTTTACGCAATTTCAGGCTGATGGCGGGTTTTCGCCCATGCGAATCGGTTCCATCGGCAAGCGATCACGATTCTTTTTGATTCCCTCTTGCTGCACCGCAACCAAAGCGCAATTGCGCAGTTGACGGAGCAACAAGACCCATATCTCCGTATCCGAATTCATGAAGGTTCACCATGAACATGCAAGTCCCCCAAAACCGGACTGCGGCCACGCCTGTGCGCGCGATGCTGCAACCGGCCCCGCTCCGACGATTTCCATCCCGCCCGCTTCCGACCTCCGTGCCGACGCCGCAGCCGATGCAGGCGCCGACCCTGGCCTGGCTTCAGGCGGCACTCACCCTCACTCTGACAGCGCTTGTCGTGACCGGTTTTGCCACCGCAATCGACGACTGGACCCTGGCCAGCGGCTTTGCGCTTTTGCTGATGACGCTCACCACGGCGACGCTCTCGCTGGGCGCGACCACCGCGCTCATCGGACTGATGGCGCCGCCGCAGGTGCCTTTCCGCCCGCAGCCCGGCTGGACTCCTACGGGTCGCACCGCCGTCCTGCTCACGATGTGCGGAGAAGATCCCGCAGGCCCCGCCCGTATGCTCGCCGATCTGGCAAGTGACCTCGAGAGACAGGACACCAGCCATACCACGACGCTGTTCGTGCTTTCCGACACCCGGGATACCGCGAAGATCGCCATCGAAGAAGAGACGCTGGCCCCTCTGATCGCAGCGGACCGCATCGTCTATCGCCGCCGCACCGTGAATACCGGCCGCAAGCCAGGAAACATCTCGGACTGGCTGCACAGTCATGGTGACCGGTTCGACTACATGATGACCCTGGATGCCGACAGCCGCATGGGGGCCACGCGCATCGCCAACATGGTGGCCCGGATGGAGCGTTCGCCCCAGACCGGCCTTCTGCAGGCGGGCATGCGTCTCATTCCGGCGCAATCGCGTTTCGGCAAGCTGCAGCGCCTGTCCGCGCGGATGATGGGGCCGACATTCCTCACTGGTTTCTCGCTCTGGACCGGGGATGCGGGTAATTACTGGGGCCACAACGCCCTGATCCGGGTCAAGGCGTTCCGCGAGGCGGCGCATCTGCCGCAACTCGGCGGCCAAGCGCCCTTTGGCGGCGACATTCTCAGTCATGACTTCGTCGAGGCTGCCCTGATGCGCCGCGCAGGCTGGAAGATCGAGATCGACGCCGACACCCGCGCCAGTGCCGAAGACGGGCCGCAAACCCTTGCCGAATTTCACAAGCGTGACCGCCGCTGGGTCCAGGGCAACCTTCAGCACAGCCGTCTGATCGGCATGCAGGGCCTGCATCCGATCAGCCGCCTGCACATGGCGGTGGGCATCATGGGCTATGTCGCCGGGCCGATCTGGCTGGCTCTGGTCGTGCTGCTGGCTGCCGGTGCCGTGCCTGCCGCGACGATCTGGCCGCTGCTGGCCGTGGCGATCCTGCTGCTGACGCCAAAGATGTGCGGTCTTGTAAGGTCGATGCGCGCAACGCACAGCCCGCGGGGACGCCGGATCCTGCTGCGCGCAAGCGCGACGGAACTGGTCCTGTCCTCGCTTCTGGCGCCGATCGTGATGATCCGTCACGTAATGGCGGTCGGTTCGGTGATGTCGGGTCACGATTGCGGCTGGAAGAACCCTGCCGCGCGCAAGGTGACGTTGCCCGGAGGCACCGTCGAAGCGGTGGCAGGTGTGGCACTCGTCGCCCTTGTCGCGTCGCTCAACCCCGCCGCGTTGCTGTTTATGCTGCCCGTTTCGGCACCGCTACTGGCGGCGCCACTACTTGTACCTTATCTTGACCGCTAAGACGAACAACAGGACAGACCGGCAAGATGATGCACAGACGCAGCTTTCTCTCAACGGCGACCGCCGCCGCGACCCTTATGGCCGCGCGCGGCGGCTCGGCACAGACCGACTCCGCCCCCGTCGACAGCTTGCTGTCTCGCGCCCGCACTCTTGCGACGGAGCCTTTTTCGCGCAACGCGCCGCCACTTCCGCCGCCCTTTGCCGATCTGAACTACGATGCCTATCGCGGTATCCGTCCGCTGCCGGGAAGCGCTGCCATGCTGGACCTCGGCGACAAGTTCGCGGTCGACCTGCTGCCGCCCGGGCTATTCTTCAAGACACCCGTGACCATCGACCGAGTTACGGAGTCCGGAATCGTACCTTACGAATTCTCGACGGACCTGTTTTCCTTCGACCTGCGCTATTTCGACGATATCCCGGCTGATGCACCGGAGGCCGGTTTCTCCGGGCTGCGGCTGCGTACGCCGCTGAACGATCCCGACGAGATGGGCGAGTTTCTCGTGATCCAGGGTGCCAGTTATTTCCGCTCCATCGGGCGCGACATGGTCTATGGCCTTTCGGCGCGCAGTGTGGCGCTGGGCACCGGCGGAAGCGAGGCGGAAGAATTCCCCGAGATCGTCCATCTGCGCCTGCATCCGCCCTCCGATGACAGGATCCGGATCCAAGGCCTGATCGACAGCCCGTCCCTGACGGCGCATATCGACATGACCGCGATTCCGGGTGATGACAGCCGTCAGGCGATTTCGTTCACGCTCTTTCCGCGCAAGACGCTGGAAACGGTCGGCGTGGCGCCGCTCACGACGATGTACTTCAAGGGTCCGCTGCGCGGTTCTGTCGGGGATGATTTCCGCCCCGCCGTGCATGACAGCGACGTGCTCGTCATCGAGAATGGTGCTGGCGAAACGCTCTGGCGACCGATTTCGAACCCGGCAAATGTCGAGACTTCGGCCTTTGCCGATGACGGTCCGCGCAGCTTCGGCCTCTATCAGTCCGACCGCCGTTTTGCCGCGTTCCAGGACACCGAGGCGCATTACAGCCGTCGTCCCTCGGCCCGGGTCGAGCCCACCGGCGACTGGGGCAAGGGGGCCGTGACTCTGGTCGAGATCCCGACCGCGGACGAATTCATGGACAATATCGTCGCCTTCTGGCGTCCGACCGAACCACTCCAGCAAGGATCGGAGCACCGGTTCGACTATGACCTCGTCTGGACGCTCGCGCCCGCGCCGCAGGACGGCGCGCGGATCCTGCAGACCCGCAGCGGGATCGACCCGATCGACAACGAGGTGCTGCAATTCGTGGTCGATTACGAAGGACTGCCCGCAGATGCCTGGCCCGAACTGAAGGGCACGAACGACGTGCAGTTTTCCGAGCCCGTGCTGCTGAGCCTGCCCGGTGATGAATCGGAAACCGAGACTCCTGCCACGCCTTCGCGCACCCGCGTCGCGTTCAGGATGCGCCCGGGCAGTGCCGACGGCGCCGATCTGCGTCTCGTGATGCGCGGCACCAACAACGATGAACTCGCCCCGGTCTGGCTGCATCGCTGGACCCGTGCGCGCGATGGCGGAATCTGAAAAACTCCGCCATCTGAAACCGTTTCAGGGCTTCGCGGCAGTCACCAGGAATTCGACGAGATAGTCCGGTGTGGCGAGTTTCGCCTCGCCGCACGCCCGCGCCGGAGTGTGGCCGGGTGTGACCCACGCATCCCAGACGGCGTTCATCGCCGCGAAGTCCGCCATGTCCGCGAGCCAGATCGTCACCTGCAGCAGATGTGTCCTGTCCGCGCCGACTTCGGCGAGCAGGGTGTCGACCTTGTCGAGACAGGTCTTCGTCTGCGCGGTCACGTCGTCTTCGGGATTTCCGACCTGACCGGCGAGATAGATGGTCTGGCCATGCTCGACGATCTGGCTCATGCGGTCGCCGGTATGGTGGCGGGTGATCTGGCTCATCTGAGGCTCCTGTTGCTGTTTCCTGCCTTCGGGTTACGCCACTCCCACCCGAAACCCCAGCATCTTTCGGCGTCGCAGAGTGTTTCCGGTGCACCCGTTCGCGACAGGATCAGCTGATCCCGCGATCGAGCCCGGCAATCGCCTCGACATCGCCGGTCATCGCGCGGGCCAGCCGCACTCCGGTGGCGGGGCCGAGGGTAAAGCCCTGATGTCCGTGCCCGAAATGCAGCCAGAGCCCCTTGTGCCGGGGCGCCTGCCGTACCAGTGGCAGCATGCCCGGAAGGCAGGGGCGTGTCCCGGTCCAGGCCGTCTTTTCCGAAGCTGGCCCGAAATCGACCAGCTCGCGCGCGGCCAATTCCCCGCGCCGCATCTGGCGCGGATAGGACGTGGCCCGGCGCGAGAGTTCCGCCCCGGTGGCGATCCGCAGCCCCTGACGCATCGGCGACAGCACGACGCTGCGCTCGGCATCGACCATGGCGCGGTGCAGCCCGTGATCGCCGTCGAAATGCATGTGATAGCCGCGCTTGGCCACCATCGGCACGCGATAGCCGAACTTGCGCAGCAATTCGGGCGACCATGGCCCGAGGGCGACGACGACCTGCTCCGCCTCGATCCCGTCGGCCCGCCATCCGGCGCCGTGCTGTTCCAGCGTCGTGGCGTTGCCGGTCACGATCTTTCCGCCGCGCTGCTCGAACAGCCCCGCATAGGCCTGCACCAGCCCGCCGGGATCGCTGGCGCGCCACGGACCGGTCCACAGGACCGCGCCTGCAATTTTGTCTTTCAGCGCCGGCTCCTCGCGTCGAAGCGCGTCGGCGCCGAACAACTTGTAGGGCTGAGCGTAGAGCCGCGCCATCCGGCGTGCGGCGACCTCGGCCCCGTCCAGCGCGCGTTCGGTGCGGTACACCTCCCAGTAGCCGTCCCGCTGGATCAGGTTGTCGGCTCCCGACGCACTGATCAGCGGCGCATGGGCACCAAGCGATTCCGAAATGAGCTGATGATAGATCTTGGCGGTCAGTGCGAGGCGGGCAGGCTGCGACGCGTTCCAGTAGCGCAGCAGCGCGCCGACCTGCTTCGGCAGCGCGAGCGGGTCTACCGCGACCGCGTTGCCCTGTCCGAGTGCGAGCTGCAGGAGGCTCAGCGGCGAACGGGGCAGGGAGTAGGGTTCGGATGCTTCGAATTGCAGGATGCCCGCATTGCCGTAACTCGTCTCGCGACCGGGCCCGGACCGGTCCAGCACCACGCAGTCCAGACCGCGCGCCTGCAGGGCGAGAGCCGCACCGAGGCCGGCCATCCCCGCACCGAGGATCAGGATATCGCTCATCGCCGCTCCCCGCGCGCCGAAACGCGGATCAGGGCAGGCGGCCCAAAGATTGCGACCTCACATGGGCCGGGGATCTGGGGCGTCATGGATCTGCGCTCCTGAACTGAAAAGAATGGGTTAACCGCCAAACGGTCTCGCTCCCTAACAAAGCGGCTTTCACAAGGAGATGCAAACCTGTCCCTTACGTCCTGACAGGAACACCGCGTCTCACATTCCCGTCAAGGCATTGCTCCACGGGGCCCGGCATGGCTTTATGCCGCAGAGACAGGAGCCCCCGATGTTCGACGCCGCCGCCCGCAAGCTGATCGACCCGCCGCTGGATGCGGCCGGGCAGCGGATCGCGTCGCTCGGCATCTCGGCGAATCAGGTGACTCTGCTGGGACTGGCGCTGGGCCTGCTATCCGCTGCGATGATCTGGGCCGACAGGCCGCTGGCCGCCCTGATCCCGCTGCTGCTCTCGCGCATTGCCGACGGGCTGGACGGTGCGGTCGCCCGTGCGGGGCGCAAGACCGATTTCGGCGGCTATCTCGACATCGCCTGCGACTTCCTGTTCTACGGTGCGGTACCGCTCGCCTTCGTTCTGCTCGATCCTACAGCCAACGGGCTCGCGGGCGCCTTCCTTCTGGCATCGTTCTATTTCAACGGCACGAGCTTTCTCGGCTACGCCATCCTTGCCGAGAAGCGGGGGATGGAGACCTCGGCGCAGGGCTCGAAATCGCTCTACTTCTCCAACGGCCTGCTCGAAGGGTCGGAGACGATCGGGTTCTTCGTTCTGCTCTGCCTGCTGCCGCAATATTTCGTGCCGCTTGCCTGGATATTCGGTGCGCTTTGTTATGCCACCGCCACTTTACGTCTTCTGGCCGCGCGCCAGATCTTCAACGATTGAACCGGAGACTTGCCCATGACACGCCTTTCCACCGCGCTCCCCCTTTTCGCCGCGCTGCTCGCGCCGCTGCCCGCGCTCTCCGCCGATCTCGATCCGTCCGACTGGGATGCCGTGCTGGAACAGGCTCAGGGCCAGACCGTCTACTGGCACGCCTGGGGCGGGTCGACCGCCACCAACGACTTCATCACCTGGATCGGTGAACAGGTCGCGCAACAGGGCGTGACGCTCGAGCATGTGAAACTGGCGGACACCGCCGACGCGGTAACCCGCGTGCTGAACGAGAAGCAGGCCGGTCAGGATGACGACAGCGCGGTTGATCTGATCTGGATCAACGGCCCGAATTTCGCTGCGATGAAGGAAGCCGACCTGCTGTTCGGACCCTTCTCGGAACAGCTGCCGAACTGGGAGTTCGTCGATATCGAGGGCAAGACCGTCCAGAGCGATTTCACGGTGCCGACAGAGGGGTACGAATCTCCCTGGGCGATGGCTCAGGTGGTCTTCATGTACGATTCCGCCGATATGGAGCCGCAGCCTTCGGCCGAGGCGATCCTGAAATGGGCCAAGGCCAATCCGGGCCGCTTCACCTATCCCCAGCCGCCGGATTTCCTTGGTGCGACCTTCCTCAAGCAGACCCTGATCGAGCTGACAGATGACAGCGACACCCTGTCCAAACCGGTGGACGAGGCCGATTACGCCGCCGTGACCGAGCCCTTGTGGCAGTATCTCGACGCCCTGACCCCGGTCCTCTGGCGCTCTGGCTCGGCCTATCCGGCGACCGGCCCTGCACAGCTGCAGCTTCTGGCGGATAACGAGATCGACCTCGCCATCTCCTTCAGTCCGGGTGAGGCCTCAACCGCCATCGCCAACAACCAGCTCCCGCCATCCACCCGTACCTTCGTTCTGGAAAACGGCACGCTGGGCAACGCCTCCTATGTGGCAATCCCCTACAATTCGGGCTCCAAGGCCGGGGCGATGGTCGTCGCGAACGCCCTGCTGTCGCCCGCGGCGCAAGCCCGCGCGCAGGACCCGGCGATCCTCGGCTACGGCACCGTGCTGTCGATGGACAAGCTCTCCGAAGAAGACCGCGCCACCTTCGACGCGCTCGATCTCGGCGTCGCCACGCTGAGCCCCGAGGAACTCGGCACCGCCCAGCCCGAGCCGCATCCGAGCTGGATGACCCGCATAACCGAGGACTGGACCCGCCGCTACGGCGCCGGTCAGTAGATCCATGCGCCCGCTGGTCCAGCGCATAGCCGCCTACCGGGCGGCGCGGGCCAGCGGTTTCAGGCTGCCATCGGCGCTGGGCCTCGTCCCGGCGCTGACGCTTCTGGCGATGCTGGGGCCGGTCTGCGCGGGATTGCTGGGGACGGTGCTGCCCGCCTTCGGCTACCTGCCCGCGGCGGGGCTTTCGACCCTGTCATTCGAGCCGGTATCGGCGCTTTTCAACTGGCCCGGCCTTTCCGCAGCCATGCGCCTTTCGATCACCACAGGCATTCTCGCGACGCTTCTCTCCCTCGGCATCGTCACGCTGACGCTGGCCGGATGGTACGGAACCGCGCCGTTCCGGGTGCTGGAACGCCTCCTCTCGCCCTTGCTGTCGGTGCCCCATGCCGCGACGGCGTTCGGCCTTGCCTTTCTCATCGCGCCCTCGGGCTGGCTGTCCCGGCTGGCCTCGCCCCTCACCGGGTGGGAGCGGCCGCCCGACCTGCTGATCGTGCAGGACCCCTGGGGCCTCACACTGACTGCCGGGATGGTGGCCAAGGAGGTGCCGTTCCTGCTGCTCATGGCGCTGGCGGCGCTGGGGCAGGCGGATGCGCGCCGCCGCATGCGGGTCGCGCAGGCGCTGGGCTATGGCCGCGTCACCGGCTGGCTCAAGACGGTGTTTCCGCCGGTCTATGCCCAGATCCGCCTGCCGGTCTATGTGGTTCTGGCCTATTCGATGTCGGTGGTCGATGTCGCGATGATCCTCGGCCCCTCGACACCGCCGCCCCTGTCGGTCCAGATCGTCAGCTGGATGAGCGATCCGGACCTGTCGCAACGGCTCACCGCTGCCGCCGCCGCGTTGCTGCAGGGCGCGCTGGTACTGCTTGCGCTGATGCTCTGGCGGCTGGCGGAATATGGCGTTGGGCGGCTTGGGCGGTTGTGGATCGAAAAGGGCAATCGCGGCCTCTCCGACCCTGTCCTGCGGCCTCTGGGACTGGGGCTTGGCCTGCTGTCGGCCGTTGCGGTCCTCACGAGCCTTATAAGCCTCGGAGTATGGTCCTTTGCCGGTTTCTGGGCCTTTCCGGATGCGCTGCCGCAGAGTTTCGACCTGCGCAGCTGGACGCGCCATCTGCCGGGAATCCTGTCGGCCGGCGCCACGACGGCCCTCATCGCGCTGCTCGCGACGGCTCTGGCGCTGATCCTCGTCCTGGGTTGTCTCGAATCGGAATATCGCAGCGGGCGCAGCCTGACGCAGCGCGGTCTATGGCTTATCTACCTGCCGCTTCTGGTGCCTCAGACCGCCTTTCTGCCCGGCCTGCAGACCCTCTTGCTGAGTCTTGGCGCGGACCGTGCCCTCTGGGCCGTCGTGCTCGCGCATCTCGTCTTCGTGCTGCCTTATGTCTTTCTGTCGCTGGGCGATCCCTGGCGCGCCTGGGATGGGCGCAACGGCACTGTTGCAGCGGCGCTTGGCACCTCGGGCTGGGGCGTGTTGTGGCGCGTGCGGCTGCCGATGCTGCTGCGCCCCATCCTCACCACCGCAGCCGTCGCCTTCGCCGTGTCGGTCGGTCAGTATTTGCCGACCTTGCTGGTGGGCGGGGGGAGGGTGCCGACCCTGACGACCGAGGCCGTGGCGCTCGCCTCCGGTGGGGACCGGCGGGCGATCGGGGTCTATGGCGTGTCGCAGACGCTGGCCGTCCTCGTGCCCTTCATCCTCGCGCTTGCCCTTCCCGCCATCCTGTGGCGCAACAGACGAGGACTGCATGGCTGAGGCTCTGATCCTGCACAATATCCGCATCACCAAGAACGGCGCGCCCCTGGTCGAGCTCGACCGAACCATCGGACCGGGCGCGGTTCTGACCGTGATGGGCCCTTCGGGCGTGGGCAAGTCCACATTGCTGTCCTATGTCGCGGGCACGCTTGCGGCGGACTTCGCGGCGCGCGGAAAGGTGTGCCTTGGCTCCACGAACATCACCGAACTGCCGCCGGCACAGAGACGCATCGGCATCCTGTTCCAGGACGATCTGCTGTTTCCCCATCTTTCCGTCGGGGCCAATCTGGCCTTCGGACTGCGCCCCGGCGGATCCCGGGCCGAGCGCCGCAATCGGATCGACGCGGCCCTGTCGGATATCGGTCTGGCCGGTTATGCGGACCGCGACCCCGCAACGCTGTCTGGGGGACAGAAGGCGCGCGTCGCGCTGATGCGGATGCTGCTTTCGGAGCCGCGCGCGCTGTTGCTGGATGAGGCGTTTTCGGGGCTCGATGCCTCGTTGCGGCAGCAGATCCGGGGGCTCGTCTTTGAACGCGCCCGCCGGATGGATCTGCCGGTGCTCATGGTCACCCATGACGAGGACGATGCGGAGGCCGCCGGGGGTGAGGTGATAAGATTGGCATCCGTCGCCTCCGGCGCCTGATGGATTCCGCAAACGGACGATCGTGCCGCGGCGACCTGCTCATACGGTCATTTGAGCAAGGGTGCCTTGGCGGAGGCCGACAAACAGCATAAGTGACCAGCATGCGGCTTTTTAACTGGAAACGTACTCCCAAACCCACATTCGAGGCGCCCCTCGCGCCGGATGTGCCGTTTTGCGCTGTCGGGGATATACATGGCCGGGCGGACCTGCTGCCGGGCCTGCTCGAACGGATGCGTCAAGGCGCGCCTTCAGCGACGAAGCTCATCTTTGTCGGAGACTATGTCGACCGCGGCGATCAGAGCCGCGAGGTTCTGGACAGGCTCCGGACCCTGCAGAGAGAGCGGCCGGAAGAGGTGATCTGCCTCATGGGCAATCACGAACGCATGCTTCTGGATTTCCTCGACGATCCCGCGGCGCATGGTCCCCGCTGGATGCGTCATGGCGGCCTGCAGACCCTCGCGAGCTATCGCGTCGGTGGCGTGCGGGAAACCGGCGAGGGCGCTCAGTGGATTGCCGCGCGTGACGCCTTTCGCAGCGCGCTGGGGCAGAGCGAGGACTGGCTGCGGAACCTGCCGCTGCTCTGGCAGAGCGGCAACGTGGCCGTCGTGCATGCCGCCGCGGACCCCGCGCTTGCGATGGACGCCCAGGCGGACCGTGCGCTGCTTTGGGGGCACAAGCATTTCGACAGCACCCCGAGGACGGATTCGGTCTGGGTGGTGCATGGGCACACGATCGTCGACGAACCGTATGCGCAATCCGGACGCATCGCCATCGATACGGGCGCCTATGCCACCGGTCGGCTTACTGCCGCCTCGATCGACAGTAGCGATGTCACGTTTCTCTGATTTGCAGCAGGGCATAGCGCAGCGGCAAGCGCGCGGCAATAAACCGGCGAGCCGCATTGCATGTATTTAAGTCCGAAGGGGAAAATGGGGCGACTGACGGGGCTCGAACCCGCGACCACTCGGACCACAACCGAGAGCTCTACCGCTGAGCTACAGTCGCCGCAGTGCGCCCGGACTTAACGAATGCCGGTCAGGTTGTCCATAGGCTTTTGGCGAATTCCCAGGCTGTCAGGTCCGGCGCTCTCTGAAATAAGTACTATTACTATCAATGCCTTAAGGCCAGACGCCGTGGCAATGGCGTCTGGCCTGTTCTTTTTGCCAGTGAAAAATCGGGTTATTGCGCCCTTTCGGCAGCGAACGACTCGACCGTCACGTCCTGCTGTGCGCCGCTCGTCATGTCCTTGAGCTGGTGCTTGCCCTCGCGCACGATCCAGACATGGGGGATGCCCTTGTCGTTGGCGTATTTCAACTGCTTGTCGAGCCGCTTCACATCCGGAAGGATCTCGACATTGGCACCGGTGGCGCGAAGCTGTGCGGCCAGGGATTCGGCATCGGCTTGCGAAAGCGAGTCGTCACCGGCGACCAGCACTTCGGTCGGGCTGCGGCGTCCGGGCTCGAGCAGCCCCTCGCTCAGCAGCTTGGTGAAGATCCGCGTGAGGCCGATCGAAATGCCGACACCGGGAAGCTTGCGCTTCATGAACTGCCCGACGAGATTCTCGTAGCGTCCGCCGGCGCAGATCGAAGGATAGCCCGGGAAATCGATGAACCGCGCCTCGTAAACGACACCGGTATAATAGTCGAACCCGCGCGAAATCGCGAGATCGCCGTCGATGACGAAATCCGCGGGGCGGCTCTTCTCGACCTTGGCGAGCAGGGTGCAGAGCGCGTCACGCCCGGCATCTGCATCCGGGTTGGAAAGGCCCAGAGCATCCATCCCGTCGGAGATGGCATCGGGGCCGCCCTTGATCTGGCAATAGCGGATGCAGGTGTCGATCCCGGCAGCATCGAGCCCGAGATCGGTGGTGAGACGTTCCGAGAGCTGTTCGGTGCTCAGCTTGTCGACCTTGTCGAGAATGCGCGCCAGTAGGGTACCGTCCGGCAGGCCGAGATGCGTGGCAAGGCCGTCCATGATCCGGCGGTTCGAGACCTGAAACCGCACCGGGCCGACATTGAGCCGGGTAAGAGCGACGACCGCCATTTCCAGCATCTCGGCATCATATGCGAGCGACACGGTATCCGCGTCGATCACGTCGATGTCGCACTGGGTGAATTCACGGTAACGACCTTCCTGCGGACGCTCGCCCCGCCAGCAGCGCTGCATCTGGAACCGCTTGAACGGGAAGGTCAGGTTGCCGTGGTGCTTGGCGACGTAGCGCGCGGTCGGCACGGTGAGGTCATAGTGCAGCGCCAGCTTGGCGGCACTGCCTTCGCCGATTGCGGCAAGGCGCGTAAGGGCGTAGATTTCCTTGTCCACATCCTCGCCCTTGGAGGCGAGCGTCTGGACCGTTTCGACCGAGGGCGTCTCGATATTGGCGTAACCGTAGCTTTCGAAGATCTGCGCAAGGATCCCCAGCCAATGACGTTCCACGTCCCGCACTTCTGGAGTGAATTCGGGAAAGCCGCTGATCGGGAAGCTGAGCTTGGTCTTGGCGCCTGCCATCGTTTCGTGCCCCTTGTTTCAATGTCCGAAGAGGGTCTGTGACTGTCCCCGGTGACGTGGCTTTTAAGACAGGGGTGGCATATGGGCAAGGTGGGGGATCACAAGTTCAAATGCGGGGCAGGACGCGTGGCCGAGAGAGTGCCGGGAGCGGAGATCACAGGGCTAGGACATGATCGGAAAACGGACCGACGGACCCGGGAGATTTAGAAGATTGTTAAGGACTCTTCGAATATAGGGAGATCAACGATTTGTTGATGCGACTTGAGCCCCTCCTTTGGTCCATGATGTGTGATTTTGCTTGCTATGCAGTGGGGTTCGCGTATCCGAATGCATGAAACAATACGAAGCAGGCCATGACAGATCACACAATTGACGCGCAAAGCCGTGCCCCGAGCGAATGGGTGCGCATCCTAGCACGCTACCGCGAACCCAGCACCTTGCGCAGCAGCTTTGAACTCGTGATCTCTCTGGTCCCGTTCGTTGCGCTCTGGGTTCTTGCATGCTGGGTCGCGCATTACAGCTATGTGGGCGCCCTGCTCATTTCCGCGCTGAACGGGTGCTTCCTGCTCCGGCTCTTCTGCATCCAGCACGATTGCGGTCACGGGTCCTTTTTCGGCAACCGCACGCTGAGCGACTGGATCGGGCGCGGGCTGGGCATTGTGACGCTCACGCCGTACGACGTCTGGCGGCGGACCCATTCGATCCACCACAGCCATGCCGGCGATCTCGATCACCGCGGCATCGGCGATGTGATGACCCTCACGACCGAGGAATATCATCAGCGCACACCTTTCGGCCGCTGGCTCTACCGCGCCTACCGGCATCCGCTGGTGATGTTCGGGCTTGGACCGACCTATCTGTTCTTCCTGCAGAACCGTGTCCCGCTCGGGCTCATGACGCAGGGGCGCAAATACTGGATCTCCGCGATGGGCACCAATGTCGGAATCGCCTGCGTTGTCGCGCTGATCGTCTATTTCGGCGGGCTTCAGGCGCTGTTTCTCGTATTCCTGCCGACAACCCTGATCGCGGCGTCGATCGGTGTCTGGCTATTCTACGTCCAGCACCAGTTCGAGACGACCCACTGGGAGCAGAAGCCGTCCTGGCAGCTGCACGATGCCGCGCTGCATGGCAGCTCGCACTACGACCTGCCGCCCATCCTGCGCTGGTTCACGGCGAATATCGGCATCCACCACGTTCACCACCTCTACAGCCGCATCCCGTTCTATCGCCTGTCTGAAGTGCTGCGCGATCACAAGGAACTGGTCGAATGCAGCCGCATGACGCTTCTCCAGAGCTTCAAATGCGCAAGCCTCGATCTGTGGGATGAAAAGAGCCGCCGCCTCGTGTCTTTTGCGGCAGCCCGCAAGCTGACGATTTCCCGCACACTGGCAACTTGAACTGCCGCGGCGCGCAATCTCATGCGCGCCGCATAGTCGAATTTGACGTAATGCGAGAATTCAGAAGTCGAGGTTTTCGACACTCAGTGCGTTGGCCTGGATAAATTCGCGGCGGGGCTCGACGACGTCGCCCATGAGCTTGGTGAAGAGATCGTCCGCTTCGGCCATGTCGTCCACCTTCACCTGCAAGAGGGTACGGGCATCCGGGTCCAGCGTGGTTTCCCAAAGCTGGCTCGGGTTCATTTCGCCCAGACCCTTGTAGCGCTGCAGCGACAGCCCCTTTTCACCCTCATCCAGAACGGCTTTCAGCAATTCGAGCGGGCCGTGGATCAGTTGCTTGCGGTCCTTGCGCTCGAGCGTTGCGGGCAGGTCATAGACAGCCTGCAGGCTTTCGGTGAAGCTGCCGGTCTTGCGCGCCTCGCCCGAGCGCAGCATCGGCCCGTCGAGCGTGCGCACCTCTTCGACACCGCGCAGGATGCGGGCAAGGCGGATGCCCTTGTCCTGCGTGATCCGGCCCATCCAGCCGCGTTCGTATTCCGCAGCGATGAGATCGAGACGTTTCGCGACCTTGTCGGCGACGCCCTGCAGGTTCGCATCCACCGCACCGGGCACGAAGGCGCCCGCGATGGCGGCCTGTTCGAGGATGTGACGCGGGTAATGCGTTGGAAAGACGTCCAGAACGCGCTTGAGCTGACGCGCCTCTTCGACCACGCGCGCAAGGTCCTGCCCGGTGATCTCTTCGCCATTGCCCTGACGCAGCAGCGTGCTGTCGGTGCCCTGGTTGATCAGGTAGCTTTCCATCTCGGCCTGGTCCTTTAGGTAGACCTCGGACTTGCCGCGGCTCACCTTGTAGAGCGGCGGCTGGGCGATGTAGAGATAGCCGCCCTCGATCAGCTCGGGCATCTGGCGATAGAAGAAGGTCAGCAGCAGCGTGCGGATATGCGCGCCGTCGACGTCGGCATCGGTCATGATGACGATCTTGTGGTAGCGCAACTTCTTGATGTTGAACTCGTCCCGGCCGATGCCGGTGCCAAGCGCCATCACCATGTTGCCGATTTCCTGAGAGCCGAGCATCCTGTCGAAACGGGCGCGCTCTACGTTCAGGATCTTGCCCTTGAGTGGCAGGATGGCTTGCGTCTTGCGGTCGCGCCCGGTCTGGGCAGATCCGCCGGCGCTGTCACCCTCGACCAGGAAGATCTCGGTATTGACCGGGTCCTTGTCGGAGCAGTCTTTCAGCTTTGAGCTGAGGAAGTTCATGTCCATCGGGTTCTTGCGCCGGGTGAGATCGCGCGCCTTGCGGGCAGCTTCGCGGGCCATCGCGGCCTCTACGATCTTGCCGACGATCACCTTGGCCCAGCTCGGATTTTCCTCGAACCACTCGGCCAGCTTTTCGTTCATCAGGCTTTCGACGGCGGGGCGGACCTCGGAGCTCACGAGCTTGTCCTTGGTCTGCGAGCTGAACTTCGGGTCGGGCACCTTCACGGACAGCACGCAGGTCAGGCCCTCGCGGGCGTCGTCGCCGGTAAAGGTGACCTTCTCGCGCTTGGCGATGCCCGAGCTTTGTGCGTAGTTGTTGATCGTCCGGGTCAGAGCACCACGGAAGCCCGCCATGTGCGTGCCGCCGTCCCTCTGGGGGATGTTGTTGGTGAAGGGCAGGACGTTCTCGTGATAGCTGTCGTTCCACCACATCGCGATCTCGACGCCGATGCCATCGCGTTCGCCGGTCATGTAGATCGGATCGGTCATGATCGAGCTCTTGGAGCGATCGAGATATTTCACGAATTCGCGCACGCCGCCATCATAGTAGAGCTCAGAGCGCAATGACTCGGCGGGACGCTCATCCTCGAGAATGATGCGCACGCCCGAATTCAGGAAGGCGAGCTCGCGCAGCCGCTTTTCAAGCGTGTGGAAATCGTAGTCGAGGTTCGAGAATGTCGTGGTCGAGGCGAGAAAGCGGACCTCGGTCCCCTTGCGGCCATTGGCATCGCCGAGCACGCGCAGGGGTTCGACGGTAAAGCCACCCTCGAAGCGGGCATAGTGCTCCTTGCCATTGCGGAAGATCCGCAGCTCGAGATAGTCCGACAGCGCGTTCACGACCGAGACGCCGACGCCGTGCAGGCCGCCGGAAACCTTGTAGGAATTCTGGTCGAACTTCCCCCCCGCATGCAGCTGGGTCATGATCACCTCGGCCGCGGAAACGCCTTCGCCCTCGTGCATGTCGACGGGAATGCCGCGACCGTTATCGCTGACCGAGACGGATCCGTCGGCGTGGATCTTCACGTTCACCGCGTCGGCATGACCCGCCAGAGCCTCGTCGATGCCGTTATCCACGACCTCGTAGACCATGTGGTGCAGGCCGGAGCCGTCGTCCGTGTCTCCGATATACATGCCGGGGCGTTTGCGAACAGCCTCCAACCCCTTGAGAACCTTGATGGAACTGGCGCCATATTCCTCTGGGATCTGCTCGTTCTCGGCCATGCGGACTTTCCTTGTTCTTAGCTGAGTTTTTATACGCAGTCCGGGGGGGAATGTCACGCGCCTGACACCATATTTTGTGGTCCGTGCGCAGGCTTTTGGCTATTGGCGGAAGCCGGTTTCAGACGAAGGGAATGACCAGCCCCACGCCGATGAGCAGCACCCCCGCGACGATGTTGGTGCGTCGCAGCGCGCGGGGTGAGGACAGCAGGCGTCTGGCCCGGTCGATGGAGAGTGCGAGCACCAGATTGCCCGCCAGCGGCACCACGGCGGAGATCGCCGCGATGACTAGAATGTCGGGCCAGCGCAGCTGGGTTAGGTCGAAGAAGCCCGGGAGCACACCCATGTAGAACAGGATCGCCTTGGGATTGCCGAGGATCACCGCCAGCCCGGCCAGAAAGCCTGCGAGCATGCCGGGCCGGGTCAGGCGGGAATCCGAGGAGAGTTGCGCATCCGCGTGGCGGATCAGCAGGGCGCCCATCACGAGAAAGGTGGCGCAGGCGACCCATTGCAAGACCGTCATGAAGCCGGAAAAGACGCCCACGATCCATGTGACGCCGAGGATGGCAAGAAACGGCCAGAGGATGTCGCCAACCACCACGCCCAATGCCAGCGGCCATGCTGCGTGGAAGCCGCCCGACAGCGCACGGGCGGTCAGGGCAACCCAGACAGGCCCCGGGGTCAGGAACAGGATCAGAAGAGCGCCCGCATAAAGCGCCATGTCGCTGAACGAAATCGTCATCCCTGCCTCACCACCGAAACGCCATCCGCCTCGGTCACTTCCAGATATTGCGCCCTCTGGCCCAAAGCCTCGAACAGACCGGCTTCGGTGCCGGTCATCCAGGCCTGTGCACCAAGAGCGCAGATCTCGTCATAAAGCGCCGCGCGGCGCGTCCGATCAAGATGCGCGGCGACTTCATCGAGCAACAGGAGCGGCGGCGCGCCAAATTCCGGCGCAATTGCCCGCGCATTGGCAAGGATGAGCGAGATCAGCAGCGCCTTCTGTTCGCCGGTGGAGCAATCCGAGGCGGGCACGTCCTTGGCCGCGTAGACGCCGAGCAGATCGGCGCGGTGCGGCCCGACCAGCGTGCGGCCGGCCATCAGATCGCGGGGGCGCGCCTCGGAGAGGGCGGTGCGCAGATCGTCCTCCGAACCCGGCATGTCTCCTTCGGTCTGGATCAGCGTCAGGGTCGCGGCGGGAAAGGCCGTTTCGGCCCCGTCCTGTGCGGCGCGCAGGCGCTGCAGCGCTGCCTGCCGGTTGGCATGGATTGCAGCGCCGGTCTGGGCCATCTGCCTTTCCAGAGCGCCGTACCAGTGGGCATCGCGGATCTGGTCCTTGAGCAGGCGATTGCGTTCGCGCATGGATTTTTCGTAATCCAGCGACAGCTCGCCATGCTCGGGAAAGAAGCTGAGCGTCATGCGGTCGAGGAACCGGCGCCGCCCTTCGGCACCTTCGATCCAGAGCCGATCCATGGAGGGCACGAGCCAAAGCACGCGGGCGATGCGCCCCAAGGCCGCCTGTGGATTGGGTTTTTCGTCTATCCTGACCTGACGGGGGGTGCCAGATTCCGACAGGAAATCGACCTCATGAGCGCCTTTCGGCCCGTCGATCAGGCCCGACACCTTCCATCCCAGCGCCTCGGGCCGCCGCGTCATGTCCTGCGCCGAGGCGCGCCGCATGCCCCGCCCGGGCGAGAAGAGCGAAACGGCTTCGAGCAGGTTTGTCTTGCCCGCGCCATTGGGCCCGTGGATCGCGACGGGGCGCGGATCGACCGTGACCTCCGCGCGGCGGTGCGAGCGGAAGTGGGACAGCGTCAGTGTTTCGAGCGACAGGGACACGTGCGGTTACTGCCCGGTTGCGTCTGGCGAAAAAGGAGCCGGGTCCGCGAGAAGATCCGGCGTCGTCAAACCCGCATGGGCATCACGACGTAGACGGCAGACATGTCGTTGCCTTCGCACATCAGGGTCGGATCGCCGGACGAGTTGAACATGAACACGGCATTCTCACGGTCCACCTGGCTTGCGATTTCAAGCAGATACTTGGCGTTGAAGCCGATCTCCAGCCGCTCGTCGCTGTAAGCCACAGCCAGTTCCTCTTCGGCGGCTCCCGAATCCGGCGCATTGACCGACAGGATCAGCCGATCCTCGTCCAGCGCCAGCTTCACCGCGCGCGAGCGTTCGGACGACACCGTCGCCACCCGGTCCACGGCCTTGGCGAATTCGGCGGCGTCAACCTCGAGCCTGCGGGTATTGCCCTGCGGGATCACGCGCGTGTAGTCGGGGAAAGTGCCGTCGATGACCTTGGAAGTCAGCGTGATGTCGGGCGTGGCAAAACGGACCTTGGTTTCCGACACGGACACGGCGATGGTCATGTCGTCATCCTCGAGCAGCTTGCGCAGCTCTCCGACCGTCTTGCGGGGCACGATCACGCCGGGCATCTCTTCGGCACCCGGGGGCAGGTCGGCATCGATCCGGGCCAGCCGGTGACCGTCCGTCGCGACGCAGCGCAGCTTGCGCCCGCCGTCACCATCGGCGGTGTGCATGTAGACACCGTTGAGATAATACCGCGTCTCTTCGGTCGAGATCGCGAATTTGGATTTGTCGAACAACCGGCGCAACACCTTGGCGGGGGCCGAGAAATTCGCCGAATATTCGGACGACGCCATGACCGGGAAATCTTCGCGGGGCAGGGTCGCCAGCGAGAAGTTGGAGCGCCCCGCCTCGACGGTGAGCCGACCGGTCGTGGCCTCTTCGGTGAGGGTCACGAGCGCTCCATCCGGCAGCTTTCGCACGATCTCGTGCAAGGTGACGGCGGAGACGGTCGTCGCTCCGGCGCGTTCCACCTGTGCGGCACCCCGGTCCAGTACCTCGATGTCGAGATCCGTCGCGCGGAACTGCACCGTGTCGCCCTCGGCCTCGATCAGCACATTGGCGAGGATCGGGATCGTGTTGCGCCGCTCGACCACCGACTGTGCTTGTGACACTGCCTTGAGCAACGTGGCCCGCTCCATACTGAACTTCATGATTTTGCCCTCTCCGTGTGGCCGGAGGTGCACCCTAGACCGAGGCGCACGCCGCTCCAACCGATTTTCTTGTTTTGTCCAATGGAATTGCCGGGGCGTCAAGGGCAGCAGGCCGCCCGGAGGCGGCCTGTGCGCAACTGTTGTCCCCGGGACTCAGAGGTCAGGCTTCGAGCGCCCTGCGCAGAAGCTCCAGATCTTCAGCGATCTGACCGTCCTGGACCTTGAGTTCCTCAATCCGTTTCACGCCGTGCATGACCGTGGTGTGGTCACGCCCTCCAAAGCGACGGCCGATCTCGGGCAGGGAGCGGCTGGTCATCTGCTTGCAGAGATACATGGCGATCTGCCGGGGCCGGGCATAGTTGCGCACGCGCTTGGGCCCGATCATGTCCGATAGGCGGATATTGTAATGCTCGGCCACCTTGCGCTGGATTTCCTCGATGCTGATCTTGCGCTCGGAGGCGCGCAGCACATCGGCGAGGCAGTCCTGGGTCAGGTCCATCGTGATCCGCTTGCCTATCAGCGAGGCGAAGGCGAAGAGCCGTGTCAGCGCCCCTTCGAGCACGCGCACATTGGTCGAGATGCGGTGGGCGAGGAATTCCAGCACGCCATTGTCGATCTCGAGATCGGGATAGAGCGCCTTCTGGGCCTCGACCTTGGTCTGCAGGATGCCGAGGCGCAGTTCGTAGTCGGTGGGGTGCAGGTCGACGACCAGACCGGACTGAAGCCGCGAGCGGATGCGGTTTTCCATGTCCTTGATCTCGTCCGGGGCGCGGTCACCCGAGATGATGATCTGCTTGTTCTGGTCCACCAGCGCATTGAAAGTATGGAAGAATTCTTCCTGCGTGCTGTCCTTTCCGGCGATGAACTGCACGTCGTCGACCATCAGCACGTCGACCGAACGGAAAAGCTCCTTGAAATCCATCATGCGGCGTTCGCGCAGGGCCTGCACGAAGCGATACATGAACTGTTCGGCAGAGAGGTAGAGCACGTTCAGCTCGGGATTGCGGTGGCGCAGCTCCCAGGAAATCGCGTGCATGAGGTGTGTCTTGCCGAGGCCGACACCACCATAAAGGAATAGGGGGTTGAAGCTCACCGGGCCACCTTCGGCCACGCGGCGCGCGGCGGCATGGGCCAATTCGTTCGGCTTGCCGACCACGAAGGTGTCGAAGGTGAAGCGCGATTCCAGCGGGGCGCTTGGCAGCAGATCCGAGGTCGTCGTGCTGGAGGTCCTCGCCTGAGCCGGAGCTGCAGCGCGCGGACGGTCGGTATTGGCGACCTTGAACTGGATGCGGCGGACATGGCCCGCCACGGATGTCAGCTGCGAGAGCAGCAGGTCGCCGTAATTCTGCGACACATAGGTCCCCATGAAGTTCGTCGGGACTTCGAATACGGCCACACCGTCACTGGTTCCGTCATAGGAAAGCGGTTTGATCCACGTCTTGTAGTTGTTCTCGCCCACCGTCTTGCAGAGCCTATCCTGCAATGCGCCCCATTGTTCTTGTGTCATGTGTCCCCGATTCATTCCCATACAGCAGCTTCATCATGCGTGGAGTGCTCAGCCACGCAGCGGCCACTTCGTCGGGGCACAGGTCACGCGTCCTCGTGCAGCACCTGCACAAGTTACGACCAGCAAAAAAGGCGTGTGCCTCCAGCGGAATGTGCCGTGCCTCTGATGTCCCATACCAGAAGATGCACACCGCAAGCGGCGCCTATGTATGGACTTGGCAGAAGGCAGAGCCTTCGTCTTCCGCAGGATCAAGGGCAGCTCGATCCCAGGAGTGCAGAAGAAAGGACCATGTCAAATGATCCGATTCTGCTGCCTTGTCCCCCCAGCGAGTGACTCGCTCAGTGGTATTATCAGGTGTCTTCAAATCGCGGCAACTGATCTTCTGTGTTGACTCTGGATTCACCAAAAAGAATCTCATCCGGTGATTGTTTTGACGCTTAAGTGTTTGGCAGGGCTCGCAAAAACAAAAAGCGGCACCGCATATAGCGGCGCCGCTTGGCGAACATACAACAGATGGTTTGCGCTTAGGCGATTGCCTTGACGCGGGAGGACAGGCGCGAAATCTTGCGCGAGGCGGTATTCTTGTGGAAGACGCCTTTTGTGACGCCGCGCATCAGCTCAGGCTGGGCTGCGCGCAGGGCTGCCACTGCGGCATCCTTGTCGCCCGAAGCGATCGCTTCTTCGACTTTGCGCAGGTAGGTGCGGATGCGCGAGCGGCGGGCTTTGTTTACGGCAAAGCGCTTTTCCGACTGGCGGGCGCGTTTCTTGGATTGCGGCGTATTGGCCATGTATCGATTCCCAGTTCTGTGGTTCAAAAGGTCAGCGCAATGCCCAAAGCCCCGGAATCACGAAGACCGGATCGATTCTTGCCAGAGCGGGCATCACGCGCATGTAGCGAGGGCCTATAGCCAAGTTTCGCCTGAAAGCAAAGTGCAAACTTGGAAAAGGCTTTTATGTGGTCCTTCTGCCACCCGCGCCCGAATCCCGGGCACGGGTGCGAAGATAACCAAACGTCACTTGTCGCGGAACTGAGCGGTCCGCTTTTCGAGGAAGGCAGACATGCCTTCCTTCTGATCCTCGGTCGCGAACATCGCGTGGAACAGGCGGCGTTCGAACAGGATGCCCTCGGACAATGTCGTCTCGTAGGCGCGGTTCACCGCTTCCTTGACTGCAATCGACGTGATCAGCGATTTCTCGGCGATCTTCTCGGCTGCGGCCTCGGCCTCGTCCATCAGGCTTTTCGCGGGCACGACACGGCTGACCAGTCCGGAGCGCTCGGCCTCTTCGGCATCCATGAAGCGACCGGTGAGGTGCATGTCCATGGATTTGGATTTGCCCACGAAGCGCGTCAGGCGCTGCGTGCCGCCGATGCCCGCCACGACACCGAGGTTGATCTCGGGCTGTCCGAATTTTGCGGTGTCGGCAGCGATGATGAAGTCGCACATCATCGCCAGTTCGCATCCGCCTCCCAGCGCATAGCCGGCCACTGCCGCGATGATCGGCTTGCGGGTGCGGGTGATCGCCTCCGATTCCGTCCCGAAGAAGTCGGAAAGGAACATCTCCACGAAGGTTTTCTCCGACATCTCCTTGATGTCGGCGCCTGCGGCAAAGGCCTTTGCCGATCCGGTCAGGATGATGCAGCGGACCTTGTCGTTGCCATCGGCTTCGGCCAGCGCACTCGCCAGTTCACGCAACAACTGGGAGTTGAGAGCGTTCATGGCATCGGGACGGTTGAGCTTGATGGTGGCGACGTGGTCTTCTACTTCGACGATGATCGTCTCATAGGCCATGAAACATGCTTTCGGTTGTTTCTGTCAGAATTTGAAGCCTTACCATCTAATGCAGCCGGTTCAAGCTATCTTTGGCAGGTCGCACAATAGAAGGAGGAGCGCCCGGACTGGACGATCCGGCGCACGGTATCGGGACAGCCCGGAGTGCGGCAGGGCTGCCCCTCGCGGCCATAGACGTCAAAGCTGTGCTGAAAATATCCAAGCTCGCCATCGGTTTGGCGAAAATCGCGCAGGGAGGACCCGCCCGCCTCTATCGCCTCCGCCAGCACCTGCCGGATGATCGGCACAAGTGCCGCCACACGTATGCCCGAAATGCGCCCGACCTTGCGGGCCGGATGGATGCGCGCCCTGTAAAGTGCCTCGCAGACATAGATGTTGCCCAATCCCGCGACGATCTTCTGATCGAGCAGGGCGGATTTGACCGGCGTATTGCGCCCTTTCAGACGCTCGACCAGGTGTGCCTCGTGAAACGCGTTGCCCAGCGGCTCGGGGCCGAGCGCGGCCAGAAGCGGGTGCTGTTCGGCCTGCGCCGTGGACATGAGGTCCATCGCGCCAAAGCGGCGCGGATCGTTGAAGGTGACGCGTGCGCCGTTGCCCATATGAAACACCACATGGTCATGCTTCTGTGCGGCGGGGTGCTCGTGAACGAAAGTTCCGATCGGATCGCCCGAAATCAGCATCCGCCCGGACATGCCCAGATGCACCAACAGAGTCTCGTTGGTGGAGAGGTCGGCGAGGATGTATTTCGACCGCCGCCGCAACCCCAGCACCCTTGCACCCGTCAGCCGCGGGCCCATGTTCTCGGGAAAGGGCCAGCGCAGATCGGGGCGGTTCACATCCGCCTGCGCGATGACCTGCCCCTCCATCACGGGGGCAAGCCCGCGACGGACTGTCTCGACTTCGGGCAATTCGGGCAT
>JBBSNW010000012.1:0-93282 GCA_038260405.1 Rhodobacterales bacterium | reverse complement strand
CGAAACAGTCCGTGATCTGCGGCCTTGCCCGCGCGCAATACGGCGATATCGACCGCTGCTGGGAGGCTGTGAAACATGCGCGCCAGCCGCGCATCCACACGTTCATCGGCACCTCGCCGCTGCACCGTGCGATTCCGAACCTCACCATGGACGAGATGGCCGAGCGGATCGAGCAGACCGTGACCCATGCCCGCAACCTCTGCGACAACGTGCAGTGGTCCCCGATGGATGCCACGCGCACCGAATGGGACTATCTCTGCCGTACGGTCGAGATCGCGATCAAGGCGGGAGCGACCACGATCAACATTCCCGACACCGTGGGCTACACCGCCCCGGTGGACTCCGCCGAGTTGATCCGCAAGCTGATCGCCACCGTCCCCGGTGCCGACGAGGTGGTCTTTGCCACGCATTGTCACAACGACCTCGGCATGGCGACCGCGAACAGCCTTGCCGCTGTCGCCGGCGGGGCGCGCCAGATCGAATGCACGATCAACGGCCTGGGCGAACGTGCGGGCAACACTGCGCTGGAAGAGGTGGTGATGGCGCTTCGGGTGCGCGGCGACATCATGCCCTACGAGACGCGGATCGACACGAAGAAGCTCATGCATATCTCGCGCCGTGTCGCGACCGTGTCGGGCTTTGCCGTGCAGTTCAACAAGGCCATCGTCGGCAAGAACGCCTTTGCGCATGAAAGCGGCATCCACCAGGACGGCATGCTCAAGAATGCCGAGACCTTCGAGATCATGCGCCCCGAAGATGTCGGTCTCTCGGCCACGAACCTCGTGATGGGCAAGCATTCGGGCCGCGCGGCGTTGCGCGACAAGCTGCGCCAGATGGGTGTCGAGGTCGGGGACAACCAGCTCAAGGACATCTTCGTGCGGTTCAAGGAACTCGCCGACCGCAAGAAGGAAGTCTATGACGACGACATCCTCGCGCTCGTTACCGCGACGACCGAAGGCGACGACCGGTTGCAGATCCTCAACTTGCGCGTGATCTGCGGCACCGGCGGCCCCGCCGAGGCGCAGCTTGAGATGGAGATCGACGGCAAGGAGGTTTCGGCCACCTGCACCGGCGACGGCCCGGTCGATGCGACCTTCAAGGCGGTGCGCGAATTGCACCCCAACGCGGCGCGCCTGCAGCTCTATCAGGTGAACGCCGTGACCGAAGGCACGGATGCGCAGGCCACTGTCTCGGTCCGGCTTGAGGAGGACGGCATGATCGCCACCGGCCAGTCCGCCGACACGGACACCGTGGTCGCCTCGGCCAAGGCCTATGTCAACGCGTTGAACCGCCTGCTCGTGCGCCGCGGCAAGGTCGGCAAGGATGTGAAGGAAATCAGCTACAAGGATGTGAGCTGACCCTTTCGCGCCTGATCTGAACGAGAGCCCGCAGCACGCAGCTGCGGGCTTTTTTAGAGCGTGTTGCGGCATGGGCGTAGCCGGTTGGCAAGCTCAGGTCAGCTCTGGCATAGCCGAGGGCGGCAGGACGTCACGTGTCCGCACTAGGGCGCGTAGGAGACCAGCCCGAATTCCGGATCGCGCATCAGCTGCAACCGCCGCGCCGCGTGATGGGCAAACTTGCGGATGAGCGCGTTGCGGCGCGCCCCGGACAGCTTCGTTTCCGGAGCCATCCGCAGGATCTCGGCATCATAGGCGTCGGCGATGATGAGCCCGGTGCCATCGGGCAACAGGTCGGTTGGAAAGGCCTGATCCACCGCCCAGAAATAGCGGTCGCACCAGTCGAGATATCCCTGCCACTTTCCGTCCGACATGAAATCGGCCCGGCTCGACTTGCACTCGACCACCCAGATCTCGCCCTTGGGGCCAAGCGCCATCACGTCGACACGCTTGCCACGCTCGGGCGAGAATTCCTCGATCACGGAAAAACCGTGGCTCACCAGATGGCGGCACACGCCGCGCCCCAGCAGTTGCCCGGGCATCAGCGGAATATCGGACTGCATCGACATGCCTCCATTTTATGAACAATGCGTGAACAGATACAACCCCGCTCTGCGCACTCTTCCATCGGGGCGCGACGCCCCTACGTTACACAGGATGTGCGCCGCTGAACCGAGCTGCCCGACCGCCCGCTTCCGATGCCCCAAGAAGGAGCCGACATGACCGAAGAGACCAGGCTGACATCGGCCCAGGCGCGCGGCGTGCGCTATGCCCGCGAACTGGAAAATCATCTCGGCTGGCTCGAGACCTTTTCGGGCACGGCGCTCGGCGTGCTCGCGGTCGCCTCGGGCATCTACACCTATCTCGGCGTCTCGACGCTGCTCGATGACAACGGCGCAATGTCGGTCTTTGCCGCCATCGCCTATTCCGTCGCCGTCTCGGTCGGCATCTTCGTGTTCTGGTCCTACCTCATGCGCCTCTTTCCCGCCGTGCGCTCAAAGGGTGCCAAGGCGGGACTGCTGGCGGCGATGGGGCTCGGCTCGCTCGCCATCATCGCGATGTCCTCCTGGCTCAACGCCGCCGCGCTCGCCGGGTCCGCCGCGGTCGAGCAGCACCTCGCCGAGACCGTGCAGGACTATCAGTCCTCGCTCGAGCGCGCCCACGAGATCGCACTTACCGGCCAGTCGCTCGAACGCGACGTCGCGCGGGTGCGGCAAAGCTTCGAGGATCTCTCCGAACAGGAGGCCGCGGGCTCTCTCTCCGGGCTTGCGGGCCGTGGCGCCGTCTTCCGCGTGCTGCGCCAGAAATCCTCCGAGCTTTCCGCGCTCGAGGCCCAGATCGCCGCACAGACGCCGCTGGTCGAACAGGCCTTTGCCGAAGGCAACGCCATCCTGTCGCGCATGCGTGCCCTCACCGTCGAGCCCGGCCCGGTCGAGGCGCGCTCGGTCGAGTTCTCGGAAGCTGCCGTCCAGCTGCAGGGCCTGATCGCGCAGATGCGCCAGCTTTCGGTCGCAGGCCTCGTCGAGCGCGCGGCGCAGGATCTTTCGGCCTCGGTCGTGCTGCCAGAACTCGACGGCAGCACCGAATCCAACCGCGGCAATCAGGCCGCGACCATCACCTCCGTGCTCGAAGTGCTCGCCCAGCGCGCCGCCACGCTGGAAAGCGCGGCACAGGATGTTCTGACCCTGCAGCCTGCAGAGGAGGTTACCTATACGCCGATCTCCTCGGCCGATGCGGTTATCCTCTATGCGCGCAACTTCGTGCCCTCCTGGGCCGGGGCCATCGCCATCGACCTGCTGCCCGCGGTGCTGGTCTTCATCCTCGCCGTCACCCACTCCGCGATCCGATCGGGGCGCGAGGGTGTTGGGGTCGAGGACACGATGACGCTCGCCGAGTTGCGCGCCGCCCTGCACGCCGTGCGCGACGTCGAAGAGGCGGTGAACCTCAGGACGCAACCGGCGCCGATGCCGCAAGGCCCGCCCGCACCTCCGCCTGAGGAAAGCGCTGAGGCGCCTGCGCAGAAACCGACGCAGCATTCCGACATTCCGCGTCTGCCGGGCAAGTCCGCCTGATGCGCCGGCTGTCGGTTTCGGGCGTGCTGAGCGCCGCACTGGGGGTGCAGCTCGCCATCGGAGCGTTGCTCGTGGTCGGCGACATCAGCGACGGCGGCTTTCGCATGCCCGGTTTCGGGCCGAGCGCGCCGCGCCTGTCGGAACCCGTACGGCCCGGCGATCAACGCCGCACCTACAACCCGTCCCGTGACCGACCGCCCACATCCCCCTTGCGCGATGCGGGCAACCTGCCCGACCGACTGACCCTCACACAGGAAGACGGCACCACCTGGCGTCTCGAAGGCGGTATCAGCGGCGGCGATGCGGCGCGGATCGCAGGACTCATCGACTCCTCCGAGACCCCTGTCGAAACCCTGATCCTTCAAAGCCCCGGAGGCTCGGTTCAGGACGCTCTCGACCTTGGCCGCGACCTGCGGGAAAAGGGAATCGGGACGCGCATGCTCGACGGCGAATTCTGTTATTCCGCCTGCCCCTACCTGCTGGCCGGTGGCGTGACGCGGGACATCCCCGATGGCGCTTCCGTCGGCGTGCATCAGCATTATTTCGGCGAAAGCACCCTTTTGCCCGCCTTCGTCGCGGTCGAGGATATCCAGCGCGGACAGGGCGACGTGATGATCTATCTCGAGGAGATGGGGATCGACCCGCTGGTCATGCAGCACGCGCTGACGACGCCGTCGGATGAAATCTACGTGCTCCTGCCGGAAGAGCTGCAAAATTACGGATTCGTGGCCGCAAACGAAGAATAGACCCCGAAGTCAGTTCCCGATTGGTACAGGTCGCAGCGTGGGACAGGGCGGCAAAAACCCCTGACCCACAAATCTTGTTGCCGGGGTGAAATCGAGAGCTCTTCCCCCTTGTCGCAACGCCACGCACCGCCTACCTTCTGTTGCAGGCGGGTTTCTGCTCTTCTCGTTTATGGTTGCATTCCGGTGGCCTTAAGCAATTCCGAGGGAGTTGGCTCTGTCCGGGCCCTGGTCCGGTTACCTGACGCCCACCTGTACATACAGGTCCTCGGGAATGAGATAACCACACGGTTGCTGCGGTTCCCGCCACTGAAGAACGCCTCCGTCACCGGGGGCGTTTTTTCATGTCATTCCCATCGGATTGCGTCCACGGCGGTGATGGACCGTCCAGAAGATCGGCGAACAGCGTCTCGATCTCTGACCGGCTGACGCGCGCATTGGACAGGGCGGCACCCCGTCCGCGCGGATCGAGGCAATTGCCCGCAATTCTTGCGAAGGCAAAGACGTATTTTGGCAGCATCGCACGTCCCCCTCATCTCGTGACTTCTGAATTGGACACGAAAAGAGGTGGCGCAGAGTTTCACTTTCCGCCGCGGCAACCGGTTCATCCCCGCAACAGTCTGAAATGCATCCGAAAGTTTCTCATGAAAATACGGCTCTCGACGCTAGAGTGCACATTGGGGGAACCGCTTGGCCTCTGCACTCGGACAAAGGACCGGACCGTTGGCACAATCTGAGGATATCGAAGATCTGATCTCGCGTGTTGCCCTGGGGGACCGCACCGCATTTTCCAGTCTCTATGATCTGACTTCCGCGAAACTATTCGGCGTGGCGCTGCGTGTGTTGAATAACAGGGCCAATGCCGAGGACGTTCTGCAAGAGAGCTACATGAAGATCTGGCGCTACGCGGACCGGTACATGTCGAACGGGATGAGCCCGATGACCTGGCTGATCACGATTGCGCGCAACACGGCCATCGACCGGCTGCGCGCAACACGCGAGGGCGCGGATGTGGATGCGCTGGCCGACAGGCTCGAATCCCGCGGGCCCACGCCCGAACAATCAGCCGTCGCAGCGGGCGAGGCGGCGCGGATCGTCAACTGTCTCGACCAGCTCGAGACCGACAAGGGTCAGGCGGTGCGCGGTGCCTATCTTCAGGGGCTGAGCTACGCCGAACTGGCCGAAAAATTCAAGGTGCCGCTCAATACGATGCGGACATGGCTCAGGCGCAGCTTGATCAGCCTGAAGGAGTGCATGGAACAATGACGACACCATCGGATACATCCGACGACGGCATCCTCGCCGCGGAATACGTGCTGCGGCTTCTTCCGCCGCGCGACGAATCCGCATTCGAGGACCGCCTGGTGCGCGATCCTGTTCTGATGGATTACGTGACCTTCTGGGCGACCCGTCTTTCCGGTCTCAACGCCGAAGTGGCCGAGGTCAAGCCGCCCGCGCGCGCCCGCCGCCAGCTGATGGAACGCCTGTTCGGCCCGACCGAGACACGTTCTTTCTGGCAGGGTGCGGGCCTCTGGAAGGCGCTCAGCTTCGCCTCCGCGGCGCTCGCGGCCTTTCTCGCCGTCCAGATGATGCGCATGCCCGAACCGACCCTGCCCAGCGCGGTCCAACAGCTTCTGATCAGCGAAATCGCGGCCGAGGACCAGTCGCTGCGTGTCCTTGCGATCTATGATCCTAGCGAGGACCGCCTGACCGTCACCCGCACCGCCGGACAGGCTCTTCCGGGCCGCGCGCTCGAGCTCTGGGCCATTGCCGAAGGCGCTGCCCCCGTATCGCTGGGCGTGCTGCCCGACGATCCGAGCACGATTCTGACCCTGCCCGAGGATCTGCGCTCGCAGGTCGCGGGCCTGACGCTCGCCATCTCGGACGAACCGCCGGGCGGGTCAACCACGGGTGCACCGACCGGTGCCGTTCTGGCCGCGGGCCAGGTGCGCGAGCTCTGAGGGGAAAAGACCGGCGCCTTTCGGGGCGCCGGAAGCCGTTGGAATGTCGTGGATCGACACTTGTGCGAAAAGGCAGGCATTGCCGCTCAGAACGCCTCGGGCCGTGCCTCGCGCGCCATGTGGTCGAGCACCGCGTTCACGAAGCTCGGCTCCTTGCTCTCGGGGTAAAAAGCCCCGGCAATGTCGACGAATTCCTTGATGATCACCCGCGGCGGCGTGTCGGAATTGACGAGTTCCGCCCCGGCAGCCCGGAACAGTGCGCGCAGTGTCGGGTCGATCCGGGCAATCGCCCATTTCGCCACGATCGCACGATCGGCCATCTGGTCGATCTTGCCCTGCCAGGCAACCGCATCCTCGAGCGTCTTGGTGAAGAGGTCGACATCGCCCTCCAGCATCTCGTCACCCTCGTAGATCTCGCCGAAGCGGTGATCGAGGAATTCCAGACGCACCTGATCGACGGTGAGGCTCGAATGTTCCATCTGGAACAGCGCCTGCACGGCATAAAGCCGCGACGCCGATTTCATCTTGCGCTTCATGTTGCCCGAGGGAGCGGCGGATGGCGTGGTCATGCGGAGGTCTGGCCCTTGCTGCTGGCAGCGATCTGGTATTCGTCCCGGGCGGGTTTGAACCCCACGCCCTCGCGCTGGCCGCCCCACTTACGGCTGAGCGCGATGAGATGCAAGGCCGCAGCGGCCGCGCCGCCGCCCTTGTTCTGGCCCTTCGCCTCGGCGCGCACCTCGGCCTGCGCCATGTTCTCGACCGTGAGTATGCCGTTGCCGATGCACAGGCCCTGCAGGCCCAGCAGCGCGAGTCCGCGGGAGGAATCGTTGCACACCGTGTCGTAATGCGTGGTCTCACCCCGGATGATGCAGCCAAGTGCCACATAGCCGTCAAAGTTGCTCAGCCGCTCGGCGATGCCAACGGCTATGGGAACTTCGAGCGCGCCGGGCACCTCGACCGTCTCGTGGGTGCCTCCGACGGCCTCGATCTCGGCCCGCGCGCCTTCCAGCAACTGGTCGGCGATGTCGCGGTAATAGGGTGCCACCACGATCAGCAGCTTCACGGGTTTGTCGAACTCTGCGCGCGGCAGGGTGTAGTGGGTCTCACTTGCAGCCATCATCCAAGCTCCGAGATTTTCTGGGTTCCGGTGATTTCCAGACCATAAGCCTCGAGCCCCACGATCCGGGGCGTCGGTGAATTGGTCAGCAGTGTCAGTTTCGAGAGTCCCAGCGACGACAGGATCTGCGCACCAAGCCCATATTGCCGCAGCGTCTTGGGCGACACGTCGTCATGAACGTCGAGCTTCATCGACGTGTCGCGCAGCAGCACGACGACCCCGCGCCCGGCGGCGGCGACCGCCTCCATCGCGTTGTGGAATTCGCCACTGCGCCCGCTGGGACCGGTGCCGACGATATCCAGCATCGGGTCCATCGCATGCATGCGCACGAGGACCGGCTCATCCCCGGAAAGATCGCCCTTGGTCAGCACGATATGTTCGTCACCATGCGTCTCGTCGGTGTAGATGCGCATGTTCCACTCGCCGCCGAACTCGCTGGTGACGACCTCTTCCTTGCGCACCCGAACGAGATTGTCGTTGCGCCGACGATACGAGATCAGATCGCTGATCGTCCCGATCTTGAGCCCGTGCCGCTGGGCAAAGGCCACCAGTTCGGGCAGGCGCGACATCGTGCCGTCCTCGTTCATGATCTCGCAGATCACCCCGGCGGGGTTCAGCCCGGCCAGACGTGCGACATCCACCGCCGCCTCGGTATGGCCCGCGCGCACCAGCACGCCGCCATCCTTGGCCCGCAGCGGAAAGACATGGCCCGGCGTCGCGATGTCCTGCTCTCCCTTGGAAGAATCGATCGCAACCGAGATCGTGCGTGCGCGGTCAGCGGCGGAAATGCCGGTCGTGACCCCCTCGCGCGCCTCGATGGAGGTGGTGAAAGCCGTCTCGTGGCGCGAGGAATTGTTGGTCGACATGAGCTTCAGGCCGAGCTGCTCGACCCGGGGCGCCGTCATCGCAAGGCAGATCAGCCCGCGGCCATAGAGTGCCATGAAGTTGACCGCATCCGGAGTCGCCCATTGCGCCGGGATGACCAGATCGCCTTCGTTTTCACGGTCCTCGTGATCGACCAGAATGAACATGCGTCCGTTGCGGGCATCCTCGATGATCTCTTCGACCGAAGAGATCGCGTCTTTCCAGTTCTCTTCGATCGGACCGGGGTATTCGTAATCCGCCATGGGGCCTCCGCAAATATCACCGGTCTCGTGATGACCGGATGTTAACGGGCAGATAAGCCACACAGGCCCGATTGACCAGTGCGACATGGCGGCGAACGCGCGCTCCGGCGGAATTTCCGCGCTGTGGGCGAAGAGGCTATTCCGCTTGCAGCGCAGGCCGGGAGCCACGCCAATACGCCCCTGCGGACCCTGCCCCGTCAGTCGAAGATATCCTCCAGCGCGTCGAACGCCTCTTCGAGGAACCGCCGCCCGAGGCCCTTGCGCTTCTTCACCTTCTTGCGCTTGCCCTTGACCGGACGCTCCGGTGTCGGCCGCGCCGGTGACGCCGCCGTCGGGTACCGTACCCTGCGCGCCGCCGGAATGCCGGTTTTGGACGTCGCCCCATGCGTCGCCTCAGGCCCGGGAAGCATCTTGAGGTCGTGCAGCGGCGCGCCGCAGGAGGAACAGGCCAATTCGTGCCGCACCTCTCCGCGCAGGACAAGCGCGGCGCGGGTGCCGCAATAGCAGCATGTGGCGATCTTTGTCGTATGGGGCATGTACTCTCCTGCTCGGGCCCTGCTGATATCGGACCGCGCCGCAGCCATGACAAGTGTCGCCCCGGCAACGGCATCGCTGCGCGCCGTGCTATCTTCGGATCATTGAACGGGCCTATATGCCGGAAATGACTTTTTCCGGACTGAGACTTCCCCGCTGCACCTTCGGGCAGAGCTCGCTCACCAATGGAGGATCAATGCCCTGACCCACCGACGGCTCGGATCAGCCGCGCGCGGCGTACAGCGATACTGCGGCCGCATTCGAGACGTTGAGGGAGCCGAAATCCCCTGCGAAGTCGATCCGCACCAGCGCGTCGCAGGTTTCCTTGGTCTTCTGCCGCAGCCCCGGCCCCTCGGCCCCCAGAACCAGCGCGACGGCACGATCGCGCCTGCCATCCAGCGCTGCCTCGATGGTCTGTTCGGCCTCGCCATCAAGCCCCACCACGAGATAGCCCAGAGCCTTCAGCCGCTCCATCGCATCCGCAAGATTGCGCTCGCGCAGATACGGCTGACGCTCCAGCGCGCCGCTCGCCGTCTTGGCCAGCGCACCGGTCTCGGGCGCGGAGTGATGCAGCGTGCCGACCACGGCGCAGGCGCCGAAGACTTCGGCCGAGCGCAGGATCGCCCCCACATTGTGCGGATCGGTGACCCGGTCCAGCAGAAGCACGCGCGGCGGACGCGTGCCGTCCCCCAGCGCCACATCCTCGAGCCGCCCCCAGTTCAGCGCCTTCACCTCGAGTGCCGCGCCCTGATGCACGGACTGCGCATCGAGCGGTGCGGAAAACCGGCGCGGATCGCTGATTTCGGGCTCGATACCCGCGGCAGCGATCGCATCTTCGAGCTTGCCCTGAGCGTTCAGCGTGACCACCAGCCGCAGCTTTTCCCGTTTCGGGTTCATAAGCGCATCCCGCACCGCATGCAGCCCGAAAAGCCACACCGTCTCCGCCGCCGACGCCTTGCGGGACTGCTCTTTTTCAACGACCCATTTGGGTTTTTTCACCATGTTCCGGCCCTTCCCGCGATGCGCGGGACCATGGGCAAACACGACCGCGACCGCAAGGGATTTTCCAGTTGACGCCGGTTTTATGCACCGGTAAGCACCGCCTCACGTCAAGTGGCCTCCGGGCGCTTCGACAGTGGGCGACAGGCCGCAAGGTGTGGCAGGGGACTGTAACTCCCTCGCGGAGACGCACGCCAGGTTCGATTCCTGGGTCGCCCACCATTTCCTTCCTTATCAGTGCTTTACGGACCGCTTCGTTAAGGTCATGGCTTGAACCATGGCAAGCGTTCTCGGGGGGTCACACCCGCTCTCCATACTGAAGAATGACGCCAAGTCATCGTCCAGACCGGAAACGACGCATGGATCTCATGGAACAGGAAATTGGTGCGGGCGGTGGGACTCGAACCCACACGGGGCTGCGCCCCAACAGATTTTAAGTCTGGTATGTCTACCATTCCATCACGCCCGCACGGACGCTTGTGCGCCTGTCGCGCCCCCGAGGGACCGACGCCGAGACCATAGTCATCCGCGCCCCTGTGTAAAGCCTTACGCCGATGCGGCCCGCCCTGCTGCGATCAAAGCTCCTCTCCCTGCGGTTCGAGCAGCAATTGCCGTTCGCTCAGCCAGGGATTGAGGCCCACTGCACGCCGCAGCACTTCTTGCGCTTCGACGTCGCGGCCAAGCCCCATCAGCGTGAGCGCCTTGCCGGAAAGCGCCGCCACGTGCTCCGGCAAAAGCGCGATGGCGCGGTCGAGATCGGGCAGCGCCGCCTCGTAATCCTCGCGCAGAAAGTTCACGAAGGCGCGCTGGTTATAGCCTTCCGCATAATCGGGGCAGTAGTCGATCAGTCGATCGAAAGCTTCGGTCGCGCGCAGGAAATCATAGGACCCCCGCGCCTGCATGCCCTCGTCGAGCAGCGCCTGCGCAGGCTCGTCCGGCGCATCGGTCCAGAATTCCCACATCTGGTTGGAGATCTGCCGCCCCGCCATCTCGTTCGGAGCCTTGCGCACCTCCGCCAGCAATTGCGACAGCGCGTCCGAGTGATCCGGCGGGGGAGGACAACCCTCGGCCAGCAGCGGCGTGGCGAAAACGGTCAGCACAAAGGCGAGGCGATGTTTCATGCGACAAGTCTGGTGCGCGCCGCGCTCCGGTCAAGTCCCGTCTGCGTGAAATCAAGATCTGACGCGAACCTGACCTGCGCTCCGGCTTAGATGGCCGAGAAACATATGCCGGGAAGGAAGGCGGTTCAGACCGCGGCGCCGCTCGCCAGCCCGACTTCCTTGACCGCCTGCATCGCCACATAGGTCGAGGTCGAGGCGATATGCGGCAGGGTCGAGATGCGCTCGGCCAGCACCACGCGATAGCTGCGCATGTCCGAAGTACGCACCTTCAGCAGATAGTCGAAATTCCCGGCGATCAGATGCACCTGCTCGATCTCGGGAATGTCCGCGACTGCGGCGTTGAAAGCCGCGAGCGCCTCTTCACGCGTGTCGGTCAGGCGCACCTCCACAAACGCGACATGGTCGAGACCGAGCCGGACCGGGTCCAGAATCGCGCGGTAGCCGCGGATGGCGCCCATCTCTTCCAGCCTGCGCAGACGCGCCTGCGTCGGGGATTTCGAAAGACCGATCCGCCGGGCGAGCTCGGTGATCGAGACCCGGCCATCCTCGGCCAGCGTGGTCAGAATGGCCCGGTCGAAGCGGTCCAGGTCCAGAATGTCGCTCTGCATCGCCAATTCCCGTTGCATCAGTCGATACGCTCTCCACGCATGCCCCATGCCGGGCAATACGGGTCTTGCACGAGGTTCAATCTAGCGCACCGACCTGCCGGGCGCCATGGCTGCAAGATGCGCGGGGCGCGACTTGCAGCCGCGGATGCGGGCGCGCCCGGACGACTGCGCGAAGCCGCCTGCCCCGCCGACGAAAGAGACCCGCAGCTGGCTGCGGGTCTCTTGCGATTTGCATTCCGAAGATGGAACTCAGCGGCGCGGATCGTCGCTGTCATCATCCTCATCCTCGTCCTCGTCCGATTCCGGCAGGTTGAAGAAGCTGTCCGCATCGGCAAAATCCTTGTCCGAGCGTTTCTCTTCCGCTTCCTCGTCGCGCGGATCGGTCAGGCTGAAGCTCTCGAGCCCCTCGATCGCCGTCGGCAGGCGCGGTTCCTCGTCCATGCCAAGGCTCTGCTCGGTGCTCACCAGCTTGCGGCGCTCGTCATCGCTCAGCACGCCATCGGTCTTCTTGGAGGCCTTCTGCACCGCCGCGTCCAGCTCGGACTGCTTGCACAGACCCAGCGCCACCGGGTCGATGGGCTGGATGTTGCCGATGTTCCAGTGAGTGCGCTCGCGGATCGCCTGGATCGTCGGCTTGGTGGTGCCGACGAGCTTGCCGATCTGGCCGTCGGTGAGCTCAGGGTGAAACTTCACCAGCCAGAGGATCGAGGCCGGGCGGTCCTGACGCTTGGAGAGCGGCGTATAGCGCGGGCCACGGCGCTTTTCCTCGCCCACGGCGGCGGCGTTGAACTTGAGTTTCAGCTTGTAGAACGGGTCTTTTTCACCCTTGTCGATCTCCGACTGCTCGAGCTGGTTGTTGGCGATGGGGTCGAACCCCTTCACGCCGGTGGCGACGTCGCCATCGGCGATGCCCTGAACCTCAAGCTCGTGCATGCCGCTGAAATCCGCAATCTGCTTGAAGGTCAGGGTCGTGTTGTCCACCAGCCAGACGGCGGTGGCGCGTGCCATGATCGGTTTACCCATTCCACGTCTCCTTACGCATTCGTGTCCGCGGAAATCTCACCGCGCATGTCGTCCCGACGCAAAGCTTCGCTGGCGCCCGGGGGTCCAGGCGGTTCCGGGCTTGGCCGGAACAGGTTACCGTTGTCGGGGAACTTGGCCGCCTTATAGTCTCCCCGACCACAAGAGGAAAGAGAAAATGCGCTGGCTGATCCTGCTGTGCCTCACCATCTCCCTTGCCCCCATGCCTGCCCGGGCGGAGGGCGAGCGCGCCGGAGCTTTCGACTACTATGTCCTCTCGCTCAGCTGGTCGCCGAGCTGGTGCGCGACGACCGGGGATGCACGAGGTTCGCCGCAATGTGACGATGCGCGCGACTTCGGCTGGGTGCTGCACGGGCTCTGGCCGCAGTTCGACCGCGGCTACCCGTCCTACTGTCCCAGCACGACGCCGCCGCCCAGCCGCGCGATGACAGCCGACATGGCGGATATCATGGGCACGGCGGGAAGCGCCTGGTATCAGTGGAAGAAGCACGGGATCTGTTCGGGCCTCACCGCGCCCGACTATTTCGCGCTGGCCCGCAACGCCTATGACCGCATCACCCGCCCGGACACGCTGCGACGGCTCACCAAGCCCGTGACACTGCCCGCATCGCTGGTGGAAGAAGCCTTCGTGAAGGCCAATCTCGGGCTCGCGCCGGACATGATCACCATCACCTGTCGTGATGCCCGGATCGAGGAGGCGCGGATCTGCCTGTCGAAATCGCTCGAGCCGGTGCGCTGCGGCAGTGACGTGGTGCGGGATTGCGCGATGACCGACGCGCTGCTCGAACCGGTGCGCTAGGTTTCGATCGCACGCCAGAAGGATTTCTTGCCTCCGGCGGGGATATTTAGGACCCGGAGAAGGGGCGGGCTTGGTCCCGGTTTCCCATCGTCCCTCAACGTCTGCGTATACATTGCGGGGCCGTCAGCCCGCCTTGCGCAGTTCCGGGGCGACCTTGGTGCCCAGCACCTCGATCGCCTTCATCATCTCTGCATGGTCGATCACGCCGATCGCCATCTGCATCGTGACCCGGTCAAAGCCCAGATCCTCGCGCAGGCTCAGGATCTTGTCGCTCACCTGCGCCGGAGAGCCGACGAACATCGCGCCTTCCGGCCCCGTGCCCGCATCGAACTGCGCCCGGCTCTGCGGGCCCCAGCCGCGTTCGCGCCCGATCTGGTCCATCACCTGTTTCTGCGCCGGAAAGAAGGTATCCGCCGCGTGTTTTCCGTCCTCGGCGACATAGCCGTGCACTTTCAGGGACACCCGCGCCACGTCGCCATGGCCCGCCTGCACCGCTGCGCGGCGGTAGAGATCGGCCATCGGCGCAAAGCGGCGCGGCTCTCCGCCGATGATGGCAAGCGCCAGCGGCTGGCCCAGCGTGCCTGCGCGCACCATGCTCTGTGGCGTGCCCCCGGCCGCGATCCAGATCGGCAGCCGGTCGTTCACGGGGCGCGGATAGATGCCCAGACCGTCGATCGCCTGTGTGAACTTGGTGCCCGGCCAGGTCAACGTCTCGCCTTCGTTGAGGGCGAGCAGCATGGCAAGCTTTTCGTCGAACAAGGCGTTGTAATCGTTGAGATCGTAGCCGAAGAGCGGAAAGCTCTCGATGAAGCTGCCGCGCCCGACCATGAGCTCGGCACGGCCCTGGCTCAGCGCATCGAGCGTCGCGAATTGCTGGTAGACCCGCACCGGATCGTCCGAGCTCAGCACCGATACGGCCGAGCTCAGGCGGATGTTGCGCGTGCTGCGCGCCGCGGCAGCGAGAACCACGGCGGGTGCCGAGATTGCATAGTTCGCGCGGTGATGCTCGCCAAGGCCGAAGACATCGAGACCGACCTGATCGGCGAGCTCGATCTCCTCTATGAGGTCCGCGAGCCGCTCGGGCGCGTCGATGCGCTTGCCGGTCACCGGATCGGTGCCGATATCGCCAAAGGTGTAAAGTCCGACTTCCATTTGGGGTCTCCTTGTCCTTGACGATATCTATGCAGGGGACGGCCGAGGCCGAACCTCCCCCTGCGCACAGAGGCTGTGCACCTCGCGTGATCAGAGCGTCAGGATCGTGCTTCCGGTCGTCTTGCGCGCCTCGAGCGCGCGATGCGCCTCCGCCACGTCGGCAAGCGGGAAGCGCTGGTCTATGCGCAGGCTCACATCGCCCGAGGCGACCTTGGCAAAGAGCATCTGCGCCATCTCCTGACAGGCGGCATGGTCGGCGATATGGGTGAAGATCGTCGGCCGTGTGATCTTGAGCGACCCCTTCGGCCCGAGGATCCCGAGGTTGAACGGCGGCACGGAACCCGATGCATTGCCGAAGGAGATCATCATCCCGAGCGGGCGCAGGCAGTCGAGCGAGCCGTCGAACGTGTCAGCCCCCACGGCATCCATCACCACGTCGACGCCTGCGCCTTCGGTCAGCTTCTTCACCTCCGCCACCCAGTCGGCGGTGCGGTAGTTGATGCAGTGGCTCGCGCCGTGATCCAGAGCCAGCTGGCATTTCTCGTCCGTGCCCGCGGTGCCGATCAGGGTGATGCCTTCGGAGCGTGCCCACTGGCAGGCGATCAGGCCGACACCGCCGGCCGCGGCATGGAAGAGCACCGTATCGCCGCGCTTGAGCGGCGTCGTGCGATGGAACAGGTACTGTACGGTGAGGCCCTTGAGCATCATCGCGGCACCTTCCTCGAAGGAGATGCCATCGGGCAGCGGGCAGACCTGCGCGGCGGGCATCACCCGCGCCTCGGTATAGGCGCCCGGCGGCTGGGCGGCATAGGCGGCGCGGTCGCCCACCTTGAGATGCGTGACACCCTCGCCCACCGCCTCGACCGTGCCCGCGGCCTCCATGCCCAGCGCCTGCGGCAGCTTCATCGGATAGAGGCCGGTGCGCTGATAGACATCGATGTAGTTCAGCCCGCAGGCGGCGTGGCGGATGCGGATCTCTCCCTTGCCGGGTTCACCGACCGCGCGTTCCTCGATGCGGAATACCTCGGGTCCGCCGTGTTCGTGAATGATCGCTGTCCTGGCTGTGGTGGTCATGTCGTTCTCTCCCATCATGTCCCTGTCCTGTTTCGGCCCGGCTGTCCGGGCCTGTCCTGCTGTTCCAGCGGCGGGCGCTTTTGCCTGTCACAACCCCTCCGGGTGGCTCTGCAAACCGTGATACGCCTCGGCGCCGTTCTGTGGTACAGTCGTTACATAGACGTCGCTGATCGGTCTGACCATCAATGCGGCAGGGTCGGAACCGTAAATGACGCATGCCGCGCCACAAAGGGAGTTTGACTGTGCCACAGACCATCGGAAATCCCCTCTCCTGGACCGCCCAGGCGCTCGGCCGTTCGGGCAATCATCTCGCCGCATCGGCCCGCGAACTCGGACGTCAGGATTCCGCGACCCCGCCGCAGGTCCGCACGCTGAGCACTTCGGACATCCGCGAATCGCTGGCAGAGGGCTGGGATGACTTCACCGCATCGCGCAGCGATGTGATGTTCATCGTGCTGATGTACCCGGTGATCGGTCTGGTGCTGGTCGGGATCGGCCTGCAGATGTCGATGCTGCCGCTGCTCTTTCCGCTGCTTGCGGGTTTTGCGCTGCTGGGGCCGGTCGCCGCGGTCGGCCTTTACGAGATCAGCCGCCGCCGGGAGCGCGGCGGGGATCCGCGCTGGTTCGATGCCTTGGGGGTGATCGAATCGCCAAGCTTCGGCGCCGTATTGGTGATGGCCTTCTACCTCACGGCGCTCTTCGTGGTCTGGATGCTCGTCGCCGCCGGGATTCACAAGGTCACGCTGGGCGAGGCCGTTCCGTCGAGCCTTTCCGCCTTTGTCAGCCAGGTGCTCGGCACTCCGGGCGGCTGGGCGATGATCCTGCTCGGCTGCAGCGTCGGCTTCGTCTTTGCCGTGGTCGCACTTGCGATTTCGGTCGTGTCCTTTCCGATGCTGCTCGACCGGCATGTTGGCGTCCCGACGGCCATCAGCACTTCGATAGAAGTGCTGCGCCGCAATCCGCGCGTGGTGCTGACCTGGGGTGCCATCGTCGCTTCGGGCCTCGCGCTCGGCGCGGTGCCGTTGCTGCTGGGACTGATCATCGTGCTGCCGGTGCTGGGCCATGCCACCTGGCACCTTTATCGCCGCGCGGTGGGCTGAAAACCGCGCTGCAGATCAGCCGCAAACTAAAAGGTCCGCGCCACAACAAGACGGCGCGGCCCGTACTTCATCAGGCGACCTTCAGAACGATCTTGCCGATATGGTCCGAGGTCTCCATGCGGGCATGGGCTTCGGACGCCTTTTCCAGCGGAAATTCGGAATCCATGACCGGTGCGATCCGTCCGGCTGCCAACAGCGGCCAGACCCGGGCGCGCAGGTCATCGGCGATCCGCGCCTTGGCGAGGTCGCTCTGCGGGCGCAGCGTGCTGCCGGTGATCGTCAGTCGGCGCATCATCACCTGGGAAAAGTTCAGCTCGATCTTCGGCCCCTGCAGAAAGGCGATCTGCACCAGCCGACCCTCATCCGCCAGCGCCTTGACGTTGCGCGGCAGGTAGTCGCCCCCCACCATGTCGAGGATCAGGTGGGCGCCGCCCTCCCCCTTCAGCACCTCGACGAAATCTTCCTCGCGGTAATTGATCGCCTTCTCGGCGCCAAGCTCGGCGCAGACCTTGCACTTGTCCGCCGAGCCTGCCGTGGCAAAGACCCGCGCGCCGAAATGATGCGCAAGCTGGATCGCGGTCGTGCCGATCCCGGACGATCCGCCATGCAGCAGAAACCGCTCTCCGGCCTGAAGGTTGCCGCGCATGAAGACGTTGGTCCAGACGGTGAAATAGGTCTCGGGCAGGCAGGCCGCCTGTTTGAGATCCATGCCCTCGGGCACAGGCAGGCAATGCGCGGCCGGGGTCACGACATATTCGGCATATCCGCCGCCGGGCAGCAGCGCGCAGACCTGATCGCCGACGGCAAGGTCGCTCACACCCTCGCCAAGCGCGGTAACCTCGCCCGACGCCTCCAGCCCGGGCAGATCGCTCGCGCCGGGGGGCGGCGCATAGGCGCCTGCGCGCTGCAGCGCATCGGGCCGGTTCACGCCGGCATAGGCGACCTTGATCAGTACCTGCCCGGCACCGGGCTCGGGCACGGGTCGGCTGACCGGGGTAAGAACCTCCGGGCCGCCCGGCTGGGCGATTTCAACTGCGGTCATCGTGGTCATATCGGGGCCCCGTCGGTTTGTGTTTCGTCTGGGATTTCAACCAAAAAATGCTTGATTTCGGTAGGCCGCAGGCGGAAGCTGCTGCCTATTGGTGAAAGACGCGTATTTGAGACAAGCAATATCCTGTAATGCATGGGAGTGCAAAGATATGAACAAATGCATGGTATGCGGCCACATTCACAATACACCCTGCAAGAAGAAGAAGGCCGACGGAACCGTCTGCGGCTGCCTCTCGCACAGCTCCAAATTCGACAAGGGCGCCAAGTTCAATCCCGGAAGCGGCAAGCGGGCCCGCATGATCGACCGTATGAAAAAGTGACTTCCGGACAGGCGGCCCCTCCCCGCTCGTCCGACGTGAAACGCTGTTGCCGTGTCGGTGCTTAGCGGCTGGGCCTGCGCCAGTGTCCGGGGCCGTTCGTCGTCGCCGAAGGCGCCCTGACGCGCGACAGAACCCGGTTGGGCACCTCCATCATCCGGCTCAATACGGGATTGTTTTTCAGCTTCGCCTTCACCCCCTCGATCCGCATCACATCCTCTATGCGCCGATCGAGAAAGCCCCAGGTCGCCTGGTGGTCGATGGAATCGTCACCGAGCCAGTAGAGCACGGTGGAAGAATAGACACCGCTGAGCGTGGCCCGCTTGGTGTACCAGTTCACGTCGTCGGACGTGTCGCCGAGCGCGGTCCAGATGCGGTCGGCGGTCCCCCAGATCAGCTTCGCGCCATCCGCCGCATGCATCGGCAGGGCGAACAGCGTCGTGCCGCGCCGCACGGCCTCGCGATCCTCGACGGATTCGAGACGCAGGCGAACGGCCAGAGTGACCTTGTCGCGGAATTTCATGTCCGTCATGTCGGTGGCTTCGAGCCTGCGGACCATCTCGTCATCGCCGCGCCGGTGAAAGGCCATGGCGAGGTCCAGCGCGCCGCGCGGAAACAGCGCCCGCGCCACCACCGGATCGACGTCGGCTTCGGCCACGGCCGCCCGGAAGGTCGTTTCGGACCAGCCGTCGAAGGGCACGTTCAGCAGCGCGGCATCGAGCAGGTTGGTTTCGGTCGGATCGTATGTGTCGGTCATGGCGCTCGCTCCTGTCATGCTTGGTTGAGAACCTAAGCGTTTCGCCGCGATTGACCAGAGACCGAAGCGTACAGGGCTGCGGTTTTGCGGTGTGGACAAACGGGGAGTCGCTTGTTATATGGCCTGTTCCTGCAAATTTTTGCAACTCAAACTAGAAAGGTGGTGAAAACCACATGCAGGTTAGTGTTCGCGACAACAATGTCGATCAGGCCCTTCGGGCTCTGAAGAAAAAGCTCCAGCGCGAAGGCGTGTTCCGTGAAATGAAGCTCAAGCAGCATTTCGAGAAACCGTCCGAAAAGAGAGCGCGCGAGAAAGCCGAAGCGATCCGCCGTGCCCGCAAGCTGGCACGCAAAAAGGCGCAACGCGAAGGCATGCTCTGAGAGCTGTTTTCCACACTTCACCAAATCTTCTGACAACCCCCGGGCTGAAGCTTCGGGGGTTTGTCGTTTTTGCGGGCGCGCAAGTTCGTGGGCCCGAAGGGATCTTGAAGAAGATTATTGGCTCTTTTCCCCTTGAATAACATTCTGGCGACTTACCCGATCAGACCGGCAGTGCGGTGGTCCGCACCACGGTGCGCAGGGAAAAGCTCGACTGCATCTGCGCGACACCCGGCAGACGAGTCAGATACTGGCGGTGGATGCGCGCGAAATCCTCGGTATCCTCGGCGACGATCTTGAGCAGGTAATCCGCCGTCCCCGCCATCAGATGACATTCCAGCACGTCCGGCACTCGCGCGACCGCCTTTTCGAAGGCGTCCAGCACCTCGTCGGCCTGCGCGCTCAGCTTGATCTCGACAAAGACCGTTGTGGGCAGGCCCAATTTTCGTTCATCGAGCAGCGCCACATAGTCGCGGATATAGCCGACCTCCTCGAGCCGCTGGACACGCCGGTGGCAGGCCGAGGCTGACAGATGCACCGCCTCGGCCAGATCCGCATTCGACATCCTACCGCTTTTCTGCAGCGCACGCAGCAGGCGACGGTCCGTCTCGTCGAGGCTCATCAGGCGGATCCTTTCGTCAGGGACACCGAAGGCCGAAGTTCCTTCGGGTGTTTTCGCTATCAGCGCATCAAATCCGCACGAAAATTGCAACGGGAAAAGCGCAGGCTGCGCATAATGGCACAAGGGAGCGCAGCATGAAGATCGGTTGTCCGACAGAGATCAAACCGCAGGAATTTCGCGTCGGGATCACCCCGAACGCGGCGCAGGAGGCCGTGGCGCATGGCCACGAGGTTCTGATCCAGTCAGGCGCCGGCCGCGGCGCCGGGTTCGACGATGCGGATTATGTAACTGCAGGGGCAATCATGCTCGACACGGCCGAGGAAGTCTTTGCGCTGGCCGACATGATCGTGAAGGTCAAGGAACCGCAGGCGGGCGAGCGGAAGATGCTGCGCGAGGGTCAACTGCTGTTCACATATCTGCATTTGGCGCCCGATCCCGAACAGACCCGCGACCTGATCGCCTCGGGTGCGACCTGCATCGCCTATGAAACGGTGACGGATGACCGCGGCGGGCTGCCGCTGCTCGCGCCCATGTCCGAGGTTGCGGGCAAGCTTGCTCCACAGGTCGGTGCCTGGACGCTGCAGAAGGCCAATGGCGGGCGCGGCGTGCTGATGGGCGGCGTGCCCGGCGTGTTTCCGGCGCGGGTCGTGGTGATCGGCGGCGGTGTCGTCGGCACGCATGCGGCGCGAGTGGCGGCGGGAATGGGCGCGACCGTCTCCGTGCTGGACCGGTCGCTGAACCGGATGCGCTACCTCGACGATGTGTTTGGCGGAGTATTTAAGACCGCCTATGCCAGCGCCGCTACGACGGCGGAGCAAGTGGCAGAGGCGGATATGGTGATCGGCGCGGTGCTGATCCCCGGTGCCGCGGCGCCCAAGCTCGTGAGCCGCGCGCAACTGTCGACGATGAAGCCCGGGGCGGCGATCGTGGATGTGGCGATCGATCAGGGCGGGTGCTTTGAGACCTCGCACGCCACCACCCATCAGGATCCGATCTACGATGTGGACGGGATCATGCATTACTGCGTCGCCAACATGCCCGGAGCCGTGGCCCGCACGTCAACGATCGCTCTCGGGAATGCGACGATGCCGTTCATGCTGGCACTGGCCAACAAGGGCTGGCGGCAGGCCTGCGCGGACGATCCGCACCTGCTGAACGGGCTGAACGTACATGCGGGCAAGCTGACCTATTATGCGGTCGGTCGCGCCCTTGGGATCGATGTCACGGCGCCGCAGCTGGTGCTCAAGGCCTGAAACATACTTTTGCCGGTCTGGGGGATGCTGCAATGCACTCCCCGGTCCGGCGCAGGCGGTCTGCGCAGCACCCGGCCGAAACGCTTAGCCGTGGTGATCGAGGCGCAGGATATCGCCGGTCGTGAGCACCGGCTCTGCCGGAATGTCCGAGGCGTCGAGCATGCCCGCCACACGCTCGAGCACCGCGACGATCATCGATTGCTCCCAATCCGGCAGCTCCTCGAACTGCGCGACATAGCGCTGCTGCAGCGCGTCAGGCGCGACGTCGACCTTGGCAAGGCCAGCCTTCGTGACTTCCAGATCGGTCTGGCGGCGATCGGACAGCGACTTGTGACGCTCCAGAAACCCATATCCTTCGAGCTTCTTGATCAGCACGGAAATCGTCGCCTGCGAAACGCCCATGCGCGTCGCGATATGTGTCGGCGTGCAATGGCCCTTCTCCGCAACGATCTGCAGGACACGCAGTTGCACCGCCGTAAGACCCGCATCGCGTGCAAGGTCGCGGCCGTACAATTCGGTCGCCCGCAAAATGCGGCGCAGTGCGATCAGGCTGTTATCGGTCCTGTCCATGTCGGTTTCATCCTCGGATCGGGCGAACTTACGATGCGACCGCGAGATCGCACAACTCCCCGAAACACTTTGAACTCTGCTTTGATCTAACATGTTAATATTATAGGAAGCTAAGTATCGCGCCACAAGACCCCGTAAAAAAAGAGCTTTTTAATTGAATATCGAGGGAACCAAACGTCACCCCGAGAATTATTACTTTGAATGTTGAAACATGTGTAAAAATAAACTACTTAGCTTTCCAAAGTAAATGAACCCAAAGCAACCAACCGAGGTACTCCCCGTGCAAACACTGCAAAGCGTAAAGCCCGAAGGAACAGTGACTTTTCGCAAGCCCATCCGCGAGGATGGCGCAGAGATCTGGGAACTGATTCGCTCCTGCAAGCCGCTGGATGAAAATTCCATGTATGCGAACCTGCTGCAGTCTGACCACTTCCGCGACACCTGCGTGGTGGCCGAGCTGGACGGGGCAATCGTCGGCTGGATCTCGGCCTACCTCATGCCGCAGGACGCCGAGTGCGTCTTTGTGTGGCAGGTCGCCGTGTCACCTGACGCGCGCGGGATCGGCCTTGGAACGCGTATGCTGGGAGCGCTGATGCGCCGCGAGGAGACCTCGGACGCCAAGCGCATGCAGACCACGATCACGCTGGACAACGACGCCTCTTGGGCGCTGTTTCGCAAGTTCGCCGAAAAGAGCGGTGCGGATCTGTCCTCCGAAGCACATTTTACCCGTGACACGCACTTTCAGGGTGAACATGCCACCGAGCACATGGTCACCATCACTTTCCGAGAGGCGCTGAAGAGCGTCGCCTGAACAGGCAAGACGCCCAGCCTCTCCCTCCCAACAAAAAGGACTATCCCATGTCTCATGAGACAACGAAGAACGTATTCGAGAAACACGAGAGCCAGGTGCGCAGCTACTGCCGCAGCTTCGACACCGTGTTCACCAAGGCTTCCGGTTCGGAAATGACCGATGCCGACGGAAAGACCTATATCGACTTCCTGGCTGGCTGCTCCTCGCTGAACTACGGCCACAACGATCCGGACATGAAGACGGCGCTGGTCGACCACATCATGGGCGACGGCATCGCGCATGGTCTGGACATGTATACAGACACCAAGGCTCAGTTCCTGCAGGCCTACGAGGACATCGTCCTCAAGCCGCGCGGCATGGACTACAAGATCATGATGACCGGCCCGACCGGCACCAACGCCGTCGAGGCGGCGATGAAGCTTGCGCGCAAGGTCACCGGGCGTCGCAACGTGGTCTCCTTCACCAACGGCTTTCACGGCATGACGATGGGCGCACTGTCTCTGACCGGCAATGCAGGCAAGCGTGCCGGAGCCGGCAACAGCTGCGGCGGTCTCTGCGGTGTGACCCACCTGCCCTATGACGGCGCATTCGGCGAGGGCGTCGACACGCTCGAGCAGATCCGCATGATGGTGAAGAACCCCTCCTCGGGCATCGACGCCCCGGCGGCCTTCATTTTCGAGCCCATCCAGGGCGAAGGCGGTCTCAACGCTGCATCGCAGGAATGGATCGAAGGCATCGGTAAGCTCGCCAAGGAGATCGGCGCGCTGATCATCGTCGACGACATCCAGTCCGGCTGTGGCCGGAGCGGCAAGTATTTCGGCTTCGAGGGCATGGATCTCGACCCCGACATGATCACCCAGGCGAAATCACTGTCAGGTTTCGGCCTGCCCTTCGCCGCGCTGCTCATCAAGCCCGAGCATGACATCTGGAAGCCGGCCGAGCATAACGGCACCTTCCGCGGCGACACCCACGCCTTCGTCACCGCCCGTGTCGCGCTCGAGAAGTTCTGGAAGGATGACACTTTCCAGAAGGAGCTGGCCGACAAGGCACTGATCCTCACCGCCGGCCTTCAGGCCGTTGCAGATCAAGTGGACGGCGCAAAGCTCAAGGGCCGTGGCCTGATGCAGGGTGTCGATGTCGGCTCCGGCGAACTCGCCTCCGATATCTGCGCGCGCTGCTTCGAGCATGGTCTCATCATCGAGACGTCGGGCGCCAATGACGAGGTCGTCAAGGTGCTTGCCGCGCTCACCACGCCGACAGCGACGTTCCAGAAGGGGCTCGAGATCCTGCTCGACGCCACCAAGGCCGCCACGGCACAACACAAGATTGCAGCGGAGTAACACTCATGATCGTACGCGACGTCAACAAACTCAAAGACACCGACCGTTCCGTTTCGGACGCCGACTGGACCTCTGTCCGGATGCTGCTGGCCGATGACAAGATGGGCTTCTCGTTCCACATCACCTACCTCAAGGCTGGCTCCGAGCACACGTTCCACTACAAGAACCACTTCGAGAGCGTGTATTGCATGTCCGGCAAGGGCTCGATCACCGATATCGAAACCGGAGAGACGCACGAGATCTATCCCGGCGTGATGTACGGCCTGAACCTGCACGACAAGCACATCCTGCGCGCCGAAGAAGAGCTGGTCATGGCCTGCTGCTTCAATCCGCCGGTGACCGGCAACGAAGTGCACCAGGAAGATGGCTCCTACGCCGCACCCGAAGAGGCTGCGTAAGCAGAGAACAGCATGACTGTAGATTTCAAGAACCATACGGTCGAAAAGATCGGCGGGACGTCCATGTCCCGCCTGTCCGAACTGCTGGAGCCGCTGTTTCGGGTGAATGAGCCCGACTACAACCGGATCTTCGTGGTTTCGGCCTTTGGCGGCATTACCAACTTGCTGCTCGAACACAAGAAAAGCCAGGAACCGGGCGTTTACGCACATTTCTCGAACGAAACCGAGGGTCATGGCTGGATGGGCGCACTGACCCGCGTCGATGCGGCGATGCGCGAGGCCCACGAGGCCGTTCTCGACCATCCCGGCGATCAGGCGCAGGCGGCGGATTTTGTCCGCGAGCGGATCGAGGGGGCACGTTCGTGCCTGATCGACCTGCAGCGTCTCTGCTCCTATGGCCATTTCCGCCTGTCCCAGCACATGGCGCTGACGCGCGAGCTGCTGTCGGGGCTGGGTGAATCCCATTCGGCCTACGTCACGTCCCTGCTGCTGCGCCGTCACGGCGTGAATGCACGCTTCGTGGACCTTTCGGGCTGGCGCGACGAGCGCGAGATGACGCTCGACGAACGCATCCTGGACGGTCTTCAGGACATTGATCTGACTGCCGAGATGCCGATCGTCACCGGCTATGCACAATGCGCCGAAGGCTTGATGAACAAGTTCGACCGCGGTTATTCCGAGGTGACGTTCAGCCAGATCGCGGCGTTGACACGTGCGCGCGAGGCGATCATCCACAAGGAATTCCACCTCTCTTCGGCAGATCCTAAGCTGGTGGGCGCCGAGAATGTCCGCAAGCTCGGTCACACGAACTATGACGTGGCCGACCAGCTCAGCAACATGGGCATGGAGGCGATCCACCCGACCGCCGCCAAGGCGCTGCGCCAGGCCGAAGTCTCGCTGCGCGTGACCAACGCCTTTGAGCCGCATGATCCGGGCACGCTGATCGACGAGGCCGAAGCCGAGAAGGGCGTCGCCGAGATCGTCACGGGCCTCGACATCTATGCCTTCGAGCTGTTCGAACAGGACATGGTCGGGGTCAAGGGCTACGACGCCAAGGTGCTGGAGCGTCTCACGCGCCATGCCTGCCGCATCGTGTCCAAGACGTCGAACGCGAACACGATCACCCACTATGTCGACGCGCCCCTGAGCGTGATCAAGAATGTCGAGAAGGATCTGAGCGAAGTTTACGCCAATGCCGACATCAACGTGAAATCGGCGGCCATCGTATCCGTCATCGGCCGCGATCTGCGGGGCCTGCATGTTCTGGAACGCGGGCTTGGCGCCCTGCGCGAAGCCGGTGTCGACGTGATCAGCGCACACCAGACTACGCGCACGGTGGATGCCCAGTTCGTGGTGGGGCGCGAGGCGCTCGACACCTCGATCAAGGCACTTCACGACACCTTCATGGGCAAGGATGGGGATGTGGCCAAACTGGTCGCCTGATACTGACCTCATAATGTACCCTGAACGGCCTCGTCGCTTGCGGCGGGGCCGTTTTCCTGTGCGGCAGGTCGGTTTGGGTTTGACTTGCACCACCCGGCGCGCGCCAAATCGCGGACATGCACCTCACTCAGAACCCCTCCCGCCCGAACCGCGTGACAGAAACCGAACAGGGCTTTCGCCTGCCCGCTGACATCCCCTTTCCACTCGACGATGCCGCCCCGGTGATCGCACTGCTCGATCGCTGCCCGGCCGCGCGGGAGACCCCTCTCGTTGATCTGCCGGATCTCGCCCGCGCCCGTGACATTGCCGCGATCCGGGTCAAGGATGAACGCGCCCGCATGGGTCTGGGCAGTTTCAAGGCACTGGGTGCGGCGCATGTCATCGCCCATGCCGCCGTCGAGGCCAATCCCGGCGATCCCGTCGGTGCCCTGGCGGGGCGAACCTTCGTGACGGCAAGTGCCGGCAATCACGGTCTCTCGGTCGCCGCCGGTGCCGCCGTCTTTGGCGCGCGGGCGGTGATCTATCTCTCGGACACCGTGCCCGACAGTTTCGCCCAGCGGCTGCGCGCCAAAGGGGCCGAGGTTTTGCGCGCCGGTCGTTCCTACGAGGCGAGCATGGACGCCGCCGCGCATACCGCCGAGGCCGAGGGCTGGACGCTGCTGTCGGACAGTTCCTGGGAAGGTTATACCGAGATTCCCGGGCGGCTGATGCAGGGCTATCTGGCGCTGATGGCAGAGGTCGCCGTGCAGATCGACGCGCCGCCCACGCATATCTTCGTTCAGGCCGGGGTCGGCGGTCTTGCCGCTGCCGTCGCTGCCGCGGCGCGCAGGCTCTGGGGCGATATGCCCTGCATCGTGGTGGTCGAACCGGACGCTGCCTCCTGCATCGCGAACTCGCTGGCTGCCGGTACCTTCGCACTCGCGCGCGGGCCTGTCTCCGACATGGGACGGCTCGATTGCAAGGAGGCGTCGATGATCGCGCTGCGCGGACTTGCCCGCGACGGCGATGCCGTGCTGACCCTGTCGGATACCGAGGTCAATTCCGTGCTCCCCCAACTTGCGGAAGTTGGGCTCGAAACCACCGCCTCGGGCGGGGCGGGCCTGGCAGCACTCCTGCTGTCGCAACCGCATCGCGCCGCGCTCGGCCTCGACGTGACGTCCCGCGTGCTCGCCTTCGTGACCGAAGAGCGATGAGCCTCACCCTGCCCCCTTCCGAATTTCTGGCCCGCGTCGCACGCGCGCAGGCCCTGATGGCTCCGCTCCATCTCGGGGCGCTGCTGCTCACTGCCGAGGCGGATCTGCGCTATTTCAGCGGTTTTCTCACCCGTTTCTGGGAAAGCCCGTCGCGCCCCTGGTATCTGATCGTTCCGGCGTCGGGCGATCCGGTGGCGGTGATCCCGGCGATCGGGCAGGCCCTGATGCAGCGCACGTGGATCCGCGATATCCGCTGCTGGCCCGCCCCGCGCCCCCAGGATGACGGGATCACGCTGCTGGTCGATACCCTGTCCGAAGTGCTGGCGCGCGGCACAAGGATCGGCGTGCCGATGGGCGCGGGCACATATCTGCGGATGCCGCTGGCAGATTACGCAACGCTTCAGACAGCTCTGGGTCCGGTCCGCATCGTATCGGATGAAGGCTTGGTGCAGGATCTGCGGGCGGTGAAATCCGACGCCGAGATCGCGCTCATCCGCACCGCCTGTACCATCGCCGGGCGCGCCTTTGACCGCGTGCCCGAGGTGGCGGCGGCGGGTCTGGGCCTAGACCGCGTGTTCCGCGACTTCCAGCGGCTCTGCCTCGAGGAGGGGGCCGACTGGGTGCCCTACCTTGCGGGGGCCTCGCAGGCCGGAGGCTATAGCGACGTGATATCACCGGCAAGCGCGACGCCCTTGTGCGTCGGTGACGTTCTGATGCTCGATACCGGGTTGGTGCATGAGGGGTATTTCTGCGACTTCGACCGGAATTATGCTGTAGGTACGCCATCGACATCGGTGCGCGATGCCCATGCCCGCCTGATCGCCGCCACCGCCGCCGGTTTTGATGCCGCGCGGGTCGGCGTCCCCGCATCGGAGCTTTACACTGCCATGACGGCGGTGCTCGGGCCTGCAAACACGCCGCCGGGGCGGCTGGGGCACGGGCTGGGGATGCAGCTGACCGAAGGCTTCTCGATCCTGCCCGACGATCGGACCGAGATGCGGCCCGGCATAGTCCTGACGCTCGAGCCGGGGATCGACATGGGCAATGGACGGATCATGGTGCATGAAGAAAACATCGTGATCCGCGAAGACGGTCCGGACTGGCTCTCCTGCCCCGCCGGTCCCGAAATTCCGGTACTGGAGGTGGCCCGATGATCGACTTTTCCTATGACACGCTGGCGGCGGACGAATTGCGCATCGGGATGATCGTCCTGCAGACGGATGAAAGCCTTGAACGGGACCTGCGCCAGCTGATCCCGGCGCAGATCAACCTACTGGTGAGCCGCGTGCCGAGCGGCGATGAGGTCACGCCCGACAGCCTGCAGCAGATGGCGCGCGATCTGCCCGCGGCGGCGCGGCTGCTGCCACAGGCGCAGAGATACGCGGTCGTGGGCTATGGCTGCACCTCCGGCTCGGCCGTGATCGGTCCTGCGGTCGTGTCGAAACTGGTGCGCGCGGCGGCCCCGACGCCCGAGGTGACCAACCCGGTCACGGCGCTTGTCGCGGCCTGCGCGGCAATGGGGTTGCGGCGGCTGGCGGTGCTCTCGCCCTATGTCGCCGAGGTGTCGGACCGGCTGCGCGCGGTGCTGCACAAGGAGGGGATCGAAACGCCGGTCTTCGGTAGCTTCAACGAGGCGGCCGAGGACAAGGTCGTGCGCATCGCCCCGATATCGATCATGAACGCGGCCGAGGCTCTGGCCGAGCGGGGCGGCGTCGACGGGCTCTTCCTGTCCTGTACCAACCTGCGCACGCTCGAAGTGATCGCGGCGCTCGAGGCGCGGACCGGCCTGCCGGTCCTGTCGAGCAATCAGGTGCTGGGCTGGCACATGCTGCGCCGGGCCGGGGTGGCGGACCGGTTGCAGGGATATGGGCGGCTTTTCGCGGAGTGCTGAGGGCGAAAGCCAGCCACGATTGCCCTATTCCGCCGCCTGCGCCAGAGGCAGGCCACCAATCTGCGTGAGCAGCTCGACGACGGCCTCGACCCCCTCGCCCTTGCGCAGAGAGGTAAAGACGAAGGGCTTGCCCGCCCGCATCCGCGTCGCGTCGCGCTCCATCACCTCGAGCGAGGCACCGACATGCGGCGCAAGATCCGTCTTATTGATCACGAGGATGTCCGAGCGGGTGATCGCGGGCCCACCCTTGCGCGGGATCTCCTCACCGGCGGCGACGTCGATCACGTAGATCGTCACATCCGCCAGTTCGGGCGAAAAGGTCGCCGACAGGTTGTCGCCGCCGGATTCGATCAGGATCAGGTCGAGGCCGGGATGCGCGGCGTTCAGTTCGGCGATGGCCGCAAGGTTGATGGAGGCATCCTCGCGGATCGCGGTATGCGGACAGCCGCCCGTCTCGACCCCCTTGATGCGGTCGAGGGGGAGCACCTGCAGCCGCATCAGCGCCTCGGCATCCTCCTGCGTGTAGATGTCGTTGGTCACCACAGCCATCGACAGGCGGTCGCGCAGCGCGCGGCAGAGTGCGGCAGTCAGTGTCGTCTTGCCGGCACCGACCGGGCCACCGAGGCCGACACGCAGGGGTCCGTTCAAAGATGTCATGGGTGTCCTCCTTCAGGAGCGGAACAGGCGGGAATAGAGCTGATCATGGCGCTGGCTCGCCACGTCGATCAAGGGGGCAAAGCCACCGATTTCATCGGTATCGGCATTCATCGCCCGTGTCGCGAGCGACTGGCAGAGCGGTGTCAGCGCATGGATCACGCGCTGCCCGTCGGTCTGGCCCAGGGGAATGAGGCGCACACCGGCGCCGGTGAGGTTGGCGGCGAAGGCCTGCAGATAAAGCGTGAGCGCGGGCAGCAGCGGCAGATCCAGCAGCGCCACCGTGCGACCCATCGCGACAGGATAGGGCAGCGGCGGGATGTCGAGGGTCCAGACCTCCGACACCGTGGACGAGAGGGCCGCGCCCTGCAATTCCGTCTCGCGGCGGCGTTCATGCGAGGGCGAGAGCGCCAGAGCCAGTTCGGCCAGCGCGGCAAGATCACCGCCCTGAGCGGCTTGTGCCATCAGCACGGCATCGGACCAGCCCGCACCATGTTCCAGTACGGTTTCCAGCCAGTCACGAAGCGTGTCCGCATCCGTCACCTGCCCCGCCTGCACGCATGTCTCGAGCCCGTGGGAATAGGCGAAAGCCCCGACCGGGAAGGCCGGAGAGAACAGCTGGTGCAGTGTCAGGTGCGGGTCAGCCGTGGTCATGATCGTGAGTGTGGCCGTGGCTATGGGCAGGTTCGTGCGAGTGGCTGTGCGTGTCGGGACCGTGGCTGTGGGAATGGTCGTGACCATGGGTGCGCCCCATGCCATAGGCACCGCCTTCGGGCGTGAAGGGCTCGGTCACGTCGCGGACCGTGGCGCCGATCCGGGTCAGCATGTCGCGGATGACATGGTCGTGCTGGATCAGCAGCCGTCCATCCTCGATCTGGCAGGGAGTGTGGCGGTTGCCGATATGCCAGGCGATGCGGGGCATGTCCGTGCCGGTCACTTCCAGCAGGGGCTGCGCGGCGGCCACGATGGCAATTTCTTCTCCGTTCGTGGTGACGAGCACGCCGCCATGATCGAGAGATGTCGTCTGCGGCAGGTCGGCCAGAACCGTCTGGCCATCTTCCAGCGTGAGCACCTTGCGGCGCAGGAAGCGGTCTTCGTAGCTCAGGATCGCTTGTCCCACGGGTTGGGACGGTCCGGGCGTCGTGCGGTAGATCTGAGCGGTATGGGCGGGGGCGCTCATGATTGCGCCCTCGCCATGTTGGTACGAGCCGGGATCAGCGGTAGAAGGTGTCCCGGAAGACGTGATAGACGATGTCCTCGCGCTTGATGCCGCGCTTGGCCAGCTGTGCGTCGCTCATCGCCTCCAGGGCGCGAATTCCGCGCATCCGGGGATGATTTTCGGCGTAAGAGTCCATCCAGCTGGCGAATCCCTCGGCTATGCGTGTGAGCAGCGGGGCTTTGGGGTAGGTGTCGGTATAAGAGATGGCATGTGCCATGATATGCTTTCCGTTTTGACTGTGTGTCCGTTTCGTTGCACATCAAATAGGCAGAGTAAGAACGACCCAAAACCCCCGAATAGGCATCCCCGCGATGCGCATGGCGCATGGCTTTGACCGCGTGGGCAACGGCTGTGGGCGCATCCGGTCCGACAGGTTGAAGGGGCGTGGCGTTCTCGTTGCGCATGGGGCCGTCTCTCCTTGGCAGGTCTTGCGATATGTATGGCGGCTGGGCCTGGGGACGACAAGCGATCCGGGCCGGGACAATCGAAAAAGGGCGCCGGACCCTGCGGATCGGCGCCCTCTGTCACATGTTTTCAGCAGAATGTCAGGCGCGGCGGCGGCGCATCAGACCCAGACCACCCAGCGCCACGAACAGCAGCGGCAGAGCGGCAGGCAGCGGCACGGCCGAGACGGCAGGCGCTTCGGAAGCGGTTGCCAGGGCGTCGTTCAGTTCGAACTGAACCCCGGTATAGCCGCCGTTTTCGTAATAGATCAGCTCGAACCATGTCCGGCCGCCCGCGAAACTGTCGGTCACGGTCGTTTCGCCAAAGGCACGGTCGTTGGCGCTTGCCAGAACGCGTTCGCCGACCGTGAGCCGGAAACCGTCATCCGAACCTACGGTGAACGTGTTGTTCCCGGTGTTCAGATCGAGGTAGCCGGTGAAACGGAACACCGAACTGTCCATCGTGCTGGATCCCGCGCCGGACAGAGAACCTGCATCGGCACCCAGAAAACTGCTGAGCAAGGTGGAATCAAGGGTATTCGTGGAGGACAATCCGTTGGGGTAGTCGATCAGGCTTGATTGGAACGTCGCGGTCCGGGATTGGGTCGCGATGATCGAATCGGCTGATGCCAGGCTGTAGACGCCCGACGGGGCATCCCAGAATTCGCCGTTGAAGGTCGCTGCCATGGCAGAGACGGGAAGCATCACGGCAATCGCCGCCACACCGAAAAATCGTTTTAGGGTAGACATTTACTCAATAGCTCCTGAACACGCGACAGGTAGAAATCGCATTGAAAAAACACCCTCACCCAAGTTTTGATTAAGCCAATCAATATCACCTGTAAAGAGACTCGACGCGCCCCACCGACGCTGCGTCAACACTGTTTCAGAACAGGAAATAACGCTGCGCCATCGGCAGTTCCCTGACGGGTTCGCAGGTCAGCAATTCACCATCCGCGCGCACCTCGTAAGTCTCGGGATTGACCTCGATATGTGGCAGGGCATCGTTCAGAATGAGGTCCTTCTTGCCGATCCCGCGCGTGTTGCGCACCGCCAGCGTCTGCTTGGCGAGGCCGAGGGTCCCGCGTATGTCGTGGCTGAGCGCCGCTTCGGAGACGAAGGTGACTGCGGAGTGTTCGACCGACCGGCCATAGGCACCGAACATCGGCCGGGAATAGACCGGCTGCGGCGTCGGAATCGAGGCGTTGGGATCGCCCATCTGTGCGCAGACGATCGTGCCGCCCATCAGCACCATTTCGGGCTTCACGCCAAAGAAGGCCGGCTTCCAGAGCACGAGGTCGGCGCGCTTGCCCGGCTCGATGCTGCCGATCTCGTGGCTCAGACCATGTGCGATGGCCGGATTGATGGTGTATTTCGCAATGTAGCGACGCACGCGCATGTTGTCGTTGTCGCCGGTTTCCTCGGGCAGCTTGCCGCGCTGCTTCTTCATCTTGTCGGCGGTCTGCCAGGTGCGGATGATCACCTCGCCCACCCGGCCCATCGCCTGACTGTCCGACGCGATGATCGAGAAGGCTCCCATGTCGTGCAGGATATCCTCGGCCGCGATCGTCTCGCGCCGGATGCGGCTCTCGGCAAAGGCGACATCTTCGGGGATGGACTTGTCGAGGTGATGGCACACCATGAGCATGTCGAGATGCTCTTCGAGTGTGTTCACCGTGTAGGGCCGCGTCGGGTTGGTGGAGGACGGCAGCACGAATTCCTCGCCGCAGATCTTGATGATGTCGGGCGCATGCCCGCCCCCTGCCCCTTCAGTGTGGAAAGCGTGGATGGTGCGGCCTTTCATAGCCTTCACCGTATTCTCGACAAAGCCCGATTCATTCAGCGTGTCGGTATGGATCATCACCTGCACGTCGTAATCATCGGCCACCGACAGGCAGCAGTCGATGGCACCGGGCGTGGTGCCCCAATCCTCGTGCAGTTTCAGCGCACAGGCCCCGGCCATGATCTGTTCGATCAGCGCGCCGGGAAGCGAGGCGTTGCCCTTGCCCGCAAAGGCAAGGTTCATCGGGAAGGCATCCGCCGCCTGCAGCATCCGACCGAGATGCCACGCCCCCGGCGTGCAGGTCGTCGCCAAGGTGCCATGCGCGGGACCGGTGCCCCCGCCGAGCATTGTGGTGAGACCGGAATGCAGCGCATCCTCGATCTGCTGGGGGCAGATGAAATGGATGTGTGAATCGAACCCGCCCGCGGTGAGGATGCGCCCCTCACCCGCGATGATCTCGGTTCCGGGGCCGATGATGATGTCGACGCCCGGCTGGGTGTCGGGATTGCCTGCCTTGCCGATGGCGTGGATCCGCCCGTCGCGCAAGGCGACATCCGCCTTGTAGATGCCGGAATGGTCGACGATCAGCGCATTGGTGATGACCGTATCCACCGCTCCGTCCGCACGGGTGGCCTGCGACTGTCCCATGCCGTCGCGGATCACCTTGCCGCCACCGAACTTGACCTCCTCGCCATAGATCGGCGCGTTGCTGCCCATCGCCTGCCCGACGCGTTCTGCGGTGAGGTCCCGTTCGACCTCGATGATCAGATCCGTATCGGCGAGGCGCAGCTTGTCCCCGGTCGTGGGTCCGAACATGGCGGCATAATCGGCACGAGAGATGGTGGCAGGCATGGGTTCGTCCTCAGATGAATTTCGGGCCGCGCCGCGACAGGCGGTTCGAGTTGCTGCGGGTCTTGGCGCGCAGGGGGAGGATGGCCGTGTTGATGATCTGGTCGGGCCGCGCGCCGCTCATCGTCGCCGCCGCCGCATTGGCCATGGATTTCAGCAGGGCCGGAGATTTTTCGTCCATCATCCGGGTATTTTCGGACTTGGTGACGTTCCAGAGTCCGGCCATGCCCAGAAGGCGCATGGTCATCACGGATTGGGTCTCGAACATGAGGTAGCTCATCTGAAGCGATGTGTTCCAGAGCTCAAGCGGGGTAGCGATGCGGGGCATCAGGTTTATCCATACATAAGGGGCTGTCGCCGGGACCCGGCGCAGAAATCAGAAAAAGACGGTAGAAGCGCGCCAGAGGATCGGTTCCCCGACCTGGCGGCGCGGCGTCGATGCGGACCGCATCGGTGGTGTTCATGCGCCCTCTTCCCCCGCATCGAAGACGGGGTCCACTGGCACCTGCAGGGCAGTGGCCAGTGCGTTTGTCTGGCTCGCCATGGCAATCACGCTCAGCAGTTCGGCATGCATTTGCGGCGTCATGCCCTTGGCCCGCGCGGCGGCGGTGTGGGAATGGACGCAGTAGCTGCAATTGTTGGCGGTCGACACGGCGACGTAGAGCAGCTCCTTCACCAGCGGGTCGAGCGCGCCGGGGGCCATCACGGTCTGGACCCGCTTCCATGTCGCGCGCAGTTGTGCCGGATCATGCGCCAGCGCGCGCCAGAAGTTGTTCACGAAATCGGTGCCGCGCGCCGCGCGGATCTCGGCAAAGACCTCGGCCGCTTCGGGGCCAAGGTCGCTGTCCTTGAGGAGCGGCACCGTGGACATGGCTCAGCTGCCTGCCTTGCCGTTTGCCAAAGGCGCCTTTTCGGGTGTCGGCCCGGACGCCTTGGCTGGGGTCGCCGGAGCTTCCTTTGGTGCCTCGGCCTTTGCGGCTGCGGCAGGCTCTGCCGCCTTGGCGAGGGTGGCCGTAATGGTCGCGGCAGGCTCCGCAGCTTTGGTGGGCCTTGCCGTCGGGGCTGCAGGCTCTGCAGCTTTCGCGGGCGTGCTCGCCGAGGATGCAGGCTCCGACCTGGCGGCGGTCTGCGTCTTTGGTGCCGCTTTTGCCTTGGCAGTCGTCTTGCGCTTGGCCGGAGCCTTCGGATCCGCCTTGGGCGCCGGAACTTCGGCCTTGGGCGCGGCAGGTGTCGCCTTGACCTTGGTGTCGGACGTGGTTGCGAGCTTGGGCTGCGGCTGGGCCTCGGATGCGGGCTTTGCGCTGGTCTTGGCGGGTTTTGCCGCCTTTGCAGCGGTCTTCCGCGCAGGCTTCGGGCTTGCCGTCTTTGCGGCTGGTTCGGCCGTTTTCGCCTTCGGCGCCGGTGTCGGAGCCGGCGTCGCCTTGGCTTCCGCCGGCTTCGCCTTCACGGGCTCGGGGGTCGGCCGCGCGGGCTTGGCCGCCGGGCTTTTCGCTGCCGGCGTCTTTGCAACCGGTGTCTTGGGCATTTCGGCCACCGGCGCTGCTTTCACGGCAGCGACGGGCAGTTTCCGGCCCAGTTCCATCATCAGGCTCTGGTGACGTATACCGGCCTGGAAAAGCGTCTGGCCGACCTTGACCTGAGAGGTCCAGACCTTGCCGGAGGCCCGGATACAGGCGAGCGTCATCTCGAAAGGTTGCATCAACAGGGGCATGCGGCTCTCCTTTTCATGTGCGGCACGGGAAGGTCTCCCGGCACGGCGTTGATCTCAGTATTCGGCGGTGAACCCGGCCAGATCGTCGGTCCTGGTCCGGGTCAGCCGCGTGAGGCATATGTAATATAGTTGCGACTGCATAGAACCGCCACGGGCGACGAGACTTTCGGCCTCGCAAGCCTGATCGCGATACGGGATCCATGCGCGCTGCGCGTCACGCAGGATGGTCGCGGCAGGCACGTCCTCGGCCCCGATATACTGGTCGAGTTCCTTGGCCTTCGCCATGGCCTGTTTCCAGACGGCATTCAATGCGCCATCCGCCGCCTCGTAGGCCTGAGCGGCGCAACCGGTCATTTCGACCTGCGTCTGCGGATCGGAGCAGTCGAGAGGCTGCGCCGTGGACGCACCTGCCCATAAGATGAGCGGCGCAAGCAGCGCGAATGCCAGTTCTGCGCGAAGGCTATTCACGATCAGAGATCCCCCATCACGGCCTGGTTGAAGCCGAAGATGCGCCGACTGCCGCCGATCGGGATCAGATTCACCTCGCGCCGCTGGCCCGGCTCGAACCGCACGGCGGTGCCCGCCGCAATATCGAGCCGCATGCCCCGCGCCGCGCCCCTGTCGAAGTCGAGCGCAGAATTGGATTCGGCAAAGTGGTAGTGGCTACCGACCTGCACAGGGCGGTCGCCGGTATTGGCGACCATCAGCGTGATCACCTTGCCGGTCTTGTTGAGCGTCAGCGTGCCCTTGGCCGGAAAGAGTTCTCCGGGGATCATTTGCGCCCTTTCGTGCGGGCAAGGATCAACCGCCCGGCCAGCGCGACGACACCGAGTGCCGCGATGATGGTCAGCCAGCCTGCTCCGTCATGCGGATGCAGGTGGGCCTGCGTGCCGGTATGGGCGAGCGCGGGGGATGCGAGAGCGGTGAACAGCAGGGCGGGTGTGGCGATACGAGTCATGGTCTGGTCCTTTGCTTGGCAGTCTTGAACAGGGAGTCAGCGGATCGGATTGTGGACGGTCACGAGCTTCGTGCCGTCGGGAAAGGTGGCTTCGACCTGCACTTCGGGGATCATCTCGGCGATCCCCTCCATGCACTGGTCGCGGGTGACGACATGCGCGCCGGCCTGCATCATCTCGGCCACCGACTTGCCGTCGCGCGCTCCTTCGACCACGGCGTCGGTGATCAGGGCGATGGCCTCGGGATAGTTCAGCCGGACCCCGCGGGCCAGCCGCTTGCGGGCGACTTCGGCGGCCATGGCGACCATCAGTTTGTCTTTTTCTCGGGGCGTCAGTTGCATGTCGTTCGGTTTCCGGTCGGTTAGAGCATCCAGGGTCGGGGCAGATCGCCCCCGGAGAGGTGGCGCAGGATCGGCGTGAGATCGCGGCGCATGTCGAAGCCGTCCGGAGCCAGAAGCCGCAGGAACAGCAGGTCGTCGGTGAGCGCCGACACCCCGGCCGTATCGGGCAGCAGGTCGCGGACCATGTCAAGCTGCCCGCGCGCGCCTGGCGCCGCAAAGAGGACGGAGGCCATCACGCCGCATCCATCCGCCACGAAGCGGCGGGCGAGCACCGCCGCGGCGTCGCCGTCGAGATACAGGCGGTCGGCAAAGACGAGCCTGCCGTCGATGCGCAGGTCGATCCGGTCGCGCAGATCGAGCTTGCGGACCTTTTCGCCCATCGCGGCGCGCCCGAAGATCAGCGTCTCGACCGCCAGAAGAGTCGCATCGGCCGCCATGTCGATGCTGAGCCTGCGATCCAGCGCCGCCTGATCGAACAGGATCGTCTCCTGCGGGAGCCAGTCGATCCGTGCACCCGCCCCGATGTCGAGTGTCGTGGAGACCTGCCCCGGTAGCCCGGGCAGGGCACGGTATATGCGTTCCGCCGCCTGGCTCGTCAGGCTCAGATGCGCCCCCGCCCCAGCTCCGAAATGTGCCGAGAACTGATCGCCCCCCGTCACCCCGCCCGAGGTGTTGAGCCAGACGGCAGGCAAGACGTTCGACTGGGGACGCGGGAAGAGCAGGCGCGACGCTCCGGCCTGATGCAGGTCGGCGATGACGCTCTGCCCGTCGCGGCAGCGCGCGGTCAGCTGGGTCAGCCCCCGCGCGCGCTGCGCCGCGGCGGGCTTGGCCGTGGTCATGCTCTGATCGTACGGAATGACGCTCTCTCCGGTCTGGCTCTGACTAGGGTTCTCGCATCGGCGTTGACGGGGACAATGACGGGTCTGCGACAGCAGTCTGCGACGCCCGTCCAGGCAAGGGATCTGCGCAACATGCGGGCAGCTTTCTCCTCACATGCCACAAATACAGGCAAAGATGAATCACGCACGATCGGCTGCCTTTTCCGTAGCGCGCGGCGTGAATTCGCAGCGATCCGGCTTTATGTCGATCAGCGGTGTGCCGTCCAGGCAGTCAAGGCCGCGCACGACAAGCACAGCACCCTCTCGCCGCTCGAGCCGCACGGAGGACGTCCCGATGGGGTTGGGGCGGACCGGAGAGCGCAGAGCGAAGGTGCCGACCGTCTTTCCGTCGCTGCGCGGGCTCTGCGTGAGCAGATCCCGGCGCGATTCATGCAGCCAGTAGAGCACTTCGAGAGTGGTGAACTCCTCGATCCCGGCCAGGGCGTCGGCCCAGACCGGTTCAAGCTCCAACCGGCATTCCGGACCGTCGAGCCTTCCCTGCCGGGGGCAGTCGTCACGGGTCAGGAACGGCGTGCGGATACGACCGATAAAGCGCAGCGCGGCGTCCTCGGCGGGGGCGAGATCGGCCTGCCTCTCTCCGGGGCGGATGTCGGGAATATCCTGCGGCATGGCGTGTCTCCGGTTCCGGTGTGATCGCTTGCCGATGAGTATGCAGGATTATGCAGGCGGCGGAAGGGGCTACACGGCGTGCGGTTGACGCAAGCAGATCGGTAGTGGCGCCATCCCGTCTGCGCCCTCATTCGCCCCGTCCATCACAGGGATCGGCTCGGGATCAGACCCGAACATCGCCGCGCTGACCCGGAAACGTGACCGGATCATCCGGATTAACCCTTGCTTCACTGTCCTGCCTGTCGCAATACTCTTCCCACTCTGAAAATTCTGCAAAGGCGGTAAATTTTGCAAGACATAGGAGAGGCGCTGTCCCTGGCCATTGCCCTCGTCCTGTCGGGCGACGGCGATCTTTACGAGATCGTCGCCCTGTCGCTGCGCGTGAGCCTTACCGCCACCGCCCTCGCCTGCATGCTGGGCCTGCCGCTGGGGGCGCTGCTGGCGGTGGCGCGGTTCCGGGGTCGCGATGCCGCGCTGGTGCTCGTCAATGCGCTGATGGGCCTGCCCCCGGTCGTCGTCGGGCTGCTGGTCTACCTGCATCTGTCGCGCTCCGGCCCCCTCGGCTTTCTGGGGCTGCTCTACACCCCGACCGCGATGATTCTCGCGCAATGCATCCTGATCACGCCGATCGTCGCCGCCCTGTCGCGGCAGGTGCTCGAAGATCTGCACACCGAATATGCCGAACAGTTCCGCTCGCTCAGTCTCAGCCGGATGCAGAGCATGCGCGCCCTGCTCTGGGACGGACGCTTCACCCTGCTGACCGTGGCACTGGCGGGCTTTGGCCGTGCCGTGGCCGAGGTCGGTGCGGTGATCGTCGTGGGTGGCAATATCGACCACCTGACCCGGGTCATGACCACTGCCATCGCGCTTGAAACGTCGAAGGGCGATCTCGCTCTGGCTCTGGCGCTCGGGATCGTGCTGATGGTGCTGGCACTCGGGGTCAATGCCACGGTCCAGACGGTGCGGATGTCGGCCGTGAGGCAGGCCTATGCGTGAAGCGCCCCTGCCCCGCGCCGATGACTGCCAGCCGGTACTGCCTGCGCCGGGCCGTGCCATGCACGCGCCAGGCCTCTTTGCGCGCGGGTTGCGCTATGCGGTCGGCGGCCGGGTTCTGATCGACGCGCTCGACCTCGACCTCGGCGCGGAGGGCATCACCATGGTGATGGGGCCGAACGGTGCGGGCAAGAGCCTGTTGCTGCGGTTGCTGCACGGGCTCATCGCGCCCGATGCGGGTGAGGTGTTCTGGGGCGATGCGCCGCTCGACGCCGCCGCGCGGATGCGGCAGGCCATGGTGTTTCAGAAACCCGTCCTGCTGCGCCGCTCGGTCGAGGCCAATGTGGATTTCGTGCAGCGCAGCCGCGGCAAACGTGACCCCGTGCAGCGTGATGCGCTGCTCGAACGCGTCGGCCTGATCGCGCGTGCGGACCAGCCTGCGCGGCTGCTGTCCGGGGGCGAGCAGCAGCGCCTTGCGCTTGCCCGCGCGCTTGCGACTTGCCCCGACCTGCTGTTCCTCGACGAACCGACGGCCAGCCTCGATCCGGCCTCGGCGCTCATGATCGAGGAGATCCTGCGCGAGGAACGCCGCCGCGGCACCCGCATCGTCTGCGTCACGCATGATGTCGGGCAGGCCCGCCGCCTTGCCGACGACGTGGTGTTCCTGTCGCAGGGCCGCATGGTCGAACACCGCCCCGCCCCCGCCTTTTTCGACACGCCTCGCGCCACCGCCGCGCAGGCGTATCTCGAGGGTCGCCTGACCCTCTGACGCCAATTCCAACCATCTCAAGAGGAGAGCAAGATGGGCTTCCGCACGTTTGTATCCACCCTGGCCATTCTGGGCCTGAGCACCGGGGCTGCGCTTGCGCAGGACCGCTCGATCCTGGTGCAGTCGACCACCTCGACCGCGAATTCCGGGCTTTACGACACCCTGCTGCCGCAGTTCACCGAAGCGACGGGCATCACCGTCAACGTCGTCGCCGTGGGCACCGGCCAGGCGATCGGCAATGCCGAGAATTGTGACGGCGACGTCCTGCTGGTGCATGCCAAGGCATCCGAGGAGAAGTTCGTCGAGGACGGCTTCGGCGTCGTGCGCACGGACCTCATGTACAACGATTTCATCGTCGTCGGCCCCGCGGATGATCCCGCAGGCGTAGACGGCATGACCGACGCCAAGGCGGCCATGGCCAAGATCGCCGAGTCGGGCGCGCTCTTCGCGTCGCGCGGCGACGATTCCGGCACCCACAAGAAGGAGCTGTCGCTCTGGGAGGCCGCAGGGGTCGACGCCGCCGCCGGATCGGGCGAGTGGTACCGCGAGACGGGCTCGGGCATGGGGGCGACGCTGAACGCGGCAGTGGGCATGAACGCCTATGCGTTGACCGACCGCGCCACCTGGATCAGCTTCGAGAACAAGAGCGATTTCGACATCGCGGTCGAGGGCGATCCCGAGCTCTTCAACCAGTATGGCGTGATCCTCGTCAATCCCGAGAAGTGCCCCTCGGTCAAGGCCGAGGCCGGACAGGAATTCATCGACTGGCTGATTTCCGATGCCGGTCAAAATGCCATTGCGGCCTACCGGCTGAACGACAAGCAGCTGTTCTTTCCGAACGCACCGAAATGATGGCGCAGGACCGGAGGCACCCCCTCCGGTCCGCTTCCACCTTGCGCGACGAGGCTTGAGACCGCCCTTCGAGGACAATTTCCGCAGTCAACGCAGATGACACCCGAAGGGGCGTCGGCATGTCTTGACGGCCCCGCGAAATCCGCCAAGGTCGGGATCATGTTTCCGATCCGCGACCACAACCCCTCAGGCTCGACGCCCTTCGTCACATATGCGCTGATCCTGGTGAATGTCGGGCTCTTCGTGAGCTACTACGCGCTCTTCAGCGACGACCGCGCGCTCTACGCCTTCTACTTCGACTGGGCGCTGATCCCGGCCAAGGTCAGCGACGGCAGCGGCGCCATCGGATTCGTGAGCTCGATGTTCCTGCATGGCGGCATCATGCACCTCGCCGGCAACATGCTGTTTCTCTATGTGTTTGGCGACAACATCGAGGACGAGATGGGGCATCTCGGCTTTGCCGCCTTCTACCTTGCCTGCGGCATCGGGGCCGGCCTCGCGCAATACGTGACCGCCCCCTTCTCGACCGTCCCGACGGTGGGGGCCTCGGGCGCGATCGCGGGGGTGATGGGCGGCTACCTTCTGATGTTCCCCAAGGCCAAGGTCGACGTCTTCCTGTTCTTCATCGTCTTCTTCAAGATCCTGCCGATCCCAGCCTGGATCATGCTCGCGGTGTGGTTCGCACTGCAACTGAACGGCGGCGTCGGATCTGTCGGCGACGAGGGCGGCGTGGCCTATTGGGCGCATGTCGGCGGCTTTGTCATCGGCGCGCTTCTGACGTTGCCGGTCTGGCTGCGCCGCGGCGGCCCGGCCTACTGGAACCGCACCCACGGCCATCCGCCGCATCCCGAGGCGAAATACCGCCTGAGCCAGTCCCGAATCCCGAATGTGAGACCCCGCCGATGAATGATCCCGTGAAAGTCACCTGCCATTGCGGCGCCGTCGAACTGCGCGTCTCGCTCAGCGACGGACTCGCCACCGCGCGGCGATGCGATTGCTCCTTCTGCCGCAGACGCGGCGGCCCGGCCGTATCGGCGCCTCTCGACGGGGTCGAGATCATCCGTGGAGAGGACAAGCTGACGCTCTATCAGTGGAACACGAAGACTGCGCAGCATTACTTCTGTTCGGTCTGCGGCATCTACACCCATCACCGGCGCCGCTCAGATCCCAACCAGTACGGCATCAACATGGGGGCGATCGAAGGCGTCAATCCACGCGATTACGCCCCGTTCGAATGGGTCGACGGCGTGCACCATCCGTCCGACGACCAGCAGTCGCGGTGACGGGGCCTGCAAGGGCCCCGGAAGTCGCTTCTTCGCCCTGACGGGCGGTGTGTCGGGTATCAGCTTTCGCGCAGGATCCGCGCGAACTGGTCGAAGAGGTGGCCGTTGGCGCAGAGCATCGCGCCGCTCGCAAGCGGGTCCTGATCCTCGCGCACACCCTGCACCAGCGCACCGGCCTCCTGAACGATCAGCGAGCCCGCAGCGATGTCCCAGAGCTTCAGCTCGCGTTCCCAGTAGCCGTCATAGCGGCCCGCCGCGACATAGGCGAGGTCAAGCGCCGCCGACCCCCAGCGCCGCACACCGGCACATTCCGGCATCAGCCGCGCCAGATCCTTGAGCGTTGCAGGTAGGGTCTTTTTCGCGGCAAAGGGTACGCCGGTGGCGAACACCGCCTCGATCATGCGGCTGCGGCCGGAAACGCGCAGACGCTTGGAATCGTTGAGCCAGGCGCCGGCACCCTTTTCGGCATAGAACATCTCGTCCTTGGCCGGATCGAACACGACGCCCGACACGATCTGCCCCTTATGCTCCAGCGCGATGGAGATCGACCAGTGCGGCAGGCCGTGCAGGAAGTTGGTGGTGCCGTCCAGCGGATCGACGATCCAGCGGCGCGTCGGGTCCTGCCCGGCCACTTCCTCGGATTCCTCGGCCATCCAGCCATAGGTCGGCCGCGCACCCATCAGCTCCTCGCGCAAGATCTTTTCGGCGGCAAGATCCGCCTTGCTCACGAAATCCCCCGCGCCCTTCATCGAGACCTGAAGGTTCTCGACCTCGCGGAAATCCTTGACCAGAGAGCGGCCTGCCTTGCGGGCGGCCTTGATCATGATGTTGAGATTCGCGCTGCCCTGCATGTGCCCTGGCTCCCGTTCGTGGTCAGGCCGCGCGTATACGCGGGCTTGCCCCCCTTGCCAAGGGGGCGAGGCTGTCGGCGGCGACAGACGCCGCAGATTGGACATGCCCCGGGCGGCGTCGCGCGAAATTGCGCAGCGCCAATCGCGGTGCACAGGCGCGGGGCCCAGCAGTGCAGAAAGTCCCCGGACAGCAAAACGCCCGGTCCACAAGGGACCGGGCGCGCAGCTTGCAGATCGCAGGGATCAGAAGCGGTAGTTCAGCGAAACGTTGGCAGTGGTTGCGTCCATTTCGAAGTCGTTGTCGAAGTCGTCGAACTTGTTGTAGAGAACTTCGCCGCCGAGCGACACGTTGGTCGTCAGCATTCTTTCGACACCGATACCGGCATAGTAGCCGTTGGAATCGCCGATCGCGTCTTCATCGGTGAAGGCCTTGGCATAACCGGCGGTACCGTATGCAAAGGTCTGACCGAAGTCGCCACCAAGACGGCCACCGGCACGCATGATGCCGTCGACATTGGTGCCGCCGAGATCGATATCGGTTGCGTCATACTGCAGACCACCACCGACAACGTAGTTGCCGAGATCGTAGTCGTAGTAAGCCTTCACACCGTAGAGGCCACCATCTTCGCTCTCATCGGGGTTCTCGGAATCGAAGCTGCCGTAGCCGACCTGGCCACCCAGCGAGAAACCGGTCCAGTCCATCGAGGACATCACGGGAGCGGGTGCGGGTGCCGGAGCCATCGGTGCGGGCTCGACATAAGCAGCTTCGGGGCTGCCTGCGAATGCGGGGAGGGAAAGGGCGCCAACGAGGGCGGTGGAGAGTGCGAGAGTGCGTTTCATTTGCTCTGTCCTTAAACTTTATCTTCTTAACGTCCGGCGTATCGTCGCCGGTGACAGGGGGTAAATGCCCATTGAATGCTCACAGTTCCAGTACCGCGCAGTCACAGGATCGTGGCTGCATTTCAGCCACGTGCCGGAACTTTTTTTGCAGATGCATGGAACCGGCGGAGAGTGGCCGACAAGGCGCCTCCTGGCGATCCGGGTTGAAACATAAACGGCCTTCCGCTCACGGCGCGGCGGAAGGCGGTCCGATGCGGCGTCAGGAATTTTTTTCGAGATGCGGCAGGGATCCGGGTATATCCGACCATCTGCGCCGAAAACGACGCAATGAGAGCGTGATTTCCAAGCCGTCGGTCGGCGTGCCGTGGCCGTGACACCGTCGCTGGACGGGCAATCGTCGCGCGCCAGATGCGGGCACAAGGTCGCAAAAAAGGGTGCGCATGCATGCGCACCCTATGGCCGGAACGGGATTTGGCTCTCAAATTGGGAAAGCCCTTGAAAAGGCACCCTCGCCCAAAGCTGCACGTTCCTACCGACGACCAATGCCGCTCAGCCGATCACCTGCATAAACTCGCGCCATTCGCCCTTGCTCATGCCCGAGCCTTCCTGCGTGACCTCCTCGCCCTTCAGCATCCGCCGCAGGCAGTCCAATGCCGTGCCCGACAGGGTCGCGCCGCCCATGCGGTAATCCTCGAAGGCGCGGTAGGCGAAGGGCACCCAATCGGCGACCACCTTGCAGATCGCATCGGCATAGACCCGGATCTCGTATTGCGCATGGGCATCCGCACGCAGGCGCAGGAAATGCAGCAGGTTGTGCAGGTCCACTTTCCAGTACCACTGCGTGTAGATGTTAGCGGGCAGGTTCATCCGCGCCAATTCGCGCGCCAGCCCCTGCTGCCCCTCGGTCGAGATCATCTCCTCGTAGTGATCGTAAGCCCGCATCGCGTCGTCGCGCAGATAGCGCAGCACGCGCTCTGCCTCCTCGCCCGAAAGCGCCTCGCCCCGGCCCTGGTTGTTCACCACGGACTGGGCGTTCAGCGAATCCGCCGCCGGAATGTAGAACTCGCGGTCGAGGATCGAATAGCGCGCCGAATATTCGTTCACGTTTGCGGTCCGGTGACGGATCCACTGACGCGCGACGAAGACCGGAAGCTTCACATGTAGCTTGATCTCGCACATCTCGAAGGGGGTCGAATGCCAGTGCCGCATGAGATAGCGGATCAGCCCTTCGTCATTGGACACCGACTTCGTGCCCTTGCCGTAAGAGACGCGCGCCGCCTGACAGATGGCACTGTCATCGCCCATGTAGTCGATCACCCGCACGAACCCGTGGTCGAGCACCGGCAGCGCGGTATAGAGATGCTTCTCTATACCCGGTGCGGTGGCGCGCAGGGTCGGCTGGGACTGCGCGCGCTGTGCGTCGATTTCAGCCTGCTGGTCCGCGGTGAGCGTCGATGACGGGGGCATGGCGATTCCTTTAACAAGAGATGAGTCGAGCCTGACTATATCTTGGCCGATACGGTCAAGGAAACACCAGATCGGGTGTCGGCAAAACGGCCTCAGTTGCGCGCTTTCCATTCGCGCCGCGGCGTTCCCGAATTGACTTTCCGCCGTCCCTGCCGGATTTTCGCCTCGAAACCCGCAAAGAGCCGGATCAGCCGCACCACCACCATCATCGTGACACTGGCTTCATGTCCGGTGATCCCGTGATGGAGTTATATCTCTGTCCGCGCATCCCTCGGGTCCTCGTCAATTGCCACATGCCCCCGGATGGGGACGAACGGGACGCCTGCCATGTTCTTCAAGACCCTCGCCCTTCTCACCTCTTTCGCCACCGCGACGGCTGCTCAGACGACCGACCTGACCTCGCAGACGCGAAGTGAGAGCCCCTGGTCCACGCTGCTCTCCTTCAGCGTCGCTCCGACGTCCAACATCAACGACGGATCGGCGCGCGAGAACACTCTCCTGCCCGGCCTGCCCTTCGTGTTCGAGCTCGAGCGCAATGCGCCGTCGCTGTCGGCAACCGAACTCTCCGGCGGCATCGCCACCTCCTACAGGCTCGCCGAAAGTGCGACGCGCCGCACCAATCTGCGGTTTTCGATCTATCACCGGGCCGTCCTGCTGTCGGACGAGGCCGAGCGCGACGCGCCCGATCTGGAGAACAGCGATTTCGACCTAACCAGGCTCACGACCGGCATCGATCAGTTCTGGACCTTCCGGCAAGGTCGGCTGGTGCTGGGCGCCGAGGCGACGCTCGGCACGGTGATCTACGGCGGCGATCCGCTTTATGATAATCTCAATGTGGGCGGTTCGGTGCGCTATGCCTTCACGCCCGCGGTCCAGGTCCTGTTCCGTGCCGCGCGCGAGGCGCAAAAGGGTGTGGATGACCGGCCCGACGCGCATGCCTGGCGCGGCTCGCTCGGTCTGATCACCGCGCTGCCGCAGGGCCATGTGCTGAGCACGACCTTCAACTATTCCGAAGGCTCCTCCTCGGCGGATTACCTCGACTACGCCGATCACGAGATCGACCTGCGGCTCGCTCTGGCACAACCGGTGCTCGGCGCCGGGATCGAACTTGGCCTGACCGCGGGGCACAATCACCACGCACGCAACCCCGTCACTGGCGGGGATCGCGACGATGACACGATCGAAGGCAACGTCACGATGATCTTCGACAATCTCGATTACCGCGGCTTCGTGCCCACCCTGACCCTCCGGGCGCGCCACACCGATTCGAACGTCTCGATCTACGACTCGGAAGAGTACGGGCTGCAGGCCGGTCTGCGTTCGCGGTTCTGATCTCTCGACTTTCCGGCATCAGAGCCTAGTCTGTGGACCAACCGAAACCGGAAAGATCAAGGAGCATCCAATGCCCACCCGCTATCTGCACACCATGGTCCGGGTCAAAGACCTCGACGCCGCCGTCGCCTTCTTCAAGCTGCTGGGGCTCAAGGAACGCCGCCGGATGGACAATGAAGGCGGCCGTTTCACGCTCGTCTTCCTCTGCCCACCCGAACAGGATGACGGCACCGCGGATGTCGAACTGACCTACAACTGGGATGGCGATGAGGGCCTGCCCTCGGACAGCCGCCACTTCGGCCATCTCGCTTACACGGTCGAGAACATCTACGACATGTGCAAGCACCTGCAGGACAACGGCGTCACCATCAACCGGCCGCCGCGCGACGGTCACATGGCCTTCGTCCGCTCGCCCGACAACGTTTCGGTCGAATTGCTGCAGCAGGGCGACGCGCTTGCCCCTGCCGAGCCTTGGGCGAGCATGGAAAACACCGGTCACTGGTAGGACGCGTTCTTGCTGCGCGCCCTAGCCTTTGCATCGCTGCTCTGGGCCGGGCCTGTCCTGGCCCAGAGCGCAGAGCCGTGTCGGCTGGCGCTGGTTCTCGCGCTCGACGTCTCCTCCTCGGTCGATGCGCGCGAACATGCGCTGCAGCGCGAGGGTCTGGCCGCAGCGCTCGACGATCCCGATATCCGTCATGCGATCCTGCGCGGTGCCCCGGGCAGCGTGGCGCTCGCGATCTATGAATGGAGCGGGCGGCAGAGGTCGCAGACCGTGCTCGACTGGACCTTCATGGACAGCGACCCTGCCATCGACGGCGCGGTGCAAACGCTACGCAGCGCACCGCGCAGCGAGACGCGCTTTCCGACCGCCATGGGCTTTGCGCTCGGGTACGGCGCCACGCTTCTGGAGCGTGCACCGGCCTGCGCGCGCCGAGTCATCGACGTCTCCGGCGACGGTATCACCAATGACGGTTTCGGGCCCGAGCTGGCCTACAAGCACTTTCCCTTTGACGGCGTGACGGTGAACGGGCTGGCCGTGCTGGGTGCCGATCCGCAGGTTCAGGATTATTTCGAGGATGTCGTCCGCTTCGGCCCCGGAGCCTTTGTCGAAGTCTCCGACGGCTATGAAGGTTTCCGCCGCGCCATGACCCGCAAATTGTTTCGCGAGATCAACGATATGGTGATTGGTGCGCGGGCCTTGCCCCATCCCGGGCTGCGGGGATGAAACGCGCGGCCCTGCTGGCGCTGCTTTGCTGGACCGGCATGGCAGAAGCCGAATGCCGACAGGCACTGGCCTTGGCGCTCGACGTGTCAGGTTCGGTCAGTGCACAGGAATTCCGGCTTCAGATGGACGGTCTCGCCAATGCGCTGGCGCATCCCGAGGTGCGCGAAGCCCTGCTGGCCATGCCCGACGCGCCGGTGCGTCTTGCCGTCTATGACTGGAGCGGACCGGACGACCAGCGGATCGTGACACCCTGGACCGAAGTCACGAATTCCGCGATTCTGGACGGCATCGTCACGCAGCTGCGCGCCACGCTGCGGGGACCGGGCGATCCCTCCACTGCCATCGGTGCATCGATGCTGTTCGGTGCGGGCCTTCTGTCCCGGCAGGAAAGATGCTGGAAACGCACGCTGGATATTTCGGGCGACGGCAAGTCGAATACCGGCCCGCACCCGCGCGAGGCTCACAAGGGTCTGGAGGGGATCACGGTGAATGCGCTTGTCGTCGGAACGCCGCCCCGTGCCGGGCAGAGCAGCCCGGGACTGGCCGAGCTGAGCGCCTATTTCGAGGCATACGTGATCGCCGGTCCGGATGCCTTCGTCGAAACCGCGCTTGGCTTTCAGGACTTCGAGGCGGCGATGGTCCGCAAGCTCAAGCGCGAATTGATCGGGCCGGTCCTGTCGCTGCGCTGACATGCGGGGCCGTGCCCGCTAGCACGGCCTGAATCCCAGCCGGATCAGTTCCATCCCGCTGATGCTGACATATCCCTTGATGTGATACCGCCAGTCCTGCATGAAACTGGCCCGCAATTCCGGCGGGTAGTGCTGCGCCATCACGTCGGACCAGTATTCGAACTGAGCCGCGGGGAGAGGACGCCCGTAATAGCTTGGTCCGTGAAAGCCGAAGACGGTGCGCGGACTGACACAGACATTGCCCGCCCCCAGAAACATCGTGCAGGACGAGAGACACAGCTGGCCGCGGATCTCGACCTGCCGGCCGTCCCGCCTCAGCTGATCGACGAAGGCCGAGCGGGCCGAGAGAAGCCCGCCGCGATCGGTGCCGATCACAAGCACGCGCCCCTGCTGGACCCATTGCTCTGCTGCGGGAAGCGGCAAGGACAGGACGAGAAAAAATGAGAACACCAATAAGGCGCGGGGCAGCAGCCGCGCAGATGCGGATCGGGTCACGGGAGGTTCCTCTAACTGGTTACCCCGCCAGAAAGCCACGAATCATCTTAACGTAAGGTCAAAGGGTGCTTTCGTCTAAAATCCTGCCGTCCTTCGGATTCGGGCTAAGCGAATTGCGCCCGGTCGCGCGAAGCCCGTCAGCGCAACGGACGGAAGGCCCCCTGAGCTTCGCTGTCTTCACGTGCCCCGAACCGAGGGGCGGCGGAAAGCTGTGACGCGTTTTGGAAAAAGGACCGGGCTGCAGGGAAGCCGACCGAAGTCAGGATAGCGACCAGCAAGCCGCACGCACACGCTGAAGCGATCAGGCGAGCCGCCTCCATGCCAGTCGCGAAGCGTTCCGGCGCCGGTCGTCGGCGCGGGGACGGAATGTCAGTAGATGTAGCGGATCTGATCAGCCCAGTAGCGCTCCATCCGGCGGAGCGAAGAGGTGATATCCTCGACCCCGGCAGGCCCGAGCACACCCTTGGATTCGAGCCCGACGGCATGGCGCGCGAACAGGTCGGAGACCACATCGCGGATCTCCCGGCCCCTGGCGGTCAGACGCACGCGGACCGAGCGGCGGTCGATCTCGCAGCGCTGATGGTGCATGAACCCCATCTCGACCAGTTTCTTGAGATTGTAGCTGACATTGCTGCCCTGGTAGTAGCCGCGAGTCTTGAGTTCGCCGGCCGTCACCTCGTTGTCGCCGATGTTGAACAGCAGCAGGGCCTGCACCGCATTGATTTCCAGAACGCCGACGCGTTCGAATTCGTCCTTGATCACATCCAGCAGCAGACGGTGCAACCGTTCGACCAGGGCAAGCGCCTCAAGGTAGCCGGCCATGAAGCTATGGTCCGGGCCTTTTCCCAATGAGGGATGTATACTCATTATGTTCTCCGCCTTATCTGCTCAGCAGACATTTGGCGAAAAATGACAAAATATCGTAAAGATTTCAGGGACCGATAAAATGCGACCTATCCTGTCGCGGTCTGCCGGATATCCTCCACGAGCAGCGCGAAGCGGTCGGGCGCATCCACCTGCCCTGTCACCCACTGGTACAGATCCTGATCGTTCTCCGACAGCAGCGCGTCGTAGACGACCAGCGTCTGAGCATCCATCGCCGCCAGCCGCGCCTCGGCATAACGTATCAGGATCAGGTCCATCTCCTTGATCCCGCGCCGCATGGAGCGCATGTGCAGGCGCTTCACCTTGATCGCTTGGGGTTCGGGATCGGTCGCGGTCATGTCGGTTCCTTCAGCGTCTTGCGCAGGGTCTTTTCCAGCCGACCCAGCCGGTCGACCTGTGCCTTGATGTGGGTCTGGATGTCGCGGATGTCCACAAGCATCTGCTTCATGTCCGCAGAGACCGGCGACTCGTCCGGCGGGCCAAGCCCGTCGCCCTCTCCGGTCAGCAGCCAGACCATCGACACGTTGAGCAGCCCCGCCATCATCGACAGGCGGTTGGCGCGCGGCTCGGCCACGTCGTCCTCCCACTGCTGGAGCGATCTGAGCTTGACCCCCAGCCGCTTGGACAGCTGTTCCTGCGTCATGCCGGAAGCCTCGCGCGCCGCCGCGACACGGTCTCCGAAGGTGGCCGTATCGGGGCCGTACCAGTTGTCATCGTCCATCACGCTCTCCCTTTCGGCCAAAGCCGCTTGATCGGCCCTTGGGGGCATCCTATGACGAAGCGTGTTTCAATTCAAACCGGTGAACCGCTGATGACCTTTCTGTCCAAGACCCTTGCCCGCGTGAAGCCATCGCCCACCGTGGCGATCACCCAGCTTGCGCGCGAGCTGGCAGAGGGTGGCAAGGACGTGATCGGCCTCGCCGCCGGCGAGCCGGATTTCGACACGCCCGAGAACATCAAGGCGGCAGCGGTCGCGGCGATTGCCGCCGGGAAGACGAAATACACCGCCCCCGACGGCATCCCGGAGCTGAAGAAGGCGATCTGCGCCAAGTTCGCCCGCGAGAACGGGCTGAGCTACGAGCCCGCGCAGGTCACCGTGTCCACGGGTGGCAAGCAGGTGCTCTACAACGCCTTCATCGCGACGCTGAACCCCGGCGACGAGGTGGTGATCCCCGCGCCCTACTGGGTCAGCTATCCCGACATGGTGCTGATGGGCGGCGGCACGCCGGTGATCGTGCAGACCTCCATCGATACCGGCTTCAAGATCACGCCGGAGGCGCTCGAGGCGGCGATCACCCCGCAGACCAAGTGGTTTCTCTTCAACTCGCCCAGCAACCCGACCGGCGCGGGCTATACCTGGGACGAGATCAAAGCGCTCACCGACGTGCTGATGCGTCATCCGCATGTCTGGGTGATGACGGACGACATGTACGAACACCTCGCCTATGACGGCTTCCGGATCTGCACCCCGGCGCAGGTCGAACCCGGGCTCTACGAGCGGACGCTGACCTGCAACGGCGTGTCCAAGGCCTATGCGATGACCGGCTGGCGCATCGGCTATGCGGCCGGCCCCGAGCCGCTGATCGCGGCCATGCGCAAGGTGCAGACGCAGTCGACCACCAACCCCTGCTCGATCAGTCAATGGGCCGCCGTCGAGGCTCTGAACGGACCGCAGGATTTCCTGGCGACCCGGGCCGAAGCCTTCCGCGCGCGCCGCGATCTGGTGGTGAAGATGCTGAACGCGGCGCCCGGTATCACCTGCCCGGTGCCGGAAGGCGCCTTCTACGTCTATCCGTCGATCGTCGGCTGCCTCGGGAAGACCAGCGCAGCCGGTACCCTGATCGACACCGACCAGACCTTCGTGACCGCCCTGCTCGAGGAGACCGGCGTTGCGGTGGTGCACGGCGCCGCCTTCGGTCTCTCGCCGCATTTCCGGGTGAGCTATGCAACCTCAGAGGAGATTCTCACCGAGGCCTGCAGCCGGATCCAGTCCTTCTGCTCCGGATTGCGGTGATCCCGGAAAGGGAGGCCTGAATGGCCGGTGAGCTGCCAGACCATTACTTCCGGGTGCGCGAGAATGGCGCATCGGTGTTCCGCATCGACACCGGGAACCGCCAGCGCCGCATCGACATGGACCCGATCGCGACCGTCAACATCCGCAATGGCGAGGTCAAGCCGCAGGGCGACGGCGATCAGGGACTTCCACCACCCCGCCCCCTCTGACATACTCGCCGCCAACCAAGATCAACAAAAGAGCAGCAGCCATGGCCGAAGACCTCCTCTCCGGACAGCCGTCCGACACCTATGACGCCTCCTCGATCCAGGTTCTCGAGGACATGGAACACGTCCGCCTGCGCCCCGGCATGTATATCGGCGGCAAGGACGACCGCGCCCTGCACCACATGGTGGCCGAGATCATCGACAACTCCATGGACGAGGCCGTCGCGGGCCATGCCAGCTGGATCGAGGTCGAACTGCACGAGAACGGCCATGTCAGCGTGCGCGACAACGGCCGCGGCATCCCCATCGGCGCCCATCCCAAGGACCCTTCCAAAACCGCGCTCGAGATCATCTTCTGCACCCTGAATGCGGGCGGCAAGTTCTCGGGCGACAGCTATGAAACTTCGGGCGGCCTGCACGGCGTCGGCTCCTCGGTGGTCAACGCCCTTTCCGATCACCTGCGGGTCGAAGTGGCGCGCAACAAGGAACTCTTCGCGATGGAGTTCTCGCGCGGGATGCCGCAGGGCAAGCTCGAAAAGATCGGCGCGGCGCCCAACCGGCGCGGCACCTCCGTGACCTTCCATCCCGACCCCGAGATCTTCGGCTCGCTGAAACTCAAATCCGCCCGCCTCTTTTCCATGGCGCGTTCAAAGGCCTACCTGTTTTCCGGCGTCAAGATCCGCTGGAAGACCGCCATTCCCGACGGCGACACCCCGATGGAGGCGGAATTCCACTTCCCGGGCGGCCTCTCGGACTATCTCTCGGACACGATGGGCGGCGCCACGACCTATGCCGAGAAGCCTTTCGCGGGCCGCGTCGAGTTCCGCGAAAAGTTCGGCCAGCCGGGCAAGGTCGAATGGGCGATCAACTGGACGCCCTCGCGCGACGGCTTCATCCAGTCCTACTGCAACACCGTCCCCACCCCCGAGGGCGGCACGCACGAGGCCGGCTTCTGGGCGGCGATCCTCAAGGGCATCCGCGCCTATGGCGAACTGGTGAACAACCGCAAGGCCGGCAATATCACCCGCGAGGACCTCATGACAGGCGCCGGCGCGCTCGTCTCCTGCTTCATCCGCGAGCCGGAATTCGTCGGCCAGACCAAGGACCGGCTGGCCACGACCGAAGCCGCCCGCATGGTCGAATCCGCCGTGCGCGACCATTTCGACAACTGGCTCGCGGCCGACACGAAATCCGCCGGCGCGATCCTCGACTTCCTCGTCCTGCGCGCCGAAGAACGCCTGCGCCGCCGTCAGGAGAAGGAGACGCAGCGCAAGTCCGCCACCAAGAAACTGCGCCTGCCGGGCAAGCTCACCGACTGCACCTCCAAGAATCGCGATGGCACCGAGCTGTTCATCGTCGAGGGCGATTCGGCCGGCGGGTCCGCCAAGGGCGCGCGCTCGCGCGAGAACCAGGCGCTGCTGCCGCTCAAGGGCAAGATCCTGAATGTGCTCGGCGCGGCCTCGGCCAAGCTCGGGACCAATGCCGAAATCTCGGACCTCTGCGAGGCGCTCGGCGTCGGCATGGGCAGCAAGTTCAACCTCGACGACCTGCGCTATGACAAGATCATCATCATGACCGACGCCGATGTCGACGGGGCGCATATCGCCTCGCTGCTGATGACCTTCTTCTTCACGCAGATGCGCCCGCTGATCGACAACGGCCACCTTTACCTCGCCTGCCCGCCGCTCTACCGCCTCACGCAGGGGCCCAAGCGGATGTATGTTTCCGACGAGGCGGAAAAGGATCTCTGGATGGAAAAGGGTCTTGGCGGCAAGGGCAAGATCGACATGCAGCGCTTCAAGGGTCTCGGCGAGATGGACGCGAAGGACCTCAAAGAGACTACGATGGACCCCAAGTCGCGCAAGCTGATCCGGGTTACGATCGACGAGGACGAACCCGGCCAGACCGGCGATCTGGTCGAGCGGCTGATGGGCAAAAAGCCCGAGCTGCGCTACCAGTACATCCAGGAAAACGCCCGGTTCGTGGTTGAGGAGTTGGATGTTTGAGGGGATAGACAGCGAGCAGGCGCGGTCCCTCGTCGGTCTGAGGACCCGAGCCTCGCAGACAGAACGGCCCTGCTGTCAGCTCCTCCCCTGCCTCACTCCTCCACCTGAATCTCGCGCAGCCAGGCCAGCAGGTCGACAACCGGGCCCGAGGTGAGGATGGGCTGGCCAGCCTCGGTCTTGACCGACGCGCCCGGGGCTTCGTCGAAGAGCTCTCCGTAGACCGGCATGGGTGAGCCGTGGCTGATCAGCGGTTCGCGCCCGTCGATGCGCATCACCACGCGCTCGACAGGGAACACGCCGTCATGGCGGATCGTGAGGCGGGTTAGGTCGGGCGGCTGCGGGTTCAGCTCGTTCGCGCGCGGCCCGTCTCCCTCGGCGCTCGTGCCGTGGCAGGTGGCGCAGTAGCGCTCGAACAGCTGCTCGCCCAGCGCCGGATCGGCATTCTGGGCAGCCAGAGGGCTGGCGGTCAGGGCAATCAGGGCGGCAATCAGACGGGTCATGGCATGTCCTTCCAGGAAGCCTGCACCGTATAGTCTATCACTCCGCCGCCGGGTCCCGTATTGATGCAGGACAACCTCTGGGTCAGTCCGATAGGATTTATTTTTTTGTCGCGGCACAGGCTTTCTCTTGCGCCGGAGGGGTTTCGAGCCCACCTTTCCACCGCAGGCCGATGCGCGCGCCACAGCTCCGCGCCGCCTGCTGCCTCACCGGTGACATCGCCCTGACCGCACATGTCAGGCCACCCTGCCCCCGCCTTGAGCATCCACCCGATGGGCATCCGCCGTTCGGGAACCCGTGCGAAGGAATTATTCCCATGTCCAAGGAAAAGAACCGCGGCAACAAGGAAACCAAGAAACCGAAGAAGGAAAAAGTTAAGGTGCTCGCCACCGCCAACTCGGGTGCCAACAATCCCAAGGGCGCGACCACCATCGCAGGCAAGAAGGTCCAGTGACCCCGTTCCGCGCGGCCCCGGCCGCCGGATCAGCAGACCGCGCCCGGCCACTCCAGGGCCGGGCAGCGGTCGCCGAGGAACAGGCGATTGGTTCTCGTAGTTTTTGCGATGAACGGTGCGCGGCCTGACGAGGGTAAAGCGAAGCCTCTCAGGCGCTTAGGCGGGTCGGCCTGTCGCAATCCGTTCAGCCGCCGGAGCGCCCCTCGAGCGAATGAAACCTGTGCTCCGTTACCCGCATTCCCCGGCTCGAGGCGACGGACCGGGTCTGCTCCAGAGATGGCCAAAAGGTGACGAAACGCCTCTTGCCTTGCCCGGCACCTTGCGCCTTTATCACGGCATGCGTCTCCTCCTCCTTCTCGTCCTGTCCTTTGCCCTTGCCGCCTGCGGACGTCCCCTGACCCCGCTCGAGCGCTCCTATGTCCGAGCACTGCAGGGAGATCAGACGGACACGTCCCGTGTGCGCCTCGTCGATGGTCATCCCGGTGCGGCGATCACCTACCAGCGCCCCGTCCGTCCGCGCCTGACCTGCTCCGAGCGGATCTGGCCGCCGTCACGAGGAGAGACGGTGACCGTGCAGCCCGGCGGCATGGTGATCTTCAACCGGATGCTCCTGCGCGATGACCTTTATCGCGAAGATTTCCTTGCGAAATACCCAAATGAGATCGACCTCGCCGATGCCATGCTCTTTGCGCATGAGATGACCCATGTCTGGCAATGGCAAAACCGCGAACGCACCGGCTACAGCCCGCTGAAGGCCGCCGCGGAACATGGCATCACCCCGGATCCCTATCTCTTCGATCAGGGCACCCGGGCCAAATTCCTCGATCACGGATATGAACAGCAAGGCGCGATCGTCGAGGAATATGTCTGCTGCGCCCTGCTGGACGCCGAGGCGCCGCGCACGCAAAGGTTACATGCGATGATCGCCGAAGCCATGCCGATGTCGCGGCTCGACCTTGTGCTCAAGCACGACGCGATCCGGATTCCCTGGGTGGGCGCGGATGTCGAAGGGATCTGCCGCTAGGCGACCCCTCCGCAGGCGGCAAGGCTTCGTTTGACCGTAAGCCGCGTCGGGTCAGATGCCCGGAAATTGGGCTCATGCATCGTTATGAACCTGCCGACACCGGCCTGTGACTGGACAGGGGGGGCGCGTCCCCTACCTTTAGAAGCGAGCGATCCTTGCAGAGGCTTTGATAGATGCGTCTTTTCCCTGCTCTGGCATTCATGGCCGCACTCGCCTCACCGGCCATCGCCCAGGACACGGATCTGGAACTCGTGCTGCTGGCAGATGCCTCCGGCTCCATCGACAGCAGCGAAATCGCGTTGCAGCGGCAGGGGTATGCGCAGGCGTTTCGCGACCCCGAGGTTGTCGCGGCGATCACCAACACGGCTTATGGCTCGATTGCCGTCACCTATGTGGAATGGGCGGCCAATACGGCGACCGTCGCGGACTGGACCCTGATCGACGGGCCCGAGACGGCGGAAGCCTTTGCCGCGGCGATTCTCGTCCCTCCGCGTCAGGCCTATGGGCGCAATGCCATCGGTTCTGCGCTGCTCGACGGGCTGCGGCTGATGGAGCAGAACGACATCGAGGGATGGCGCCGGGTAATCGACTTTTCCGGCGATTCCGCCAATAACTGGGGCGGTCCGACGATTGCCGAGGCGCGTGCGCAGGTCGTGGCCGCTGGTGTCACGATCAACGGGTTGCCGATCCTGCGCGCCGACGACCCGGGACGGGCGCAGGGTGGTCTCGAGGGACGCTACGAGAACGAGATCATCGGCGGTCTCGGGGCCTTCGTGGTGACGGCCGAAAGCCGGGATTCCTTTGCCGAGGCCGTCAAGCGCAAGCTGATCCTCGAAATTTCCGGCGAGATGCCGGAGCGCAAGGTTGCCGATCTTGAGGCAATTCCGGAGAGCTACAGGCAGGACATTGCGCGGTGACCTTTGGAACAAAGGCGCAGGCCGCCGTTGGATGGCTCACGCTTAATGATCGACGTGGATGACGCTTGAATTCGCCAGACCCGAAGGATCGCCCTCCGGATCTGGCCGCCGCACTTGGCAAAAGGGAACGGACGCGAATATGAACGCACGCCGCACTCCAACAATCGTTACACAACAGCCGTGAGATAAGGCGCCGTCACGCCGCCATTGTCCGGCCATGGCGCAAAGGCGCCATCGACCTGCAGACTGACCCGGACACGTCCCGGACCGTTGCGGCGTGCCTGCAGCTCGATCCGGCGACCGTCGAAATCGCTCAGATCCAGCAGGGCCGGTGCGCCCTCGTCTTCCAGCGCCTCGCGCAGAAGGGTCAGCCCCAGGCTCTGGCCAAGCCGGAGCCCCTGCCGGTTCTCGGCGTCGTAAAATCCGCCGGCGATGCTGCGTCCCAGCGTCATGTTCGCCGCCAGCCTGTCGAGCTCTTCGGCAACGGCGCTGCGCTCGGGCTGGGCCCCGTCCGCGCAGGACGCGTTGAACAGCGCCTTGAGCAGGGTCACCATCGTGCCGGCCAGCACAGCCTGACCCGCGCCTTGCGACGGGCAGAGCCGTGGCCCTTCTTCTTCGAGGCTCGGCAGGATCAGGTTCTGGTGGAACTCGAGCGGCGTCCAGCCTTCGCAGCTTCCGCCTTCTGGCGTCGGGAGCGCAAATCCGCCGGTCCCCGCAGCTCGGTTCATCCGTGCCACCCAGTGCAGCAGACGCGGCGCCGCGGCCTTGACCCGGTCCAGCGCGGCCTGTTCGAGAACGGCATCGGGGCCACCGCGCAGATCCTCGCCTGACTGCATCAGCGACCAGCGGGCCGCAACGACACCGGGACGGGCCAGCCGCGGGCCGCGTTCGCTCCGACGGCACAGCTGTTCGGCACGGCGCGCACCGTTCAGCAGCAGGGTCAGCACCCGCGGTCCATCCCGGCGCAGGCCGGTTTCCATCGGCAACCCTTGCGACAGGAGCTGCAACGCGGCCGAGAAATAGGCTTGGCAAGGATGACGCCGGTGCACCTGAATCGCCAGATCGCGCGGGGTGCGCAGGGTCTGGCGGGCACTGTCGGTGCGCCCCGGCTGCGGCAGGCTCGCGCCGCAGGCGGCCTCGATCCAGAGAAGCCAGTGCGACATCGGCTGCGAGGCGCCGGGATGGGTGACCCCGGGCACGCTCAGTCCGGTTCCGACAGGACCGGCGGCGCGGGGGGGTGCCAACTCGAAGAACGCCGAGAGGACCGGTTTGCATTGGGGCTGACCATTGCGCGCGTCGGGGATCGCGGCGCAATGGTCAGCATCACCCGGCACGCCCAGGGAGAGGAGGTTCGAGAGCGGGCTGTCGCCAGTGGTCAGGACAGGCTGGCCGGAGGAGGGCCAAGGGAGCTGGCGCAGCTCGGTCTGCAGCTCGTGCAGGGTGAATCGGGTGGCCGCGTCGATCCAGACACCGCGCTGCGGGTCGGAAAGCTCGGCAAAGGGTATGTCGCGCAGCAGCGTCAGCGCATAGATGCGCGCCATCTCGCAGGCCAGCGCGTCCGGGGTCATCGCTGGACGGCGCAGTCTTGGCAGGGCAGCGGAGCCGACTTTGGCAGTCTTGGCAGAACGTCTGCCGCCGACAATCACGGTAAAGGGCGCAGGTCTGATACGGTCACGGGCAGTCATGGCAGTTTCCCCTCGTTGTGCGGGCGCCGGATGTTTTCGGTGACGGCGCCTCGGTTCGTTGACTTAGCGTAACTCACCAAGCGTGATCTCACTGTGAGTGATACGTGAAACCTGCGCGAACCACCCGTAAATTCCCTAGCGTAAACCAGTATCGGATGGCCCCTCCCCCGTGAATAGACCGCAAACGCACCACCACTGCTTGACCTAACGGCACATTACGGCGTTTTCTTGTCCTATTAAGGTTAACAAGATTGGAACGCAGCATGGTCTTGACGTGGTCGCCGCCGGAATCAGCCGAATTCTGGGATGCCTATCTCGACTGGTCCTGGCTGCTGCAGGAACGCCGCGCGGCACTTTCCCTTGCCCCCAGACGCAGTCCGATCTGGTTCACGCCGATCTTCGCGCGGCTCAAGCCCAGCGGCACTCCGCCCAGTATCGAATCCACGCGCAAGGCGGTGCTGCATCAGGTGGACACGCCGCTCGACCCTTTGCTGATGGACCCGCAGGAATATGACCGCCTCGCGGCACGGGCAAAGGACCCTTCGGTTATGAAGCCACTGCCGGACGAATATGCGCTCTACCTGCGTCACGGCACACCGATCAGCAGCTATTCGACTTTGATGGACGTGATCGACATGGGCTTTCCGGTCAATCTCGACGACGCCCAGCGTCCCGCGGCCCTCACCGAGGAAGAGACGCTGGAGACCGAGGCCGATTCCGCGTCCCTCGCGACTCGCCCCATCGTCGCCATCATCGACGATGGAATCGGCTTTCTGAACGCCCGATTCCGCAGACCGACCGGCAAGGGCCGTTACCGGACCCGGTTTCACGCCGTATGGCTGCAGGCGCTGGAGACCCGGCCGACAGGCCCCGGCCCGCGCCGCGCCTATATCGGCGAGATCTACAGCCGCAAGGACATCGATCGCTGGCTCGCAAAAGGCAGCGCGCTCGAGGAATCGGCGGTCTACTCGGCGCTCGACCAGCAGCTTTACGGCATCGAGGGGGACCGGTCGCTGGAATTCGGAGCGAGCCATGGCACCCACATCCTCGACCTCGCGGCCGGGGCCGACCCCGAGGATTGCGACGATCCGGTGCACAAATGGCCGCTGATCGGTGTGCAGCTCCCACCCGAGGCGGTGTCGGACACGTCGGGCATGCGATTCGAGAGCTACATGGTGCAGGCAGTGCGCTGGATCCTGTCCGAATCGGCCAGGATCGACGCAAAGGCTCCGGTCATCATCAACCTCTCGCTCGGCATGATGGCCGGTCCCAAGGATGGCAGCAACTTCGCCGAATACCAGATCGCGCGCGAGGCGGCGCTCTGGGAAGGCGTGACAGGCCAGCCCGTGCGCGTGGTCTGGGCCTTTGGCAACAGCCGCCGCAGCCGTCAGGTGGCGCAGTTCGACTTCGACCCTGCCAGCGGGATTAGCGAACATCACATCACCTGGCGCGCCCAGCCTGACGATCAGACCGCGAGCTATGTCGAGATCCGCACGCCCGACGGTGTGTCCTCGGACCTCATCGAAATCGCCCTCACGACACCCTCGGGGGCTGATTCAGGCTTCGTGCCACTGCCGACCGGGGCGTTCCGCACGCTCGATGCGAACGGCAAGCCCGTCGCGCGGATCTACCACATCGAACCGCATGTTCTGAGCGACACCGTCACGCAGGCTGCGACACACACGCTGGCAATGGCCCCGAACGAGGCGCAGGTCGCGGGCGAACCGCTGGCCGAGGCCGGTGCCTGGCGCATCGCTGTCCGCTATACCGGCAAAGCGCAATGCTCCGTGCATCTGCAGGTGCAGCGGGACGAATCCCTGCCCGGCTATCGCGGCGACAGGGGGCGGCAGTCCTATTTCGACGGCGATGAGTCCGCCTATGCCTGGGATCCCGAGCGCCAGAACTGGAGCGGGCTCGCAGCCACCTCCCCCATCACCCGGGCGGGCACGCACAGCGCGCTCGTGACGGACACGGCCCGGCAGGTCTTCAGCGCGGGCGCGGCACTCTGGCAGGCATCGACGCAGAGCTATGTGCCCGCCTTGTACACTTCGGACGGCTCCGACTGGACCGTGCCGGGTCCAACCGTCGCCACGCGGGCCGAGGATGGCTGGGCGCTGCGCGGTGTGCTGTCCTCGGGCACCTTCACCGGATCGACCTCTGCCATCACGGGCACCAGCGCTGCCGCCGGTCGGCTGACCCGGTCGCTCGCGATGAATGCGGACCTGATCGTCGCCAATGCCCAGGCGGGCGGCGGCACGCAGCTGGACGATCTTCAAGGCGGTGTGGTGCCACTCCTGCCCGTGCCGCCCTCAGACTCGGCGCGCATGGGCAAGGCTCTGGTCGATGTCATGGCCGGGGCGCGCCCGAGAGGGTGAAACCTCGGGCGCAGGAGCCTAAACCCATTCGGATTTGATCTCGGCCCACATCTCCTTCATCCAGGCGGGCACCTGCGACGGGTCGATCGCAACCTTTCCAACCGTCACGATGTCCTTGTCCTTCAGCGCTTCGCCCAGCAGGGAAACGTTGAAATCGCCCCGGTATGTGTCACCGTGATAGATACGGGTCGGGGTCTCTTTCCTGCCGTCGAGCAGGTTGATCAGGGCCTCGGCCATCGTCATGCCGAGAACGGCGCCCGCCATGCTGTCGGTCGGATAATGCACCCCGGCCACCGTGCGGTTGGTGGCGATGCGTGCCGCGATGCGCATGACCTCGTCCTGCGTCTCGACCGCCTTCGCGGGATCGAACGGATCGGCATAGAAGAACCGCGAGAACAGCGTCGCGATCGCGAAGGATTCGGTTGCATGCCCGCTCGGAAAGGACGGATGGCCCGGCGTCTGGATCAGCGGCTGTACTGCCGTCGACAGCGCGATGGGACGCGCGACGTCCAGACCCATCTTGATCGGCATTTCCATGAGATTCGCGAGATCCAGCACCGTTTCCGTCATGCGCAACGTCCAGCGCGTCGCGGCAGGGCTCAGAAACCCGACCATGCCGAAGAACGGCACAAGCTGCGCCGTCTGCACCAGAATCTCTTCCAGACGGTCGGGCTGCAGGTCGGCGGCGGCGCGCAGATAGTCGATCTGATGTTCCGCCAGAAACGCGTTCGAGGGCTTGTGAAGCGTGGCGAGCGGCTGACCTTGCACGGTCAGAACCGCCTTGTCATTCGCCTTTTCGCTGCTTTCGAGCGTCACCGCGAACTGCGTGCCCAGCATCTGCATCAGCACGGCGACGCGCGGCCCGTCGGCGAGCTTGCGGAACGCGTCCCAGGCCGATTGTGCTGCCGGGGTCCGGTTTGCCCCGGGCCACATCCGCTGCGTTCCCGCGCGGCTCGTCAGCATCGCCCAGTTGGCACCCCCCGACGACGCCCCTTGTGCCCCTTGTGCCCCTTGTGCCCCTTGTGCCCCCTGTGCTCCCTGCGCGCCTTGCGCCCCCTGAGCGCCTTGTGCCCCTTGCGCGCCCTGCGCCCCGTATATCGTCATGCTCTCGCTCCAATTCACTGAGTTTCAAATGCGACCTACCCTGACCGGGTTCGCCCAGCAGGTCAAAAGACATTCTCAGCGGGATCAACCATTAACGAAATTTTCACGTTGATTGCGCGAATGCCCCCCGGATGCTACGATCCTTGCGGGGGAGACCGGTTATCCGGTTCATCAGACATGCGGGACGTGTATGGGCGAGACGACGAAGCCAGTCAGTATTTCGGTGATCGGCCCCTTGCGCGTGGTCACGACCGAGGGCACGGACATCACGCCGAGCGGTGCCAAGAACCAGGCGCTGCTGGCGCTTCTGGCGCTGACTCCCGGCATGAACCGCCCGCGCCGCTGGCTCGAGGACAAGCTCTGGAGCACGTTCGGCCCCGAACAGGCCAGTGCCAACCTGCGGCAGGCGCTCGCCAAGCTCCGCGCCATCGGGCCGCAGATGGCCGAGGCGCTCAAGGCGGACCGCACCGCGCTCTGGCTCGATGTGGCGCAGGTTCTGGTGCAGGACACCTCCACCCCCGGCCTGCTACAGGATGACCGGGAATTGCTCGAAGGGCTGGACGTGCGCGATCCGGAATTCGAGGACTGGCTGCGAGGGGAACGTGCCCGCCTGAGCGAGGCGATCGAGGCGAGCCGCCCCCGTGCCGCGCCGGGCGTCATGATCGAATGCCGCACCGATGTGTACGGGTCGAACAAGGACAGCATCATCGGCGATATCCTCGCCAACCAGATCGGCCAGACCGTGGCCGAGAACGTGCGCGCCTGGCGCCGCTCGGGCCAGCATGCCGGCGCGACCCAGCGGCAGGAGGGCGACCTGCAGATCGGCTGCGACCTCGTGGAAACCGACGGACAGACCAACATCTTCATCAAGATCGTGCATCTGCCGACCGGACAGATCCTCTATTCCAAACTGCATGCTCTCGAACATCCCGGGGATGTTCTGAACTCGGCCGTGCCCATCGCCGCCATCGTCTTCGAAGCCGCGGACCGGGTGATCGGCAAGCTTCCCCTGATCGTCGAGAATGCCCGCCCCGAGGCGCGCGCGACGGCACTGGCGCGGCTCGCGCTCTACCGGATGTTCAGCTTCGAGACCGGCGCACTGCGCGAGGCGGACAGCCTTTTGAGTCAGGCGCATGATGTCGACAGCAACGGCATCTATCTCGGCTGGCGATCGCTGGTGCGGATGATCCAGCTCATCGAGCTGCATGACAGCAATCCGCAGGCCTTGCGCGAGGAGGCGCGCTCGCTCAACCAGCGCGCCATCGAGGAATCCTTCGACAATTCCCTGGTGCAGGCGCTGGTGGCGCAGGTCCTCGTGATGGAACTGGGCGATCCCGTGGGCGGAATGGAAATGGCACGCCTTGCAGTGGAGCAGAACCCGTCGAACGGTTTTGCCTGGACGGCGATGGCGATGTCGCAACTGAGCGCGGGCAATCCGGCCGAGGCCATCCGGTATTCCACGAAGGCGCGCCAGATCGCGCGGTTCTCGCCGTTCCGCCAGTGGTGGGAGATCAATCACTGCGTGGTCAGCATCGCCTGCAACAATCCGGCAGAGGCGATCGCCGCCGGCGAGGCGGCCGCGCGCGCCGCCCCGTCCCTGCGCCCGGCGCACCGGCATCTGCTGGCGCTCTACGCGCTCGACGGCCAGATGGACAAGGCGATCGCGACGGCCGAGAAACTCTCCAAGATCGAGCCCGGTTTCACGCTCGACCGTTTCGTGAACGACGAGACCTATCCCGTGCGCACCCTGCGCGCCAAGGGTCTGCTGGAGCCCATTCGCGCGCTCCTCTGAGGGCTGCGGGTCTTGCGGCGGCAGGAGTGAGGGGCCGGCCCCTCACACTCCCTGGAGTTTATCCGGCAAGATGAATGGGAGAAGAAAGGGCGGGTTTCGGGTACTGTTCGCTCTCGGCCTTGGCATCCGGGGCGGTTTTCCGACGTGTCGAATGTGGGGGGCTCACCTTTGCGGAGCGCGCATCGGCACGGGGCGGGCTATTCGTCCAGCGAACCGTGCACGGCGAACTGCATGATGTCCGCCTCCTGCGCCTCGATCACGCGGAAGGTTTCGCGCACGCCGGCCTCGGTCAGCTCGCGCGAGACGGTGAGCAGCGTGTTGGCCGCATGATCGTCGCAAAGCGCGATCATCTGGTCGATCTCTTCGGTGGCGACGGGGCGCGCGGCTTCGGGTGACGGGGCGCCGTAGGTGTCCACGAAATGCTGCGAAAGCGCCGCGATCAGGGCCTCGCGTTCGGACGCCTCGAGCTGCGTGACGGCGACGAAACTGACCCGCCCGAAGGTTTCGAGCCCGAGCCAGCCATTGGCGAAGGCCTGCCGTGCCTTGCCGACGAGGTCACCCTCGTTCCAGTTGGAGAATTCGAATCCGCCCGAGAGGCACCATTCGCCGGTCCGTGCCGGGACGTGAAAGACGCGGGTGTCGCTTTCGTCGAAATGGATCGCGCGGGCGAGTTTCATGGCCGTGTCTCCAGCAGGGTGGTGAGCGGGATGAGGTGGGTTGTGTCGTCGGATTTCAGCAGCATGCCGAGGTTTTCGTCGATACCGAGGAAGATGCCTTTTTGCGCGCCTTGGATTACAGGTGCGCCGAGACCGTGCAGCAGGCCGCTCCATTCGCGGTGCAGGGGGGGCAGGCCCTCCTCCTCCCAGCGGTGGATCCAGGTCAGCGTGTGGCGCGCCCAGGATTCGAGCAGGTCATGCGGGCTGAGGTCGCCACAACCTTCGCCGTAGAGCGCGGTCTCATCGGGCGCAGTGCCCTGATCCTCGCTTGTCGGCTCGAACCGCAGGGAGAACCCGACGACCAGCCAGTCGGGGATCGCCTCGGGGTCCTGCGTCGCGGAGGCCACGCGCAGCGCGCCGCAGCGCCCGCCATTCACGCGGATCGTTCCGTTCCAGTCGAGATGCACCGGCACTTCGGGCGGAGCGAGCGCGCCCAGCGCATTCTGCAGGCCGACACCGCAGAGCGGCAGCATGGCCATCGCCTCGGCCAGCGGCACTTCGGGAGCGCAGACCAGCGCGGCGCGCAGATCACCCGAGAGGTCGTAGAGAATCAGCCCGGCATCGACCCCGTCCCGCGCGGACTGACAGGCGGCAAGAAACGGGTCATGCCCCGCAGCGTTCAGCCCGCTCATCAGGGGCGGGAACTGCGGGGCCATGCTCATGCGCGCCCGTCCGAGATCAGGCGGCGGGCGAGGTCGCGGAAGCTCTGCGCCTGCGGGCTGTCGGGCTTGGAGACGACGATCGGCGCGCCACCATCCGAAGCCACGCGGATGTCGAGATGCAGCGGAATCTCTGCCAGCAGCGGCACACCCATCTTTGCAGCCTCGGCGGCGACGCCGCCATGGCCGAAGATGTGTTCCTCGTGGCCGCAATTCGAGCAGATATGTATAGACATGTTCTCGATCAGGCCGAGGATCGGCACCTTCATCTGGTTGAACATGTCGATGCCCTTGCGTGCATCGAGCAGCGCCACATCCTGAGGCGTGCTGACCACGATGGCGCCGTCGACCTGCGCCTTCTGCGCGAGGGTCATCTGCACGTCACCGGTGCCGGGCGGCAGATCGACGAGCAGCACGTCGAGCGCGCCCCACTGGACCTGCATCAGCATCTGCTGCAGGGCGCCCATCAGCATCGGGCCGCGCCAGACGACCGCCTGTCCTTCGTTGGTCATGAGGCCGATCGACATCATCGTGACGCCGAAATTGCGCATCGGCAGGATGGTCTTGCCATCCGGGCTGGCCGGGCGGCCGCTCACACCCAGCATCCGCGGCTGGCTGGGGCCGTAGACGTCGGCATCAAGGAGCCCGACGCGGCGGCCTTCGGCTGCGAGCGCGCAGGCGAGATTGGCCGAGACGGTGGACTTGCCCACGCCACCCTTGCCCGAGGCGATGGCGATGATCCGGTCCACGCCGGGGATCTTTTCCGGCCCGCCCTGAAGCGGCTTCGGGGCATGGGAATGACCGTGGCCCGACCCCTTGAGATCGGGCGGCGCCTTGGCGGAATGGGCGGTCATCACGACCGAGACGTTCTTTGCCCCGTCGAGCGCCTTTACCAGATCCTCGGCGCTCTGGCGCACGGGCGCATAGGCCTGCGCGCGCTCACCCGGCACCTCGAGCACGAAGCGCACGGTGGCTTCCTCGACCGTCAGAGCCTTGACCAGACCGGCAGTGACGATGTCGTCGCCGCTGGCGGGATCCTTCACGGATTTGAGCGCGGTCAGGACCGCGTCGCGTGTCAGTGTCACTGTCGGCCTATCCCTGGATCTTGCCGGTCACGACATGTTCGAGGTCGAGACCGTCGACCGTCAGGACCATTTTCGCCTGAAACGTCTTGCCTTCGGTGTCGGGCGCGTTGCGCATCGCCTCTTCGATGGCCTGCTGGCTGGTGACGCCGACCTGTTTCAGAAATTTGCGCATCGACATGTTGAAATCTTCGCTCATCCGATCCCTCCCTTGGGTCCTGTGAAGCAGTCTCGGGTTTAGGCGACCACCCCCGGGCTTGCAAGTCACACATTGGCAGGGCGGGCGCGGGTCGCGCGAAGAGGCGCCCTGCGCTCAGTGATCCTTGCGCTTGGACGGGCTCTCGGCCAGATAATCGTCGGTGGTGCGCACCCGGCGCGGCGTGCCCTGCGCGAAAGGGTTGTCTTCGGAGTGGTACTGCGCCGCGATCCGGCACTTGTCGCACATCTGAATCATCCGCGCGGTCTTTTCGTTCGCGAACATCGCATGCTTGCCCGCGAGCTTTTCCACCACCTTCTCGACCGTCGACTTCACTCCGAACAATGCACCGCACTCGATGCAGCCAAAGGGCTCTTCCTCGTGCAGCACGCGCTGCGACAGGGCGGAATCGCTGAGATCCAGCTGAGGCTGCAGCTCGATGGCATTTTCGGGGCAGATCGTCGCGCAGATCCCGCATTGCAGGCAGGCATCCTCCTGAAACAACAGCTGCGGCTTGTCTTCGTTATCCCCAAGGGCACCGGAGGGGCAGAGCGACACGCAGCTGAGGCAGAGCGTGCAGGCCTCCTTGTCCACCAGCACGGCGCCATAGGGCGCGGCGGGCGGCAGCGGCAGAGTGCCGCCCTCGGGGTTCAGCGCCTTGGCGGCGACACGGGTGACCTGACGGCGGGTGCCGATGGGCAGGACCGGAGTCCTGACCGCCTGCGCGCGTTCGGCGCCGTAGAGGTGATCGGACAACGTATCCGGGTCAGCCATGTCGAGCAGCGTGACACTCGCCCGCCCGGCAATGGCATTGGCGAGCGCTGTCTCGCTTTCTGGTGTGTCGCGTTCGGTGCGCGGCGCCAGCAGGATGTCGACGGAAGCGAAGCCGCAGGACAAAGCGGCCAGCATCTCGGCATGGCCAAAACCCGCCAGCGCGTCGACCTCGAGCGGGATCACGTCCTCCGGCAGGCCGCGCCCGAAGCGGGCCGAAAGGCGGATCATCTCGGCTCCGTGGCCGTCATGCACGAGCAGCCGCGGGTCGCGCCCGCCTGCCTTGCGGAAGGTCCCCGACAGGGTGTCGAGACGGCGGAACACCGAAGAGACCGGCGGCGCGTCATAGGTGATCGCGCCCGAGGGGCAAAGCGCCGAACACGCGCCGCAGCCCGCACAGATCATCGGGTCGATGGCGACATGCTCGCCCGCCGAGGTGATCGCGCCGGTGGGGCAGATGTTCAGGCATTTCGTGCAGCCGGTCTGCTCGGCGCGGGAATGGGCACAAAGCGATTCCTCGAGCCGGATATAGAGCGGCTTTTCGAAGGTGCCGACCATCTGCGCGGCCTCTGCGGCGGCGTCGGCCACGGCGAGCGGCTGTCGGGGATCGGCGCGCAGATAGCCCTCGCGCTTTTCCGGCGCGGGAAAGAGCGGCTTTTCACCGGTGAGGTCGAGAATGATGTCGCATTCCGAGGCCGCGCCATCGCGCGGATCGGAAAACGCGAAATCACCGCGCCCGCCGGGCAGAAGCTGGCGGAAGGCGTCGATGCGCAGATGAAAGCCGCCCAATGCACCATTGGCGCGCGCCATCCGGCCCCGGATCACGTCGAAGCGACGATCTATCGGAACCTCGGCCTCGTCCGTCTGCAGCACGGTCACGGCGAGTTGATCGCAGATCCGCGCGGCGGCGGCAAAGGCCGCCTCGCCCGGTCCGAGGATCAGGCAGGTCCCTTCCGAGACGATGTCGAGCGAGCGCGCCGCGGGCAGGACCAAAGCCGCCTCGGCAGCAAGCGCGGCCATCTTGGCGGCGGGATCGGCGCCCTTCTCGGACCAGCCTGCCCGGTCGCGCAGATCGACGAACCCGGGCACTTCGGCGCCCAGTTCCTCGGCCAGCGCATCGAAGAAGGGGCGCTCCTGCTGACAGGCGACGAGAACGTCGCCACCGCTCAGCGCGACAGCCGCCTTGTCGGACTGGTGCTGGCAGAGGCCGGTATGAACCTTGGAACAGCTCAGCCCCGTGGCCTTTTCGATGGTGTCGGCGTCCACGGTCTGGCTGCCCAGACAGTCGCACAGCAGCAGCGTTTTTCCCACGTCATTCTCTCCCGACAGGTCGGCGCGCAGCTCCCCGGCCCTGTGGCGGGCCATGGACAAAGGATGCCCCGAAACCTATGCTTTCCGAAAATCTGTGCCCGGGAATACCGGAGCCGGGGGCCGGACACAAGCGTCGCCCCAACCCGACACAGGGTCATCACGACGCCATCAAGACAGGGGAGATGCCGTGGACTTTCAGGATCTCAAGAGCATCAGCATGCCGGTCGGCGTCGTCATCCGCCGCCTGCCGGGCGTCACCCGGTGGGCGAAATGGGTCTGGACGCCGGTCGCGGTGCTGCCCGGTGCCGCCCCTGCCGACTGGACGCTGCTGCGCGAGGAAGGCGACGCGGTCGAGTTCCACGCCGCCACCGTGCCGCTCACGCTCTACCGGGGCGAGGCCGAGGCCTACATGGTCGCGCTGTCGCAACCCGAACCGTCGGTCTACGTGATCCTGCGGCAGGCGGAACACAGCGCCCAGTGGCCCTACCGCGTGCATCTGGTCACCGCCTCGCCGCACGAGGCGCAGCTCTACGCAGAAAGCGGCGACGAGATCGTCGAACGCGTGCCGATGCCCAACGGGCTGCTGGCCTGGGTCGGATCCTATACGCAGGCGCATTACGTCGAGGAGACCTTTGTCAAACGCAAGCGGCGGCGGCATGTGGAGGATCGGACCGAGGACGGGATCGGCGATCCGCGCATCTCTCAGGCGAGCGATGTCTACCGTGCGCCCGGTTCGATCCGGAAGGCGGGCGAGACATGAGCCGCGGCGACGAGAGCGGATTCTGGACGCGCCGCCGCGCCAAGGTGGCCGAAGAGGAAGCAGCCGAGGAGCGCGCGCTTGCGCTCGAGGCCGAAGAGGCCGAGGCGGCGCGTGTTGCCGAGGAACAGGCCGAGAAATCCGATGCCGAGATCCTCGCCCAGTTCAACCTGCCCGATCCCGACGATCTCATTCCCGGTCAGGACATTGCGGGCTTCATGCAGAAGGCGGTGCCCGAGCATCTGCGCCGCCGTGCGCTGCGCAGGCTGTGGCGGCTGAACCCGGTTCTCGCCGTCCTGGACGGGCTCAACGATTATGACGGCGACTACACCAATGCCGCGACCGACGCGCCGGGAGTCAAAACCTCGTATCAGGTCGGCAAGGGGCTGCTGCGACATGTGGAAGCCCTGGCCAAGGCGGAGGAAGATAAAATTGGGGCTGAAACTGCAGAGATTCCGGAAAATATGGAGCCTGAGGTAATTCCTGCAGCCATGGAGGAAATTCCGCAGGACTCGGAGGATGCTGCGCCTGCATCTACGACCAAGGTCGTAGTGTCGGGGTCTGCCAATGATGAGAAAACTGAGCCAGATGAAGGGGATCCGGTGCCTGCGCGCCGTATGAGATTTACCTTCGACCCGGAGACCGAATGACCGCTGCCGCCGCCAGACCCACAGAGATCGCGCCCGAAGACCGGCTGCGCGCAGATCTGTACAACTTCCTCGGGGTCCTGCTCGCCGGGCCGCCGGACGAGATGTTGCTGCGACAGACCGCGGATCTTTCGGGAGACGGGACCGACCTCGGGCGCGCGATCACCCGGCTCGCGGACTGCGCGCAGACAGCCAGGGCCAAGGATGTGAGCCGCGAATTCAACGCGCTGTTCATTGGTCTGGGCCGCGGCGAATTGCTGCCCTATGCGAGCTATTACCTCACCGGGTTCCTGAACGAGAAACCGCTGTCGGTCCTGCGCAACGACCTTTCCGCGCGCCGGATCAGCCGCGCCCCGAACGTCTACGAACCCGAGGACAACATCGCCACCATGATGGAGGTGATGGCCGGGCTGATCGTGGGACGGTTCGGCGAGGCCGCATCGCTTTCCGATCAGCGGGTGTTCTTCAACCGGCATGTCGCGCCCTGGGCGGGGCACTTCTTTGCCGATCTCGAAAAGGCCAAGACCGCGGTGCTTTACAGCGCCGTCGGCTCCGTCGGCCGTGCCTTCATGGATATCGAGCGCGAGTCGTTCCGGCTCGGCTCGGACTGAACGGGCCCGAGCGGTCCAGCGAGAAAGCGGCGGGTACAGCCCGCCATCATCATGACGGCCCGAAAGAGGCCGTTTCAACAACAAGAGGGAGACCTTCCATGTCCAAGAAAGACGAGGCGGCCCGGAGCCGGCGCGATTTTCTGAAGCTGGCCGGCACAGCGGCCCCTGCGGCCGTGGTCGCCGTGGCCGTGAGCGGCGAGGAAGCCGAAGCAGCCCCCGCGAAGGCGGACGGCAAGATGCAGGACACCGCGCATACGCGGGCCTATTTCGACAGCGCGCGGTTCTGAAGACCCGCCGCCAATCTGATCAATCGCCACGCTGCGGGCACGCTGCGGGCTTACCTAGCCAAACCTGACATCCAAGTCGGGCAGCACGGGAGGGTTCCATGCTTAGAAAGAAAACCAACGGGGTGGCACGACGGTCCCAGCGGACAGGCATCCTGTCCGAGATCGCCGGCTCCTCGGTCGACCGGCGCGCCTTCCTGCGTGGATCGGGCCTCGCCATCGGTGGTCTGACGGCCATTGCCGCGACTGGCGGATCGGTGACGCAGGCGACTGCGCAGACGGCCGTGTCGGATGCCATGAAGACCGTCAAATCGATCTGCACGCACTGTTCGGTCGGCTGCACCGTCATCGCCGAAGTCAGCAACGGCGTCTGGGTCGGCCAGGAGCCGGGCTGGGACAGCCCCTTCAACCTCGGTGCGCATTGCGCCAAGGGCGCGTCGGTCCGCGAGCATGCGCATGGCGAGCGTCGCCTCAAATACCCGATGAAGAAAGAGGGTGGCGAGTGGGTCAAGATCTCCTGGGAGCAGGCGATCAACGAGATCGGCGACAAGATGAACGCCATCCGTGACGAATCCGGCCCGGATTCCGTCTACTGGCTGGGTTCGGCCAAACATTCCAACGAGCAGGCCTATCTGTTCCGCAAGTTCGCCGCCTACTGGGGTACGAACAACGTCGACCACCAGGCGCGGATCTGCCACTCGACCACCGTTGCGGGCGTTGCGAATACATGGGGCTACGGCGCCATGACCAACTCCTACAACGACATCCACAATTCCAAGGCGATCTTCATCATCGGCGGCAATCCGGCCGAGGCGCACCCCGTCTCGCTGCTGCACCTGCTGAAGGCCAAGGAGCAGAACAACGCGCCGGTCATCGTCTGCGATCCGCGCTTCACCCGTACGGCCGCGCATGCCGACGAATATGTCCGCTTCCGGCCCGGTTCGGACGTGGCGCTCGTCTGGGGCATCCTGTGGCACATCTTCGAGAACGGCTGGGAGGATCAGGAGTTCATCCGCACCCGTGTCTGGGGCATGGACGAGATCCGCAGCGAAGTCGCGAAATGGACGCCCGACGAGGTTGAGCGCGTCACCGGCGCGCCGGGCGCGCAGCTCGAGCGAGTCGCGCGCACGCTGGCCAACAACCGTCCCGGCACGGTGATCTGGTGCATGGGTGGCACGCAGCACACCAACGGCAACAACAACACCCGCGCCTACTGCATCCTGCAGCTCGCGCTTGGCAACATGGGCACCGCCGGTGGCGGCACCAACATCTTCCGCGGCCATGACAACGTGCAGGGCGCGACCGACCTTGGCGTTCTGGCCGACACGCTGCCGGGCTATTACGGCCTCGCCCCGGGAAGCTGGGCGCACTGGGCGCGTGTCTGGGAAGAGGATCTGGACTGGCTCAAGGGCCGCTTTTCCGTGATGCCGGGCGCCGGAGAGGAAGGCGCCGACCGCATGATGATGGAAGAGACCGGAATCCCCGTCTCGCGCTGGATCGACGGCGTGCTCGAGGACAAGGAAAACCTCGACCAGCCCGACAATACCCGCGCCATGGTCCTGTGGGGTCACGCGCCCAACTCGCAGACCCGCCTGCCCGAGATGAAGACGGCGATGGAAAAGCTCGACCTGATGGTCGTGGTCGATCCCTACCCGACCGTGTCGGCGATCATGCAGGACCGCACCGATGGCCTCTATCTGCTGCCCGCCGCGACGCAGTTCGAGACCTACGGATCGGTGACGGCCTCCAACCGCTCGCTCCAGTGGCGCGAGAAGGTCGTCGAGCCGCTTTTCGAGAGCAAGGTCGATCACGAGATCATCAAGCTCTTCGCGGACAAGTTCGGCTTCACCGACCGCATGTTCAAGAACATCGCGATCAATGGTGACGAGCCGCTGATCGAGGATGTGACGCGCGAGTTCAACCGCGGCATGTGGACCGTCGGCTATACGGGCCAGAGCCCGGAGCGGATGCGCATGCACATGGAGAACCAGCACACCTTCGACCGCACCACGCTGCGCGCCAATGGCGGGCCCGCGGATGGCGATTTCTACGGGATGCCGTGGCCCTGCTGGGGCACGCCCGAGATGAAGCACCCGGGTTCGGCGAACCTATACGACACCTCGCTGCCAGTGGCACAGGGTGGCATGGGTTTCCGAGCACGGTACGGTGTGGAGCGCAACGGCGAGAACCTTCTGGCCGAGGACTCCTACCCCGTCGGCTCCGAGATCAAGGACGGCTACCCCGAATTCAGCATGCAGATGCTGATCGACCTTGGCTGGGACAGCGACCTTACCGCCGAAGAGCGTGCGAGCATCGAAAAGGTCGCGGGCTACAGCCCGCCGGAAGAGTCCGGCGATGGCAGCGAAGAGGTGGGCGAGACCTCGCAGCAGGGCGATCGCCCGTCGGATTACGAAGGTCAGGTGGGCGGCATCAACTGGAAGCTCGACCTTTCCGGCGGCATCCAGCGTGTCGCGATTAAGCATGGCTGCGCCCCTTACGGCAACGCCAAGGCGCGCGCCGTGGTCTGGACCTTCCCGGATCCGGTCCCGCTGCACCGCGAGCCGCTTTACACCAACCGGCGCGATCTGGTGGCGGATTACCCGACCTACGAGGACAAGAAGTTCTGGCGCGTGCCGACCATGTACGCCTCGATCCAGGAGAACGACTTCTCCAAGGATTTCCCGACCATCCTCACCTCCGGCCGTCTGGTCGAATACGAGGGCGGCGGGGACGAGACCCGGTCGAACCCGTGGCTTGCGGAGCTTCAGCAGGACATGTTCATCGAGATCAACCCGCGCGACGCCAACAATTCCGGCGTGCGTGACGGGTCCATGGTCTGGGTGCACGGTCCCGAGGGCGGCAAGATCAAGGTCAAGGCCATGGTTACCGAACGCGTGGGAAGCGGCGTGGCGTTCATGCCCTTCCACTTCGGCGGCTTCTGGCAGGGCGAGGATCAACGGTCCAAGTATCCCGAAGGTGCCGACCCCTACGTTCTGGGCGAATCCACCAACACCGCGCAGACCTATGGTTATGACAGCGTGACACAGATGCAGGAGACGAAGGCCACTCTCTGCAGAATCGAAGCGGCTTAAGGAGTATCCGAGACATGGCACGAGCGAAATTTCTCTGCGACGCCGAACGCTGCATCGAGTGCAATGCCTGCGTCACCGCCTGCAAGAACGAACACGAGGTTCCCTGGGGCATCAACCGCCGCAAGGTGGTCACGATCAATGACGGCTCGCCCGGCGAGCGGTCGATCTCGGTTGCCTGCATGCACTGTTCGGACGCGCCCTGCATGGCCGTCTGCCCGGTGGATTGCTTCTACCAGAACGAGGAAGGCATCGTCCTGCACTCCAAGGACCTCTGCATCGGCTGCGGCTACTGCTTTTACGCCTGCCCGTTCGGCGCGCCGCAATATCCGCAGGCCGGCAATTTCGGTTCGCGCGGCAAGATGGACAAGTGCACCTTCTGCGCCGGCGGTCCGGAAGAGAACAATTCCCAGGCCGAGTTCCAGAAATATGGCCGCAACCGGATCGCGGAAGGCAAGCTGCCGATCTGCGCCGAGATGTGTTCGACCAAGGCCCTGCTCGCCGGTGACGGCGACGTGGTCTCCGAGATCTACCGCGAGCGCGTCGTCGCGCGCGGCTTCGGTTCGGGCGCCTGGGGCTGGGGTACCGCCTATGACCAGAAGGGCGGCTGAACCCCTCTGACTTCAGGGCCAGCGCAGCCGATTGCTGCGCTGGCCCTTTTTCGCAAGACGATGCGGACCGTTTCCGATCTTCCCCTGCGGGAAGATCCGACATTGACCGATGTGACTGTGCGGCACCGTCCGCGTATGGAACCAACCGGAGACTCTCGGGAGCCTGCCATGAAGACCGTCTACTCTTTCCTCGTTTTGCTGGCGCTCGCGCTGGCTCCCCTGCCCGCAGCCGCGCAGGATGTCGTGCCCCCCGCCAATACCGAGGCCGCGACGCCTGCGCCGACGCTCGAGGATATCATGCGCCGTCAGGAGGGGCTCGAGGTCGACAACAGCGACCGTGCGCAGATGACCGGCAACCCCGACAATGCCGCCCCCGAAAGCGGCCCGCTTGGCACGCTCGGCGGCGCGTCGGATCCGGATCTCTGGCGCGGCCTGCGCTTTGACGAGGCGCAGATCACGACGCAACAGCGCGGCCCGGCCGCGACGACGCTGATCCAGGACAGGGGCATGTGGTGGCTCGAATTCCGTCACGGACCGCTCATCACCTATGGCGGCTGGCTGCTGCTCGGCACGATCGCGATCCTCGCCGTGTTCTACCTCATCCGCGGGCGCGTGCGCATCGAGGGCCCGATCACCGGCAACAAGCTCGAGCGCTTCAAGTTCGTCGAGCGGATGGGACACTGGCTGCTCTCGGGCTCGTTCATGATCCTCGCGGTCACCGGCCTGTTGACGCTGATGGGTCGCAAGTTCCTCATTCCGGCCTTCGGCCACGAGGCCTTTTCCACCATCGCCATCGGGTCGAAATGGATCCATGACAACGTGTCCTGGGCCTTCATGCTAGGCCTCGTGATGGTCTTCGTGATGTGGGTCTGGCACAACCTTCCCGACCGCACCGACGTCAAGTGGATCCTGCGCGGCGGCGGGCTGTTCGGCGGCGGCCACCCGGATGCCAAGAAGTTCAATGCGGGTCAGAAGATCGTCTTCTGGTCGGTGATCGTTCTGGGCACCTCCATCTCGGTTTCGGGGCTGTCGCTGCTCTTTCCGTTCGAATGGCACCTTTTTGGGCCGACCTTCGCGCATCTCAACGACTGGGGCGTGCCGCAATTCCTGGGCTTCGCCCCCCTGCCCTCGGACCTCTCGCCGCAGGCCGAAATGCAGTACAGCCAGCTTTGGCATGCCATCGTCGGCTTCGTGCTGATGGCGGTGATCCTCGGGCACATCTATATCGGAACGCTCGGGATGGAGGGCGCCTTCGACGCCATGGGCAACGGCATGGTCGAAGAGCAGTGGGCCAAGGAGCATCACAACCTCTGGGTCGCCGAGGTCAAGGAACGCGAAGCTCGCGCGCCCAAATCCGCGACCCCGGCCGAATAGGTCATGCGCTGGCTGCTGCTGGCCCTGGCCCTGAGCGCCGGCCCGTTGCGGGCGGGCGACTACCAGACGCTTGTCGGCCATGGCGGCCCGATCATGGGCATCGCCGTGTCGCCCGAGGGTCAGATCGCCACCACCAGTTTCGACAATTCCGTGGGTCTCTGGGATGACGGAACGCCGCGCTGGCTCGAAGGCCATCTTGCTGCCGTGAACACCGCGGTCTTCGTATCGCCGAGCGAACTCGTCTCGGCGGGGGATGATTTCGCGCTGATGCGCTGGGATCTCAAGACGGGAACTGCTGCGCGCATGGAAGGGCATCAGGGCAAGGTCATGTCGCTTGCATCCAGTCCGGACGGCACGACCGTCGCCTCGGCGAGCTGGGACGGAACCATCGGCTTGTGGCGCAAGGGCACGGCGCCCCGCTTTTTGACGGGCCATGACGGGCCGGTGAACGATGTCGCCTTTTCCGACGATGGCACGCGGCTCTATTCCGCCTCAGCCGACGGGTCGCTGCGGGTCTGGGACGTGGCCACGCGCAGCGAACGGGAACGGCTCGTGGAACGCGGCTTCGGCCTCAACGAGATCGTGCTGAACGAGGCTGCGGGATGGCTCGCCTATGGCACGGTCGATGGTGGCACGCGGATCATCGATCCGGTGAGCGGCGCGGGGATCGCGGACCTCTCGCTCGAACGCCGTCCGATCCTTGCAATGGAGATGTCACGAGACGGTGGACTGCTCGCCGTGGGAGATGGCGAGGGCTACATCATGGTCGTGGAAACCGCGGACTGGAGCATCCAGAGGGATTTCCACGCCACGGCCCGCGGCCCGATCTGGGCGCTGGCGTTCTCGGCGGATGGCGAGAACATCCTTGCGGGGGGCCTCGACGCCACCGTGCATTCCTGGCCCATCGCGACGATGAGCGAACACGGGCAGATCGAGACGGGCACTCCGTCCTTTCTCGCCAATCCCGAGACGATGCCGAACGGCGAGCGGCAGTTCAAACGCAAATGCTCGATCTGCCACACGCTGACCCCCGGCAGCGCGCGGCGGGCTGGCCCGACGCTTTACGAGCTGTTCGGACGTGCGGCGGGGACGGTCGCCGATTACAGCTATTCCGAGGCGCTGGACGGCTCGAATCTGGTCTGGAGCGACCAGACCATCGACGATCTGTTCGACATCGGGCCGGAACACTATATTCCCGGCACCAAGATGCCGATGCAGCGCATCACCGGCGCCCGGGACCGCGCCGATCTGATCGACTATCTGCGCGCTGAAACCGCGCCAAAGGAGTAAGACCATGAAAGCCTTCATCCTCGGCATCGTGCTGATCGCCGTGATCACCGTCGGCGCCTTCTTCACGCTGGAAACCATCGGGTTTTCGCAGGCGAAGGTCAGCGCAAGCGAGCCGAACGTCCGCCTCGGTGATGCCGGTTCAGACGGCGAGTGACGCCTCTGTCGCGCCGGAGAGCTTGTCCGCCAGCTCGCCGGTTTGCGAATCCCCGATGATGAAGGGTGGTTGCTGTTGCTGGGCAGACCCGTCGCCAACGTTCTTGAACCAGTGGGGTAAGATGACGACTCCCCGGAGATTATCCGGCAGGATGAATGCCGAGTTCAGGCAGCGAGGGTCAGGGCGTGAGACACTTCACGCAGCGCCGGGAACGTGGACCTGGCGGGCGCCTTCCTCGAAATTGTCGAGCGAGAGGGGCCAGATGGTACCGGGCCAGCGGATCTCCATCTGCCTTTTCCGGGGCCGATAGATCGCGGTGTAGAGCGTCCCGAAGCCGTGGCTGAAGGCGGTCGAGTAGAGCGGCGGCTTGAGGAAGGCCGAGATGAACTTTTCCTCGGTATCCTTGTGCAGTGTCATGCGGTGCAGCAGGAAACGTTCGCGTTCCACCGTTGCGGTAAAACGTGCATGGCTGATCCATTCGACGTTTTCCTGATGATTGGTCGCGACGGCGGCATGGGTGATCAGGGTTTCGCGGTCCGGGCTCATCATCGCGGTGAGGTATTTGCGGTTCCGGTCCACCACGGTCACGTTGTAGCTCATATGGGTCGGGACGCGGGCCAGCACCTTGCCGGCCTCTTCAGTCGTGGCGCAGGTCTGAAGGACATAGCGCAGGATCAGCGGCACGCCGAAGCCCTGGCCAACCACGCGCCGCCCCCCGAAGGTCAGCGAGAGGGCGAGACCCGCATCGTTCATGCCATCCACCAGACCCCAGAGGCCGTCGGAGGTGCCGATGACCTTGCGGCCCTGCCATTGCGTGCGCAGGACCAGCGAGTCGAAGGCCAGTTGGTTGTAATCGTAGTTGCGCACCAGTACCGGCGCCTTGCCGGGCCAGAGCGCCTGCGAGCAGCCCGAAAGGTAGGGCGGCGGGCAGTAGAAGGACAGGAAGCGGGCGGCCTGATCGCCGCCTCCCGCCAGTTCGCAGAGCTCGTCGTAGAGCGGGACGAGTTCCGGCATGTGCCGGGTCAGCATGCGGCGGCTTTCCATGTAGGAGGCGCGCGCCTCGTCGCCCTCCTTGAGCCACCAGGCCCGGTAATGCGGCCAGTATTCCGCGAACAGCCCGGCCCATTTCGGGCCAGGCTGATCTTCGGATATCGCACGCCAGAACATGCTCATGCAGCGCCCTTACATGATCTTGAAAGCGGGATCGGCAAAGGCCGGGCCTGCCTCGGCCACCGGCAGCGGACGGCCCGTGACGGATTGCTTGATGCCGTGGATCCACTTCTTGGCCCGCTCGTTGAGCATGAAGCTCTTGGTCATCGAGCGGCCCCGCGTCACGAGGATGCCGATATCCGCGCCCTCGTAGCGGTAATCGCCGGGGCCGAGGATGCGCAGGAAGAAGGCCTCGTTCTCGCTCTCGACCGCGCGGCGGTGATAATCGAAGCGGTCATAGACCACGCGGCCATCCTCGAGCATCTTATAGATCCCGGTTTCCGGCGCGCTGGTGCAGATGTCGACGGAATCCTCCGTGTGCTTGATGACCATCTGCGACCAGCTGTCGATCATGTCGGGGTCGGCCCAGCGGGCGTTGAGCTCGTCTACATCCAGGTTGAACTTCTTCTTCGAGAATTCCAGCAGGTGGAACAGGAACAGGGGCGCGTCGGCATGGGCGAAGGCGGCATGGTTGGTCATCGAACTGGCCCCGGTGATGCGGGGGTTGAGTTCGCCGAGCCAGAGATCGCCGGTCTTCTTGTCGATCAGGAAGTCGAGCTCGAAATAGCCGCGATAGCCTTCCTTGCGCAGCTGTTCACCGAACTTGAAGGTGAGGTCGCGGGCATGCTTGCGCACCTTGGGCGGAAATGCCGTGCTCAGGATCTCGTTCCCGCACCAGCCGCCACGATAGGGCGTGAGATCCTTGAAACCAACGAGCTCTGTCATCAGCGGGCCGACGATCGTGCCTTCCTTGGTGGCGCAGGCCTCGATCGCCGAGCCGCGGCAGTCGATCCGCTTCATGATCTTGATCTCGCCCTCGCCGACGATCTCGCTCTCGTGGCGGCGGAAATCGGCCTCGGACTTGATGAAGAAGGTGGTATGGCCGCTGTCGCCAAAGGCCGATTGCAGCACGAGATCATGGCCGATCCCGGCCTTTTCGCTGACTTCGCGCAGATGTTCGTAGGACTCGACGACCGAAAGCGTGTTGGGGACCGACGGCACGCCGGCCTTGTTGCCGATGCGCACGGTCTCGATCTTGTTGTCCATGCCCTGGCGCAGCTTGGCCTTGGGGAACCAGACATCGGCGCCCAGCTCCCTGGACAGGCGTTCGGTTTCCTCGTCGAACATCAGGAAGACGAATTTCGGCCTGCCGCCGCGCCGCTTGATGAAGTCGATGACCTCCTTGTGCTGGAGGAGGTAGTTGTTGATGTCCTCGATGCTCTGAAATTCCGCATGGGGTTGTTCGCTGGGGCAGAAGACATTCGGGTGCTTGCCGTCATAGCAGTCGATGTAGCAGATATACTTGAAGTTCTTCACCCATTCGTCGAGCCCGAGCAGGTTGAAGTTCGTCGCCGAGATGAAATAGACGGGATCCTCGTTGCGGTGAAAGAACCGGCGGATTTCGGAGATGTTCTTCAGTACGGTCGTTGACATGGTTTGGGTCCCTCTCTGTTATTCGGCCGCAGTGGAAAGTTTGGCGCTGTTGAGCCTGGCAAGCGAATCCTTGGTGAACACGCGCAGGCCCAGATCCGGGCGGTAGCCGTGGATCTCGCTCACATCGAGCGCGCGCATGAAGCTCAGGATCTCCTGGCTCACGACCTGTCCGGGGACGAGGATCGGGAAGCCGGGTGGATAGGGGATGATGAAGCTTGCCGAGACGATCTCCTCGCCCGCATCCATCGCCTCTTTCAATGATCCGTCGAGCTCGAGATAGTCGCAGTTGTTTTCGTCGTAGCTGAGGAAGAAGGCGGTGCGGATATCGCCTTCGGAGGTCACCTCGTCGCTGCGGAAGGCATCGTGGAAGCGCGAGAAATCCGGCAGCGGCGGGAGGTCGTGCATGAGGTTGGTGACGCGCTTGTCGAAAGCGAGCCGTTCCATCCGCGAGGCATCGTCGAGCAGATCGTCGAGCCCCCGCGCGATTTCGACCAGCACCTCGATCAGGTAGGCGACGGAGCTGCGCGTCGTGCCGATATTGGTCATGAAGAGAACCGTGTTGCGCGAGGTCTTGTTGATCTGGATGCCATATTTGTCCATCAGGATCTGGGTCTTGAACGTGTCGCCATCCCAACCCGTGCCGCCCACCGCCAGCGTGACTCGGGTCGCATCGAGAACGAATTCGTCCTTTTCCCAGCATTCCCAGAGATCCGTCCAGCCCTGTTCTGGCTCGTAATAGCTCTCGACACCCGACTCGCGATGCGCCTCGGGGATCATGTCGCCGGCGGTCAGAACCTTGAAATATTTCTGCAGCAACGGATGGGTCGAGATGGCGCGCCGCATCGACATTGCCGCCTCGATCTGGCGCTGCACGAACTCGAACCCTTCGAGCTCGACCTGACGGCGCCCCACATCGAGGCTCGCGATGATCTGGTAGTTCGGCGAAGTCGATGTGTGGGTCATGTAGGCTTCGTGAAAGCTCTGCTCGACCTCGCCCTTGAAGTCCTGATCGTTGACATGGATCATCGAGCCCTGCCGTAGTGCGGTCAGGGTCTTGTGCGTGGACTGCGTGCCATAGACCCGCACCCGTGCGCTCGGCGGGGGCACGAGACGGTTCTTCAGCAGCGTCTCGTCATCGGCATCCTTGAGCTTGGCCTGCTGCTTTTCATAGGCCCTGGCATGCGCCGGGCTGCGCAGGCGTTCGCGCAGGGTGTTGGCGGCGTTCATCGCGGTGCGGCCACGATAGGTCGGATTGAAGCGGGCAAAGGCGAACCATGCCTCGTCCCAGAGAAAGATGAGGTCGGGCTTGATCGCGAGACACTCTTCCATGATGCGTTCGACGTTGTAGACGATGCCGTCGAAGGTGCAGTTGGTCAGCAGCAGCATGCGCACGCGGTCGAGCTTGCCCGCCGCCTTGAGATCCAGAAGCTGCTTCTTGATGTCGTGCAGCGGCACCGCACCATACATCGAGTATTCGTTGAGCGGATAGCTGTCGAGATAGCAGACCTGCGCACCCGCGAGCACCATGCCGTAATGGTGCGACTTGTGGCAGTCGCGGTCGACCAGCACGATGTCACCCGGGCGCACCAGTGCCTGAACCACGATCTTGTTGCAGGTCGAGGTGCCGTTGGTGGCAAAGAACGTCTGCTTGGAACCGAAGGCGCGCGAGGCAAGCTCCTGCGCCTCCTTGATGGGGCCATGCGGCTCGAGCAGGGAATCGAGCCCGCCGGAGGTGGCGGAGGTTTCGGCGAGAAAGATGTTGGGGCCGTAGAAGGCGCCCATATCCTGAATCCAGTGGCTGCGGGTGATCGACTTGCCACGCGAGATGGGCATGGCATGGAAGACGCCGGTCGGCTGCTTGGAATAGTTCACGAGGGCCGTGAAGAACGGCGTCTTGTAGCGTGCCTGTACCCCGCGGAGGATGTTGAGGTGCAGCTCCATGAAGTCTTCCTGGTTGTAGAAGACCCTGCGGCAGATCCCGAGATCGAGCCCGGCGATATCCTCGACCGACCGCTCGGTGACGAGATAGGCATCGAGCTCCGGGCGCAGCTTGGCGACCAGACGGCACAGCTCGGGGCCGTAATCGCGCGGGCGCAGTGAATCGATCTCGTCCTGGCGTTCGGGCGTGTCGACGTAGCGCGACAGCATCGGCATCTCGAGCTTGGATTTCAGTGACAGGCCGGGGCGCACGACGATGGCCTGGATGTTGTGGTTGAACAGCACCGCGATCAGCGCATCCTCGAGGCTCGGCACCACGACCGCCTCGTACTGGAACGGATCCTCGGCGCGGCGCATGCGGGTGACGTTGGATTTCAGCCAGCGTTCCTGCTGTTCGTTCACATCGTCGACGATCAGCACCTCGAAATAGGGCTTCGTCATGGCGCGGGCTTCGGGCGACAGCATCGCCTCGTCGTCCTGCTCGTCCTTTTCGGAGCTGTCCTTGTCGAGCGGGATGTGGCGCCGCCGGTAGGCGCCAGAGGTCAGCGCCCGCAGCGCGCGATGCACCGAATAGGCCAGCTCCTCATAGTGCCCCGAGGCGTACTGGCGGCGCATGTAATCGAAGGCCTGCATGCCGGGGAAAGCCCAGTAGGGCTCGATCACTTCGAGCGAGTGCCAGAGCGCATCGACCCGCTTCTTGACCGCCGCGATCTGGCGTTCGCCGCCGCCCTGGGCCAGCGTATCCGTGGCTTCGCGGAGCGCCGCCCACCGGTCCGACCGCAGCTGAACCGCCGAATAATATTCGTTCACGGATTGCATCGCATCTCTCCCCATACGCGGAAGACCACACGATGCGACAAGGGGGCGCGGCCTAGCGCCCCCGAAGCAGGCGCGGTCAGCCGCTTGATGTTTTTCCCATGACCGCCTGGTATCCCAGGGGCCGGTTCGTCTGGTCGTCACCGGCGAGCGGGACGTCCACATGCAGCCCGGCACGATTGCCCTGCTGCGGCATTTCGAGCGGTCCGAGCGTGTAGAGATACGCATCCGACCCGCTGGCCCGGTCGTAGACCGGGAAATCGTTGGACCGGTCGCGGAAGGATTTGAGCACCTGACCGAGACCCTTCATGCCCGTCTCCCGCTGGCGGCGCACCACGTCGAGATCGACCTCGATCGGGAACATGTCCTCCTGACCGGCCGACTGGTGCAGCACGGTGGAGCTCGGGTCGACGACGATGGACTTGCCCACGCCCCCTGCCCCGAGGCCGTTCACCGCAAAGACATAGCACTGGAACTGCGCAGCGGTGGCGCGCGCGATGGCAAGCTCGGCGTCGCGGTCGGTGGTGCCGGTCAGCACCGGGTTCAGCAGGATCTCGGCGCCCATCGAAGTGAGCTGACGCGTGGTCTCCGGGAACCAGAGATCGTAGCAGACCGAGAGGCCGAAGCGCCCCACTTCCGGCACGTCGAAGACGCAGAATTCGGTGCCTGCGGTGATCCCGGCCTCGTAGGGGCGGAACGGGAACATCTTGGCGTAACGTGCCACGATGTGTCCGTCCGGGTTGATCACCACGGCGGTGTTGCGGATCAGGCCATCATCGCCGCGCAGGAACATCGTGCCGGGGATCAGCCAGACACGATGACGGCGGGCGGCCATGCAGAATTTCTCGATCGTCTCGTTCTCGGTCGGGACGGCATAGCGGTCGAGCGGGCCGAAGGCGGCCAGTTCGGAGAACAGGACCATCTGGGTCCAGGGAAAGCGGGCCATCAGAACGTCGAGCCGGTGGATCATGCCGTCGACATTGGACTGGGTGGCCTGGACGTACATCTGTACGCCTGCGATTGCGAAAGGGGTCATCGGGAATTCACTCCATGTGTGCGGAGACACCTGTCTGGGCCTGTGCCCGGTATTTCCGCTTCCCGCATCTCTTACGCCCTGTGATCCGCAACGAAAACCGGGAAGGCCCCGAAATGCGCGCGCCCGATGGCAAAGTACCCCTGTTCCATGGCGTCATTCGGCAAATGTGCCGCATTCGTGATCACGGGACCCGCCCATGACGCAGGATATGCCGCCGCACGGGCAGCATATCGCTGGTTCGAAAGCGCCAGGCAAACCACGCGGATCAGGCCGTGGCCCTGCGGCGCGAGGCCTTTTCGTTTCGTGCCCTCTGCAGGAACACCACGAGGGCAAGCAGCGCCAGTGCCGGGATGAACATCAGGTACTTGGTCGGCGTCGCGACGGGCTTGAGCACGCGCAGCACCTCCTGATCCCAGTCGAGCCCTGCCTCGGAAGCTGGCGAGCCGAAGGTGACGTCGTCGATGAACATCTTGTCCTCTTCGGTGCGGAAGATGAGACCCGCATTCTCGAGCTTCTCGGCACCTGTCTCGCCGTCTCCGATCGGCACCAGCGCCACGAATTCGATCGGATCACCGAGATCGTTCACGCCGGACACCCGGATGCGCAGCTCGTCCCCGGCCGGAACATCCTCGGCGGCGGCGGCGATTTCGGTCGGAGGCTGTTCGCTGTAGGGCGGAAAGACCATGTCCATCCAGAAACCGGGCCGGAACAGGGTGAAGGCGATCAGCAGCAGGGCGATCGATTCATAGAACCGGTTCTTGGCGAGGAACCATCCCTGCGTCGCTGCCGCAAAGAGCAGCATCGCGACGGTGGCGATGATGAAGACAAAGATTCCCTGCGCCCAGTTCACGTTCATCAGCAGCAGTTCGGTGTTGAAGATGAAGAGGAAGGGCAGCGCGGCGGTGCGCAGCGAATAGAAGAACGCGACGACGCCGGTCTTGATCGGATCGCCCCCGGACACGGCGGCGGCGGCAAAGGAGGCCAGACCGACCGGCGGCGTCACATCCGCCATGATGCCGAAGTAGAACACGAAGAGGTGCACGGCGATCAGCGGCACGATCAGGCCGTTCTGCTGGCCAAGCGTCACGATGACCGGCGCCAGCAGGGCCGAGACGACGATGTAGTTCGCCGTTGTCGGCAGACCCATGCCGAGGATCAGCGACAGTACGGCGGTCAGCAGCAGGATCGCCATGATGTTGCCACCCGACAGCACCTCGACCACGTCGGCGAGGGCCGAGCCCACACCGGTCTGGCTGACGGCGCCGACGATGATGCCGGCGGTCGCCGTCGCGATGCCGATGCCGATCATGTTGCGCGCACCGGTGACGAGACCGTCGATCAGGTCGACGAACCCGGCCTTTACGTCTGTCGCGAACTGGCTTTCACCGCGGAACATCTGCATCAGCGGGCGCTGTGTCAGAAGAATGAACACCATGTAGGCCGCCGCCCAGAAGGCCGAGAGGCCGGGCGACAGGCGGTCCACCATCAGCGCCCAGACCAGCACGACGACCGGCAGGATGAAATGCAGGCCCGAGCGGATCGTCGGCCCCGGCAGCGGCAATTTGGTCACCGGCGCGTCCGGATCGTCGAGCTTGAGCGGTGCCTCCTTGGCCGCGATGCGCAGCAGGAAGACGTAGACCGCGGTAAGCGCCACGAAGATGATGTAGGCCGCCGTTTCGGGGAAGACCACGCGGATCCAGCCCATGCCGTAATAGACGGCAAAGGACAGCACGCAGATCATCGCGATGATGAAGGCCATGCCGATCAGGCGCTGCACGATGGGTTTGGGGGTATAGGCGCGGGGCAGGCCCTCCATCCCGGCCTTCAGGGCCTCGAGATGCACGATGTAGACCAGCGCGATGTAGGAGATGACGGCCGGGAGGAAGGCGTGCTTGACCACGTCGAAATAGGGAATGCCGACATATTCCACCATGAGGAAGGCCGCAGCACCCATCACCGGCGGCATGATCTGGCCGTTGACCGAAGAGGCCACTTCGACCGCACCGGCCTTTTCCGCGGAAAATCCGACCTTCTTCATCAGCGGAATGGTGAAGGTGCCGGTGGTCACGACGTTCGCGATGGACGAGCCCGAGATGAGGCCGGTCATGGCCGAGGAGACGACGGCCGCCTTGGCCGGTCCGCCCTTCATGTGGCCCATGAGCGAAAACGCCACCTGGATGAAATAGTTGCCCGCTCCGGCCCGGTCGAGCAGGGAGCCGAACAGCACGAAGAGGAAGACGAAGCTGGTCGAGACGCCCAGCGCGATGCCGAACACGCCTTCGGTGGTGATCCACTGGTGGTTGACGATTTCGGAGAGATTGTTGCCCTTGTGGGCGATGATGCTCGGCATGTACGGCCCGAGCACCGTGTAAACGAGGAAGACCGAGGCCACGATCATCAGGGCCGGTCCCAACGCGCGTCGCGTCGCCTCGAGCAGAACGAGGAGGCCGATGACGGAGACCACGAAATCCTGCATGATCGGTGCGCCGACCCGGCCGGAAATTTCACGGTAATAGACATAAAGATAAAGCGCGGTCGCGGCACCGACGATGGCGAGCCCCCATTCCCACCATGGAACCCTGCTCTTGGGTGAGCCGAGGAGGATGCAGGCGACCAGCGCGATCACGACGACCGGAATCCACCAGGTCGAAGAATCGTTCTTGGCCCCCATCATGAACAGCGCGCCGAGGATGACCGGAACGGCGATGCCGAGGCCCAGCTGGAACTTGGTGCGTGTGGCGGGAAAGGCTGCAAAGGCGAGGAAGACCGCAAAGGCCAGATGGATCGAACGCGCCTCGGTATCGTTGAAGACGCCGAACCCTACCATGAAGGGGATGGGCGAGGCGAACCAGAGCTGGAACAGCGACCAGGCCAGCGCCACGAGCATGAGGAACATCCCCACCGGGCCCGCAACGTCCCGTCCGCCCGTATCCGAAGAAGCGACGAGTGCGTCGAGTTCGGTCTGGCTCAGGCCGCCATGGCCCGCGGCTTCTGCCTCGACGGCGGCGGCCTTCTGCTGATCTTTGTCCGGCATGTGTCACTATCCCCGTGGGCGAGCAGCCCCTGCCCGGGACATTGCCCGGAATTCGCTTTCGTGCGGGGTGGCGACGGTGCCGCCACCCCGTTCGTCACATGAGCCGGATCACATCCAGCCGCGTTCCTTGTAGTACTTCTCGGCACCCGGATGCAGCGGAGCAGACAGACCGTCCTTGATCATTTCCTCTTCCTTGAGGTTGGCAAAGGCGGGGTGCAGCTTCTTGAAGCGGTCGAAGTTGTCGAAGACGGCTTTCACCACCTCGTAGATGACATCTTCGGGCACATCGGCAGAGGTCACGAACGTCGCCTTCACGCCGAAGGTGGTCACGTCCTCGTCCGTGCCTTCGTACATGCCGCCGGGGATGATTGCCTCGGCATAATACGGGTTTTCTTCGATGAGTTTCTTGATTTCAGGTCCGTCGACCGAGACCAGATGCGCCGAAGTCGTCGACACGGCCTCCTGGATCGAGCCGTTGGGGTGACCAACCGTGTATGTGATCGCGTCGACCTTGTTGTCGCCGAGCGCCGCGGCCTGTTCTGCGGGCTTCAGTTCGGAAGCGAGCGAGAAATCCGCGCTGGTCCAGCCCTTGGCTTCCAGAACCACATCCATCGTCGCCTGGCTGCCGGAGCCCGGATTGCCGACATTGACGCGCTTGCCCTTCATGTCATCGAAGGTCGCGATACCGGAATCGTCACGTGCAACGATGGTAAAGGGCTCGGAGTGAACGGAGAACACGGCGCGTTCCTTGTCGAACTTGTTGCCCTCGTATTCCGACGTGCCGTTATAGGCGTGGTACTGCCAGTCCGACTGGGCCACGCCCATGTCCATGTCACCCGCCTGAATCGCGTTGATGTTGGCGATCGAGCCGCCGGTCGAGGGTGCGGTGCATTTGAGGCCGGTTTCCGCGCTGTCACGGTTCACGAGACGGCAGATCGACTGGCCGACCACGAAATAGACGCCGGTCTGGCCGCCGGTGCCGATGGTGATGAAACGCTCCTGTGCGACGGCAGCGGTCGAGGCCAGCAGGCCCGCGGTCAGAGCAAGGTATTTCGCGTGTTTCATTAAAGTCTCCCAGTTGGTTTCAAATGTTCCGGTCGGCCGAGATGACCGGACCGAAGATCCGTGTGACCCGATGTTACAGTCCGAAGCTCGGTGAACAAGTGTTCAACGCTCAGCCAGTCCGGGTGGTGATGTCGGTGCCGCTCAGGCATCCTGGCAGTGGTGACAATCGCCTCTCCCCAAAGGCGGTCTTGCGGCGGAATTGTCTCCCTGTTGCCAGTCGGCGGGTCCCGGGCTGCGGTGCCACGGGGTTCGACTCAGCGTAGTATCGTTTATTATTTCGATCAAGTCGGTTACGGTTTCGACTCGGACCACAGATGCAGATTGATTCATTGATCAGCAGAAACATGTGGTTAGGGAAAAATCGGGGGATTCGTCTTGGACAAGGACGTCGGTCGGCGGCTAAAATCTGTGCGCAACGCGAACGGCCTGTCCCAGCGTCAACTGGCGCGGAAGGCAGGTGTGACGAACGGGTTGATCTCGATGATCGAACAGGGTCGCTCCAGCCCCTCCATCGCCTCGCTGAAGCGCATTCTGGACGCGGTGCCGATGACGTTTTCGGAATTCTTTGCCGATGACGGGCCGGATGTCGAAACCTTCGTCTATCGCTCCGGCAACCTGCGCGAGATCAGCGTCGGCGCGGTTCTGGACCTCCCGGAAGAGGCCGCGCGCCTTCTCTCCCTCCGCCAGGTCGGCGATGCCTCGCGCCATACGATCCAGATGCTGCATGAAATCTACTCACCCGGCGCCGATACCGGGCCGGAACTCTACACGCATAACGGCGAAGAGGCGGGGATCGTCATCGAAGGGCAAATCGCGCTCACCGTCGGCGCCCGGACGGAGGTGCTTGGGCCCGGCGATGCCTTCATTTTCGAGAGCACGAAACCGCATCGCTTTCATAACAGCTTTACGAATAGGTGCGTCATTATAAGTGCCTGTACACCACCCAGCTTCTGATGTCGCTTCCCGCTCCTCTTAACTGTCGACGGAAACGGCGGATGCGCTGTCATCTCACACAGAAAGACCCCGGTACCAAATATGCAAAAACTCGCGACGCTTGAACGATACGCGCCCCTTGCGGGGGTTGCGGGGCTTTCCCTGTTCTGCCTGCTGCTGTCCTACTGGTCGCTCTGGATGCTGCTGCCCTTTATCTTTTTTGCCGCTCTCACGGCGCTCGGCGTGCACGACATCCGCCAGCCGAGCCATTCGATCCTGCGCAATTACCCGGTGATGGGCCATATGCGGTTCCTGTTCGAAGGTGTACGCCCTGAAATCCGGCAATACCTCATCGAATCCGATCAGGACGAGGAACCGTTCAGCCGCGATTCCCGCTCCCTCGTCTACCAGCGCGCCAAGGGGGTCGAGGACAAGCGCCCCTTCGGCACCCGGAAACGGGTCTACGACGCCGGCTATTCCTGGCTCACCCATTCCATCGCGCCGGTTCATATCGACAACAGCGATTTCCGCGTGACCATCGGCAACGCCGCCTGCAAGCAGCCCTATTCCGCCTCGCTCTACAACATCTCCGCGATGAGCTTCGGCTCGCTCTCGGCCAACGCGATCCAGGCCCTCAATACGGGCGCAAAGATGGGTGGTTTTTGCCATGACACCGGCGAAGGGTCCGTCAGCCGCTATCACAAGGCCGGTGGCGGCGACCTCGTCTATCAGGTCGCCTCTGGCTATTTCGGCGCGCGCTCCGAGGATGGCCGCTTTGATCGCGACAAGTTCGCCGCCACCGCCGCCCTGCCCCAGATCAAGATGATCGAGCTGAAACTCAGCCAGGGCGCCAAGCCCGGGCATGGCGGCATGCTCCCCGCCTCCAAGATCACGCCAGAAATCGCCGAGGCGCGGGGCATCCCGATGGGGGTCGACTGCATCTCGCCCGCCGGGCATTCGGCCTTTTCCACGCCGCTCGAGATGATGCAGTTCATCGGCGACCTGCGCGATCTCTCTGGCGGCAAGCCTGTCGGCTTCAAGCTCTGCATCGGTCACAGGCGCGAATTCATGTGCATCGTCAAGGCGATGCTGGAAACCGGCATCGTGCCCGACTTCATCGTCGTCGACGGCACGGAGGGGGGCACGGGCGCGGCGCCGGTCGAATTCACCAACCATGTCGGCATGCCGATGACCGAGGGTCTGAGTTTCGTGCACAACGCCCTGCGCGGCGCGGGCCTGCGCGATCAGGTCAAGATCGGCGCGGCGGGCAAGATCGTGTCGGCCTTCGACATCGCGCGCGCACTCGCCATCGGCGCGGACTGGTGCAATTCGGCGCGCGGCTTCATGTTCGCCATCGGCTGCATTCAGGCGCAGGCCTGCCACACCAACAAATGCCCCGTCGGAGTGGCGACCCAGGATCCGCTGCGTCAGCGCGCGCTCGATATCGGCGACAAGAGCCAGCGCGTCGCCCGCTTTCACGCCAACACGATGAAGGCACTGGCCGAAATGGCGGGCGCTGCCGGTCTGAACGATCCGAGCAACTTTTTGCCCCGCCACTTCATCGCCCGCCAGGCCGACAACCAGATGGTGAGCGGGGAAGAAGCCTTTCCCTACTTGCCCGAGGGCTTCCTGATCGACGGCGTCACCGACAGCCAGGGATACAAGGGCCGCTGGGACCGCGCCGATGCCGCGAGCTTTGCGCCGAAGGACTGAACGCCCGGGATCCGGGGGCGGCACAGCGCCCATGCCGGCCCCGGCTGCCCCGAACCCCTCAGTGCAACTTCAGATGAGGACGCACCGCCCGGCCGATCCGCCCGGCCACGAGTTGTGCCGTGCCGCGCAGCCAGCCATGCACCGTGAGAATGTGCATGCGATAGAGCGACAGATAGGCCAGCCGCGCTAGCCGACCCTCGATCGCGAGCTTTCCGCCGACAAGGTTGCCCATCAGGCTGCCCACCGTTGCGAACCGGCTGAGCGATACCAGCGCGCCGTAATCCTTGTATTCGAAATCGGGAATCGTCTGCCCTTTTTCCAGATGTCCGATCGCCGTCAGCACGTGATCCGCCATCTGATGCGCCGCCTGCGCGCGCGGCGCGACCGGCCGCTCCTGCCCCGGAAGCACGCAGTGACAGCAATCGCCGATGGCGAAGATCCGGTCATCCGTCACGCTCTGCAGCGTGGGGCGCACCACCACCCGGTCCAGCTTCGAGAGCTCCAGATCACTGAAGCCCGGCACTTCGGGCTCGCCCCGCACGCCTGCCGCCCAGAGGATCAGCGTCGCGGGCAATTCGGTGCCATCCTTCATGTGCACGCGATCCTTCTCGACCTGCGTGACCATGGTGTTTACCCGCACATCCACCCCGATATCGCGCAGCTCCTGCGTCACCTTCTCGACCACCTTTTCGTCCAGCGCCGGCAGCAGGCGCGGCCCCGCCTCGATCAGGGTGATGCGGAAGGCGTCCGAATCGAACCCTTCGAGCCCGTAGGAGCGCAGGCTGCGCGCCGAATGCACCAGCTCGGCGGAAAGCTCGACGCCGGTGGCGCCGCCTCCGACGATGCAGATCGGCAGGGTCGCGTCGACCTCGCCCTTTTCGCGGCGGGCATTGACCCGGAGGCAGGCATTGAGCAACTTCTGGCGGAAGCGGTCCGCCTGCGCGCGATGTTCGAGGAAGAGCGCATTCTCCCGCACGCCGGGGATGCCGAAATCGTCCGACACGCCGCCGATCGCGAGAACGAGATAATCATAGGCGATCTCGTGCGCCTCGAGGATCATCTCGCCGTCTTCATCCTTCAGGGGCGCCGTGACGATCACCTGACGCTCCCGGTCGATGCGTGCGAGCGCCCCTTGAAAGAAGCGATACCCCCAGCGCGCGGCGTGTCCGCCATAACCGACCTCGTCCTGGTTGGGGTCGAGCGCGCCCGCCGCCACCTCGTGCAGCAGCGGTTTCCACACATGGGTGCGGTTGCGGTCCAGCAGGATGATTTCATGCGTCTCGCGGCTGTAGGTCTTCGCCAGCTTGCGCACGAGGCCGAGCCCCGCCGCGCCGCCGCCCACCACAACGATGCGTTTCTTTGCCGTCTGTCCCATGTCGGTGCCTTTCTTCCGCTTTGGCGACACGCTAACGGGAATTCCGCGGATTGGCACGGTCGACATAGGATTTAGATCGCAAGTTTCGCAGATCCCGAGGTCCAAGACTCCATGGCATGGGCACAGAGCCCATCGAAGCGAGCGATCCCGCGCCATCGATTTTGAGGCCACGCACCTGTTCCTTTCGCCTGAGCGACGGACTACAAAGGGGCTCGAGGCAGTAAACAGGAGAAACCGATGCGCAGAACAATGTTTGTCGCGCTGGCGGCCACCATGCTGGGAGGCGCTTTCGTCGCCGAACCCGCAGAGGCCGCATCGCTCGGACGCTACGAAGTCTTCAATGTCGAGGGCGAGGACATGCTGAAAATGCGGGCGGGCCCCGGAACCGGCTACAAGGTGATTGTCGGCCTTCCGAACGGCACCGTCCTGCAGGTCGACAGCTGCCAGCAGACCGGCGGCACCCGCTGGTGCAGTGTCTCTCTGGACCGCGCGCGCGGGCTCAGGGGTTACGTCTCCTGGGCCTATCTGCGAAAAAATTGACCCAGTCTTGATCCGCCTAGATCGGGCCGTGCCTTGTCGGGATCCCGATGAAGCACGGCCGGATTTCAGGCCCGGTGCGCGCCGTCCGACAGTGTTTTCACGAAGGCCAGAACCTCGTCGACCGGTTTGCCCGAGGCCAGCTCGGCCACGATGGCCGAACCGACGACGCAGCCATCGGCGACGGAGGCGATCCCCTCGGACGCTTCCGGCGACTTGATCCCGAAGCCGACGATCACCGGAAGGTCGGTCTGGGCCTTGATCCGCTTCACTTCGGGCGCGACATCCGCCGCCTGCGCCTCGCCCGCTCCGGTGATCCCGGTGATCGAGACGTAGTAGACGAAGCCCGATGTGTTCTGGAGGACCTTCGGCAGGCGCTTGTCGTCCGTGGTTGGCGTGGCAAGGCGGATGAAGTTAAGCCCTGCCTTCTGCGCCGGGATGCAGAGCTCGTCATCCTCTTCGGGGGGAAGGTCGACGATGAACAGCCCGTCGATCCCGGCCTCCTTCGCCTGAACCAGAAACCGGTCGACTCCGCGCGAATAGATCGGATTGT
>JBBSNW010000011.1:0-98530 GCA_038260405.1 Rhodobacterales bacterium | reverse complement strand
CTCAATGCCAATCTCAATCCCGGCGATGAAATCGTCGTGCGCCCCGGCACCTACAATGAAGGGCTCAACATCACGCAGGGCGGCTCCGCTGCTGGCGACATCACCCTGCGCTCCGAGGTTCCCGGAGAAGCGCTGATCCGTCCGCCCTCGGGCAGCTTCAATGCGATCAGCGTGAATGCGAACTATGTGACGATCGATGGCTTCGACATCGGCAATGCCAACGGCGACGGCATCGAGGCAAATTCCGTCCACCATATCAGCCTCCTGAACAACACCGTGCACGGCAACGGCGAATCCGGAATCCAGTTCAACTACTCCGAATTCATCCTGGTCGAGGGCAACGAGACCTATGGGAATGCCAGCGCGGGCTGGTTCTCGGGCATCTCGATCTACCAGAGCCGCAATGTCTCGGGCGACACCACGACCCCCGGCTACCGCACCATCGTGCGAGACAACGTCACCCATGACAACGTGACCAGAGGCGGCGCGCATACCGACGGCAACGGCATCATCATCGACGATTTCCAGAGCACGCAGACCGGCGGCTTTCCCAACTACACCTATCCCACGCTGGTCGAGGGCAACATCGCCTACGGCAATGGCGGCAAGGGCATCCAAGTCACCTGGAGCGACAACGTAACGGTGAGCGGCAACACCGCCTATCACAACAATGTCGACAATGCGAATGACGGGACCTGGCGCGGCGAGATCTCGAACGCGCAATCCAGCAACAACACTTTCGTGAACAACATCGCCGTCTCGAATCCCTCGATCAACGGCAACAACACCGCGATCGACAACAATTCCTACGGCGGCTATTCCAACGACAACGTCGTGTGGGAAAACAACCTTATCTTCAACGGCACGGTCGGAGCGAACTCGGTCCGCAGCGATGGCGGCAATGGGCGGCCAAGCGCAGCCGACGGCAACCTGATCGGCGTCAATCCGAACTTCGTGAACCCCGCCAACGGCAACTTCGAACTTGCCTCGGGATCCCCGGCCATCAATGCGGGATCCTCGGGAATCGATCTGCCCGCCACGGACAATGACGGCGATAACCGCGTCGTCGGCGGCAGGGTCGATATCGGCGCACAGGAAAGCGGTTCGTCTCCTGCCCCGACACCGACACCGACGCCCACGCCGGAACCGACTCCCGAGCCCACTCCGACGCCGGAACCCACGCCGACGCCGACACCGGAACCCACTCCGGAGCCGACGCCCACTCCCGAACCCACGCCGACTCCGGAACCGACCCCCGAGCCCACACCGGGAAACAGTGACGCGTCCTTCAGCATCTGGGACAGCTCCGCCTCCTCGGCGATCACCACGGATGCCGACAGATCGTCGGTCGAACTCGGCCTGAGCTTCACCGCCGATGTCGACGGCTCGATCGAGGCGCTCACGCTCTATCGCACGGCTGAAAACAACGCCTCCATGCCCGCGACGCTCTGGGCCGCGGATGGCACCGTTCTCGCCACCGCGACCTTCGAGGATACCGCAAATGGCGGCTGGCAGAAGGTTACGCTCGACACCCCGATCGAGGTGCAGGCAGGCGAAGAATACGTCGTGTCCTACCACGCGCCCCAGGGTCGCTATGCGGTGACCGAAGACTACTTCGCCGAAGCCAACGACTTCGGCCCGCTTTCCGTCAGTTCGGGCGCCGGTGTCTACCAGTATGGCAGCGGCACGGCCCTGCCCGGCGAAAGCTACGCCAACAGCAATTACTGGATCGACGTGGTCATGTCGGAAAGCTCCGAGACTGCAGCACCGGTCGGCCCGGAACCGGCGCCGGTACCGACGCCCGAGCCCACACCGGGGAACAGTGACGCCGCCTTCAGCATCTGGGACAGTTCTGCTTCTTCGGCGATCAAGACGGATTCGGACAAGGCTGCGGTCGAACTCGGTCTCAGCTTCACCGCCGATGTCGACGGCTCGATCGAGGCGCTCACGCTCTACCGCACCGCGGAAAACGATGCGTCCATGCCCGCGACGCTCTGGTCCGCAGACGGAACAGCCCTTGCCACCGCCACCTTCGAGGACACAGCAGGCGGGGGCTGGCAGCAGGTCATGCTCGACTCTCCCGTCGAGGTGAAGGCAGGCGAGAATTATGTGGTCTCCTACCACGCACCCCAGGGCAGATATGCGGTGACGGAGAACTATTTCGCCGAGGCGAATGATTTTGGTCCGCTCTCCGTCAGTTCGGGTGCGGGTGTTTACAGCTATGGCGATGGTGCGGTCCTGCCGGAGGAAACCCACAAGAACAGCAACTACTGGATCGACGTGGTGATGTCGGAAAATTCCGACGCTGCACAGAGCAGCCTTTTCTCCGGCGATCAGATGGTGTTCAACACCGCTGCGGCGGCTGAACCGGATCTGGCGGGGGAACCGATCCAGATTGCATCAGCCACGGCAGAGCCGAGCGAGGCTGCAGCGCCGGATCTTCTCGATACGGCCACCACTTTCGACAGCCCGGAACTTGTCGGACAGTTCGCGGATCAGTTCCTCGGCTGATGCCACGGCACTTGGTTGAATGACGGGACGCCCGGCCGCATGGTCGGGCGTCTTTTCTTGTAGTGTCCTATGGTAAAGACGTGAAGCGCCGGGGATTTTGCCTGCCATCGTGCATGTGATGCGCACCCAGCGGGATCCGGACCGATTGCGGCTGTCGCGAATTCGCCCACACCCAGCACCGCTTGATACGATGCGGCAGAAATCATTACACCTGTCAGCACGCCCCTTCTCCACCATCTTGAGGGGTTCTACAGTGACAGGACCGCCATGCTGATCTTGACTCATGACACAGTGCGCAACCCCGCGATCCTCGAGGTCAGGCAGTTGCCACGAAAGTTCTTTGGCCGCGTCACGGTATGGCCGAAGGGTCAGGTCGGGTTGGTCGGTATGCTGCGGATCGTGGTCGAATTCCAATGGCTGCGCTACTTCGTGTCCCTGCTGCCCTTCGTCGCCATCGGATTGATGTGGCAAGGATTCGCCATGCCGCTGGCACAGGCGCCCTTGCTGATGCTGGCGATCATCTGGTGGGTCGAGATGCGCCTTCTCCGCGTCCCCGAAGCGAAACGCGCCAGCCTGATCGATGCCGCGGAGGCAGAGCGCGGGATCGATCTCTTGCGCGTGCAGGCGCGCGCGGTGCTCACGCAGATCGCAGCGGGCCGGAGCCTGCGAACCGGTCAGTTGCATCTCGTGATCGAACAATCCGATCTTGGGACCTTTGCGCCGCTGACCTATGTGACGGTGCAGGCCGAGGACGGGCCAGAAGTGCTGTCACTGACGGCCCGGGAACGGGAGATCGTTGCGGCAGGCCTGTTCCAGAAGCCGCTGGATGAACGGCTTCTGCTCAGGATCAATCAGTCGCAGAACATCTTTCTGCGCGACATCACGCTGGATGCGCGGGCGGTTTCGGCGCATGCGCGGCTGGCGGCGGCGCTTGCCTGAGGTTAGTGCGCGAGGTCGATCAACTGGCCGTATGGCGCCGTGAGCGTCCCCGCATCCGGTACCGCCCAAATCACGGTCAATCCGCGCGGACTCGGACCGGGCTCACCTTGGAGATCGGTCAGGATGACCAGCGCGGCAGCCCCCAGATCGCGGGCTTCCTGAAGGACGGGCAGGAACGCCGTGCCCCCGCCGCTTGGCAGATCGGGCAAGGTGATACAGGTCTGTGACGGATCGATGCGCTCGCGATGACGCACGCAGTCGTCAAAGACCATCAAGTGCAGCTCTGCCCTCATCCGGCGCGCGATCCCCGTCACCTCGGCCCAGAAGAGCGCGAGGCGGGCATCGTCGATACTGCCCGAGGCGTCGAGCGCGACTGCGATGCGCGGCACATCGGTCAGAAGGCGCTGGCCTGGCTCGAAACCCGGCGTCGGGCTTCCGACAAGAGCGGCCTGCGCGGCACCTGCAATCCAGCGGCGGGCAGGACGGTGCGGAGATTGCCGCGGCATGACGGTCACGGCGCGGGTCAGCAGACGTCGCAGGATCACTTCCCAGGGAGTGCGCGGTTCGGGGAGTTCGAAGATACGGTGCCCGATGCGACCGATCCCGCGACCCGCCTGCCGCCCGGCCTCCATCACGCGGCTCAGATGCTGGCGCCAGCGCGCCGCCTGTTCGGCCTGCGCGCTCTCATCTGCGCCATCGGGCGACGGTTCGATATCGGGGTCGAAGCTGCGGGCAAGAGCATAGGCGCGCGCCCTGCCCTCCGCACCATCCGCTCCGTCTGCGCTTGCGAGCAGCGCGAAATACAGTCGGTCGACATCCCAGTCGGCCAGTGCCGCCTCTGGCGAAAGCTCCCGTCCCAGAGCCTCGGAAAGAAGACCGGTGAGCGTCACTGCTGGACGCGGCAAAGCGTGGTCCGCGAGCAACAAGGCTTCGTTTACAAGCGCATCGGCCGCGAGGTTGTACAGATCCGTATCGAAACCCTTGCCGAGGCGGCTCTGGAGGCCGGACAAACGGAATGGATGGCGCAGGGCCACATGCAGGATGTGATGTGCGGCAAGCCCGATCTGTTCATGCCGCGCAAGCTGTTCGAAATCTGGGCCATAGGTGATCGTGCTGCCCTCCGTCCGCGTGGCTTCGCCATCGCGGTGGTCACACCACAAGGACAGCGCGGCCAGCGCGGGATCGGCTTCGGCCAAAGCGCGCAGGGCGGGACTGGCACGCTGCGAATGACCGGAAGGATCCCTCATCCGAGGCCAAGCTGCTCTCGTTCGGCGACATACGCGGCGTAGGATCTCGAGTTCCGAAACGCCTCCTGCAGATCGTGTTTCAGCGCCTTTTCAATCAGCAATTCGAAGCCGTAGGTGCACAACTCTCCCAGCGGAAGGCGCGCAAATTCCGGCTCTCTGCGCTCGGTGTTGAGCGTTCGGATGCCCGCCATCACGTCGATGACGTCACCGATCGTCGCCTTGTCTGCCAGCGTCACCATTGCGTAAACGAGCGCCGTCAGCCCGTGCAGGCTCGCAGGGTACATGACAATCCGTTCGGCAGGCTCCGCTTCGAGCATGGCGGTGGCCTGGACGGATGAGGCGATATCCTCCGCGATCAGGATGAATTCTGCAGCCGCCGCCTCGCCCAAAGTGCCCGCCAGCAGGATGTCGCGTAGCACCTTGTCATTAACCGAGTTCAGGATCGTGCTGGCCCGTGCCCAGGAACGCGGCGTGCAGGCGATCATCTGTCCGCGGCGCAAGGCATCTTCCGTCGTTTCCAGCAAATCGGGCCGCGTGCGGATGAAGGCTGTAACGGCCGGATGCAGGCCCAGCGGCACGGCATAGCGTGTCAGCCAGTCCATCGCATCGGCCCTGATCGAGAGGTGGATGAGCCGGTCGGACAGGGCCGTGCCCATCTCGTAGGCCAGCGCGCCATCCTCGACGGCGTTGCCGGCCGCCACGATGAAGGTCGTGTCCGGCAGCCGGTGACGCCCGACGCGCCGCTCCTGCAGCAGGCCATAGACGGTGGGTTGCAGCGTGGGCGCAGCGGCGGTCAGCTCGTCCAGAAACAGGATCGCGGGGGTGTCGGGATCGTCCGGAAGATCCTCGGGACGATACCACACCGTGCGACGTGTCTCGTGATCGTAGAATGGCAGGCCGCGCAGGTCCTGAGGCTCGATCGTGGTCAGGCGCAGATCGAAAAGTCGGCTTCCCGTCTCGTCTGCCAGTTGCTGCACGATGTCGGTCTTGCCGATACCCGGGCGACCATGCAGCATCCACGACCCGGTCATCCGACCGGCCATCTGTGCGGCATACCCGACGCGCAGGGCCTCGAGCGCCTGACCCGCTGAAATTGCCGTTGTATTGACCGCCATGCCCTGCCCCTTTTTACCGAAGTAAACAGTCTTTCGACCCGGCAGGGCAAGCGCTGTCTGGTGAGACCGGATTTCCGGATTCGGGGCGGGTTCAACCAGCAGCGCCGAACTCCGCCGGTTCAAACTTCACGCAAAATTAACCAAGTTTCGCCAGCGTTCGGCGTATTCTTCTGGGATCGACTGCGATGACATTTCACCTCCGCCTAGCCGTTTTCTCTGCTTTGCCCACGGTTGCCCGGCCGGTCGCCGTCGATTTTGACATATGCGGGGCAGCGGCAAAACCCTGCGACAAAGACGCTGCCGACCACGCCCGGCGTGATCCTGTCGCAACAAGGTTGGCGGGGGCATAAAATGGTCAATCGGCTGCCGGAATGGATCAGCAAGCGCCTCGCCCCGGGTCGCAAACCAGAGGCGGAGCCACCCAGGAAAGCGCGTCCGACGCGAACTCACCACCAGAATGTCGGCTTCTCCGAAGATGCGCTGCAAGGGTTGAGAGATCTCGAAGCCCGTTCCGTGCCCGCTGGAGTGGAAGCGAGGTCGGCCTATGCCCCGTCCTATGCACATGTCGACCGGTTGTCGCCTGCCAATGCCGCGGGCGGTGGCCTTGTCACCGACGATCAGGGCAATCAGCGCCCACATTACCACGGTCATCGGGAGCGTCTGCGCCAGCGCTTTCTGCGCGGCGGGCACGACCCCATGCCCGACTACGAATTGCTCGAGCTGCTGCTTTTCAATGCGATCGAGCGCATCGACGTGAAGCCGCTCGCAAAACGCCTTCTGGCGGAATTCGGGGACCTGAGCGGCGTAGTATCGGCGTCCGAGCATCGGCTCTCGAAGGTGGACGGGACCACCGACAAGGTGTTTTTCCAGCTCAAGATCGCCGAGGCGATGGCGCAGCGCATGGCCAAGGCAAAGGCATTCCAGCGCGACGTCGTTTCGTCCTGGGACGCCCTCATCGCCTATTGCCGTACCGCCATGGCGCACAGGGACACGGAACAGTTCCGCGTTCTCTACCTCGACAGGAAGAATAAGGTGATCGCCGACGAAGCGCAGGCCTCGGGAACGGTCGACCACGTGCCGGTCTATCCGCGCGAGGTCGCGAAGCGCGCGCTGGAACTGAACGCCTCCGCGATCATTCTGGTCCACAACCACCCGTCCGGGGATACCACTCCGAGCGCGCCGGACATCAGCATGACGGAGCAGATCGAAGCGGCCTGCCAGACCATCGGCGTGACGGTGCATGACCATGTGATCATCGGAAGAGAGACGGATTTTTCGTTCAGATCGAACGGTCTGATGATCTGATCTTCTGGCCCGGATAGGAGCATCCATCCTGCAAGGGCGTGGGCCGCGCCGATGCTCCACCCGGAATGACATCCGCCCCGTGAACCGCAGGCGGTCGCTCGCAAAGTGAATCGGTACGCCTGCAAGCCCCCGACAGGTGCGGCATCTGCGCGCAGGAGACATATGCGCCTCGTGCGAGGCAACGCGGCGATTGCGCTGCAACAAGCTCAAAGACCCATACCCCGGCGCCTCCACAGCCTGCCTCGTCCCGCATTTCGGCCGATCGACGCCATCCTGCCGTCACAGGCTGCGCGCAATGATTGTCCGGCTGCCATTAAGGCCCTAAGGTCCTGAATATGATGCCAGCTTACTGGCGCAAAAGGAGGAGGAAGGCCGATGGCCGACAGAGAGAACAGACCGGTGCGACGCGCCGATAGCGATGGAAGCGGCTACTGGAAGGCCAATCTCCGTCTCATCTACATAAGCCTCGCGATCTGGGGCCTGGTGAGCTTCGGATTCGGCATCCTGCTGCGCCCGCTCTTGTCCGGGATCAGCATCGGCGGAACCGATCTGGGGTTCTGGTTCGCTCAGCAAGGTTCGGTCCTGGTCTTCCTGGTCCTGATCTTCTTTTACGCGTGGCGCATGAACAAGCTCGATCGCGATTACGGCGTCGACGAGGAGTAAAGAGACATGGATCAATATACCCTCAACCTGCTGGTCGTCGGCGCGAGTTTCGCGCTCTACATCGGCATCGCCATCTGGGCCCGTGCCGGAACGACGGCCGAATTCTACGCTGCCGGACGCGGCGTGCATCCCGTCATGAACGGCATGGCCACGGCGGCCGACTGGATGTCGGCGGCTTCTTTCATCTCTCTCGCGGGCATCGTCGCCTTTGCGGGCTACCCCGCCAGCGCCTACCTCATGGGCTGGACCGGCGGCTACGTGCTGCTTGCGCTGCTGCTCGCGCCATATCTGCGCAAGTTCGGCAAGTTCACCGTGCCCGAATTCATCGGTGACCGTTTCTACAGCGCGAGCGCGCGTCTCGTTGCGGTTCTCTGCCTGATCATCGCCTCGACCACCTATGTCATTGGTCAGATGACCGGCGCCGGTGTCGCCTTCTCGCGCTTCCTCGAAGTGTCGAACGAAACCGGGCTCTATATCGGTGCGGCCATCGTCTTCATGTATGCCGTTCTCGGCGGGATGAAGGGCATCACCTACACGCAGGTCGCGCAATATTGCGTGCTGATCCTGGCCTACACCATCCCTGCAATCTTCATCTCGCTGCAGCTCACCGGCAATCCGGTTCCGCCGCTTGGCCTCTTCAGCGAACACCAGGCCTCCGGAGAGCCGCTGCTGGGACGTCTGAACCAGGTGGTTCAGGAACTCGGCTTCGGCGCCTATACAGCACAGGATGGATCACCCTCGGCGGTCATCAACATGGTGCTGTTCACCCTGTCGCTGATGATCGGCACCGCGGGCCTTCCGCATGTCATCATCCGCTTCTTCACCGTGCCGCGCGTCGCGGATGCACGCTGGTCGGCAGGCTGGGCGCTGGTCTTCATTGCGCTGCTCTACCTCACCTGCCCGGCAGTAGGTGCCATGGCGCGGCTCAACATCGTCGACACGCTCTATCCGAACGGAACGGCCGAGCAGCCCATCGCATATGAAAGCCGCCCCGACTGGATCCGCAACTGGGAAGTCACAGGCCTCATCGCTTTTGACGACAAGAACGGCGACGGGCTCATCCAGTACTACAACGACAGCAATGCCGAGTTTAACGACCAGATTGCCGATCGTGGCTGGCAGGGCAACGAGCTGGAGGTCAACAATGACATCCTGGTTCTGGCCAACCCAGAAATCGCGCAGCTTCCCGGCTGGGTGATCGCCCTGATTGCGGCGGGTGGTCTTGCGGCAGCGCTGTCTACGGCGGCGGGCCTGTTGCTCGCCATCTCGTCGGCGGTCAGTCATGACCTGATCAAGGCCACGATAAACCCCAATATCTCGGAAAAGGGGGAATTGCTGTCGGCCCGAATCTCCATGGCCGTGGCGATCGCGGTGGCGACCTATCTGGGCCTCAATCCTCCGGGGTTCGCGGCCCAGACGGTGGCACTGGCCTTCGGCATCGCGGCGGCGACCATCTTCCCGGCGCTGATGATGGGGATCTTTTCCACATCGATCAACGACAAGGGGGCCGTGGCCGGGATGCTGACCGGTCTGATCTTCACCGTGGTGTATATCTTCATGCACAAGGGCTGGTTCTTCATTCCCGGAACCAACCAGTTCGAGGACACGATTTCCGGCGCGCTGCTGGGGGTCCAGTCCACGGCCATCGGTGCGATCGGGGCAGTCCTGAACTTCCTCGTGGCCTGGCTCGTGGCGCGCAGCACCGCGCCGACGCCGGAATACATCAAGGAACTGGTCGAGAGTGTCCGCGTGCCGCGTGGCGCCGGTGCCGCAACCGACCATTGATCCCTTGCGCGGGCAGCCGTTTCGCTGCCCGCGCCATCACACCGAATACCGGTCCGCCGAAAGGCGGGCCGGGCGCTTTCAGGAAGGAGGGTGGCCATGAGCATCGCGGATTTTCTCGCCACCGTTCATCCGTGGAAAGGCCTTTCCACCTCGGAACTCGACGCCATTGCGGCCGTGATCGAGGTCCGGAACTTCTCGCAAGATGACCAGATCTGCCGCGTGGGCGAGGCTCTGCCCGGCCTGTTTCTCATCCACTCGGGCGAGGTCGAGATCACCGATGCCGATGGCGGACTTCTGTCTTCACTGGGTCCGCGCAATGTCTTTGGCGAGCGCGGCCTGATCCGGGACGGCATTTCCGTGACCAATGCGCGCGCCACCGTCGCCACCGAACTTCTTCTGCTCCCCGCGCCCCATTTCAACGCCATGGTCGAGGGTGATGCGGCGATCCACGATTTCTTCGCACGATCGCTTCCGCCCCGCGCCTCCAAGCGCAGCCTGACACAGACCCCGGTCGCCGCCCTGATGTCGACGAACCTCAGAACCGTGAGCCCGGACACGACACTCGCGCAGGCAGCGGTGATGATGCGGGATGCCCGGATCTCCTCGTTGATGGTGCTGGACCAGCGCCGCCTCTGCGGCATCCTCACGATCCGCGACATTTCGGGCCGCGTCGTGGCCGAACGGCTGGACCCCGACACCGCCGTCGCCCGAGTCATGACGGCCGATCCCGTCACGCTGCCGCCAGATGCCATCGGATCGGACGTGCTGCACCTGATGATGGAGCGTGGCATCAGCCATGTCCCGATCGTCGGCGAAACGGGGCTCGTCGGGATCGTCACCCAGACCGACCTCACCCGGTTTCAGGCGGACTCCTCGTCCGAGATCATCGGCGATGCGGCCCATGCACCGGACCTCGCTGCGCTTGCGGCGATCACCAGGCGCATTCCGCAACTTCTTGCCCAGCTCGTCGGAGCGGGCAACCGGCACGATGTCACGACGCGGCTCGTGACCGACGTCGCCGATGCCGTGACCCGCCGTTTGCTGGCACTGGCCGAGGCACATCTCGGACCGCCGCCGGTGCCCTATCTCTGGCTGGCCTGCGGCAGTCAGGGGCGGCGCGAGCAGACCGGTGTTTCCGATCAGGACAACGTCCTCATGCTGTCCGACGAGGCAACCGACGAACATGACTCCTATTTCGACGATCTCGCCCGCTTCGTCTCGGATGGGCTCGACCGTTGCGGTTACGTCTTCTGTCCGGGCGACATGATGGCCACCAATCCGCGCTGGCGCCAGCCGGTGCGCGTCTGGCGCAGGTACTTCCAGAGCTGGATCGCACGCCCCGACAAGGAGGCGCAGATGCTCGCCTCGGTCATGTTCGACCTGCGGCCCATCGGCGGTGACCGGAGCCTGCATGCGGGCCTGCAGACCGAGACGCTGGAGAATGCCTCGCGCAATTCGATCTTCGTCGCGCATATGATGTCGAACTTTCTTGGGCACGCGCCGCCGCTCGGCCTCTGGCGCGGCCTGGCCACCTTTCGCTCGGGCGAACACCGTCATCGCATCGACCTCAAGATGAACGGCGTGGTTCCGATCGTCGATCTGGGCCGCATTTACGCCTTGCGCGGGCGACTGACGGCGGTCAACACGCGCTCAAGGATCGAGGCCGCCAAGGCGGCGGGCATCATCTCGGAAAGCGGCGCGCGAGATCTTCTGGATGCCTATGATCTCATCGCGCAAACCCGCCTGGATCATCAGGCCCGCCAGATCGCTCACCACGAAAAACCCGACAACTTCATGGCCCCGGCCACGCTCAGCGATTTCGAGCGCAGCCACCTGCGCAACGCCTTCGTGGTCGTGCGAACGATGCAATCTGCTGCCGCGCAGGGCCGTGGCATACCCTAGACGTGCCGTTAAACCGAAAGGAATCCTCGTGCTGTTCGAACTGATCGCCGTCATCGTGGCAGGCATTGCCGCCGGAGGCGTGGTCCTGATCCTGCGGCGCTTCGTGCCGATCCTGCCGCGCTGGCTGTTTCCGGTCGTCGCCGGGGCCGCGATGCTGACGGCGTCGATATCGCTCGAATATTCATGGTTCTCGCGCAATGCCGCTGCGCTTCCCGAGGGCGTCGAAGTGGCGACGATGCATGAAAACAAGGCGCTCTGGCGCCCCTGGACCTATGCCTTCCCCTATATCGACCGCTTCATCGCCGTCGACCATGCGGGTGCCTTGCGCAACGATGCCATCGAGGGTCAAAGGCTGACCAGCCTGTTCGTCTTTGGCCGCTGGATACCCGCGCAGCGCGTCCGTGCGGTTTTCGACTGCAATGCCGGACGCCGGGCTGATCTGCTTCCCGACGTCGTCCTGCGGGAGGACGGATCGGTGCCCGAGACCGCGTGGATCGAGACGGGACAGGACGATCCGGTCACGCGCGCCGTCTGTGCGGGGACCTGAACGATGCTGTCTGGACTTCGCCTGCGCCTCCTGACGATCTTCGCTCTGATGATCCTTGGGAATGTCGCGGCGATTTCCGCAGGAATCTTCCTCGCCTGGAAGCGCTCTCCCGAAGCCCTGACCGCCCTCGCAACTCTGGGCATCGTCGCCGCGTTCGGCACAGTTCTCGTGACAGTGCTGGCCTGGCTGTTATTCGACGATGTGGCACGGGCCATCAGCCGGTTCTCGGCCGCACTCCGTGCGCGGGCACATGGCGGCGTGACGGGCGATGTCGACATCTCTGACCTCCGTCCTCTGGGCGATCTAGGTCCGGCCTCGGCCGCTCTCTGCCGCGAACTCTCTGAAATGCAGCAGGACTTCGATGCCCGCGTCGACAGCGCCACGCGCGCAGTCGAAGAGGAAAACACCCACCTCGCCGCGCTGCTCTCGGAGATTCCGGTTGCGATCATGCTGGTGGACGATGCGGACCGGGTGATGCTCTACGACCGCCAGTGCGTGCATGCCCTCGGTCACGTGGCAACGCTCGGGCTCGGGCGCTCGATCCACGACTATCTCGACCGCGCCGGGCTCGACACGGCGCTCGCCGAACTTACGAACCGCGAAGATGCCAAGTTCGTCGATGCCAGCCTCGCCACGGCTGACGGGAGCGGCACGGTAAAGGCGCGCATCAGGCCCGCCTTGCAGGGCCTCGGCTTCATGCTCGCGATAGAGGTCGAGGACGAGGTGATGGCCGAGCGGCCGCTCGTCTTCGATTTCGACCTCAGCGACAAGGTCGCCGATTGCCAGATCGCCGACATGCCGCTCTCGGCCCTGACCTTCGTTGTGTTCGATCTCGAAACCACGGGGCTCGACACCGCGCGCGACGAGATCGTGCAGATCGGTGCGGTGCGGGTTCTCGGCAACCGCCTCGTGCGGGGCGAGACTTGCGAAACGCTGGTCAATCCCGGTCGCCCCATCCCACCGGGCTCGTCGCGCATCCACGGCATCACGGATGAAATGGTCGGCGACGCGCCCGATCCCGTCACAGCGCTGCGCAGGCTGCATGGCTTTGCGCGGGATGCGGTACTCGTCGCTCATAACGCGCCCTTCGATCTGGCCTTTCTCAAGCGCCACGAAGCCGCGCTGGGTCAGGTTTTCGACAACCCCGTTCTGGACACGGTGCTGCTTTCGGCCGTGGTCTACGGTCAGACCGAAACCCACACGCTCGATGCTATTGCCGAGAGGCTTTGCGTGCGCATCGATGGCGCGGCGCGGCATACGGCGACCGGCGACGCCATCGCGACCGCCGAGGTTCTGGTACGTCTCCTGCCGGTTCTCGAAGCCCGCGGCATCCGCACCTTCGGTGAGGCCATTGCCGCGATGCGCCGCCATGCAAGGCTCCTCCCCGATCTCAATTGAGTGGTCGGTCAGTGATCTGACTTCGCAGCCCGAAGCGTCTGCCAAAGCTCCCCGCGTCGTCGCCACCAAACACCAAAAGCTGTCAAAAACGTAAGGAGCAGACACAGTCGGCGAAAACTCGTGGTGCTGTAATGTCCACATCCGGACCCCGCAGAACGAAGATATGTCGCGAAGCAAGTTATCGGCCCGGTCATAAACCTCCGCCAATCAGGCGGTACAACGAGGAATGACCAAAATGCGTACTTCCCTATTCTCTCTCGCGCTGAGTGCAGCCATCCTGAGCGCAGGATTTGCATCGGCAGATGAAGCCATCGGCAAGATCAGATCGCTCGACGATACGGGCATGACCGTGACCCTGTCAGATGGCATGGTCTACAGCTTCAACAACATGACCGACAAGCACGACGTCCTGTCCGGCTTCCGACCCGGTGATATCGTTGCCATCAACTGGAACAAGGTGGGCGACAGGAACGAAGCGCGGACAATCAGCGCCGACTATTCCGCCCGCCTCGTCGGAACGGTGAAAGCCGTCAACGAAGCAGACAAGACCGTCACCCTCGCAAATGGCGAGGCCTACAAGTTCGGGCTTGGCTCCAGCAAGAAGACCGATCTTGGCGGCTACAAGGTCGGCGATGAGGTCGTCATCGTCGCCGACACCGAAGGCGGCACACATGTCGGACGCTCCATCGCGCCTGTGCATTCCGCCGATGTGACCGGCATCGTCCAATCTGTCGACGAAGCGACGCACACGGTCACTCTCATGAGCGGCACCGTTTACAAATTCGACATCGGATCCAGCAGGAAGACCGATCTCGGCGGGTACAGGGTTGGCGACAAGGTGACGATCGTTTCCGCAATGTTGGGAGACACTCATTGGGGCCGCGCAATCCGTTTCGCCAACAGCTGATCCTTCATTGAAACTTGTAGGCTCCGGGGGCACCTTGCCCCCGGAGATCTTGTCCAAACCACCGGCGATGCCTGCCGCCAGAAATACGGATGTTCACTTCGCAAAGGAAATCCGGGGTCACAAGGTCTTTTGGGCTGGAACGGCGACCGGCTGTTCCCCCAACAGGTTGCTGCGCGAGCACGGTGAGGGTCCCCTCGATCAGGACGAAAATCATGGGCGACAGTCGCCTTTGTTCCGATCCTCCGCATTGCCTGAGCCTTACATTTTATACAGAAACGTCCTCACGACTTGCCCCGGCAGCGAAAAGCGTCGTTAAGATATGCATCCGCCTCGCCGTCCGCCTTGGGGATGTGACGGATCGAGGCCGTTTCTGGAGGGCTCCCATGAAAATCCTGCTGGTCGAAGATGACTTGAAGATGGCGACCTTCGTGGTGTCGGGTCTGGAAGAACAGGGTCACAGCGTGGATCACGTGGGCGACGGTCGCGACGGGCTGAGCTATTGCATGTACAATGATTGCGACGTCGTCATCCTGGACCGGATGATGCCGGGCATGGACGGGCTCAGCGTTCTGAAAGCGCTGCGGGCGGCGGGCAAGTCGGTGCCTGTCCTGATGCTGACGGCGCTGGGGGATGTCGAGGCCCGGGTCGAAGGTCTCGAATCCGGCGCCGATGACTACCTCGCCAAACCCTTTCATTTCTCGGAGCTTCTGGCACGGGTAAGTGCCTTGACGCGGCGGCGCAGCGAGACGGCAGAAGTCGCGGAGCTCAAGGTTCATGATCTGACGCTGGATCTGCTGTCCCGAACGGCGCGTCGTCAGGACACCGTCATCGACCTGCAGTCCAAGGAATTTCGCCTGCTCGAGATCCTGATGCGGAATGCGGGCCGGGTGGTCACGCGCACGATGCTGCTGGAAAAGGTCTGGAGCTTCAATTTCGATCCCAATACCAGCGTCGTCGAGACACATGTCAGCCGTTTGCGCAGCAAGGTGGACAAGCCCTTTGACGTTCCGCTGATCCATACGATGCGCAATTCGGGATATTCCATGCATGGACCGCGGTAACATCCTTTCAGGTGCGGCCTTCCGCACCGCCGTCTACGGCATGTTCGCCTTCGTGCTGTCGCTCTGCGTGCTGGGATTCACGGCGCATTTTTACATCAGGGACAGTCTCGAGGCGGATCTCAAATCCCAGATCACTTCCGCCGTCGCCTCCCTGCGCGCCGAATACGAAGGCGAGGGTCTGGAGGGGCTCCGGAGCACGCTGATGCGCATGTCGCCGGCCTTCAGACAGACGCATCGCCTTGCCGTGCTCTATGACGATACCAGCAAAAGAATTGCGGGCGAGCCGGACATAAGCCCGGATTTCCTTGGCTGGACGACAAGACGGGTCCCGGAGCCCGGCAGCGACACGGCCGCTCAGGATTATTTACTGACGGCGGTGCGGATCGCGGATCACACGCTGATCGTCGGGCGGGATCTCCGCTTCGTCCGGAACGTGGAATCGACGATGGCGCGTGCGCTTCTGGGTCTCGGAGGGATCATGACGATGGTATCGGTCGGCATCGGCTATGTCATGAGCAGGCGGACACAGGCCAAACTCGAGCGGGTCGGTCAGACGCTCGAGGATGTGGCGCAGGGCGACATGTCGGCGCGGATCGCGCTCTCGCCCGCGAATGACCAGATCGACCGGATCGCGCGGATCATGAACCGCCACCTCGGCGCCCTCTCGGAACTCATGACAGCATCCAAGACCAGCGCGACCAGTATCGCGCACGATCTCAAGCGCCCCCTTTCGCGCGCGCTTCTCGGTCTGGAAAGAGCGCTCGCTTTTTCCGAAAAAGGTGAAAATCCGAGGGAAGTGATCGAAGTGTCGCGCGATGAGCTTTCAAAGCTGACGGCCACTTTCGAAACCATTCTGAGGATCGCACGGATCGACGACGCGGAAAGCGGGACGCAGGACGGCTCCGTCGATCTGCCCGCCCTGTTGCAGGATCTCGGCGAGACATATGCCGTCGTCGCCGAGGAAAGCGGTCAGAGCCTGCATCTCGATCTGGGTCAAGGCGATCCTCTGCGTGTGCCCGGCGATCCCGGGATGATCGAACAACTCGTGGTGAACCTGCTGCAGAATGCGGTCAGTCACGGCACCGTCGGCAATCACATTGACCTCTCCCTGTCCCGCGACGGGACAGGCGCGCGTATCGACATAGCCGATACCGGCCCCGGCATCCCGGAAGAGGACCGCGAAAAGGTGCTGACCGCCTTCTACCGCTGCGACGCGGCCCGCGCGAGCGAGGGCAACGGCCTTGGTCTGGCCCTTGTGAAGAGCATCGCCGACCGTCACGCAGCACGCCTGACCCTGTCTGACAACGCTCCGGGCCTCAAGGTCTCGGTCAAGTTTCCACAGGTTCTGAGGTTCTGATCCGAAACCCGGTTCGCTTTTGAAGTGAAGGGGGAGGACGACGCGCCGCCGCCCTGCCCTGTCTCTCGAGCCTCAGGCGGCCGGGACTGCATCCTCAGCCAGTTCTGCATGGACGTGATGGAAGGTGCGCCGCAGGTGCTCTTCCTTGCTGCGGTCGAGGTTGGTGCGCAGGATGCGCCCGCCCTTGAGCCCCAGCCGTTCGATCACGCGATCGCTCGCCTCGGTGCGCATCATGAGGAAAAGGGCCGCCTGCCCGGGCTGCAGCACGGTCGAGACATCCTTCATGAAATTGTCGTTGATGCCGTAATCCGTCAGCGCCCCCGAAAGCGCCCCGGCACCGGCGCCCACGGCAGCCCCCACAACCGGGTTGAAGAACAGCAGGCCGATCAGCATGCCCCAGATCGCGCCGCCCGCGGCACCGGCGGTCCACAGGTTCACCATCTGGTTGAGCTTGATATTGCCCTCCTTGTCGGCGGTGGCGACGACGGCGTCGGCGACCTCAACCAGGTATTCCTTGGCCATGCCCATCAGCTCGAGGCGACCGGCCTCGGCCTTTTCGGAAGTGTCGTATCCGATGACAATCAGTTCGTTCATTGCCGTAATCCTTCGATGTAGGGCGACTTTTCGATATGCGTCGCCGGGTTGGGTGCCGTGCCGGGGGCGCGTGCCCCCGGTATTGGCGGATCAGTCGGAAAGCAGCGCCGGTGCCTGTCTTCAGGTCATCGACCAGCCATGGCTCACATTCAGCGACTGGCCGGTCAGGGCATTGGTGGGGAACGCAGCAAAGACCCAGGCGATCTCGGCAACATCCTCGACGGTGGTGAATTCCTTGTCGACGGTCTCGCCCAGCATCACCTTGTTGACGACATCCTCCTCGGAAATCCCGAGATCCTTCGCCTGTTCTGGGATCTGCTTTTCCACCAGCGGCGTGCGCACAAAGCCCGGGCAAATCACGTTCGATCGCACCCCCTTGGTCCCGCCCTCCTTGGCGATCACCTTGGAGAGGCCCATCAGGCCATGCTTGGCGGTGACGTAGGCGGATTTGAGCGGCGAGGCCTCCTTGGAATGGACCGAGCCCATGAAGATGATGCTGCCGGAGCCCGCCTCGTACATGTGCGTCAGCACCGCTTTGGAGGTCAGGAAAGCGCCGTCGAGATGGATCGCGAGCAGTTTCTTCCACGCGCTGAACGGAAAATCCTGCAGCGGATGCACGATCTGGATCCCGGCATTGGAGACTAGGACATCGACGACGCCCCAGGTCTCAACCACTTTCAGCACGCCTGCATTGACCTGCGCCTCGTCCGTCACGTCCATCTCGACCGCCATCGCCTTGCCCGGCCCTTCGGCCGTCAGCGCATCGGCGGTCTTCTGTGCCGCATCCAGCTTGAGATCGGCGATGACGACCCGCGCGCCATCCGCGACGTAGCGCTTTGCGATGGCATGGCCGATGCCGCTGGCGGAGCCCGTGATGATGCAGACCTTGTCCTTGAGATTCATGGCTTATTTTCCTTGTTCGGTGTTGGGGCGCAGCGACCACATGTTGCGCAGGCTGTAATCGTTGAAGCCGTGCTGCAGGATGGCAAAGCCCGCATGGCCGATGAGATAGGCCCAGACGAGGTTCGCCAGCGTGGTGTGGATGAACATGACGATCCCGACGAGACCGCCCGCATCCGGATCGCCCTGGTTGATGACGTAGTAGATCGTGCCAGTCGCTGCCATCGCCGTCACGAGCAGCAGGCCCAGCCCGTGGATCGCCGACGGCAGCGCCGCATTCTCGTCGTGTTCCGGCAGGCGGAGGTGGCGCAGGCTGGACAGATGCACGCGGATATCGCGTCCCAGCGCCGAAAGGCGGGCTCCGGAGAACCACGGCCAGAGCGCACCGGCTTCGGTTCCGCGTCGGCGGACCGCGACGACGATCCAAAATGCGAGCACGCAGGCAAAGGCCGCAAGGCCACCATATTCATGGATCTCGAAATAGAGGTTCCCGGCATGACCGTCCTCGGCAGGCTCGAGGACCAGACTGGTCAGAAGCTGGGTGATGACGGCAAGGGCCAGACCGGCATGGAGAAGCCGCGTCGCAAGAATATGTCTGTCGGGAGAAACTGTCGTGGTCGGTGTCATGTCGGTCTCTTTCGTTGCATTGTGTAGACGTGAGGCGTGCTGTGGCGCGGCGGGATTCAACCCTCCGCGGCCAGGTAGTTGTGCACATGATCGTTGGTCATATCGTGATCCTATCCATGTGCAGTCGTTCACCGGTGGGGGACGTCACATCTAAGAGCTGCAGCCCTTCCTGACCCGGTTTTCGGTGCTTCCATTCGCGGCTTGCAAACGTGCGCTGGACGTCGGCACCTCCTTCGCGCCAGTGCTCGGTCATCGAGATGCGCGAGAATTCGTAATCTTTGGCGTCCCCTTCGAAGATGTCCTTGCGGTGGATCAGTTCGACCAGCGTGATCGGGCAATCGGGACCGACCGAGGTCAGCGCCAGAAGATCCGGATCGTCCCGCATCTCTTCAGGAAGCCGTGCCGACAGCCGGATGGCCGCAGCCCGTATGGCATGGAGTTGCCGGTAGCGGTCGGTGGTCAGACGTGTGCGGCTGGAATACTGGATATCCTTGGTTCGCTGCCCGACCTCGGTCAGACCCTTCGGCAGGCTGCCCCGGGCGCTGAACAGATCGACCTGAAAGATGCAGACCGGGCCCTCGCCAAGCGCATCCATCACGTATTGCAGCGGCGTATTCGATACGAGCCCGCCATCCCAGTAGAAACGACCTTCGATCTCGACAGGTGCAAAGCCCGGCGGCAGCGCGCCGCTGGCCATGATGTGCTCGGGCGTTATGCGCATGTCATGACTGTCGAAATAGGCGAAATTCGCGGTTTCCACGTCGACTGCCCCAACGCTCAGACGGGGGCCCGCCGCGTTGAGATAGTCGAAATCCACCAATTCCAGCAGCGTCGCTCGCAAAGGCATGGTGTCGTACAAGCTCAGCGGCTGATGCGATGCGGACGTCAGGAAGCCGAGGGGGTTGCGGGGCCGAAAGAAGCCCGGCACACCGGACACCGCCGCGCTGGCCGCAGCGATTTCGCCAAAGATCGCTCGGCTGCCGTCGAGGATCCAGGGGGTCGCGGTCAGGCGTGAGGTGACCCTGTCCCAGAACGCGTGCAGTGCCGCAAGCTGATCCTTCGGACGGTTGCCACAGATCAGCGCCGCGTTGATCGCCCCGATCGAGATGCCCGCCACCCAGTCCGGCGACCGCCCCGCCGCCGCCAGTTGCTCATAGGCGCCAGCCTGATAGGCCCCAAGGGCACCGCCGCCCTGCAGGACCAAAATGCAGTCTTCGGCCAGATCCATCACGCGCATCCTTCCCTTCATCGGCGCACCTTTCGGGAGCCCCGTCTTGGAAGGATTTCTGACGCGCGCAGTGCACCTCAGCTTTGTGCGAACCTTACTTCTTTGTAAGCAAACTGTAGGCTGCCACTATTCGTCATCGATGAGCCGCGCTCGGTCATGGGCGTCTTCCCGCTCGCGGCACGCCTCTTTATCGGTGATCGCCATTTCCAGAACGGTCGTCGACCGTATAGCTTGCTGAAAAGTAACCTCAGGGAAAGCCTCGGGTGAGTATCACGGCCTACGCCAACCGGGATGGTCACCTGGGGGAAGTGGTGCACTAGGGATTGGAGAGACTGCATTGGATATTTCGCAAATTGCGTCAGGCGTGTCCCGCAGCCGGAGGCTGATCCTGGTGGCGGCCCTGCTCCTGGTTGTGACGGATGCGGCTGCATTGGTCTGGACCTTCACGAGTGCGGGGGCCGCCCCGGCATTCGCCACCGGGACCCTTCCCGCCAATCACATTCTTCTGCCGACAGGACCGGCGCGGTCGGTCGTGATGCTGTTTTCCGGCATCGATGGCTGGGATCAGACCGATGAGGCGCTTGCGGACAGGCTGGTCACGCGAAAGGCCGCCGTGGTCGGCGTCGATCTTCCCCGATACCTTGCCAATCTGGCGCTCAAGACCGAGGACTGCCACTATCTCATTTCGGACATCGAAAGCCTCAGCAACCAGATCCAGCGCGTGACGGGCGGCACGCAGTACCGCCCGCCGATCCTTGCGGGGATCGATGTTGGGGGCGGACTGGCGCTCGACCTGCTGGACCAGACTCCCGCGGCGACGATCGGATCGACGGTGGTTTCGGATCCTGCCGAGGCCGTTCCGCTGGACCGCCCCTTGTGCACCGCAGCGATCCACACCGAAGACGATGTCGGTGCCGTCTATGCCCTGCCGACAGGTACACTGGCCGATCCGGTCACGGTCCGTCTGAGCCCGGCTGCAAGCGCTACGTCCCGCGCGCGCGCTGAAACCTTCGCAGCCGACGCCTCGGGGGCCGAGGTGAGCGACGGATCCGGTTCGGCGGCAGCTCTGCTCGGGGCGACACTCAGCGCAGAGGTGGACAAACTCGCATCTGCCCCAAAAACGCCAGCGGTTCGGGTGACGGCCACGTCTACAATCTAGACCCGGGACAAGGCAGCGTTCCCACTGTCCAGCAAAGGCAACGGCCGCGTTCTCGAATGAACCGTAGGCGGGATCTGTCGAGCAGGCGACGGACGGACCTAGATCAGAGTCTCAGAGATATTTCAGAAGCCGACGCACATTGGGATATGCGCTCCTTCCCATTCAGAACATCTTCGAAAGACATCGACGAAATCATGAATTCGGGCAAATAGAAAAGGAGCGCAGAACCATGGGTCCTGCGCTCCGATATTGCTCTCAGTTGCTTCAGCTACAGCCGGACGTGCCGCCGCAGGTGTTGCACTTCATGCAGGTGCCGTTGCGCACCAGCGTGTAGTTGCCGCATTCGCCGCAGGCCTCGCCTTCGTAGCCCTGCATCTTGGCCCGCGAGGCGGCGTTGACCGGCATGCCGCCACTCGAAGACGCGTTCGACGCGGTGGAGGTCGCAGAGGTCGCATAGGCCACCGCGGCGCCGCCACCCGACGCCGCCTGCGGCACCAGCGTGTTGAGGGCTGCGACCGAATCGGCCATTCCGCCCTGCAGCACCACCAGATCCTGCGGCAGGCGCTTGCGCAGGTAGCCCGTCGAGCTGATCTGCTTGAGCACTTCGAGGCTGCGCGAGGCGGCCGTGTCGGAGATTTCCTTCACGTTCGAAACGCCTTCTTCCTCGCCCCGGCCAAGATCGTCGAAGGACGCGCCCGAGGGTTTCACATGCGCGAGGTCCGTGCGGTCGAGATAGGACACTGCCAGTTCGCGGAAGATGTAGTCGAGGATCGAGGTCGCATTCTTGATGCTGTCGTTGCCCTGCACCATGCCCGCGGGCTCGAACTTGGTGAAGGTGAAGGCATCGACGAACTCCTCGAGCGGCACGCCGTATTGAAGACCAACCGACACCGCGATGGCGAAGTTGTTCATCATGGCGCGGAAACCCGCCCCTTCCTTGTGCATGTCGATGAAGATCTCGCCCAGCGTACCGTCCTGGTATTCACCGGTGCGCAGGTAGACCTTGTGACCACCGACAACCGCCTTTTGCGTGTAGCCCTTGCGCCGCTCGGGCATCTTCTCGCGGATCGAGTTGCGAACTTCCTTGATGATCACCTTCTCGATGACCTTCTGCGCCAGCACGGCGGCCTTTTCTTGCATCGAACCCGATTCCAGGATCTCGGCCGCCTCGTCGTCATCCTCGACCAGCGAGGCTGCGAGAGGCTGCGACAGCTTGGAACCGTCGCGATAAAGCGCATTGGCCTTCACACCCAGCGACCAGCTCAGCTCGTAAGCTTTCTGGCAATCGGTGATCGTCGCATCGTTGGGCATGTTGATCGTCTTGGAGATCGCACCCGAGATGAAGGACTGCGCCGCGGCCATCATGTAGATGTGGCTGTTGACGCCAAGGTAACGCTTGCCCTTCTTGCCGCAGGCATTGGCACAGTCGAAGACCGACAGATGCTCTTCCTGCAGATGCGGCGCACCTTCCAGCGTCATCGTCCCGCAGACATGGTCGTTCGCCAGTTCGATGTCGCGCTTGGAAAAACCGAGGTGACGCAGCAGGTCGAAGGTCGGATCGTTCAGCTTGTCCGTCGGGATACCGAGGACACCGGTGCAGAACTCCTCGCCCAGCGTCCACTGGTTGAAGACGAAGCGGATGTCGAAGGCCGAAGCGAGCGCGCCCTCGATCTTCTGGATCTGCGCGGGGCCGAAGCCGTGACCGATCAGCGCCGTGTGGTTGATCCCCGGCGCGTTGCCGATGGACCCGTGACCGACGGCATAGGCGACGATCTCCTCGATCTGGTTGCTGGCATAGCCCAGCTTTTCCAGTGCCGCGGGCACCGACTGGTTGATGATCTTGAAGTAGCCGCCACCGGCGAGCTTCTTGAACTTCACCAGCGCGAAGTCCGGCTCGATGCCCGTCGTGTCGCAATCCATCACCAAACCGATCGTGCCGGTGGGCGCGATGACCGAGGTCTGCGCGTTGCGGTAACCATGAGCTTCGCCAAGGCGCAGCGCCTCGTCCCAACTGGTCATCGCGAGATCGACCAGCGACTGGTCGGGGCAGCCCTTGTGATCCAGCGGCACCGGCTTGGTGGCGAGACCTTCATAGCCGGTCGACGCGCCATAAGCCGCGTTGCGGTGGTTGCGGATCACGCGGAGCATGTGATCGCGGTTCCGGGTGTAGCCGGAAAAGGCGCCGAGCTCACCGGCGATCTCGGCTGAGGTCGCATAGGCGACGCCGGTCATGATCGCGGTCAGCGCACCGCAGAGCGCACGACCCTCCTGGCTGTCATAGGAGAAACCCATGTTCATGAGCAATCCGCCGATATTGGCATAGCCAAGACCGAGCGTGCGAAAGTCATAGGAACGCTTCGCGATTTCCTGGCTCGGGAACTGCGCCATGGTGACGGAGATCTCCAGTGTCAGGGTCCAGAGGCGCGTCGCGTGCATGTAATCATCGGACTGGAACTTGCCGTCCTTGAGGAAGGTGAGCAGGTTCATCGAGGCGAGGTTGCAGGCGGTGTCGTCGAGGAACATGTATTCCGAGCACGGATTACTGCCACGGATCGCACCGTCTTCGGGGCAGGTGTGCCAGTCGTTCACGGTGTCGTGGAACTGGATGCCCGGATCGGCACAGGCCCAGGCCGCGTGGCCGACATCTTCCCAGAGGTCGCGCGCCTTGATGGTCTTGGCGACCGAACCGTCGGTCCGGCGGATCAGCTCCCAGGGGCCGTCATTCTTGACGGCGCGCAGGAAGGCGTCGGTGACCCGGATCGAGTTGTTCGAGTTCTGGCCCGACACGCTCGCATAGGCTTCGGAATCCCAGTCGGTGTCGTAGGTCGGGAATTCGATCGAACCGTATCCCTGCTTGGCATAGTCGAGCACGCGCTTCACGTAGGTTTCGGGGATCGCGACCTTTTTGGCCTCGCGGATCGCCGCCTTGAGCGCGTCGTTCTTCTTGGGGTCGCAGGCATCCTCCGCTGTGCCGTCCCATTCGCGGATGGCACCGAAGATCAGGTTCAGCTTCTGCTCGTGCATCTTCGAGCCGGCCACGATGCTCGCGACCTTCTGCTCTTCCTTGACCTTCCAGTTGATGTATTCCTCGATATCCGGGTGATCGGCGTCGATGATCACCATCTTGGCCGCGCGGCGCGTGGTGCCGCCCGACTTGATCGCGCCGGCAGCCCGGTCGCCGATCTTGAGAAAGCCCATCAGACCCGAGGATTTGCCACCACCCGAGAGCGGCTCGTTTGCCGCGCGCAGGGAGGAGAAGTTGGTGCCAGTGCCGGAGCCGTACTTGAACAGGCGCGCTTCGCGCACCCACAGATCCATGATGCCGCCTTCGCCGACCAGATCATCCTTCACCGACTGGATGAAGCAGGCATGCGGCTGCGGGTGCTCGTAGGCGGATTTGGATTTGGTGAGCTTGCCGGTCTTGTAGTCGACGTAATAGTGGCCCTGCGACGGTCCGTCGATGCCATAGGCCCAGTGCAGGCCGGTGTTGAACCATTGCGGGCTGTTGGGCGCGGCGCGCTGGGTCGCCAGCATGTGGCGCATCTCGTCGAAATAGGCGCGCGCGTCGGATTCCTTGGTGAAATAGCCACCCTTCCAGCCCCAATATGCCCAGGCACCGGCAAGACGGTCGAATACCTGCTTGGAGGAGGTCTCGCCCACAGTCTTGGTATCGTCCGTGGCGGGAACCGAGCGCCACAGGAATTCCGGCACACCCTTCTCGGCGACCTTCTTCAGCGCGACGGGAACGCCGGCCTTGCGGAAATACTTCTGAGCGATGACGTCACTGGCGACCTGGCTCCATTTCGCGGGCACTTCGACATTGTCGAGGTGAAAGACGATGCTGCCATCGGGATTGCGGATCTCTGAAACGGTCGAAACGAAGTCGATGTCTGCGTAAGCGTCCTGCCCGGATCTGGTGAATTTTCTTTCGATTTTCATGGTCGCTGCCCCGTTAAGTGTTCCATCGCTCGCCGTTGCCCCGGCGCGGTTGCCCTGTCACGAGGTCAGACACTCCCACGGGGTCCGCATGAGTGATGCGGCCCTGCAGGATCTCCCTGCTCTGCGGATTTACGGTCTGTGTCCCCGTGCGGTCTGACCACTACATCTTGTGGTTCTCTGCCCGGCTCGCACAATCTCGCGTATTTTCCGGGGTATGGTCAACGGAATTTTTGTAAATATTGCACTATATTTAGTGTTGACCCCCTGAGCATACGCATAGGTGTGGGGATTTCCTGATTCACCCACAGGGAGATTCAGGCGCAAAGAAGGGGAAAAACGGCGATATCGCCGAGTTGTCCCCGACTTGTTCACAGTGGCGCCGAGGCGGGCAGAAAACGGCCGAACGCGGTGATTGCGCCACACCTTCCCGAGGGTAAGACGGATATCCCGGCGGGATGCGCCCGAATCTCCTCTCCGGCCGGTCTGGACTTTCATCGCTATAAAGCCTGCGCGCTCAGCGCTTGGTAAAGTGGCCATCGGCCCAGATCGGAAGATGATCCGAAGCAAGCGCCGTAAGCGAATCGTGCATCACGCCGGTGCGGATCAGTTGCACGAGATCGTTGGTCGCGAACCGGTCCAGCGCCGCGAAAGGGCGTCTTGCGTGAAAGGTCCGCCCAGGCGCATGGATCTGGAATGCGGGCGAGAGACGCCCCAGCCCGACAGACGTCGAGAATTCATTCAGATCCCCGGCGAGGATCGTGGCGCGGTCCGGCAGCGCCGCCAGCTGCGCACGGATGTGCGACACCTGCTTGCGCCTAGAGGATCGCAGCAGGCCAAGATGAGTTCCAACGACTCGCAACTCCCCTGTCGGCAGCGCCAGATCGACGATCACGGCCCCCCGCGGCTCCAGCCCCGGCAGATCGAGCTGAAAGATTCCGGCGACCTCGATGTCGGCACGCGTCAGGATCGCGATGCCGTGCCACCCCAGACTCACCGGGCTGCGCGCGAGGTGCACCGGCACGAGGCTGGTATGGGCTTCGATGAGGTCGCGTGGCAGGGCGGCGGGCCGCGCCCCGAGACGCAGGTCGGCCTCCTGCAGGATCACCACATCGGCCTTCAAAGCCGCGACGACTGCCATGATCCTGTCGGGATCGCGGCGCCTGTCTGTGCCAAGCGCCTTGCGTATATTGTAGCTGGCGATCCGGAAATCGGTCGAAGTCTCGCTCATCACAGGATCGGTGCCCCCAGCCGAAAGACGCCCTCGATCAGGCGGCGGACGAGTCCCGCCCGCTTTGCACCAACGCTGCAGGCCGGCACGAGTCGGCCAAACCAGTCGCCGACCTGTTTGACGGTCTCGCGATCATACACGAACAACATCATCTCGAAATTCAGCAACATGCTGCGCACGTCGCAATTGGCGGAACCCACCGCAGCGGCACCGTCGATCACCCAGGCCTTGGCGTGCATCATGCCCGGCCGATACTGCAGGATCTGACACCCCATCCCCGAAAGCGCACGCAGGTAGGATCCGCGCGCCAGATCCGCGATCCTCTGGTTCGAGGATTGCGGCACGAGGATGCGGACGTCGATGCCGCGCCGCGCCGCCGTCTTGAGCGCATGCATCAGATGTTCGGTCGGCAGGAAATACGGTGTCACCAGCCAGACCCGCTCGCGTGCGGCGTGGATCGCGCTGACCAGACCGTCATGCATCGGATCGTCCACCATGTCCGGCCCCGAGGGAACCAGTTGCGCAACCGTCTCGCCCTCTTCCGTGACCTTCATTTTCGAGGCGGGATCGGTACGGCCGGTCGCGGCCCAGTCGGATTCAAACACGTCGAGGAAGGTGGCCACCACCGGCCCGCCCAGAATGAAGGACAGATCGTTCCAGCGATCCTCGCGCGCATCAGGGCCCAGATATTCGAGACCGATATTGCGGCCACCCGACAGGACATGCGCGCCGTCCGCGATGATCATCTTGCGGTGATTGCGCAGGTTGAGATGCCCCTTGTCCGGCAGATGAAGGAAGGGCGAGAAATCATGCAAGAGTCCCCCCGCCGCGCTAAACTCGGCCAATGCCTTGCCGGGCCTGCGAAATCCGCCGAACCGGTCGATGATCAAACGCACCCGCACCCCGGCGCGGACACGTTCGGTCAGGGCCTCGACAAAGGCCTCACCGACCGAGTCCTTGGCAATCAGGTAAAAGGTGATGTCGAGCGTCTGCGTGGCCGAGCGCACGAGGCGCAGCACCTCGTCCCAACATTCCTCACCGCCCTCGACCAGCCGAAACGTGTTGGACCCTGACGCGGGCGGCAGGCCGTAATGCGTGAAAAGATCGTCGAGATTGGAGATCGGCGCCGTATGTCTTTCCTCGGCATGAAAGCGAACGGCAGTGAAGCGCGAGCCGCTCTTGCGGAACCCCAGACCCAGGAACAGCGGCAGCGCGAGATAGGGCGCAAGCAGGATGAAGAACAGCCATGCGGCTGTCGATTGCGGCGTACGGCGCTGCTGCAGCACGACGACGGCAGAAAGGATGGTGATCGCCACGGCGACGACGACGGCAAAATGGGCTTCGATCCAGATCATAACCAACCCGTGGCACAAGGAACTCTGACAGTGATGCGCGGCATGTGCATGCCTATCTGGTAGCCGCCGGCGCGGCTCAACGCAATGATCGGGGCTGCGATCCTGCGCACGGCTGCGATCGACTCCAGGAACGACGGCACGTAACGGATCCGCCGTGATTTCAGCGGGGTGCCATCCGGATCGCACCGTCGAGCCGGATCACCTCACCGTTCAGCATCGCATTGCCGAGGATGTGGCACACGAGCGCGGCATATTCCGCGGGATCACCCAGCCGGGGCGGAAACGGCACTTGCTGGCCGAGCGAGTCCTGGACCTCCTGCGGCAACCCTTCGAGCAGCGGCGTGAGGAACAGACCCGGCGCGATGGTGCAGACGCGGATGCCGAGCGGCGCAAGGTCCCGCGCCATGGGCAGCGTCATGCCCACCACCCCGCCTTTCGATGCGGCATAGGCCACCTGCCCTACCTGCCCTTCATAGGCCGCGACGCTGGCGGTCGAGACGATCACGCCACGCTCGCCGTCACGGCCCTGCGGCGCGTTGCGCGCCATGTAGGCTGCCGATTGCGAGGCGACATTGAACGTGCCGATCAGGTTGATCCCGATCACCTTCGCAAAGAGCGCGGGATCATGCGCCTCTCCTCGTGAAACGGTCTTGGCGGCGGGACCGATCCCGGCACAGTTGAGCGCCACATGCAAAGCGCCGTGTCTTTGCCAGACACCATCGAGGGCAGCCGTGACCGAAGACGGATCGCTGACATCCACCGGCGCGAAATGCCCGCCGATCGCCTCGGCCTGCGCCGCGCCGCGTTCTGCATCCAGATCGAACAACGTCACCTCCACCCCGGCCTGCGCCAGCGCGGCTGCCGATGCCGCTCCCAGCCCTGACGCACCTCCGGTGACGATCGCCACCGTATCCTTGCCGATCTCCATCAGAACCCTCCCGACATTCTACTTTGCGGCACCGATCGTGAGCGTCACGGATTCGAGCCCGTCGATGCTGCCTTCGAGCATATCGCCAGCCACCACCGGACCGACCCCCGCAGGTGTGCCCATCATGACCAGATCCCCGGCGCGCAGATGATAGAGCCCTGACAGATGCGAGAGCAGCGCATCCACCGGCCAGACCATGTCAGACAGCACCGAATCCTGACGCATTTCCCCATTCACGCTCAATGCGATGCGCTGATCGCCGATTTCTCCGAACCTCGCACGGGGTGTCAGGGCACCGAACACGGCACTCGCCTCGAAATCCTTCGAGATGTCCCAGGGACGGCGCGCCGCCTTGGCCTGCGCCTGCAGATCCCGCCGGGTCATGTCGAGCCCGACACCGTAGCCCCAGATCGCAGCCATGGTCGCCGAAGGTTCGGCACGAAACATGTCGGCCCCAAGGGCAACCACGAATTCGATCTCGTGGTGATAATCATGTGTGCCCGGCGGATAGGCGAAACTGGCGCCGCTCCGCGAAAGGTGATGGCAGGATTTGGTGAAATAGAACGGCGCCTCGCGGTCGACCTCGCTGCCCATCTCGGTCGCATGCGCGACGTAGTTGCGCCCCACGCAGAAGATCCGACCGACAGGATAGTAATCATCACTGCCGCTTAGGGGCAGCGCGGGTTGTGGTTGGGGAGAAAAGACGAACGCCATGGGCACCTCCGAAGGCAGTTGCCGCAACACTTGCCCAAGCTTCGGACAATTACCAGCCCTCGGGCCCTGCACCCGATTCGGTGCAGGGCCGGATACGCGGTTCTTCCGAATGGAAATGACACGCGAAAACGCCCCCGGCCCTTGTCGGGCCGAAGGCGTTCATATGGAAAGTGTCAGCTCACTTGACGCCAGCAACGGCCCGCTTGGTCAGCACGGCGATCAGATGCGCCCGGTAGGCTGCAGAGCCGTGCATATCCGCGATCATGTCATCGGCGGGCACCGACATTCCTTCGAGCGCACCCGCCGAGAAATCGGATGACAGCGCCTTCTCGGCCTCACTCCAGCGGAACACGCCATTGTTGGACGCGCCGGTCACCGCGACCTTCACCCCGTCGGCGAACTTCGCCACGAACACGCCGACCAGCGCAAAGCGCGAGGCGGGCTGCTCGAACTTGATGTAGCAGGACGATTCGGGGATCGGAAACCGGACCTCGGTGACGATCTCGCCTTCGTCGAGCGCGGTCGTGAACATGCCCTGGAAAAAGTCATCCGCCGCGATCTCGCGATTGTTGGTGACGATCGTCGCGCCAGAGGCGAGCGCCGCCGCCGGATAGCAGGCAGAGGGGTCGTTGTTCGCAACGCTTCCGCCGATCGTGCCGCGGTTGCGCACGGCCGGATCGCCGATATGGCTCGCGAGATCCGCCAGCCCTGGATAATCTTTGGCCGCCTCCTTCGCCACGGTGCCATGCGTCGTGCCGCCACCTATGCAGAGCAGGCCCGCATCGTTCTTGCAGACGCCCCGCATTTCGGAGATGCCGCTCAGGCTCACCAGCACGGACGGCATCGCCAGCCGCTGTTTCAGCGTCGGGATCAGCGTCTGACCGCCCCCGAGCGCCTGCGCCTCTTCCTTGCCGAGCGCCTTGACCGCATCGGCGATGGATGTCGGCCGTTCCACTTCGAATGCATACATGTCTTTCTTCCTCCAGATCCTCGGATCGGCCACGCGCGTGGCTTTTCCGGGTCAAAAACATCCCGGGGCCACTCTGCCCGGCGTTACTGGTTCAATCCCAGTTGGCGCCGGGCAGAGCCCCCGAGCCAAGCCTCGTCAGCCCTGCATCGCAGCCCAGACACGCGACGGCGACGCCGGCATGTCGATATGCGCCACCTTGTGACCACCGGAATTCAGCGCGTCGATCACCGCGTTGATCACCGAGGGCGGCGAGCCGATCGCACCGGCCTCGCCACAGCCTTTCACACCCAGCGGGTTGTGCGTGCAGGGCGTCTGGCAGGAATGATCCACCGAGTAGAACGGCACGTCATCGGCACGCGGCATCGCGTAATCCATGTAGGACGCGCTCAGCAGCTGGCCGGTTTCCTGGTCATAGGCGCAATTTTCCAGCAGGGCCTGTCCGATCCCCTGAGCGATCCCGCCATGAACCTGACCCGACACGATCATCGGGTTGATGATGTTGCCGAAATCGTCCGCTGCCGAGAACCGCTCGATCGTCACCTTGCCGGTCTCGGGGTCGAGCTCGACCTCGCAGGCATAGGCGCCCGACGGGTAGGTGAAGTTCGACGGATCGTAGAAGGCCGTCTCTTCCAGGCCGGGCTCGATATCTTCCAGCGGATAGTTGTGCGGAACGTAGGCTGCCAGCGTCACATCGCCCCAGGCGACGGACTTGTCGGTACCCGCGACGGTGAACTGGCCATCCTTGAGCTCGATATCCCCTTCGGAGGCTTCCATCAGGTGGGCCGCGATCTTCTTGGCCTTGTTGATGATCTTCTCGGTCGCGCGCACCATGGCGGAGCCACCGACCGCGAGCGAGCGCGACCCGTAGGTGCCCATGCCCATCGGTCCGCGCGCCGTGTCGCCATGCACGATGTCGATCATGCTCGCATCGATGCCCAGCATCTCGGCGACCACCTGCGGGAAGGCCGTCTCGTGGCCCTGGCCGTGAGAATGGCTGCCGGTCATCACGCTGATGCTGCCGGTCGCATTGACCCGCACCGTGGCGGATTCGTAAAGACCCGCCCGCGCGCCAAGTTGCCCGACAAGGTTCGACGGCGCGATGCCGCAAGCCTCGATATAGCAGTTCACACCCAGACCGCGCAGCATGCCCTTCTTCTCGGACTCCTTGCGGCGGGCGGCAAACCCGGCGAGATCGGCGATCTCTTCGAGCTTGTCCATCGTCGCGGGATAGTTGCCGGTGTCGTATTCCACGGCCACGGGCGTGGCATAGGGAAACTCGGTGATGAAGTTCTGCCGACGCAGCGCGATCGGATCGACGCCAAGTTCGCGCGCGGCCATGTCGATGACGCGCTCGAGCTGGTAGGTCGCCTCGGGACGGCCCGCGCCCCGATAGGCATCGACCGGAACGGTGTTAGTAAAGACCGCCTTCACGTTCACGTAGATGTTCGGCGTCTTGTAATTGCCGGCCATCAGAGTGCCGTGCAGCCATGTCGGCACGGAGGGCGCGAAGGTCGAAAGGTAGGCACCCATATTCGCCAGAGTCTCGGTCCGGATGGCGGTGAAGTTGTTGTCCTTGTCGAGCGCCAGTTCGATCTTGGTCACGTGATCACGGCCATGTGCATCCGACATGAACGCCTCGGAGCGGGTGGAGGTCCACTTGACCGGACGCTTGCAGGCCTTCGCGGCGAAGGTGCAGAAGGCTTCCTCGGCATAGTGGAAGATCTTCGTGCCGAATCCGCCGCCCACATCGGGCGCAACGACCCGCAGCTTGTGCTCGGGGATGCCAAGGACAAAGGCGCCCATCAGCAGGCGGATCACATGCGGGTTCTGCGAGGTGGTGTAGAGCGTGTATTCGTCGTTGCTCCGGTTCCACTCGCCCACCGCCACGCGCGGCTCCATCGGGTTCGCCACGAGACGGTTGTTCACGAGCTCCAGCGTGGTCACGTGCGCAGCGTTCTTGATCGCCTCGTCCACGGCCCCCTTGTTCTCCTCGACGAAGCCCCAGTCGTAGCAGAGGTTGTCCTCGAGATCGTCATGCACCTTGGACGCGCCGGGCTTCAGCGCTTCCTTCATGTTGACGGCGGCCGGCAGCTCCTCGATGTCGAACACGATCGCCTCGGCCGCATCGCGCGCCTCGGCGAGGGAGTCGGCGACGACAGCAGCAATCGGGTCACCCACATGGCGCACCTTGCCCTGGGCCAGAACCGGGTGGGCCGGCTCCTTCATGACCGCGCCGTGGCGGTCGGTGACCTGCCAGCCGCAGGGAAGTCCGCCCACACCTTCGAAATCCTTCCCGGTGAAGACCTTGACCACACCCGGCATGCCCTCGGCCGCCGATGTGTCGATGCTGTTGATCCGACCATGCGCCACGTCCGATCGCAGGAAATGCACATAGGCCTGACCCTGGACGTTGATGTCATCGGTATATCTGCCGTTTCCGGTCAGGAAACGGATGTCCTCGCGCCGCTTGGTGCTGGCGCCGATGCCGGTATTGTCTTTAGGCATGTTCTTCCTCCCTTGGATCGGTGCGCAATCAAGCGCATCCTACAGTCCATCCATTTGCCGTGGGGCGCTCACTCCTTGCGCCCCCCTGATCTCAGATCATTCGGCCGCCATCGAGGGCATGTCCTGACCGCTCGCCGCCATGATCGCCTTGATGATGTTGTGATAACCCGTGCAGCGGCAGATATTGCCCTGCAGGTAGTCCCGGATCTCCTGCTCGGTCGGCTTGGGATTGTCCTTGAGCAGCGCGGTCGCCGACATCACCATGCCCGGCGTGCAGAAGCCGCATTGCAGGCCGTGATGATCCTGGAACGCTTGCTGCACGACATTGAGCGATCCGTCCTCGTTCGCCATCGCCTCGATCGTCGTGACCTCGGCGCCCTCGGCTTCGGCCGCGAACATCGTGCAGGCCTTCACCACATCGCCGTTCACATGCACGAGGCAAGCGCCGCACTGGCTCGTGTCGCAGCCGACATGCGTGCCGGTCAGATTCAGGTTCTCGCGCAGAAACTGCACCAGGAGCGTGCGCCCCTCAACTTCGCGGCTCACGGACTTGCCGTTCACCTTCATCGCCACTTTCGCCATGAATCCCTCCCATGGATTTCTCTGTCTCTGTCTCGTCCTGCCCGGACATTCGTGCCTCACGGGCGGTCCGCAGCCATTGCGTCGGATCAAGCACGCTCCTCAGGAGACCATGCGCTTGAACCAACCCTTTTTCTTGCCGTCTTCGGTTTCCGGGGCCGCGTCGGGATCTGCCGGACCTTCGACGGCCTCCTGAAAGTTCTGGAAGAACTTGTCGGCCATGTTCTTGGCAAAGCCGTCGATGATCCGACTGCCAAGCTGCGCGAGCTTGCCCCCGACACTCGCCTCCACGTCGTAGCTCAGCAAGGTGCCGTTCTCGGAGGGCTCCATGCGCACATCCGCCCCGCCCTTGGCAAAACCGGCGGCACCGCCCTTGCCCTCGCCGGTCAGCGTGAGGCTGTGCGGCTCTTTCATGTCGGAAATCGTGACCTGACCCTTGAAGGTCGCCTTCACCGGGCCGACCTTCTGCGTCACGACGGCCTCGAACCCTTCTTCGGCAGAGCCGGTCATGTCGGTGCATCCCGGCACGCAGGCCTTGAGCACTTCGGGGTTCAGAATCGCGGCCCAGACCACTTCGGGTGCGGCCTTGATTTCTCGGGAATCGCTCATCTTCATGGGTGTCGTCCTTTTCTCTGGTCGCAGCCTATGCAGTCTGGCACATCGGTTGTATTAGACCAATGGCCTACGACCTTGGCAGAAGGCCGCCGTGCCGGACAGGAGACCACCCCATGACGCTGAATTCCGACTCTGCGCCCAAACCGGTCGTGGCCGTCACCGGCGCCAGCCGCGGCATCGGCCACGCCATCGTGCGCCATTTCTACCGGAACGGCTGGGACGTGATCACTCTCGCCCGCACGCCGTTTTCCGAGGTCTGCCCCTGGGCCGACGGAATCGTGCAGCACCTCAAGGTCGATCTCGCGGACACCCAGTCGGTGCTGAACGCCGCCGCGGACCTCAAGGGCCTGCTGGACGGGCGCGGGCTCAACGCGCTGGTGAACAATGCCGGCATTTCGCCAAAGGCCTCGGACGGCGCCCGGATGAGCGCGATCCAGACGCCGATCGCGACCTTCCTCGACGTGCAGCATGTCAACCTCGTGGCGCCCTTCATCCTCTGCCAGGAACTGCTCGAACCGCTGCGGCTGGCCGGCGGCTCCGTGGTCAACATCTCGTCCATCGCCGCGGCGCGCGTGCACCCCTTCGCCGGCGCGGCCTATGCGATCTCCAAGGCAGGGCTTTCGGCCTTCACCCGCGAGCTTGCGCATGAGCTCGGCAATTCCGGCGTGCGCGTGAACACCGTGGCCCCGGGCGAGATCCAGACCTCGATCCTGTCCCCGGGCACGGACGAGCTGGTCGAAAGCCAGGTCCCGATGAAGCGCCTCGGCCGCCCCGAGGAAGTCGCCGAAGTGGTCTATTTCCTCGCAAGCCCGCTCTCCTCCTACGTGACCGGCACCGAGATCCCGATCAATGGCGGCCAGCACACCTGAACCGCCCCATCCGCTCCGAAAGTCTCAGTCGGGCTCGCCGTTTTGTGGTTTGCGGGGCTGCCTGCCGCCTCTATGCTCCGGGCAATGCGGGGACATGCAGCGCCGCTGCACGCTCTGCAACCTGTTGACGACACATTGGAATGCGTGATGAGCACAGGCCTCTCGGTCACTTCGGTCAGCTACGCCTATGGCGCGAAACAGGCGCTGGATGATGTCTCCTTCGACGTTCCGCCGGGCCAGTTCGCCGCATTGCTCGGCCCGAACGGCGCGGGAAAGTCGACGCTGTTCTCCCTGCTGACCCGGCTCTTCACCACCCGCGACGGCAGCATCCGCATCGCGGGTTTCGACATGGCAAAGACACCGCGGCAGGCGCTGGAAAAGATGGGCGTGGTGTTCCAGTCCCAGACCCTCGATCTCGACCTCACCATCCGCCAGAACCTCAGCTACTTCGCCGCGCTGCACGGACTTTCGGGGCGGGATGCGCGCGCCCGCATCGACCGCGCTCTCGACCGGCTGCAGATTCTCGATCGTGCCGGGGAAAAGGCGCGCAACCTCAATGGCGGTCACCGGCGCCGGACCGAGATCGCCCGTGCCCTGATCCACGACCCCTCGGTGCTGCTCCTCGACGAGCCGACAGTGGGTCTCGATGCGGCCGCGCGCCAGTCCATCACCGACCACGTGCACCGGCTCTGCGCCGAAGAGAATCTCACCGTGCTCTGGGCCACCCATCTCACCGACGAGGTTTTCGACAGTGATCAGCTCGTGGTGCTGCATCAGGGCCGGATCCTCGCTCAAGGAAGATGTGCCGAGCTGCGCGGTGATGCCCCGCTCAAGGATTATTTCCTCGCCACGACCGGCATTCCTGCGTGATGCGCATTGTCCAGCAGGTCCGGCCGTGAAGGCCTACCTCACAGCCCTGCGCGCCATCGTCCTGCGCGAAGCCCTGCGCTTCGTGCACCAGCGCGAACGCTTCGTCGCGGCGCTTGTCCGCCCGCTGGTCTGGCTGCTGGTCTTCGCTGCGGGCTTTCGCGCCGCGCTCGGCCTCTCGATCATCCCGCCCTATCAGACCTACATCACCTACGAGACCTACATCGTCCCGGGCCTCTGCGGCATGATCCTGCTCTTCAACGGCATGCAGAGCTCGCTGAGCCTCGTCTACGACCGCGAGACCGGCTCGATGCGCCTCTTGCTCACCGCCCCGCTGCCGCGCGGCTGGCTGCTCTTCTGCAAGCTCCTGGGCAGCACGTTGATCTCGATCCTGCAGGTCTACACGTTCCTGATCATCGCTGCGCTCTTCGGCATCCAGATGGACCCGCTCGGCTATCTCGCCGCCCTGCCCGCCCTGCTGATCTCGGGCCTGATGCTTGGCACGCTGGGACTCGCGCTCTCAAGCTTCATCAAGCAGCTGGAAAACTTCGCGGGCGTGATGAACTTCGTGATCTTCCCGATGTTCTTCCTGAGCTCGGCGCTCTACCCGCTCTGGAAAATGGCCGAAAGCAGTTCCCTGCTGCGCGACATCTGCGCCGCGAACCCTTTTACCCATGCCGTCGAGCTGATCCGCTTCGCGCTCTATCTTCAGTTCAACGGCTGGGCCCTACTCTGGACCCTGCTCGCCACGGTCGTGTTCATGGCGCTCGCGCTCTGGGGCTACGACCCCGCCCGCGGCCTCGTCAACCGCAAGGGGTGAGGCGCACCGCAACCACCCGCGCTTCGGCCCCGGTTTCTCCGGGTCTCAAATATCCTCGGGGGGCCCGGCCGCAGGCCGGGCGGGGGCAGACAGCCCCCTCCGACAGCGCGACCACGAGCAGCCCCCTGATCAGCGCGCCCTGAACAACCCACCGAGGATCCCGCGCACGATCCGCCGCCCGGTCGTGCCGGACAGTTCCTTCAGAACCATGCGTCCCATCGCTTCGCCAAAACCTTCGTCCTTGCCGCGGGTCGTGCGCACGCTGCGCGTCGGCTGCGAGGTCGAGCGTCCGACGCGCGTACCGGAATAACGCCGTCCGGCGGAATATTCGCGCTCCGCAGCCTCCATTTCCTCGTGACGGATCTCGTCCTCCTGCGCCTCTCGCGCCGCCTTCGCCGCCCGGGCCTTCAGGATTTCATAGCCGGATTCCCGGTCGATCGTCGTGGTGTACTTGCCCCCCAGATCAGACGTCGCGATCAGCTCGGCCCGCTCCCCTGTGTCGAGCGGGCCAAGCTGCGAGGATGGCGGGCGGATCAGCGTGCGCTGCACAATCCCGGGCACGCCCTTCTTCTGCAGCATCGACGTCACCGCCTCGCCCACGCCAACCTCGCGGATCGCCGTCTCGGTGTCGAAATCCGGGTTCTCGCGATAGGTCTGGGCCGCCATGCGCAGCGCCTTGCGGTCCCGCGCGGTAAAGGCGCGCAGCGCATGCTGGACCCGGTTGCCGAGCTGGCCGAGGATATCCTCGGGAATGTCGTCGGGGTTCTGCGTCACGAAATAAACGCCCACCCCCTTTGAACGGATCAGCCGCGCCACCTGCTCGACCTTGTCCACCAGGGCCTTCGGGGCATCCTCGAACAGCAGATGCGCCTCGTCGAAGAAGAAGACGAGGCGCGGCTTGTCCGGGTCCCCCACCTCGGGCAGCTCCTCGAAGAGTTCCGACAGCAGCCAGAGCAGGAAGGTCGCATAGAGCCGCGGCGAGGCCATCAGCGTATCGGCGGCGAGGATGTTGATCTGTCCCCGTCCGTCCGCACCGACGCGCATCAGATCGGAAAGATCCAGCGCCGGTTCGCCGAAAAGCTGCGCCCCGCCCTGGTTCTCGAGCACCAGCAACCGCCGCTGTATCGCCCCGACCGACTGGACCGAGATGTTGCCGTAGCGCAGCGACAGCGCGTCCCGGCTCTCGCCCACCCAGACCAGCAACGCCTGCAGATCCTTGAGGTCGAGCAGCGGCAACCCTTCCTCATCCGCAAGACGGAAGGCGATGTTCAGGATCCCCTCCTGCGCCTCGGACAGTTCCAGCAGGCGCGAGATCAGCAAGGGCCCCATCTCGGCGATGGTCGTGCGCACCGGGTGCCCCTGCTGGCCGAAGAGATCCCAGAACGTCACCGGGAAGGCCGTGTAGGCGTAATCGTCCAGACCGATGGTCGCCGCGCGCTCGGTGAAGGGAACATGCAGCTTGGATTGCGGCGATCCGGACGCGGCCAGCCCCGAGAGGTCGCCTTTCACGTCCGACAGGAAGACCGGCACGCCCGCCGAGGAAAACCCCTCCGCCAGGATCTGCAACGTCACCGTCTTGCCCGTCCCCGTGGCGCCCGCGATGAGGCCATGCCGGTTGGCATATTTCAGGCTCAGAAACTGCTTTTCGCCGTGATCCGCTCCGCCCCCCCCAACGAAAATCGCGTCATCCATGCTCCGGGGTCTCCTGTCCTTCGACTACATCCGGCGCAAACATACTCTTTTAACGAATGTCTGTCAGAGTGAAATGCGTCCGGCACCACATGTCCTCTTTGGTTCCGGACGGACTTCCTCCCTGTCAGACTGGCCGCGCCTCCGGGCGCGGCTTTTTTTTCGTGAAAATCTCTTTCAATTTCTCGGATATCTACGGGCCGCCCCAATGCGGATCACAGCAAAGGGACCGAAGTTGCGCCTGTTTTCGTGCCTAGGTTGCAACGCAAATTGGCCGCTCATCCACAGACCATTATAGTGGCGGGACTCACGCATTCGTGCTGCATCAAAAGCCGGAAATACCCTGTTGACCGCTTGCATCTCTTCTCGTAGCGTCCGGAGCATAAAATAGTCGGCCGGTCCGACAGGGAGAGACAACGGGAAAGGAGCCGCAAGGCTCCTTTCCTTATTTTTCAGAGCGGTAACGCGCAGAATTCCGCCGTTTTCCGGACGGGTTCGCGCAGTTTGCGCCTGACACTGCCTCCCACCCATGGTAACCGCCTGACATAATTCTGACCGGGCTCGAGGAGCTTACCTGATGACACGATCCATTCTGCTACTTTCCACACTGGCCATGATGGCTGCGCCGATGGCCTGGGCCCAGGACACGGCTACCCCCGATGCCGCAACGCCCGAAGCGGGCGCCGCCACATCTGATACAGCCACACCTGACGCCGGCGCCGCCACTACGGATGCAGCCGAAACACCCCAGGCCGAGCAACTGCCGCCGAGCAGCGTGCTCGATACAGGCGAAGCTGCCGACGGCGCTGCGACAGGTGCCACCAACCCCGCTCAGAACGACAACACCTATACCAAGGCGACCTCCGGCGCCTGGGACATCCAGTGCCTGCGCGTCGATGAAGGCGAAGAGCCCTGCCAGATGTACCAGCTTCTGAAGGACCAGCAGGGATCGAACGTCGCCGAGGTGAGCCTGTTCAAGGTGTCCGGTGGCGGCCAGGTCGTGGCTGGCGCGACATTTGTCGTGCCGCTGGAAACGCTGCTCACGCAGAAGATGACCATCGCCGTCGATAACGGCGCGGCTAAGCGTTATGACTTCTCGTTCTGCACGCAAGTCGGCTGCTACGCCCGGGTCGGCTTCACCGCCGCCGAAGTCGCCGCGTTCAAGGCCGGAGTTGTGGCCAAGGTCACGATCGTGCCCGCTCTCGCACCGGATCAGAAGGTCACCGTCGACATGTCGCTGAACGGCTTCACCGACGCCTTCAACCAGATCACCGCGATCCAGCAGTAATGCGATCTGGCCCGGGACGGTGCGCCGTCCCGGGCCCAACGGCGTGTCCGATTTCTGTTGCAAGCGACGGCTCCGGCGATTGGGAGCGTGACTGGCAGATGAGCGGGCTCACACGCGGAAAACTTCATGCCTCGCGGATACCGTCCAGAACCGCCCGGGCTGCGCGGATACCCGGCGACTCCCCTCCCAGACCCAGCCTGTCCATCGTCAGCGCCATCGCGCGCGCCTGCTCCTGCGGTGCTTCGAGCACCTTGAGCAATGCCTGCGCGATCGGTCCCGGCAAACAGTCCTTGCCGATGAATTCCGGCACGGCGCGTGTCTGCGACACGAGGTTGACCAGCGTCACGGTGTCGACCTTCAGCAGCCGTCCGATCACCTGCCGACTGATCCAGTTCATGTCATAGGCGATCACCATCGGAGTGCCCGCCGCCGCGAGTTCCAGAGACACCGTACCGGACGCCGCCAGCGCCAGATCCGCGGCAGCAAAGGCGCTGCGTTTCTGCAGCGCCGCCTCTCCTGGCATGTCGCGCGGATCGAGCACGAGGGGATGTCCCGGCCAGTCGCGCACCAACTCCTGCACAAGCCCCGCCACCGGCGCCGCGGCGGGCAGCACGTAGCGCAGATCGGGCCGCTTCTGCACGATGATGCGGACCACCTCGCCAAAGACCGGCGCGAGCCGCAGCACCTCGGAGCGACGCGATCCCGGCAACAGCAACAGAACTGGCGCATCCCCCAACCCGTGAGTCAGCCGAAAGCGCGCCACATCGCCCTGATCCGCCTGTGGATCGGTCACCACAGGATGTCCTACGAAATCGCAGCGCATCCCGGCCGCTTCCATATAGGGCGGCTCGAACGGGAACAGCGCCAGCACCTGATCGACATGTGCCGCCATCTTGGCCGCGCGCCCCGGGCGCCAGGCCCAGACGGTCGGCGCGACATAGTGCACGACGCGAATATCGCTCCCGGCCTTGACCAGCCGCGCGACCCGCAAGGAAAATTCCGGCAGGTCGATGGTCACCAGCACATCCGGCTTTTCGGCGATGATCGCCTCTGCCGTCTCGCGGATGCGGCGTTTCAGGGCGCGGTACTGCGACAGGATCTCGGAAATTCCCATGACCGAGATTTCGTCCATGTCGAAAAGGCTCTCGAGCCCCTCCTCGGTCATGCGCGGGCCGCCGATGCCGCGAAAGCTGATGTCGTCGGGCCCAAGCGCGCGCAGGCCCTGCATCAGCGCCGCCCCGAGCTTGTCGCCCGATGGCTCTCCGGCGATGACGAAGACGCGCATCAGACCCGGGCCTCGCGCGACCAGAGATAGAGCCCCGCCCGGTCGAGATCGGCCAGCACCTTCGGCTGATCGAGAACGATCACGCCGCCTGCTTCGATCACGATGCCTGCCAGCCCGGCGCGGGCCACGGCGGCCACGGTGCCCGGCCCGATGGTCGGCAGATCCGCGCGCCGGTCCTGACCGGGCTTGGGAGCCTTGAACAGCATGCCGCGCCGCTGCGCATCCGTCCCCGACAGCCAGTCGGCCGCGCCACCGAGCATGTCGCCGGCCGTGTCCATGGCCCAGGAGAACGGATCGGAGGAATTCCGTGAGGGCAGATCCCGCAGTCTCGCCAGCATCGCGTCGGTTCCGGAATCGTCTTCCGTCGCGACGACGCGCCCGGCGATGACGATGCAGGCCTGCCCCAGATCGGCGCGCGCCATGGCCGAGAGCGCCTCTTCTCCAGCCCGGGCATCGGCCTCTGCCGTCTCGGGAAGTTCGGCCGCTGTGGGCGTACCCGCCGCCATCAGCAGCGCCGGAGCCGCCTGATGAGCCGCGAGCACGGTAAGGCCCTCTGACTCGAAAAGGCCGATCACCGCGCGCAGCGCGCCGTCGTCACCCGCCCGAAGCGCATCGCGCAGCACGGGAACCAGAGGCATGGTAAGATCGTCGATCCGGGCCAGATCGATGTCCGGCCGCCGGATCGATCCGCAAAGGCAGACCTCGGTCACGCCGCGCGACTGCAACTCCGCCAGCAGAGTGCCCAGCGTCTCGATCCGAAAGGTCAGGTCCGCGGTCAGGCCGTCCGGCTCATAACCCTCGAGCGTGCAGACAAGGGGCGGCACGTCCTGCGCCCTGGCCACCGCAACCGGCAGAGCCCCCCGACCTGCAATCAGCGCCAGCACGATCCTCAGCCCGGCGTCAGGAAATGTCGGTCGGTATCAGCGAGGATGAAGTTCACGATCTCGCGGACATAATCGCTCTGGGTCTCGTCACCCAGACGCTGGGCGCGCTCCTGGAACGACCCTTCCCCCTGCGCCAGCATCTGAAACGCGGCGCGCAGCGCGGTGATGTCGCTGCGGGACACGCCCTTGCGCTTGAGCCCGACGAGGTTCAGACCGTCGAGCACGCCGCGCGGTGCCTGCACGAGGCCATAGGGGATCACGTCGTTCGTCACCATCGTGACCGCACCGATGATTGCGCCCCTGCCAATACGCACCCATTGATGCACGCCCGAAAGGCCGCCGACGATCACGTCGTCCTCGATGATGCAGTGACCTGCCAGCGCAACGGAATTGACCAGAATAACCCGGTTACCGATCTGCACGTCATGGGCCACGTGGCAGCCCGCCATGAACAGCCCGTCATCCCCCACCTTGGTAAGCCCGCCGCCCGCGCCGGTGCCGGTGTTCATTGTCACATGCTCGCGGATGCGGTTGCGCGCGCCGATCTCGAGCCGGGTCTTCTCGCCCTTGAACTTCATATCCTGAGGCACTTCGCCGATCACGGCAAAGGAATAGATCGTGCAGCCCTCGCCGACGATCGTGTCGCCCTTCACCACCACATGGCTTTTCAGCGTCACCCCGGCGCCAAGACGCACTTCGGGACCGACATGGCAGAAGGGACCGATCACGCAGCCCTCCGCAATGACGGCCCCGTCCTCGATCACTGCGCTGGGATGGATGTCGCTCATTTCGGAAGGTCCATCATGGCGCTGAATTCGGCCTCGCAGGCCAGCTCGCCATCGACCTCGGCCACGCCGCGGAACTTCCAGACCTTGGCGCCGGCCTTGCCGCGCAGGGTCGTCAGACGCATCTTGAGCTGGTCCCCCGGCACCACCTTGCGGCGGAACTTGCAGTTGTCGATGGACATGAAGTAGATCAGCATTTCCTTGTCGGCGAGGTCCAGCGCCACGCCCACCATCACCGCCGATGTCTGCGCCATCGCCTCGACGATGGTGACACCCGGCATGATCGGCGTTCCCGGGAAATGCCCCTGGAAATGCGGCTCGTTCATCGAGACATTCTTGATCCCGAGAGCCGATGCCGTGCCGTCGATCTCGACCACCCGATCCACCAGAAGGAAGGGATACCGGTGCGGCAAAATCCGCTGGATCAACTGGATATCGGCACTTTTCAGCGTTTCGGTCATGCGGTGTCCTTTGCTCCGGCGCAATGTTTCCTGTGCCTAGCAATCCCGCGCCGCGGGGGCAAGCATGTCCGGGTGCGCGCGGCCGCACCGGGCCGTTTGCCGCGGATCGGCCTGCCTACGGAACAAGGTCGCTGCCATCGCCGATCGCGGCGTCGATGCGACGGACCGCGAGGTCGGTGATGTCCACCGCATCGGCACTGACGATCACGATCCGCCGCTCGACGATGAGGGCGGCACCGGTTTCCTGCAGGATGGCCGAGATCTCGGGCCGGGCGGTCTGAATGAATAGACGACGCGCCTCTTCGTTGCGCCCGTCGAGATCACGGGCCTTTTCGTCCTGCTCGCGGCGGAACCTCTGCACCTTTTCGTCAAAGGCATCTGCCAGAGCGCGAAAATCCGTCGGGTCCATCTCTGAACGCCGGTCGGTCAGCCGCTGCTCTTCCTGCGTCAATTCGGCGGTGATGCGGTCGTTCTCCGCGACAAGCACTTCCCGGGCCGTCTCGAGTTCCTGCTGAATGCGCCGTCCGAACGCGCTCTCGGCATAAAGCCGGTCGGATTCCAGCGTGAGGATAGGGCTCGCCGCCTCGCCCGTCACCAACGGCGTCTCAAGCACCCGTGATTGCGCTGCCGATACGACCGGCAGCGCAAGCATGGACAGGATCAGGGCAAGGCGTGCGCAGACAATCCGGCGAGCCATCAGAACTCGGTCGAAATCGTCAGCTCGAATTCCTGCGGAATGTCATGCTCTTCCTTCACGAGCGCCTTGGAGAAGTTGAACCGGAGCGGACCGATCGCCGTGTCCCAGAACAGCGACACACCCGCCACCTGACGGATCGAACCGTCTTCGTAGATGACGTCGGAATTCGTCGTGTCGAGATCCCAGAGCGAGCCGATATCGTAGAACACGCCGCCGGAGATGCCGTATTCATCCGGCAGGCCCAGCGGGAATTCGGCCTCGAAACGCGCCACGGCGAACATGTTGCCCCCGAGCGCATCGTCGATATCGCCCGATGTGCGTTCCCGCGGCCCGATGCCGCCCGGCTCGAAGCCGCGCATCACGGATGGTCCCATGAAGAACCTGTCGGTGACCCGGCTTCCGCCTTCTGTATAGTTCACGGAACCGGCTTCGAGCGTGGCGCGCAGCGTCACTTCCTCGGCCAGAACGAGCCGCTGTGCGACCGCCCGGACGTTGGTGCGGATGAATTTCGTATCCCCCCCGACACCGCCAAAGTCCTGCCCGAATTCAAGCAGCACGCCTGCGGTCGGATCGAGACCCGTGCGCCGCGTGTCGTAGCTCAGCGTATAGCCGACCGAGCTGTCCCAGCGCGGGCCCTCTTCCGCCTCGGCGGCGACGATCCGGCCAGTCTCGGTATCGGTCTGGCTGATGTCGGAATACTTTGCGCTGTAGCGTAGGGTAAGTTCGCCATTCTCCGAGATCGGGAAGGTCAGCGAGGGCGAGAAACGACCAATCGTCGTGTCGTAATCCGCGTTCTCGTTGTCCGTCTCGGTGTAGGACAGCCCGATCCCGAATTCGAGATCGCGGCCCAGCAGCGCGGGCTCGCGGAAGCCGAAGGAATAGGAACGCGAGGACGACGCCGTGTTGAAGCCGAGGTTGATGCCCTGCCCGCGGCCAAGAAAGTTGCGCTCGCGAAACTGGATCGCCAGGCCGAAACCGCTCGACGAGGAGTAGGAGCCGCCAAAGCTGATCGAGCCCGTGGGCTGTTCCTCGACGTTCACGTCGACCACGACCTGCTGGGGCGAGGACCCTTCGCGGGCCTCGACTTCGGCATTGGCAAAGAAGCCAAGCGCCCGGATCCGCTCGGCGCTTTCGCGGATTTCGCGCGGGTTGAAGGGATCGCCCTCGACGATCCGGAACTGTCGGCGAATGACGCGGTCGAGCGTCGTCGTGTTGCCCTCGATGTCGATCCTCTCGACAAAAATCCGCGGTCCGCGGGTCAACTGGAACTCGATGTCGAGCGCCAGCGCGCGGTCGTTGCGCGTGATGCGCGGTTCAACGCGCACGAAGTTCAGCCCCTCGCGGATCGCGAGCCGTTCGAGACGGGCGATTTCCTTGTCGACCTGCGCGGGCGAATAGACCCTACCCGAGCGCAGCGCGACGGCGTTCCGGAATACCGAAACGTCGACTTCGGGCAGGTCGGACGAGACCGAAACCTGACCGAACCGGAATTGCTGGCCTTCCGAGACATTGAACGTCACGAAATAGCCGTCGCGTTCCTGGCTGATCTCGGCATTGACGCCGGTGATCCGGAAATCGACATAGCCGCGCGAGGCGTAGAAATCCTGCAGCACCTGGCGGTCGAACTGGATCCGGTCCTCGACGAAGGTGTCCGAGGAGATGATCGCGCGGAAGATGCCGGCCTGCTTCGTGCCGAGCACGCGGCGCAGGCGGCGGTCGGAATACTGATCGTTGCCGACGAAGGCGATGCGCTCGACCTCGGTCACGCCGCCTTCGAAGATTTCGAACACGAGATCGACACGGTTGTCGGACCGGCGGATGACCTTGGGCTGCACCCGCGCGGCCAGACGGCCCTGCTGCGAATAGCCTTCGGTGATCAGGCGCGCATCCTCTTCGGCGGTGCGCGGATTGAAGACCCGGCGCGACTGCGACTGCACCAGCGCGGCAAGATCGTCGTCACCGATGCGGCTGTTGCCTTCGAAGGAAATCGTGTTGATCGTGGGATATTCCACCACCCGGATCACCAGCTGGCCGCCCTGCGGCTCGATCTCGACCGATTCAAACAGTCCCGAGCCCAGAATCCGCTGATAGGCGTCGTTCAGCTCTGCCGCCGAGACCGCCTGTCCGCGCCCGATTCCGGCATATGTCAGGATCGTGCCCGGCTCGATGCGCCGGTTGCCTTCGACCTGAACGCTGTTGAAAGTATAGGACTGCGCCTGTGCCACCAGGGGCAAGGCGGCAAAACCCATTACAAAGGCAAAGGAAATTGCCCCCGCAACCTGCCGTGTCCGCTTTGTCTTCTTGTCTTTGCGCTGCCCGAACGCTGCCGTTTTATCGGTCATTGTGCCATTCCATTCACCATCCCGCTCGCGACGTGAGTACCGGGATTAATGAAAGTTGTCAAAAGCCTCTGACCGGGAAATGCCTGCAATCTGCACAGTTGTCACAGGGATTGTCACAGAGAGCCGAGAAAGGCCCCCAACCAGAGCGCAAAGGCGATGGTGCAGACGTAAAGCAGCCGATCCCAGTTCAGGGTCAGCAAAAGGCCAAGGCTGCGGGTCCCACTGGAGATGATCTGCATGGCTCCGCTTTCGGTTCGGGACAAGGTGCGTCCTTGTACCAGAAAACGTGGCGGAACTATGACAGTGTGATCATGGTCGCCAAACAGGGCGCGCCCACCTGAGATCCGAAGGTTAGGGGCGGATGTCTCTGCGGCATCCGCCCCCGCAACTTCTCAGGATCAGGGGCAGAAAAGATCGTTCGACAGGGCGAAGACCATCAGGCCCAGAACCAGTGTCAGGCCGATGGACATCAGCACCTTGAGCGCGCGATCGCTGGGCGGGCGCCCGCGCACCGCTTCATAGGCAAAGAAACACAGATGCCCGCCATCCAGCACAGGCACCGGGAACAGGTTCAAAAGACCGACCGCCGTGCTCAGCACCGCGATGAACCAGATGAAATTGGTCGTTCCGGCGCTCGCCATGGCACCCGAAGTCTCGGCGATTCCGATGGGTCCCGAGAGATTGCAGGTGCTGATCGCGCCCGTCACCATGTGCCAGAGGCCCGACAGCGAGCCCTGAATGATCGTGCCGGTCTGCGACACGCCAGACGTAAACGCCTCCCACGGGCTCGGCGTCACCGTCGCGGGTTCGAACAGCATCCCGCCGGCGATGCCGATCCGGTACACGGTCCGGAAGGAATTGTCCGGCTGCGGCTCGTCCGTGCGGCGCGGCGTCAGAGTCATCGAGAGCTCCTGCCCGTCGCGCCAGACGCTCAGCGCCAGCGGCGCGCCTTCGGATGCCTCGACACGCTCCTTGAGCTGGTCGAAAGCGAATATCTCGGTACCGTCGATGCTCTGGATGACGTCGCCTGCCCGCATGTCGATATCGGATGCCGCCGAACGCGGCACGATCTGGCTGGCCAGCGGCGGATAGACATAGGGGCCGGTCACCTGCTGCTCCTCGCCGCCGCGGATGACGGTATAGGTCAGCTGCTCCTGCACCGGCAGGTTTTCCAGGAAGGAAGCGAAAGCCACCGGATCATCGAAGGACGGCGGCACTGTACCTTCGATGGCGGCGATCTCGTCACCGACCTGAAGCTCCTGCACCGCGGGCAGCGGACGCAGCTCACCCACCGTGAGCGGCTCGGAGACGACGCCCCGCAGCATGAAGATGCCGGTGAAGACGAGGATCGACAGTATGAAGTTGAAGATCGGTCCCGCCGCGACCGTCGCCGCGCGCGCCCAGAGCGGCGCGCCGTTCATCGTGCGGCGCCGTTCCGCGGCGCTCAGGGCCGACATGGCCTCTTCGTCGGTGCCGCCAGAGGGGTTGCTGTCACCCTTGAATTTCACATATCCGCCGAAGGGCAGCAGCGCGAACTGCCACTTGGTGCCCCGTCTGTCGACGCGGGAAAACAGCACCGGACCGAAGCCCAGCGAAAACACGTCCGCGTCGATTCCCGACCAGCGCCCCACAATGTAGTGACCATATTCATGGATCGCCACGATCACCGACAGGGCCACGACAAAAGCCAGAAGCGTCCACAGCACGCCCCCGAACTGCGGGATCAAAGTGGTCATGTCCAAAACGTCAGCCCTTATCCGTTGCGCATGTAGTCGTCGGCGGTCTCTCTGGCGAGATGGTCCGCCTGCCGGACGTTATCAAGAGTGATACCGGCATCAATGAGGCCCTTCTGGGCTGAAAGGCGGTCGAGAACAACCTCGACCACCTGCGCCATCTGAAGAAAACCGATCCTGCGGTCGATGAACGCATCCACGGCCCGCTCCTTGGCGGCGTTGAAAACCGCGCCCGAAAGACCGCCTGCCGCCATCACGTCGCGGGCAAGCCGCAATGCGGGCCAGCGCGTTTCGCAGGGCGCGCGGAAGGTGAGCTGGCCGATCTGCACGAGGTCCAGACGTTCTACCGGCAGCGCGCGGCGTTCGGGGTAATGCAGGGCATAGCCGATGGCATGGCGCATGTCGCTTGGCCCCACATGCGCCATCAGCGCGCCGTCGCGGAACCCGACAAGAGCATGGATCAGCGATTCCGGATGGACCACGGCCTCGATCTTCGCCGGATCTATCTGAAAGAACTCTTTCGTTTCAATAAGTTCCAGCGCCTTGTTGAACATGGAAGCGGAATCGATCGTGATCCTCTGTCCCATGTCCCAGTTGGGATGCGTTGCAGCCTGTTCCGGTGTCGCCTGTGAGAGCTGTTCGAGCGGCCAGTCGCGGAAGGCTCCGCCGCTTGCGGTGATGATGATGCGCTCGACATCCTCCATCCGCTCGCCCACGAGCGCCTGAAAGACCGCCGAATGTTCGGAATCGACCGGCAGGACCGTCCCGCCATGGGCCCGCGCCGTCGACATGATGAGCGGACCGGCGCAGACCATGCTTTCCTTGTTGGCGAGCGCCAGAGCCGCGCCCTGCTGCAGGGCCACGAGTCCCGGCGCGAGGCCCGCAGCACCCACGATGGCCGACATCACCCAGTCGGCGGGCCGAGCGGCCGCCTCGAGCAGTGCAGCTTCTCCGGCGGCGGCCTTGATGCCCGACCCGGCAAGCGCCGCACGCAGATCCGGAAGGCACTCCTCGTATGCCGTCACGGCGATCTCGGCGCGTAAATTCCGAGCATCCTCAGCCAGTTGCGCGACGTTCTTGCCACCGCTGAGCACGACGACCTCGTAGTCTTGCGGTGCCCGCGCGATCAGATCGATGGTGTTCTGCCCAATCGAGCCGGTCGCACCAAAGATCGAAACTCTTTTCATGGGGTTCCCGTCGGTAAGCCGACAAGCTGGCCCACGATCACGATGAACAGGGCCGCGCCCAGCATGCCGTCGAACCGGTCGAGAAGCCCGCCGTGTCCGGGAATGAGATTGGAGCTGTCCTTCACACCGGTGCGGCGCTTGATCGCGCTTTCGGCGATGTCACCGATCTGGCTCGCCATTGCAACGGCAATGCTGATCCCCATCAATCCGGTTCCGGCCGTCGTAACCGCCGCAAAGAGAAGCCCGACCAGTGCCGCGCCAAGCCATCCCGCAACCGTGCCGGACCATGTCTTCTTCGGGCTGACACGGGGCCAGAATTTCGGCCCGCCGATCGTCCGCCCGGCGAAATAACCCGCCACATCCGTCACGACGACCACGGCCACCAGCCAGGCCATCCAGGTAAGACCGAAATCGTCCCGCAGCGCCATGAGGCCGTAACCCGCAAGCAGGATCGCCGCGGTGAACACCGCATAGGTGACACCGCCCCGCTCCATCCTACCAAGGCCCACCATCGAGGGCAGCATGATCAGCGGCAGAGCGAGGGAGACAGGCACCTCGATCGCCAGCAACAGCGCGGAGCCCGCAACGATACCCAGCACGAGCGAGGATTTCGAGCGTTTGGAATCCAGCATGCAAACCAGTTCCCAGACCATGATCGCGCAGACCAGGACCGTGAGCCCGTGAAACCAGAGCCCGCCGAGCCAGATCGCCAGCAGGCCCACGGCCACCATCGTGACACCGGAAATCATGCGCGGCAGAAGATCGTCCCAACGTGAGGTACTCATGCCTTGACCGCTCCGAACCGGCGCTCGCGTGCGCCGTAGGCCGTGATCAGGCTGCCGAATTCCTCGGCGCTGAAATCGGGCCAGAGCGTATCGACGAATTCATATTCCGCATAAGCCGACTGCCAGAGCAGAAAATTCGAGATCCGCGCCTCACCGCTTGTGCGGATCACCAGATCCGGATCGGGTAAAACACAGGTATCCAAGTACTTTGGAAGCGTTTCTTCATCTACGCTGTCAGGGCAGAGCTTGCCCGCGGCCACGTCCTGGGCCAGCCTGCGCGTCGCCCGCGCAACCTCGTCCCGGCCACCGTAATTCAACGCGACCGTCAGGTTGACGCCATCGCAATGTGCTGTGATCGTTTCCATATCGTCCATCAGGGAAATCAGTTTCGCATCCAGCCGCACCCGGTCTCCGATGAACCGCACGCGGACATTCTCTTCCCGCAGAGCGCGCGTTTCCTTGGCGATGTAGCGGCGGAAAAGGCTCATGAGGCCCGCGACCTCGGTCTGGGTCCGTTTCCAGTTCTCGGTCGAGAAAGCAAAGATCGTGAGGTAGCGCACCCCCAGATCCGGGCAGGCCTCGACCAGTTCACGCACGCGCCGCGCGCCTGCATGATGACCGAAAAGGCGCGGACGCCCGCGCTGCCGCGCCCAGCGGCCATTGCCGTCCATGATGACGGCGACGTGGCGCGGACCTTTGCCCTCGCGGATCGGTTTGGCCATGATGGCCCCCCTTTTCGGTCAGATCCGGCTCAGACCTGCATGATCTCGGCCTGCTTGGTCTCGAGCAGTTCGTCGACCTTGGCGATATACGTGTCGGTCAGTTCCTGCACTTCGGTCTCCCAGAACTTCTGATCATCCTCGGACAGGGAGCTGTCGCCCTTGGCTTTCTTGATCTGGTCCATGCCGTCGCGGCGCAGGTTGCGCACCGAAACGCGCGCGCTCTCGGCATATTGTGCGGCAACCTTGGTGAGCTCCCGGCGGCGTTCCTCGTTCAGCTCGGGGATCGGCAGCATGATGATCGTGCCGTTGAGCTGCGGGTTGATGCCGAGCCCGCTGTTGCGGATCGCCTTCTCGACCTTGCCGACCAGCGCCTTGTCCCAGACGTTGATCGTGACCATCCGGCTTTCGGGCACGTTCACCGTGCCCACCTGGTTGATCGGCGTCATCGAGCCATAGGCATCCACCATCACGGGCTCCAGCATCGAAGACGAGGCGCGACCGGTCCGCAGCGAGGCGAATTCCGTCCGCAGGTTGCTCATCGCGCCGTCCATGCGGCGCTTCAGGTCGTCGGTGTCGAGTTCGAAGTCTTCGGCCATCTGCTCTGTCACTCTCCGGCAGTTTCGTTTTGATGGGGTTTAGAGCACCCAAAAGCGCAAGTACAGACCGAGGGTGCATTTCGGGACAATGCCGGGCGTACCCGAAGCCGCGAAATGCCATGATGCGCGGCCCGCAGATGGCCGTTCAGGGGCCGATGCCGACGAGGCCGCGCGTGTTTGTCAAGACATGCTCCGTCCGCGACCGATCGGCATCCTGTCCCGTCCCCGGCGCGACGGCTCAGCCCTGCACGCGCGTATAGGTGCCCTTGCCGGCCAGGATGCCCTTGAACCCGCCCGGCTCGTCCAAGGAAAAGACGATGATCGGCAGGTGGTTGTCCCGTGCCAGCGCGATCGCGCTCGCATCCATCACCTTGAGGTGCTTGGCGAGGCAATCGTCGTAGCTCACCGTGTCATAGCGCACCGCGTCGTCGAATTTCATCGGGTCCTTGTCATAGACGCCGTCCACCTTGGTGCCCTTGAAGATCGCCTCGCAGGCCATCTCGTTGGCGCGCAGCGTCGCCGCGGTGTCGGTGGTGAAATACGGATTGCCGGTCCCGGCGGCAAAGATGCAGACCCTCTTTTTCTCGAGATGGCGCACCGCGCGGCGACGTATATAGGGCTCGCAGACCTGATCCATCGGAATCGCGCTGATCGTGCGGGTGTGGATCTTGAGCTGCTCCAGCGCGGCCTGCATCGCCAGCGCGTTCATCACCGTCGCGAGCATCCCCATGTAATCCGCGGTGGTCCGCTCCATCCCCTGCGCACTGCCCTGAAGGCCGCGGAAGATGTTGCCGCCGCCGATCACCATGCAGATCTCGACACCCATGTCATGCACGGACTTCACCTCGCGGGCAATCCGCTCGACGGTCGGCGGATGCAGCCCGAAGCCCTGATCTCCCATCAGTGCCTCGCCGGAAATCTTCAGCATCACCCGCTTGAAGGTGGTCTCGGAAGTGTCATCCTGGGTCATGTTGCGCTCCGTCCGGTGTCAGGTCTAGGATCACGGGCATAAATGTCGCAAATCCCGCGCCGGGGCAATGCCGCGCCGCAGCTTTGTCGGCAGAACCGAAAGATCGGCTGCGAATCCTTCGCGCGGATGCTTCAACGGAGATGACCAGACGTGACTCCGCCTGCCCCTCTCGACCTCTCCGGCCTCGACCCAGACCGTCCGGTGCTGATCGCCGGAGCGACGGCGAGCGGCAAATCCGCGCTCGCGCTGCGGATCGCTCAGGAGCAGGGCGGGATCATCGTCAATGCCGACGCGATCCAGGTCTATGACAACTGGCGCATCCTGACCGCGCGCCCCTCTGCCGAGGACGAGATGCTGGCCCCACATGTGCTTTACGGCCATGTCCCGGGGGATGCGCCCTATTCGGTCGGGGCATGGCTGCGCGATCTCGCGCCGCTTCTCAACGGTCCCGACCGGGTGATCGTCACCGGCGGCACAGGGCTCTATTTCAGCGCCCTCACCGAAGGGCTGGCCGATATCCCCGCGACGCCGCCCGATCTGCGCAGCCGCGCCGACGCCCTGCTGCGCGATAGCGGGCTTGGCGCGATGATCGCGGATCTCGACGCGGACACGCTGGAACGGATCGACCGGCAAAACCCGATGCGCGTGCAGCGCGCCTGGGAAGTACAAAGCCTCACCGGTCGCGGCATTGCGGCCTGGCAAGACGATACGCCGCCGCCGATTCTGCCGCTCGCCCTCGCGCAGGCCTTTGTCGTCGACCTGCCCAAGGAGGTGCTCGACGCGCGTATCGCCAGCCGGTTCGGCAAGATGGTCGAGGAGGGTGCGCTCGACGAGGCCGGCGCCAACAGGGAGGGTTTCCACTCCGGGCTGCCTTCGGCCAAGGCGATCGGCGCGTCCGAACTCATTGCCCATCTCGAGGGCAAGATGCCTCTTGATCAGGCAATGGAACGCGCCACCATTGCCACACGTCAGTTTGCCAAGCGACAGCGCACCTGGTTTCGCGCCAGAATGCGCGGATGGAGCAAGATAACAGCGGACAGGTCCTGCGCATGAGCCAGAAACCCGCCTTCCTCAGCACGTCCCGGATGAACGAGGCAGCCCCGCGCGACAAGCGCAACATACGCTGCCAGTCGCTTGTCCAGTTCGCTCAAGGGGCGCCATGGCGGCTGACCCATCTGCATGATCTGCAGCGCAACATGCTGATCTGGATCACCCGCGGTCAGGGTCGGGTCATCGTGAACGGCGTGCGCCGTGGCATTGGCACGCATAATGCGCTCTTCCTGCCCGCGGGCACGCTTTTCTCCATCGACCTTGGGCCGCAGGGATTCGCGCAGGCTGTCGAAAGCCCCGCTGGCCCCACCGACCGTCTGCCCCAGACGGCGCTGCATCTGCGGGTGCGCGACAGTCTGGCCCAGGCGGAACTTACCGCCGAGATGGAGGCGATGCAGCGCGAGATCTCGCGCGAGCGGCCACTGATGCAGGACGCTCTCGAGGCGCATGTCGGCCTCATCGCCGTCTGGATCGCGCGCCAGCAAGCCTCGGGCAGCAGCGATGCCCCTCGCGACACCGCCTCCCAGCGTCTGGTCAAGCAATTCTCGCGGCTCGTCGTGCGCGACTTCCGCACCGACCTTCCGATGGCGGACTATGCAACCGCGCTCGACGTGACGCCGACGCATCTCACCCGCGTCTGCCGCGAATGCTGCGGCAAGACCGCCGCCGAGATCCTGACCGAGCGGCGCCTCTACGAGGCACGCATCCTGCTCGCCGCACCCGACCCGACGATCCAGGATGTGGCCCGCGACCTCGGCTTTCACAGCCCGGCCTATTTCACCCGCTTCATCCACACCCATACCGGCCAGACCCCGAGCGCCCTGCGCAAGCTGAGCCTCGGGGCCACGGTCAGTTGAGGCGGCAAGCCGCCTCCTCCGCGTCCGGTAAAGACAGCCGCACGGATTATCCCGGCCCGGACCTCGACGGGCCGACTCCTCGCTGCAGGTTCGCGCGATGTCATTTCGGCTGCCCGTTCATGTCGTTTTCCGCCCCGGATCCGGCGAATCCAATCGTTGACGCGCAGGTCAAACTCGTGCGGAATGTGGCCAGATGAAGAACCGTCGCCTGGCTGACAAGTGCGGGCGGATAAAAACAAAACGGTCGGCATACATGTGATGCGTGTCTCAGGGAGAAGATGATGACTGAACCGATGAACTGCCAACGGGTCCACCCGGCTGCACGAATGTATGCAGCGGAAATGAAATCCGGCCAGATGGACCGACGCGAATTCCTGACACGGGCCACCGGCCTCGGGCTTAGCGTGTCTGCCGCCTATGCACTTGGCGGGCTTGGCAGCCCGGCGCAGGCTCAGGAAGCCGTGCAGGATGGCGGCACGCTGCGGATCGAAACCTATGTCCGCGCCGTGAAGGATCCGCGCACGGCGGACTGGACGCAGATTGCGAATTTCACCCGCGGATGGCTCGAATACATGGTCGAGTACAACCGCGACGGCACCGTGCGCGGCATGCTTCTGGAAAGCTGGGAGGCAAATGACGACGCCACCGAATATACCCTGAACGTGCGTCCCGGCGTGACCTGGAACAATGGCGATTCCTTTAACGCTGATGACGTCGTGCGCATGCTCGACTACTGGTGCGACAAGGAGGTCGAGGGCAATTCGATGGCCGGTCGCATGTCCAGCCTCATCGACGGCACCACGAACAAGATCATCGAAGGGGCAGTGGAAAAGGTCGACGACATGACCGTCCGCATCACCCTGCCCGCCCCCGACATCGCGATCGTCGTCAACATGGCCGATTATCCGGCCGCCGTCGTCCATGCCAGCCACAACCCAGACACGATGCTCGAAAATCCCATCGGCACCGGGCCGTTCCTGCCGGAATCGCTCGAGGTGGGGATCAAGGGCGTGCTGGTCAAGAACACCGATCATGACTGGTGGGGCACCAACGCCGAAGGCATCGGCGGCGCCACGCTCGACCGCATCGAATACATCGATTACGGCACCGATCCCTCGGCCTGGATCGCGGCGATCGAATCCGAAGAAGTCGACATGCTCTATGAAAACGTCAATGAATTCATCGAGATCGCGGATGCGATCGGCTGGGAGAAATCCGAGGTCGTGACCGGCTCGACCGTGGTGCTGCGCTTCAACCAGCAGACCCTGGTCGGCGACAGCGCGCCCTATGCCGACGTGAAGGTCCGCAAGGCGCTGCAGATGGCGGTGGACAATTCGGTCTGCCTCGAGCTCGGCTATGCCGGTCTCGGCGTCACGGCCGACAACCACCATGTCGCACCGGTGCATCCGGAATATGCCGATATCGGCCCGACCGAGCTCAACCCGGATGGCTCCGTGCCGATGCTCGAAGAGGCCGGCATGGGCGAATACGAGCATGAGCTGATCACGCTCGATGACGGCTTCACCAAGAACACCGGCGATGCGGCGGCGGCGATGATGCGCGATGCAGGCATCAGCGTGAAACGCACGGTGCTGCCCGGGTCGACCTTCTGGAACGACTGGGCAAAATTTCCGCTCTCGATCACCGAATGGAACCACCGGCCGCTTGGCGTGCAGGTCCTCTCCCTCGCCTACCGCTCGGGCGAGGCGTGGAACGAGGCGGGCTATGCCAACCCCGAATTCGATGCCAAGCTCAACGAGGCGATGTCCATCGCCGATGCCGACAAGCGCCGCGAGGTGATGGCCGAGGTCGAGAAGATCCTGCAGGACGACGCGGTCATCATCCAGCCCTACTGGCGCTCGCTCTACCGCCACTTCCGCCCCGGCGTGGTCGGTGCCGAGATGCATCCGAGCTTCGAGATCCACCCCTACAAGCTCGGGCTCATTCCCTGAAGACAGACGAAGAGCGGCCGCTGCATCGTGACGGATGCAGTGCCGGTGATCTGAAAAACGGATGCACAGGCGGGCCGCAGCCCGGTCGTGACATCTGAAAAGGGGGGAGCGGAATGGGATTGTTCATCCTTCGGCGGCTGTGGGTCATGATCCTCACGGCGCTGGCGCTGACCTTCATCGTCTTCTTTCTGACGAACCTCTACCCGAACCTTGAAAAGCTCGCGAAAAGCCAGGGCAACTTCCGCATGACCGACGAACAGGTCGCGACCTGGCTCGGCAATCGCGGCTATCTCGAACCCACGCTGTCGAAATACGGACAATGGCTCGGCGTGCTGCCCGGCTACGTGATCACCGGCACGGATGGCGAGATGCGGGCCCGCTGCGCCCTGCCCGGCCAGCCCGCGGAGGAGGCGCGCGGCTATTGCGGCATCCTGCAGGGCAACTGGGGCTATTCCACGGTGTTCAAGGACGGCGTCGGGTCGATCGTTGCGACTCGTCTGGCCCTCACGGGCAAGCTCATGTTCTGGGTCATGGTGCTGATGGTGCCCTCGGCCCTGCTGCTCGGCGTGCTCGCGGGGATGCGCGAAGGCTCGCGCACCGACCGCGCCCTCTCGACGGTGGCGATCACCACGACGGCGACGCCGGAATATGTTTCGGGCGTGATCCTGATCGCGGTCTTCACCTCCTCGGCCGTGGGGCTGAAATGGTTCAAGGGCACGGCGACCTCGGCGATGGAGGATGCCAATTTCGACAATTTCTTCCTGCCGGTGCTGACCATCGCGCTGTACGGCATGGGGTATATCGCCCGCATGACACGCGCGAGCATGGCCGAAGTGATGACCGCCCAATACATCCGCACCGCCCGGCTCAAGGGGGTGAGCTTCCCGAACATCGTGATGAAACATGCGCTGAGGAACGCGCTGATCGCGCCCTTCACAGTGATCATGCTCCAGTTCCCCTGGCTGCTGAACGGGGTGGTGATCGTGGAGACGCTGTTCAACTACAAGGGCTTCGGCTGGACGCTGGTGCAGGCCGCGGGCAACAACGACATCGAGCTTCTGCTTGGAGTCTCGGTCGTCTCGGTCGTCGTGGTGCTGGTGACGCAGCTCATCTCGGATGTGGGCTACGTCTATCTCAACCCGCGCATCAGCGTGTCCTGAGGAGGAACCCGGATGGACCCGCTCACCTGGACACAGATCATTCTGCGCCTCCTGCAGCAGTTCACGCCGGTCTGGATCGCGCTGCTGGCGACCTTCGCGGTGTCGATCCGCTACCGTCGGCGCCTCGGGCTCTACGGCAAGCTGTTTGATTCCCTCATCGGCATGATCGGCTTCGCACTGGTGATGTTCTGGGTCTTCACCGGGATCTTCGGCGCGCTGGACCTGATCGTGACGCATGATGCCCTGAACCAGATACCCGCGATGAAGAACGAGGTGCCGGGCAGCCCTGTCACCGGTGCCGAAGGCGTCTATCCCTATTACCTGCTCGGCGGCGACAACCTGGCGCGGGACGTCTTCTCGCGCATGGTCAAGGGGGCCTGGGTTGTGGTGCAGATCGCGCCGCTTGCCACGATCTTCGCCTTCATGGTCGGCATCACGCTCGGCCTGCCTGCGGGATATTTCGGCGGACGGCTGGACACGTTCCTGTCATTCCTCGCCAACCTCATCCTCGCCTTTCCGGTGATCCTGCTCTTCTACCTGCTTGTCACGCCCGAGATCATCGCGACCGGCATCCCGAACTACATGGCCGCGGTCCTGTTCGTCTTTCCGCTGGTCTTCGTCGCGGTCCTGCTCAATTCGCGCTATCACACGCAGCCCAGGCTGCGCACGCCGCTGATGATGGCGGTTCTGGGCGTGCTGGGCTGGCTCTACCTCTGCCTCGTCTCGGAAACCGGGTCGCGCGTGGATATCCTGCCCGGCGCGCTGGACCTCTTCGACGTGCCCGGCGGCATCCTCGTGGTCTTCGTCTCGGTGGTCTTCGTGAATGCGCCGACCGTGTTCCGCATCGTTCGCGGCCTCGCCATGGACATCAAGACCCGCGATTACGTGGCCGCCGCGCAGACCCGCGGAGAAGGTGCATGGTACGTGATGCTGTGGGAGATCCTGCCCAATGCCCGCGGGCCGCTCATCGTCGATTTCTGCCTGCGCATCGGATATACGACGATCCTGCTCGGGACTTTGGGGTTCTTCGGCCTCGGGCTGCCGCCCGAGAGCCCGGACTGGGGCACGACGATCAATGACGGGCGGCGGCTGCTGTCGATCTATCTGCATCCGGCGCTGGTGCCCGCGATTGCGCTGCTGTCGATGGTGCTGGGGCTGAACCTGCTGGCGGATGGCCTCCGGGAGGAAAGTCTCAAGGATTGACGCGCCGGACCGGGGGCCAGCCCCCGGACCCCCGGAGTTTGTCTGGCAAGATGAAGCTGCAGGGAGCGCCCTGTTTCTGGAGAGTCGCAAGGGGAGTAGGAGTAAAATGAAAGACGGATATGACGGACCGATCCTGGAGATCGACCTGCTTTCGATTTCCTTCTTCACGCGGCTCCGGGAGATCCCGGCGGTGATGGATTTCTCGGTGAAGGTGATGCCGGGCGAGGCGGTGGGGCTGGTCGGGGAATCCGGCTGCGGCAAGTCCACCGTGGCGCTGGGCGTGATGCAGGACCTTGGCCGGAACGGCCGTGTCGTGGGGGGATCGATCAAGTTCAAGGGCCGTGATCTCGGCACCATGTCCCCCGAGGAGCTGCGAAAGATCCGGGGATCCGAGATCGCGATGATCTACCAGGAACCGATGGCATCGCTGAACCCGGCGATGAAGATCGGCAGGCAGCTCATGGAAGTGCCGATGATCCACCAGGGACTCTCCGGCAAGGAGGCATTCGAGCGCGCCTTGCAGGTGGTGACGGATGTGAAGCTGCCCGATCCGCGCCGCATCCTCGATGCCTATCCGCATCAGCTTTCGGGGGGGCAGCAGCAGCGCATCGTCATCGCCATGGCGCTGATGTCGGAACCGTCCCTGCTGATCCTCGACGAGCCGACCACCGCGCTCGACGTGACGGTGGAGGCGGCCATCGTAGCGCTGGTGAAGGATCTGGGGCGCAAATACGGCACCTCGATGCTGTTCATCTCGCACAATCTCGGCCTCGTGCTCGAGACGTGCGACAGGCTCTGCGTGATGTATTCCGGCGAGGCGGTCGAGCGCGGCTCGATCACCGATGTCTTCGACGACATGCGCCATCCTTACACGCAAGCCTTGTTCCGCTCGATCCCGCTGCCCGGCGCCGACAAGAATTCCCGGCCCCTGATAGCTATTCCGGGCAATTTCCCGCTGCCGCATGAACGCCCGCCCGGCTGCAATTTCGGGCCGCGCTGCGACTATTTCGAAGCCGGTCGCTGCGATGCGCAGGCGGTTCGCATGGCGCCAGTGGCGGGGAGCGACCGGCATGAAAGCCGCTGTCTGAAGTTCGACGAGATCGACTGGAATGCCGCACCGCAGCTCGCCGATGCGAAGCAGAAAGGCCGGATCGGGGATGTCGTGCTGCGCATGCAGGACCTGAAGAAATATTACGAGGTGAGCGCCAATGCGCTGTTCGGTGCATCGGGGGCGACGAAGGTCGTGAAGGCCAACGAGACGCTGAGCTTCGAGGCGCGCGAATCAGAGACGCTCGCCATCGTCGGCGAATCCGGCTGTGGCAAATCCACCTTCGCCAAGGTGCTCATGGGGCTGGAGACGGCGACCTCGGGACAGATCCTGCTCGACAATCGCAGCATCGGCGACATTCCCATCGAGAAGCGCGACACCCGCACCATCGCCGACGTTCAGATGGTGTTCCAGAACCCGTTCGACACGCTCAACCCGTCGATGACCGTGGGACGGCAGATCATCCGCGCGCTCGAGATCTTCGGGATCGGCGACAGCGAGGCGGATCGTCGCGCGCGGATGCTGACCCTGCTCGATCTCGTGAAGCTGCCCCGCGCCTTTGCCGACCGCATGCCGCGGCAGCTTTCTGGCGGGCAGAAGCAGCGCGTCGGGATCGCCCGCGCCTTTGCCGGGGATGCGCGGATCGTGGTGGCGGACGAACCGGTTTCCGCGCTCGATGTGAGCGTGCAGGCCGCGGTGACCGATCTGCTGATGCAGATCCAGCGCGAGCATGGCACGACGCTGCTCTTCATCTCGCACGACCTCTCTATCGTGCGCTACCTCAGCGACCGGGTGATGGTGATGTATCTCGGGCATGTGGTGGAGCTTGGCACCACGGATCAGGTCTTCTCGCCCCCCTACCACCCCTATACCGAGGCGCTGCTCTCGGCGGTGCCGATCGCCGACACGCGGGTGAAGAAGCAGCATATCGTGCTCGAGGGGGACATTCCCTCCGCGATGAACCCGCCACCGGGCTGCACGTTCCAGACGCGCTGCCGCTGGAAATCCCGCGTCCCAGGCAACCTTTGCGATACCGAGGTACCACCCGTGCGCAAGATGGCGGACGGGCACCAGATCAAGTGCCACCTGCCGGAGGCGGAGTTTGCGGCGATGGAGCCGGTGATCACCATCGCGGCAGAATGACGTTTGCAGGGATGCTGCTGGGTGATTGATGCCGGGAGCATGGGCTTGCCGCGGCTGGTTCAATCCGTTTGCGATGTTGCAGAATGGGCGGGCGCTGCCGCGTCATCCGTCCGGGCGGCCACCGGCCGGGGCGTCAGCCGCCCCAAATGACCTTCACGTAGTTCCGCGTCTCGGTAAAGGGTGGCACGCCGCCATGCTTTTCCACGGCACCGGGCCCGGCATTGTAGGCCGCGAGCGCCAGCTTCCAGGAGCGGAACTTGGCATATTGCTGGCTCAGATAGCGGGCACCGCCATCGAGGTTCTGTTCGGGATCCGCCGGATCGACCCCCAGCAGGCTGGCCGTGCCGGGCATGAGCTGCGCCAGACCCAAAGCGCCCTTGTGCGAACGTGCATTGGGGTTCCAGCCCGATTCCTGCTGCACCAGCCGCAGGAACAGTTCCTCGGGAATGCCATGCTTGCGGGCCGCGAGCCGTGCCATGCCCAGATAGACGCCCTTGTAGCGGCCGCGATAGGCGGGCGACGTGCCGTCCTGACCGGTATCCCACTTTGTCGGCGTCACGACCCTCGCAGGCTGCAGACGCACGGAATTGTTGTATTGCTGCGCCGCGCGGTTATCCAGAACCCGGGTCTGGGTCGAAAACAGACGCGACCGGTTCTGGGTGGATAGCACATCCCCCTGGGCGGCAGTGCCCAGCAGAACCGACAAGGTGACGGCAACCGTCACACTTTTTCCGGTAAAACGCATGGTCCCTCGATCCGTTTTTTCTTTGCCGGAACTATATCCACTTCTGAACGTTTTACCACCCGTTCAAATTCCGTGCATCCTTCACCTTTGGTTAAGCACGATTGTTTATCCGCGACTGCGTGGTGTAGGGTCACCCAAACGCGCCTGGCGCAGATTCGAGACATCACGAACAACGAAAGAGGTTTCCATGGCCGGCTCCGTGAACAAGGTCATCCTGATCGGCAATCTGGGTGCTGACCCCGAAGTGCGGACGTTCCAGAACGGGGGCAAGGTGTGCAACCTGCGCATCGCCACCTCGGAAAACTGGAAGGACCGCAACACCGGCGAGCGTCGCGAGCGGACCGAATGGCACACCGTCGCCATTTTCTCCGAACCGCTTGCCAAGATCGCAGAGCAGTATCTGAAGAAGGGCTCCAAAGTCTACCTCGAAGGCCAGCTCGAGACACGCAAGTGGCAGGACCAGTCCGGTCAGGACCGCTATTCGACCGAGGTCGTGCTGCGCCCCTTCCGCGGTGAACTCACCCTGCTCGACTCCCGCGGCGGTGGCAGCGGCGGCGGCGGTGGAGATTTCGGAGGCGGCTATTCCGGCGGTGGTGGCAGTGGCGGCGACAGCTACGACGACAACCGTGGTGGCGGCGGCGGTGGCTATTCGGGCGGCGGCAGCGGTCCGGCACGCGCCCCGTCGCGCGACATCGACGACGAGATCCCGTTCTGAGCTTGACGGTCTTGTCGGCGCACGCTGCGTCGGAGTGATCGAGATCATTCAGGAGGTTGCCTTCGGGCAGCCTCTTTTTCGTTGGACAGGCCGTTGCGGAACCCGCCTTTCCCGTTCAGCCATAGCCGAACAGGTATAGCACCAGCGGGATCGTCGCGACGGCCGCGAGGGTCTGTGCCGTCACGATGCCTGCCATGAAGGTGCCGTCGCCGTTCAGCTGCCGGGTCAGGACGTAAGCTGTCGGTGCCGTGGGGATCGCCGAGAATATGACGAGCACCAGCGCCTCGACCCCGTCGAGGCCGAGGGCAGCCCCGACCAGCGCCGCCAGCACCGGCATGACAAGAAGGCGCAGCGCGGCACTGCCCGTCAGCGCGGCGATGTCCTGCCTCATCGCGATGGGCCGCAGGGCCGCACCGACGCAGAGCAGCCCCAGCGGCAGACTTCCTCGCGCCAGAAGATCCAGAAAGCGACCGGTTCCGAAAGGCAGGCTCGCACCGCTCAGCGCAAGGGTGATCCCCACCAGGCAGGCCAGGATAAGCGGGTTGCGCGCCATCGTGCGGATCAGCGCGGCGGGCCTGCGCGCGGTCCCTGCCTCGGTCAGGGCCATGATCGAGAGCACGTTGACCAACGGCACCGAGACGGCGAGGAACACGGCCGCGCGCCCTACCCCTTCGGCGCCGGCAAGACTGGTCGTGACCGCAAGTCCGAGATAGGTGTTGAAGCGCACCACGCCCTGCAGCGCAGGACCGAAGCGCGCAGCGGGGGTCGGGCGAAACCGTCGCGCCACGCTGAGCGCACCTGCAGCAAGGCAGATCGTCAGGACCGCAGCGCCGCCAAGCCGCAGGATCGCGGGATCGCGCACCGGCGCATCGACCAGACTGCTCACCAGCAGCGCCGGAAACAGGATGAAATAATTGATCCGTTCGGCAGCAGGCCAGAAACCCGGATCCGGAAACCCCTTTTGCGCCAGAACGAACCCCAGGCAGATCAGCGCGAAGAGCGGCCAAATCGTGACAAACAGCAATGCACCCCACCTCGGTCAGTTTTCCGGATCGTCCTGCGCCTGACCTATCACTCTGTGTCGGAGGCGTTCCAGTCCAACCTGTCCTCAGGATCCTCGCCCCCATAGGTGCGCCGCGACAGGGGCACGGCGTCGAGTTCGCCGTTCAGTATTTCGAGCAACGCTTTTTCAGCGCGGTTCATGCTGCGTCTCGCATTGGTGAGCATGTGGATGTCCACCGCGGGCAGCGATTCGTAGGGCGGCACCTGCCAGAGCAGACCCGATTGCACGTCCTTGCGCGCCACATGCACCGGCAGCGCGCCGATGCCGATATTGGCGACGATCATGCGACGGACCTCGGGCAGGTTCGACGACAGCCCGCGAGGTTCGGCACGCATGCCAAGTTGCCTGCGCAACTGCGTCACGCCTGCCAGCGGTCCGTCGAGCTCGTCCGTCTGGAAGGAGACCGCATCCTCGTTCCGGAGCTCGGCAATGTCGATGTTCTCGCGCCCGTAAAGGCGGTGCGGCGGACCACAGAACAGGCCGAAATATTCGCGATAGAGGATTCGCGCCTCCAACCCGGGGGGCTGCTGGTGGAACAGGCAGACGCCGAAGGTCACGCGGTTCTGCTGAAGGCGGGCCACCACCTCGGCGCTGTCCATGGTCGAGATCGTGTAGCTCACCTTCGGATAGCGCGCATTGAACCGCGCAAGCACCGCGTCGAAATGCGGCGAGACGACGTGGCTTGCCACCGCGATGCTGACCTGCCCCGTCACCTCTTCTTCCAGCCCGCCCATGAGATCGGGCAGCTGCGCGACCGCGCCGAAGATCGCGCTGGATTCGGCATAAAGCACGCGCCCCCAGGGCGTCACGCTGAAATGCTGAGGCGAGCGGTTCACGAGCTTGCGCCCGGTGATATCCTCGAGCCGTTTCAGCGCGGCGCTGATCGTGGGCTGCTTCAACCCGAGGAATAGCGCCGCAGGCGTGATGCCGCCCTCGTCCACCACGACCATGAAGGTACGCAGCAGGTTCCAGTCCAGATTCCATGGAAAGCGTTGTTCGTAAGGCCTTAACATAGATCATATCTATCTTGGAGATTTACATTATCTATTTGCCCTATGCCAAGGCGCGGCGCAACCTGCGAAGCGCAAGGTCCCTGGGCGCCTTCCGGAGCGCAAGCAGGGCAAAAAACACCGATATCAACAGGGAATCCGACATGAAGACATCCATGAACATCCTGCGCCGCGGCGTTCTTCTGGGCTCTGTCGCGCTGATGGGGCTGAGCATGGCGCCGCGCGTCGCCGGCGCCGACGAACTCGCCGATATCAAGGAACGCGGCGTGCTGCGCATCGCGATGAGCGGCCAGTATCCGCCCTTCAATTTCGTGAACGAGCAGAACGAGGTCGTGGGCTTTGACCCGGCCATCGGAACCGAGATCGCGAAGCGCATGGGGCTCGAGACCGAGATCGTGACAACTGCCTGGGACGGCATCATCGGCGGTCTGCTGGCCAGCAAGTACGACGCGGTCGTCGGCTCGATGTCGATCACCGAGGAACGCGACAAGGTCATCGATTTCGTCGGCCCCTATTACAACACCAAGCGGGCGATCTTCACCAAGGCCGGCTCGGATATCACCACCGTCGCGCAGCTCGAGGATGCCAAGGTCGGCGTGACCCTGGGGGAGACGCACGAACAATGGGCCCGTGACCAGGGCTATGACATCAACACCTACAAGGGCCTTCCCGAACTGCTGCTCGAACTCGACAATGGCCGCGTCGATGCCATCGTGAACGATTCGATCCCCGTCATGCTGGCGATGAAGGCCGGGCAATACGATCTCGCCATGGTCGAGGATCCCGCGGCCGAGCCCATCGGTGCCGGCATCGCGATCCGCGAGGGCAATCCCGAACTCGCCGCCGCCATGCAGAAAGCGCTGGACGAGATGATGGCTGACGGCACCTACCTTGCGATCGCACAGGAATGGGTCGGCGGCGACATCCGCTGAGCCTTCTCCGCCTGCCGGGTCCGCCCCGGCAGGGACTGCTTGCGGCAAGGACCAGCCACATGACGACGACGCACAGTCATCAGACCCTGCAAGGCGTCAGCGCTGCGCCGCGCACTTGCCTGAAAGGCGGGTGATTTGGACATTGACCTGATCCTGCGCGTCTATCCGTTCTTCCTTGAAGCGGCTTGGGTCACGATCGATCTTTCGGTCCTGACGGCGATCCTCGGCCTCGCCTGCGGCGCGCTCGGTGCCGCGGCGCGGATGTCGCGGATTGCGGTCCTGCGCTGGATCGGGGCGGTCTATGTCAGCGTCATTCGGGGCACCCCGGCGCTGATCCAGATCTTCATCCTCTATTTCGGCGGCCCGCAGATCGGCATCCAGCTCGACAGTTTCGCCGCCGGCACCATCGCGCTTGGTGTGAATATCGGCGCCTACATGACCGAAACCATCCGCGGCGCGATCCAGTCCGTCGACCGGGGCCAGACAGAGGCCGCCCGGACGCTGGGCATGAGCCGCTGGGAAACCATGCGCAAGGTCGTCCTGCCACAGGCGGCGCGCATGATGATCCGCCCGCTCGGCGTGAACATCAATGCGCTGATCAAGGGCACGGCACTCGTCGCCCCTATCTCGGTGGTCGAGCTGACATACACCGCGCAGCGCTTCATCGGATCGACCTACAAGCCGTTCGAGATGTTCCTGCTTTCGGGGATCCTCTACATGATCATCATTTACGTGGTCGGCCAAGGTATCAACTGGCTCGACCGCCGGGCGCGAATCACATGAGCAGCACGCGCGTCCTGACAGGAGGCCGCCATGGGTCTTGATTTCACGGCAGTGCCCGGATATTTCGGCGTGCTCCTGATGGGGATGGGCTGGACTGTCGCCATCACCCTCTGCGCAGGCCTGCTCAGCTTTTTCGGCGGCATCGTCTTTGCGGTCATCGCGCTTTACGGCTACTGGGCTTTGCGCCTGCCGGTACGCGGCTTTGCGTTTCTCTTCATGGGCACGCCGCTGCTGCTGCAGCTCTTCCTGATCTATTTCGGCCTGATCCAGATCGGCATCGACCTGCCCGCCTTCGTCGCCGGGGTGATCGGGCTCGGACTGCACTTTGCCGTCTACAATTCCGAACTGATCCAGGCTTCGATCCTCGCCGTCGACAAGGGCCAGTACGAAGGCGCGCGCACGCTCGGCCTCTCGCGCGGGCAAACCCTGCGTCGCATCGTGATCCCGCAGGCCGTGCGCGCCGTGATCCCGCCAATGGGCAACAACATGATCGCCCTGCTCAAAGATTCGGCTTTGGTCTCGGTGATCGGCGTGATGGAACTGACGCTCGCCGCGCAGCAGGCCATCAGCCGCACCTACCGCCCGTTCGAATTCTACCTCGCCGCCGCCTTCTGCTACTACATCATCAACCTCGCGCTCGAGGCGGGCCTGCGGCACGTGGAACGCCGCATCGCCGCTTCGCGCTGAGAAAGGAATTTCCGATGACAGGTCAGGCCTTCGTCACCATCAGGAACGCCGCAAAGAGCTTTGGCAAGCTGCAGGTCCTCAAGGACATCAACCTGACCGTCCAGCGCGGCCAGATCGTCGCCATCATCGGCCCGTCCGGTTCGGGCAAATCGACCCTCCTGCGGGCGATCAACGAGCTCGACCCCCTGACTTCGGGCGAGGTCTGGCTGGAGGATGTGCAGATCAACAGGAAGCTGCCGCACCGGCAGTACGAGGCGCATGTGAACGAGGTGCGCCAGAACATCGGCATGGTGTTCCAGCACTTCAACCTGTTCCCGCATCTGACGGTGCGCGGCAACATCACGCTGGCGCCCCGCATGCTAAAGGGCCTGTCCGAAGCGGAGGCCGGCAAACTGGCAGAAGAACAGCTCGCCAAGGTCGGCCTGTCGGAAAAGATTGACGAATACCCCTCGCGCCTGTCCGGCGGGCAGAAGCAGCGCGTGGCCATTGCCCGCGCTCTGGCGATGAAACCCAAGGTGATGCTCTTCGACGAGGCCACCTCCGCGCTCGACCCCGAACTCGTCGAAGAAGTGAACCTCGTGATGAAGCAGCTCGCCGAGGAGCACATGACAATGATCATCGTGACCCACGAGATGGATTTCGCAGCCTCCGTCTGCGACCGCGTGCTGTTCATGGATCAGGGTGTGGTGGTCGAGGAAGGCCCGCCATCGGTGATCTTCCAGAACCCGAAAGAAGAACGCACCCGCAATTTCCTGCGCAAGCACCTCAGCCGCTGAAAGCGTGACCCAGATGAGCAACCTGTTCTACCAGACGAAATCGCCGCGCCCCATGCTCGACCGTGCCGAGGGCATCTACATGTGGGACACCGATGGCAGGCGCTATATCGACGGATCGAGCGGCGCGATGGTCAGCAATATCGGCCATTCCAACCCCGCGGTTCTTTCGGCGATGCGCGCGCAGATGGACAAGTCCACCTTCGGCTACCGCCTGCACTTCCAGACCGAAAGCTCCGAAAAGCTCGCCGCCATGACCGCCGCCCTGGCGCCCGAAGGTCTGAACAAGGTCTTCTTCGTATCAGGCGGGTCTGAGGCGGTGGAAAGCACGCTCAAGATGGCGCGGCAATATGCGCTGACCCGGGGCCAGTCGCAGCGCTTCAAGGTGATCTCGCGCTATCCGAGCTATCACGGCTGCACTTTGGGTGCCCTTGCCGTCACCGGCTACGCCCCGATGACGGCGCCCTTCGACCCGATGATGATGCGGATGCCCAAGATCCCTGCCCCGCGCGCCTATCTCGACGGGCTGGACGCCGAAGACCCCGCCACGGGCCTTCATTACGCAGACATGCTCGAGGCGAAAATCCTAGAGGAAGGTCCCGACACCGTTCTGGCCTTCATCGTCGAACCGGTCGGCGGAGCCTCGACCGGCGCGCTGGTGCCGCCCAAGGGCTACATGCAGCGCATCCGCGAGATCTGCACGCAGTACGGCGTGCTGCTGATCCATGACGAGGTGATGACCGGTGGCGGGCGCACCGGGCGCTTCTTTGGCGCCGAGCATTGGGACGTGACGCCCGACCTCATCTCGATCTCCAAAGGCTTCGGCGGCGGCTATGTCCCGCTTGGCGCGATGATCGCGCGCGACTACATCGTCGATGCGGTGATGGCGGCCGGCGGCTTCATCCACGGCTTCACCTATGCCGGCAATCCGCTCGCCTGTGCTGCGGGATGCGCCGTGCTCGAACAGATCGCGGAGCACGACCTCATCGGCAATGCCGCGCGCATGGGCGACAAGCTCGCCGAGCGCCTCACCGGGCTCATGCAACGTTATCCGCTGATCGGCGACGTGCGCGGCAAGGGGCTCTTGATGGCGTTCGAGCTGATGGCCGATCGCAACACCACGACGCCGCTGCCCGCTAACCTCAACGCCCATACGCGTCTGGTAGACATCGCCTATGACAACGGGCTCATCATCTATTCCCGCCGCACGCGGGGCGGCCTTTCGGGGGATCACTTCCTCGTCTGTCCGCCGATGATCGTGACCGAGGCGCAGCTCGACGACATCACCGACAGGCTCGACCGTGCGCTGTCCAGCTACATGGCTGAAATCCCGCAATTTTCCGGCGCGGCATAGGGAGCGGACATGGCGAAGATCATCATCACCTGCGCCATCACAGGGTCGATCCACACACCGTCGATGTCACCCTATCTGCCCGTTACGGCCGAAGAGATCGCCGACAATGCCATCGGTGCCGCCGAGGCCGGCGCGGCGATCCTGCATCTGCATGCGCGCGACCCGTCGAATGGGCGTCCCTCGGCGGAGCCTGCGCATTTCATGGCTTTCCTGCCGCAGATCAAGCAGCGCTGCGACGCGGTGCTCAACATCTCGACCGGGGGCAGCGCGACCATGACCCTGGAGGACCGGCTCGCCGCGCCGAAACTCGCCGCGCCAGAGATGTGTTCGCTGAACATGGGTTCGATGAACTTCGCGCTCTATCCGGCCGCCGCGCGGATCACCGAATGGAAGTTCGACTGGGAAAAGCCCTTCCTCGAAGGTTCCGACGATCTGGTCTTCAAGAACACGCCCCGCGACATCGCCCATATCCTTCAGGAACTGGGCACCGAGCGCGGGGCGCGCTTCGAATTCGAATGTTACGACATCAGCCATCTCTACATGCTGAAGCACTTCGTCGATCGCGGGCTGGTCGGCGGCCCGCTGTTCATCCAGTTCGTCTTTGGCGTGCTGGGCGGCATGGGGCCGGATCCCGAGAACCTCACCCACATGAAGCTGATTGCCGACAGGCTGTTCGGTGAGAGCTACACCTTTTCCGTGCTCGCCGCGGGTCGGCACCAGATGCCGCTGATCACCCTCTCCGCCATTCTGGGCGGTCACGTCCGCGTCGGGCTCGAGGACAGCCTCATGATCTCGCGCGGGGTTCTGGCGCAGAGCAATGCCGAGCAGGTCGCCAAGATCCGCCGCATCGTCGAGGAGCTGGGCCGCACCATCGCCACCCCGGACGAGGCGCGCGACATGCTGCACCTCAAGGGCAGCGACCGGACGGGGATCTGAGCCATGCAGGAACTGACCATCGCCCCGGTGACGCAGACAGATGTGGCAATGCTGGATTCCGCCCTGCGCCAGCTCGCGGCGGAACTGGGCGATGTCTACAGGGCCGATCAACCGACCCTTGGCGCAGCCATCTGCGGACCCGGTGCCGGATGCCTGGCCCTGCTCGCCCACCGCGACGGCCGACCGGTGGGGGCCGTTCTGGCGGCGCCCGTTTTTTCCACGATGCGCGGCGGGACCGGCCTTTTCGTGAGCGACCTCTGGGTCGCGCATGATTCCCGGGGCGAGGGACTTGCGCCGCGCCTGCTTTCGGCGAGCCTGCAGGAAGGCGCGCGGCGCGGTTGGGCGCAGTTCCTGAAACTCTCCGTCTACCACGACAACATAAAAGCGCGCGCCGTCTATGACCGGCTCGGTTTCACCGCCGCCGACGGCGAGACGACCATGATCCTTACCGGCGCACAGCTCGACACCCTGAAAGAGCGTCCATGAAAGCCATCTTCGACGAACGACAGCGGAAGCACCAGCCGCGTCACTTCATGGCGAATGGCGCGATCCTCCCCAATCCCGAACGGATCGACCGGCTGCTGGCAGGTGCGCGGGCCGACACCGCCTGCCCGATCGCCGCGGGCACGTGGGAGCCCTTGCTTGCGGCGCTCGGGCTCGACGCCTTCGCTGACGATCCGTTCAGGGGACTTGCCGTCACGACGGAGGGGTCAGGCAGGATCGCAGCCTCCATCGCCGCGCTGGGCCTGCCCTGCCTCTTCCTGCAGGAGGGTGGATATATCTGCGACGCCCTTGCTTACAACCTGACTTCGGTTCTCAGCGGTTTCAGTGGCAGCGCGGCCTGAGCCTAATCAGCCGCTCCAAGGCTGCGCGCCTTGACTGGCGGACGTTTCCCGGAAGAGCAAAAAGGCCACCATCCAGCCAGGAAATTACAAACCTTTCAAGACTCTGCGAGACGATCTTCAAGCAACCCGAGAACCGCGTCGCTGGGCACATCCGCCGTCACGAAGGCCTCTCCGATGCCCCGCGCCAGGATGAAGCGAAGCTGGCCGTCGACCACCTTCTTGTCCTGCCCCATAAGGTCCAGCAGCGCGCCCGCGTCCGGCAGAGCACCGGGAATATCGGCCAGATCCGTCTTCATGCCCATCGCAGCGAAGTGCGCGCGCACGCGGCTCGGATCTTCCTGGGCACAGAGGCCCAGCCGGGCCGACAATTCGAAAGCCATCGCGCAGCCGATCGCGACGCCCTCGCCATGCAGCAGCCGGTCTGAATAGCCCGTCGCCGATTCGAGCGCATGACAGAAGGTGTGACCAAGGTTCAGAAGCGCGCGATCCCCCTGCTCGGTCTCGTCGCGCACCACGATTTCGGCCTTCATCTCGACCGACCGGCGGACGGCATGGGCGCGCAGGCCCGGATCGCCCGCCGCCATGGCGGGTCCGTTCACTTCCAGCCAGTCGAAGAATGCCGCATCGCCCAGCAGGCCGTATTTCACCACCTCGCCACAGCCAGCCAGAAAATCGCGCGGCGGCATCGTGGCAAGGGCGCCGATATCCGCCAGCACCAGCGCGGGCTGATGAAATGCCCCGATCAGGTTCTTGCCCTGCGGCGCGTTGATCCCGGTCTTGCCGCCGACCGAACTGTCCACCTGCGCCAGAAGCGAGGTCGGCATCTGCACGAAACGCACGCCACGGCGCAAAACCGCAGCGGCAAAACCCACGAGATCGCCGATCACGCCGCCACCGAGAGCCACGACCACATCGCGCCGCTCGATCTTCTGCTCGAGCAGCCATTCCACGGTACGGGAAAACTGCGCCCAGCCCTTGGTCGATTCCCCGGGCGGGAGGATCAGCGCCTCCGACGCGATCCCCTCGGCGCGCAACGCCTCCTGCACAGCGGCAAGATGCAGCTCCGCCACATTGGCGTCCGTGACGATCGCGACGCGTGCGCGGTGCAGCAACGGCGCGATCTCGGCCCCCGCGCGACCCAGCAGACCGTCGCCGATCCGCACGTCGTAGGCGCGATCCCCCAGCGGCACATGCACGGTTTCAATCATTTCGCAGCCTCCAGTACGTCCGGGCGCGCCAGCAGTGCATCGCGCACCTCGCGGGCCATGTCATCGATTGAAAATCGCGGCCGGGCGCGCACCGACAGGTCAGCCAGCGCATAGACCGGAACCCGCGCATCGTAGAGCGCCTGCAGGGTGCCGCGCGGATCGGGCGTGCGCAGCAGCGGGCGGCTGTCCTTGTGCCGCACCCGGCTCCAGAGCAGCGGCATGTCCGCTTGCAACCAGACCGAGACGCCCTTGGCGGAGATCATCTTCTGGTTCGCGTCGCTCATGAAAGCGCCACCGCCAGTCGAGAGAACCGAAGGCGGCTCTTCCAGAAGGCGCGCGATCACCTGGCTTTCCTTGCTGCGAAAGAACGGCTCACCGTCGCGTTCAAAGATTTCGGCGATGCTGCGATTGGCCGCCCGTTCGATCGCGTCGTCCGAATCGCGGAACGGCACATCGAGCAGACCCGCCAGCGCCTTGCCAACGGCGGTCTTGCCCGCGCCCATCATCCCCACCAGAACAACCGTTTTCTTCAGCTGTGCCCGCATTGCCCTTGTTCTTCGGCTATCAGCCGCCAATTTTTACTTCAGCTGCGTGAATGACGTGATCTTGTCGAAAAGGCTAGTTATAAGTTGGAAAAAACACGAGGCAGGGGATCAATATCGACATGGGGCGACTTATCAAATGGCTTTTCTATTTACTGGTACTCGCGGCAATCGCGCTCGCGGCCTATGCCTATATCGGACCTTTCTTCGGTGCTGACTTCTCTCCGCCACAGACGGAGATCCGCCAGCCGGTCACGCTGGATGCGGAATAGCGCAGTCGCGCTGATTCTCTGCGCTTCTCCCGCGCTGGCGCAGTCGCCGCTTTCTGCCATCGACTGGCTCGAGGCCCCGACCGCCATACCGCAGATCCTCGCGCCGCCCCTGAACGCACCGCAGATTGCGCGCCCCGCCCGCCCGAGGCCGGACGCTCCGCTGGACGAGCCGCCCACCGCATCCGCGATCACCGTGCCGGACGTCGAGGTGCAGCCCCTTGGCGCGCCCAGTCCGGAGGCAGTAGGTTTGCTCCCGACGCAGGTGACTGGCCTCCCGCTGAGCCTCTGGAAGACCTCCGACATCTCCACGCTGGTCGAGCTGATCGCCGCCGTCGACCCCGCCGTTCCCGCGCTGTCGGCCCTGCTGCACACGCTGCTGCTGGCCGAGGCGGATGCGCCGCTCACCGCAAAGGCGGGTGCGCCGCTTCTGGGCGCAAGGATCGACCGGCTGATGGCGCAGGGTGTGGTGGAACCCGCCGAGGCTCTGATCGAACGGGCCGGCGCCGCCACGCCCGAACTCTTTCAGCGCTGGTTCGACCTGTCGCTTCTGACCGGACAGGAAAACGCTGCCTGCACGGCGCTGGCCGAAACGCCCTCGCTCAGCCGTGATCTTGCGACACGCGTGTTCTGCACAGCGCGCACCGGTGAATGGGTGGTCGCGGCGACGGTTCTGGATACCGGCCTCGCCATCGGTACGCTCAGCGGGCGCGACGCCGATCTTCTGGGGCGGTTCCTCGACCCGGACCTCGCGGAATCGAGCCCCACGCTTAACCTGCCCGTGCGGCCCACACCGCTGGAATTCCGCCTGTTCGAGGCCATCGGTGAGCCGCTGGCGACAGCCCCGCTGCCCCGCGCCTTCGCGACTGTCGATCTCTCCGGCGATACCGGCTGGAAGGCGCAGCTCGACGCGGCGGAGCGGCTTGCCCGCATCGGTGCGATCTCGGAGAACCGGCTTCTGGGGATCTACACGCAGCGCCGCCGCGCCGCGTCCGGGGGTATCTGGGACCGGGTCGAGGCCTTGCAGCGGTTCGACACCGCGATCACCGCAGGCGATCCCTCGGCAATCGGCTCGGCGCTGGAAAAAGTCTGGCCGCAGATGAATTCCGCGGGGCTGTTCGTGCCCTTCGCCAATCTTTACGGCGCGCGTCTGCTCTCCTATCCACTCGAAGGACGGGCGCTGGACCTCGCGCGCAAGGCCGCGCTCCTGTCTCCGGATTACGAGGCCGCGGCGACCCGGATCGATGCCGCGAGCCCCGAATTCGCCTTTCTCTCCGCAATCGCCCGGGGCAATACCCCCGCCGCGATGACCGACCAGCCGCAGAACGAAGCCATCGCTGCCGCTTTCGGAGACGCCCTGCCGCCTCAGGCGCTGCAGAGCCAGCTCGACGAGGGGCGCCTTGGCGAGGTCATCCTGCGGTCGATCGCGCTGTTCTCCAGCGGCGCGGACGGCAATTACGAGGATCTGACCGATGCGCTGGCAACGCTGCGCAGCGTCGGGCTCGAGGATGCCGCGCGGCGCGCCGCGCTCGAACTGGTGATCCTGCAGGAAGAAGGCGCGCGGCGATGAGCGACAGGCACTGGATCTCGGCCTTTCTCGAGGCGCAGTCGGCCGAGCGCGGGGCGGCGCACAACACGCAGCTCGCCTATGCCCGCGATCTGCGTGACTATGACGAATGGCTCGGCGGGCGGGGACGCGGTCTTTCCGAAGCAACGCGCGAGGATGTCGAGAACTACCTCATAAGCACCGATGCGCAGGGCCTCTCGAAGGCGACCCGCGCCCGGCGGCTGTCGGCGATCAAGCAGCTTTACCGTTTCGCGTTCGAGGAGGGCCTGCGTGCCGACAATCCCGCCATCCAGATCAGCGGCCCGGGTCGGGACAAGCGCCTGCCCAAGACGCTGAGCACGGATGAGGTCGACCTGCTGCTCGACGCCGCCACCCGCCACGGGCGCGGCCGCGACGAGATGCTGCGCAATACCTGTCTCATGCAGCTTCTCTACGCCACCGGGATGCGCGTGACGGAGCTCGTCTCACTGCCGCTGAGTGCGGCCAAAGGTGATCCGCGCATGCTGCTGATCCGCGGCAAGGGCGGGAAGGAACGCATGGTTCCGCTCAGCCCGCCGGCGCGAGAGGCCTTGCGGCTGTGGCTTGCGACACGCGAGGGGCTCGAAACCGCCGCCCGTGCGCAGGGCAAGCCACCCTCGCCCTTCCTGTTCGCCTCGCGCGGCAAGGCGGGCCACCTCACGCGGCACGCCTTCTATCTGATGATCAAGGACATCGCGGTGTCCGCAGGCGTCTCGCCCGCCAAGGTGACACCGCACACGCTGCGCCACGCCTTTGCGACCCATCTGCTGGCCAATGGTGCGGACCTCAGGGCCATCCAGACCTTTCTGGGTCATGCGGATGTCGCCACGACCGAGATCTACACCCATGTCCTCGAGGAGAGGCTGCGCGAGCTGGTGCTGGACCACCATCCGATGGCCAGAGACTGAGGCGCGGAAGACAGATTTGCACGTAATGACTGGGAAATTTCCGGACAGAAATCGTTCATCCTCCGCCATTGGTCGCACCATGCCCGACGACAGAGGTCGGCGTCAGAACCTGCCGGGCTCTGGTCTTTGGCAAAGGACCACCGGATGAGCGGTCCGGCAGAATGACAGCCCACAGGGCCCCCGGAATGACCGCACTCGTAGACATCGCGTCGGTTCAGCCTCTTGATTGACCGGCAAAGCACCACCATAAACCCTGAAAGCAAAAGGACAACGCACTCATGGACCTCACCGCCCTGGACTCTGCCTTCTGGATCACGACGCTTGCGATCCTGGCTCTGCTGGTGCTTTCGGGGTTCTTCTCCGGCTCGGAAACAGCGCTCACCGCCGCCTCGCGGGGCAAGCTGCACGCCGCGATGGACAAGGGATCGAAAGGCGCCGAACGCGCGCTCAAGATCACCGAGGACAATGAACGCCTGATCGGTTCGGTGCTGCTGGGCAACAACCTCGTCAACATTCTCGCCACCTCGCTCGCCACGGCGCTCTTCACCCGTGTCTTCGGCGATTCCGGCGTGGCGTTGGCGACGCTCGTGATGACGCTGCTCGTGCTGATCTTTGCCGAGGTGCTGCCGAAGACTTATGCCATCACCAATCCCGAGGTCGCCGCCGCGCGCGTCTCGCCGATCATCTCTGTGGTGATCCTGGTCTTTTCGCCCATGGTCGGCGCCGTGCGCTTCTTCGTGCGGGGCGTGCTGCGGATCTTCGGCGTGCGCACAGACCCCGATAGCCAGATCCTCGCCGTGCGCGAGGAAATCGCCGGCGCGCTGCAGCTCGGCCATTCCGAGGGAGTCGTGCTCAAGGAAGACCGCGACCGCATCCTCGGCGCGCTCGACCTTGGCGACCGTACGGTCGAAGAGATCATGCTCCACCGCTCCGCGATCGAGATGATCGACGCCGACAACGATCCCAACGAGATCCTGTCGCAATGCCTCGAAAGCAACCACACCCGCCTGCCCGTCTACCGTGGCGATCTCGAGAACATCATCGGGGTGATTCATGCCAAGGACCTGCTGCGCGCGATGTATAAGCTGATCCAGGGGCCGGATGCCGCCAAGGACGGCATTCAGGGCTTCAAGATCGCCGATGTGGCGATGAAACCCTATTTCGTGCCCGACACTACCTCACTCGACGACCAGATGCGCCAGTTCCTGCGCCGCCGCACCCATTTTGCGCTGGTCGTGGATGAATATGGCGCCCTGCAGGGCCTGATCACGCTCGAGGACATCCTCGAAGAGATCGTGGGCGAGATCACCGACGAATTCGATCCCGCCGCCGAACACCCAATGAAGAAGAGCGAAGACGGACATTACTGGATCGACGGCCAGATGACGATCCGCGACTTCAACCGTGCGACCGACCTGTCACTGCCGGATGACGAGGCCAACACCGTAGCGGGACTCGTGATCCACGAAGCGCAGATGATCCCTACCGTCGGTCAGGTGTTCAGCTTTCACAATTTCCGGTTTGAGGTGACGGGTCGCGAAGGCAACCGGATCACAAGGCTCAAGGTGCGGCCGCTCTGATCGGCTCTTCCACGACATCCGGCGGATGGTCGAATTCGAGCCGAAGTTCGTAGCCATCCCTGTCGGCATTCAGAGTCATAGCGCCGCCGATCTGTTCCGCCGCGGTTTCCATCAGCCGCTTTCCGATGCTCACCATCTCGTTCTCGGCAGGTGCCGGAACATGGGCGGATCCCACGCCGTCATCCTTGCAAACCAGCAGCATCGCGCCATTGTCCTGTCGGCTGAGATCGACCCTGATCCGGCCCGCCTGCCCTGAGGGAAAGGCGTGCTTGACCGAATTGGCGCAGAATTCGCTGACGATCATCGCGAGCGTCGCCGCCTTGCGTGAATCCGTGCTGACCTGCGCGATGCCGGTCTCGATCCGGATATTCGCGCCGGCGGTCCCCTGCAGCAGGCGCACCACCCTGTCGAGATAGCGGTCGAGCCGGATCATGTCGAAGTCGTGTGTCTGGTAGAGCTCTGAATGAAGCTGCACGATGGCATCAACGCGCCGCCGGATCGCCGCGAGCGCGTCCTTGGTCTCGGGCAGCTTCGCCCGGCTGGAATAAAGCCGGATGAACGAGGTCACGGTCTGCAGCGAGTTCTTCACCCGGTGGTCGATCTCGTCGCGCAGCACCGTTTCCGTCTGCAGCGCGCGCCCGAGTTGGAGCTGCCGCATCACCTGCCCGGCCAGAACCCTCAGCGTTTCGTGCTGCAGCGCGTTCAGCTTGCGCGGCGTCACGTCTAGTACGCACAGCGTCCCGAGCTTCAGCCCGGATTCCGTCACCAGCGGTGCCCCGGCATAAAACCGGATCGGCTCCTGCATCGTGACGCAGAGCGGATTGTCCACCGTACGTGCATCGAGCCAGGTATCCTCGATTTCCAGAATACCCTCATTCAGGATCGCATGGCTGCAGATCGACTGCTCGAGCGGCGTCTGATCGGCCTCGAACCCGAAGCGCGCCTTGAACCACTGGCGGTCACGATCCACCAGGCTGATCAGCGCCACCGGCGTCTCGCAGATGCGGGCAGCCAGCGCAACGACATCGTCGAAACCCTGTTCAGGCTCCGTATCGAGCACCCGATAACTTTCGAGTTCTGCCAGACGGTCGGTCTGTGTCGATGGGGGTGGCGCAATCATTCGAACCTCGGACGTCTCGTAACGCTCAACAGAAAACAGGATGCGCAGGACTGTCTAAATTCTGGGGATAAGTCAATATACCCTCCCGAGACCTGTGTCTTGCCGATCAAGGATGCTCGGCGCGTCTTTTTCGTCCGATGATGCCTGACAACGTCGCGGCCTAGGGCCCGCTCGGCATCACCTCAGCGACAGAACCTGTCGGAAACGGGCTCGCAACCTCTCGGAACCCGCTCCAGTCTGCTGCCAGACACCACCACCGGAGAGCCGTCCATGCAGACCACCACGCGCGTCGCCGTCATCGGAGGGGGGGTCGTCGGCTGTTCCGTGCTCTACCACCTGACCAAACTCGGCTGGTCCGACGTCATGCTCATCGAACGCTCCGAACTCACGTCGGGCAGCACCTGGCATGCAGCCGGCGGGTTCCACACGCTCAACGGCGACACGAACATGGCCGCGCTGCAGGGCTACACGATCCGTCTCTACAAGGAGCTCGAGCAGATCACCGGCATGTCCTGCGGGCTGCACCATGTCGGCGGCGTCACGCTCGCCGACAATCAGGACCGTTTCGACATGATGCTCGCCGAGCGGGCCAAGCATCGCTACATGGGCCTCGACACCCGCATCGTGACACCCGAAGAGATCGCCGAGATCGCACCCATCGTCAATCTCGACGGTATCATCGGCGGGCTCTACGACCCGCTCGACGGGCATCTCGATCCCTCCGGCACTACGCACGCCTATGCCAAGGCGGCCCGCATGGGCGGCGCTGTGATCGAAACGCATTGCATGGTGCGCGAAACCAACCAGCGCCCCGACGGCACCTGGGATGTCGTGACCGACAAGGGCACGATCCATGCTGAACATATTGTCAATGCCGGCGGGCTCTGGGCGCGCGAAGTCGCCGCCATGGCCGGGGTCTACCTGCCTTTGCACCCGATGGAGCATCAGTACATCGTCACCGACGCGATCCCGTCGATCTATGAACGCGACAGCGAACATTGCCACGTGATGGATCCGGCGGGCGAAAGCTATCTCAGGCAGGAAGGCCGCGGGCTCTGCATCGGGTTCTACGAACAGCCCTGCAAGCCCTGGGCCGTGGATGGCACGCCCTGGGATTTCGGCCATGAACTGTTGCCGGATAACTTTGACAAGATCTCAGAAAGCATTGAATTCGCTTACAGACGCTTCCCGGTGCTCGAGACGGCGGGGGTCAAGAACGTCATCCACGGCCCCTTCACCTTTGCCCCTGATGGCAACCCGCTGGTCGGGCCGATCCCGGGGCTGCGCAACTACTGGTCGGCCTGCGGCGTGATGGCGGGCTTCTCCCAGGGAGGCGGCGTTGGCCTCACGCTCGCGCAATGGATGATCGAAGGCGAAGCGGAACGCGATGTCACGGCGCTCGACGTCGCCCGGTTCGGCGCCTGGATCACACCCGGCTACACGCGACCCAAGGTGATCGAGAACTACCAGAAGCGCTTTTCGGTGAGCTATCCGAACGAGGAACTGCCGGCCGCGCGTCCGCACTGCACGACGCCGATGTATGACATCTTTTCCGGGATGGGCGCCGTCTGGGGTCAGCAATACGGGCTCGAAGTCGTGAACTATTTCGCGCAAGGCGATGAGCCGCGCCATGAAACCCCGTCCTTCCGACGCTCTAACGCTTTCGATGCTGTCGCGCGCGAGGTGAGGTCCGTCCGTGAAGCCGTGGGAATCAATGAAGTTCAGAACTTCGGCAAGTATCTGATCACCGGCCCGCGGGCCCGCGATTGGCTCGACCGGATCATGGCCGGGCGCGTGCCGCAGCCCGGGCGGCTGTCCCTCTCACCCATGCTGTCGCACAAGGGCCGCCTGATCGGGGATTTCACGATTTCCTGCCTCGGTGCGGATCGTTTCCAGCTCACCGCGTCCTACGGTGCGCAGGCTTACCACATGCGCTGGTTCCTGAAACATCAAAAAGACGGCGTAAGTATCAAGAATATAAGCGACAAACGCACCGGCTTTCAGCTTGCCGGGCCGCGGGCGCGTGATGTCCTGCAGGCCTGCACCCGCACCGACCTTTCCGGGATGACCTTCATGGCTGTGCAGGAAATGACGGTCGGCCAGTCCGACTGTCTTGTCCAGCGCGTCAGCTATACCGGGGATCTCGGGTTCGAGATCTACTGCGACCCGATGAACCAGCGACAGCTCTGGCAGGTGCTCTGGTCCGCGGGTCAGCCGCACGGGATCGCGCCCTTCGGCATGCGGGCAATGATGTCGCTGCGGCTCGACAAGTTCTTCGGCTCCTGGATGCGGGAATTCTCGCCCGACTACACCGCCGCAGAAACCGGGCTCGACCGCTTCATCTCCTTCCGCAAAGAGACTGATTTCATCGGCAGATCACTGGCAGAGGCTGAACGCACCGCGCCGCCCGCGCGTGCCTTGGCCGCCTTTGTCGTCGAGGCCGCTGATGCGGATGTGAACACACATGAGCCGATCTGGATCGATGGCCTCGTGCAGGGCTTCTGCACCTCGGGCGGATATGCGCATCATTCGGGCAAATCGGTCGCTCTCGGTCTCATTCCGCGTGACAGGGTGCAGGACGGTCTCAAGGTCGAGATCGAGATCCTGGGCCAGATGCGTCCCGCCATTCTGGTCAGCACATCGCTGTTCGACGCTGACGGGGCACGGATGCGCGGCTAGACTGCACCATATGAACGTCGCCATCCTGATTCCCGCCGCCGGTTTCGGCACCCGCATGCGCGGCACCGACAAGCTGCTGCAAGATGTCGACGGTATGCCGCTTTTGCGACGTGTTGCGCTGCGCGCGCTCGGCGCAGCACCTCTGGTTCTGGTCACCCTGCCGGATCTCAACGGGCCGCGCGCCGAGGCCCTGACCGGCCTCGATCTGCAATTGATCCCGGTGCCGGACAATACGACGGGCATGGCGGCATCGTTGCGTCGCGGCGCGGCGCAGGTACCACGCGACGACGCGATCATGATCGTGCCCGCCGACATGCCCGATCTAACGGAACAGGATTTCCTAAGCGTCATCAACGCATTCAAGGCGAATCTTGAACCAAGCCTTCAACAAGGCAGGACCCGAGACGGCGTTCCGGGCCATCCGGTTCTCTTCCCTCCGGACTGCCTTCCCGCCTTTGCCGATCTGACCGGAGATCAAGGCGCGCGGCAGATCGTAATGGCGAACAGTCACCGTCTGCAGCGCGTTGAACTGCCAGGACAAAATGCGCTGACCGACCTCGACACACCCGAAGCCTGGGCGGAATGGCGTGCTCATCGGCGCGAAAGCTGACCCCGGACCACCGATCCAGCGCAACAGGACGACATGCCAACAAGAACCGGGGCGGATGAACCGCCCCATTTCTCTGCCCGTTCCAGCCAAGGGTCACAGCCGGAACGGGCTGACTGTACAAGTAACACGACCCTTACTTGGCAATCAGTCGCGCCTCCCTTTCCTCGAAATAGAGCGCTGTCTTGTCATTGTTCACCAGAATGCGGTGGTTGGGGGAAAGCAGCAGATCGTGACCGGGCAAACCGTTGCCGAGCGAGCCTTTCTGGACCAGAATCGGACGCATGTGGGGCTTGCGCGCCAGCATGTGGCCCGTCAGATCCTTGCGGCCGACCCACCGGATGTCCTGAATGCCATTGTCGCGGGTGATGATCCGGTCGCCTTCCCGAAGGTTTTCTGCCAATTGCTCACCCTGCGGCAATGCGATCAGTGTACCGGGAATGAAGCATGGAATGACCTCTTCGATTTTGAAGAAGTCCATCGTGCCAGTGACATCGCCCGCCCCGTCGAGATATTCTGCAGTATCGTCGATGCCATTCGGCTCGCAATCCGCACCATCATCATCCAGTCTGGAATTGGTCAGACGCCTATCAACGCCTTCCGCTCCGACACCGCTGAGGTCAAGCGTGTCGAAATCGTCCCCGGCATTTCCGCCCTGAACGTGATCACCGGCCCCGACAGCTGCCGAGTCCACGATGATGAGATCGCGATCCGCACCGCCATCGATCGAATGGACGCCATTTCCGCCATTCAGGGTGTCGTTGCCCTGAGCGCCGATCAGCGTGTCTTCGTCGTTGCCTCCGTCAAGGATGTCGTCATCGATGCCACCGTCAAGAAGGTCAGCCCCAGAGCCGCCAAGCAGAGTATTGTCATCGTCACCTCCGATAAGTGCGCCATCGCCAAGAACGCCGAAAATGCTGTCACGGTCATTCTCGGTCTCAACGTCCACTGCATCGATTAGTTCCAGCGCTGCCGGAGCCGACCCGTCGAGATAGTCGTTGCCTTGCCCGCCATCGATGGAATCCGAGCCATGAACGCCGAGGATGCTGTCATCGCCGATATTGCCGCGTAGGGTATCGTCGTCGATTGCGCCGTCGATCGTGTCATTGCCCGCACCGCCCCTGTCGCTGTCCGCATCGTCGCCAGTCGCGAAGTAGTCGTCGCCCTGGTTGCCGTGCACCGTGTCCATGCCATCCGTGGGGTTTGGATTGGAGAGTAACGCAGTGTCGCCGATGGTCAGCGGAAAGCGCAGATCGTCGTCCTCGTAATCCGAATAGGTGTCGATGCCCGCGATGATCGTGTTGTTACCCTACCCGCCCGAGATGCTGTCGGAACCCTGGACGTCGGTGATCAGGTCATCGCCGCCGCCGCCGTCGATCACGTCGTCGTCGATGCCGCCTTCGAGTGTGTCGTTGCCCGCCCCGCCGAAGATCGTGTCGGCATCGTCGCCGCCATCGAACGTGTCGGCGCCCGCCGTGCCTGTATAATCGTCGATATTGTCGGTCGTGTCCGGGTCCTGGTCGAGCCCTTCCAGCTGGTCGAGCGGCTGGTCACCCGGCACGACGGGAAACACGTCGGTATCGATGCGCGGGTCGCCTTCTACCGGCGGCGCGGGATCGTTGGAAACGGTCACGATCAGCACGGCGCTGTCGGACAATCCGCCATCATCGGTGATCGTGTATCTCACCGTGTCGGCGTCAAGGAAGCCATCGTTCGGCGTATAGGACAAGGTCCCGTCGCCGTTGTCCGTCACGGTGCCGTTCTCGACTGAGAGTTCGGTGATGGTGAAGGGATCGCCATCCGGGGCGCTGTCATTGTCGAGCACCGCAATGATGGTCGTCTCGGCCGGAGGCGCTGTGCCGGTATCGTCATTGGTGACCGGCGGCCGGTTCGCGTCGCCCCCCCTTGCCGACGGTCACGGTCACGGTTGCGGTATCGTTTGCGCCCGACCGTTCGGAGGTTCCGACGTCTTTGCGACCTCCCCCACGGTTGGTGTCGCGACCGCCGAACAGACGCAGCGGAAGGATCGGGGTCGTCTGGAGATCATTGGTGCGGGTGGCCGGACTCGAACCGGCACTCCGTGAGGAAAGGGTGTTTGAGACCCTCGCGTCTACCATTCCGCCACACCCGCATGCCGCCTGATTATGCGGCGCGGCGCGGCCCGTCAAGCGTGCAGCTTGTCCCCGGTGCGGCTGGCTGCGGCGCAGTGTCATGCACGGCCGGAGGTCGCAGACGTGCCCGAGGCTTGACGCTTCGCGCGGGGCATGGTCTGACGCGACAACAGGCTGAACGAGGGACAGATGCTGCATCGCCTATATAACCGCATGCTGTCGATGGCCGAGCACCCGCAGGCCCTATGGGTGCTCGCCGCCGTTGCCTTCATAGAAAGTTCGGTCTTTCCGATTCCGCCCGATGTTCTGATGATCCCGATGATCCTCGCCCGTCCCTCGCGCGCCTGGCTGATCGCGGGTGTCGCGATGGTCGCCTCGGTGTTGGGCGGCATGCTCGGCTACGGAATCGGATACTTCTTTTACGAACAGATCGGCGCGCCGATCCTGCAATCTCTGGGCAAGGGCGACTCGATGGCGGCGTTTTCCACCCGCTTCAACGATTTCGGCTTCTGGGCCGTGCTGGTCGCGGGGATCACGCCGTTCCCTTACAAGGTGATCACCATCATGTCGGGCTGGACGGCCATGCCGCTGGGCACCTTCATTGTCACATCGATCCTCGCGCGGGGCGCGCGTTTCTTCATCGTGGCAGGTCTGCTGCGGGTCTTTGGCGCCCCGGCACGGGCCTTCATCGAGAAACGTCTCGGTCTCGTCTTCACCGTCTTCCTCGTGCTGCTGATCGGCAGCTTTTTCCTGGTGCGTTACCTATGAGCCGCAATCTGCTTGTCTTCATCGCTGCCGCGGGCTCTGCCGCCCTGCTGATCGGTGCCCTCGGCTTCCAGTATATCGGTGGCCTGCCGCCCTGCAAACTCTGCTACTGGCAGCGCTATCCGCACATGATCGCGGTGGTGATAGGGGTTCTGGCCCTGTTCGGACGCAGTCGCCTGCTGCCGGTGCTCGGCGCGCTCGCCGCTCTCACATCGGCGAATGTCGGTCTCTATCATACAGGGGTCGAGCGTGGCTGGTGGGAAGGTCCGACGACCTGCACTTCCGGGCCGATCGGCGGATTGTCGACGGACGCGCTTGTCGATCAGATCATGGCCGCGCCGCTGGTGCGCTGCGACGACATCGCCTGGCAATTCATGAGCCTGTCCATGGCCAGCTGGAACGCCATCGCGTCGCTGCTGCTTGCCATCATCTGGATCGCCGCCGCACGGCGTTAGGATTGGCTTGCAGTCCATGCCGTGGTGGCACAGCTCTGCGCGCCTCGCCTACCAATACGAAAAGTGAAATCCTAGCGGGTCACTGTCTGCTGAACGGGAACGTAAAGCGTCGCCGTCTCGTAGGTCTCGTCGCCATCGACCTCGCTGTCGCGCAGTGACACTGCCAGCTGACCGATCACGATCAGCCCTGCCAGCAGGGCCGCCTTGCAGAGCGTGAAATCGCCGGAGCGAAGATGTTGCGTCATGGTGTGCTCCTGCCTTGAGATCAGAACCTGTGGGCTGAACTCTGCGCTGCCAGATCACGCGCGGCAATTCACGTTCTCGCGTGCGAGACTTCCCTGAGACGTCCAAAATATCCGATGTAAGGCCTCCGAATCCCCGAAATCGACCACCAGATTACCGAAAATATCCGGAAGGGCCTGCTGAAACGCAATAAACAGAAAGAAAATCGACCCCGAAGGCAATTTTTTCCTGAATAACGCGGTTGACGCCCCTTCCCCTCCGCCATAATGTCCCGCTCGCTAACAAGGGAGTCCCGACCGGTGATCACGCTAGTCGTCATTGTAGGAACCAAGCGCATGGGCCGGTAACGGACACCCAAAAGGTACCCCATGCGCCCCCGAACCCCACGGGGGCTTTTTTGTGCGCACGACTTGCCGACGGGATCCGCGACATCCCCGGGGCAATGACCGAATGAGACGTCGTAAACGGAGCAAAGCGATGACACGTCAGATGACCGGAGCGAAAATGGTGGTTCAAGCCCTGAGGGATCAGGGTGTGGACACGGTATTCGGATATCCCGGTGGCGCCGTGCTACCGATTTATGACGAAATCTTCCAGCAGAACGACATCCAGCACATCCTGGTGCGCCACGAACAGGCCGCGGTCCACGCCGCCGAAGGGTATGCGCGCGCCACCGGCAAGCCGGGTGTCGTGCTCGTGACGTCCGGGCCCGGGGCGACGAACGCCGTGACCGGCCTCACCGATGCGCTGATGGATTCGATCCCGCTCGTGGTCCTCACCGGGCAGGTTCCGACCTTCATGATCGGCTCGGATGCCTTCCAGGAGGCGGACACCGTGGGCATCACACGCCCCTGCACCAAGCATAACTGGCTGGTCAAGGACACGGCCAAGCTCTCGGCGACCATCCATCAGGCGTTCCACGTCGCGATGGCCGGCCGCCCCGGACCGGTGCTGGTCGACATTCCGAAGGATGTGCAGTTCGCCTCCGCCGACTACCAGTCCAAGCAGAAGGCGCCGACGCTGCACTACCAGCCGCAGGTCAAGGGCGATATGGAGATGATCACCACGCTGGTCGAGGCGATCGAGAATGCCGCCTGCCCGGTCTTCTATACCGGCGGCGGCGTGATCAATTCCGGTCCCGGCGCAAGCCAGTTGCTGCGCGAGCTGGTCGAGGCGACCGGCTTTCCGGTCACGTCGACACTGATGGGCCTCGGCGCCTATCCGGCGAGCGGCAAGCACTGGCTGGGCATGCTCGGGATGCACGGCCTCTACGAGGCGAACCTCGCCATGCACGGCTGCGATCTCATGATCAACGTGGGCGCGCGCTTCGACGACCGGATCACCGGGCGCCTTGATGCGTTTTCCCCGAAGTCCCGGAAAGCGCATATCGATATCGACCCGAGCTCGATCAACAAGGTGATCCGCGTCGACATGCCGATCGTCGGCGATGTCGGCCACGTGCTCGAGGATATCCTCAAGGTCTGGAAGGCGCGCGGGCGCAAGGTCAACCGCGAGGGCCTGCAGAAATGGTGGTCGCGCATCCATGAATGGCAGAAGGTCGACTGCCTCAAGTTCAAGCCCAACGAAGGATCGATTCGTCCGCAATACGCGCTGTCCCGGCTCGAGGCGCTGACCAAGGGTCGTGATCGCTACATCACCACCGAGGTCGGCCAGCACCAGATGTGGGCCGCCCAATATCTCGGCTTCGAGGATCCCAATCGCTGGATGACCTCCGGCGGGCTCGGCACGATGGGCTACGGCTTCCCGGCATCCATCGGCGTGCAGGTCGCACACCCCGACTCGCTCGTCATCAACGTCGCGGGCGAGGCTTCGTGGCTGATGAACATGCAGGAGATGGGCACAGCGATGCAGTTCCGCCTGCCCGTCAAGCAGTTCATCCTGAACAACGAACGGCTCGGCATGGTGCGCCAATGGCAGGAATTGCTGCACGGCCAGCGCTATTCGCACAGCTGGTCGGAAAGCCTGCCCGACTTCGTGAAACTCGCCGAAGCGTTCGGTGCCAAGGGCATCTTGTGCAGCGATCCCGCGGATCTCGACGATGCCATCATGGAGATGCTGAACCATGACGGCCCGGTGATCTTCGACTGCCTGGTGGAAAAGCACGAGAACTGCTTCCCGATGATCCCGTCGGGCGAGCCGCACAACAAGATGCTGCTCGGAGAGGCAAAGACCAAGGACGCCATCGGATCGAAGGGCGCGGTGATGGTGTAACCATCACCTAAAAGTTTTCATGAAAACTTTTGCCAAGACTTTTGCTGAAAAGTCTTGGCGCCCGGATCCAGCGAGAGGAACAGACCATGTCCGCACTACAGATCAAGAAGGGGTCGAACAAGCATTCGGCCTACAACCTGCGCTCCACCTTTTCGGATGTCGAGGAAACCCACACCATCGCCGTGCTGGTGGAAAACGAACCCGGCGTCCTCGCCCGTGTGATCGGCCTGTTCTCGGGGCGCGGCTACAACATCGACAGCCTGACCGTGGCCGAGGTCGATCATCAGGGCCACCTGTCGCGCATCACCATCGTGACCACTGGCACACCGCAGGTGATCGAACAGATCAAGGCGCAGCTCGGCCGGATCGTGCCCGTGCACGAGGTCCACGACCTGACCGCCGAGGGCAGTTCGGTCGAACGCGAGCTCGCTCTCCTCAAGGTGTCGGGCGTGAACGACAGGCGGGTCGAGGCACTGCGTCTGGCCGATATCTTCCGCGCGCAGGTGGTCGACAGCACGCTCGAAAGCTTCGTCTTCCAGATCACCGGAACGCCGGAAAAGGTCGATGCCTTCGCAGATCTCATGCGTCCGCTCGGCCTGACCGAAATCGCGCGGACCGGCGTCGCGGCGCTCGCCCGCGGTCTGTAAGCGCTACATCCAAGGCCCGGGCCAGGCGCTCTCTCGCCCGGCCCCAGTCGCAAGTTTCGGAGAGGCCAACCACCGCTCAAAGGGCGTTTCTGCGAGCCCTTGCGAACCTGTCGAGATAGATCACCGTTGCGCCGCGCCCCGGCGCAAAGGGCGTTACCCGCAATGCGGCCCCGGGGCGCAATTGCCGCGCAATTCCGGTGGAATGTGACTGGCAGACAAGCTGCGGATTATGTGCCTGACGCAGATCGCTCTCTTCGTTCATGTCGAACTGGATCAGATCGCCCTCATCAAGACGCATCCCCCCGAGTGCGCTTTGATCCGTTCCTGAATAGAAGGCCAGGTTTCCATGGTCTTCGCACCAGATCACGGCCTTTTTATCCGCCGCGCTGGTCCACAGGACGACCCCATACATATGAGTACTGGACATCATCGAAACCCTTTGAATCCCAATCCTTCAACATTCGGGCAATTGCATAAGTCCTGACATGATTTTGTTGCGACACCTTCTTGCTTTTTGTGTCGCTTTGAATACTGATTGAGGCTGATCGGCATCAGTGCTGATGCCAATCAGCGTCATGTTTCTGGGTTACGGCTCACAGCGTGCCACCCTAGATGGTTTAGTGTAAAAAAATACAGCTATAAGAAGAACTTGCTCATGCCAACTGTCTCGCGAAACAGCGCATCCTCACCCAGTCCGGCCGAACTTCGAAGCATGCTTGGCGCAAACCTGCGTCTCCTGACCCGCAGCGCCACATCGATTTCCGCGCTCTGCCGCGACCTCGGGATCAACCGCACACAGTTCAACCGCTATCTCGCGGGCGAAAGCTTCCCGCGCCCCGACGTCTTGCACCGGATCTGCCGCTTCTTCGGTGTGGATGCGCGGATTCTTCTGGAGCCGGTCGATCAGATCGACGCCATGCGCCACGACCTGCTGCATCATCCGGCGGTCGCCGAGTTCATCGGCGCCGGTGCGGTGGCTCTGGACGAGGAGCTGTTTCCATCCGGCTTCTACCGCTTCACGCGCCGCAGTTTCATGGATGAGGCGCGCTTCGTTCAGGGGCTCGTCTATGTCTTTCGCAAGGACGTCTTCACCTTCATCCGCGGCTTTGAGGCGAAAGAGGCGATGAGCGCTCAGGGCCTCGGCACCGACCCCAGGACGCGGGAATTCCGCGGATTTTTGCTGCCACAGGAAGGCGGGATCGCCGCCCTGGTGAGTCGGCGCAATTCGCTGACCACCTCGTTCAACTACCTCGCTCGGGTCCCGTCATTTCAGAACAACTTCTGGGTCGGTTATGCGGCCCGCACCGTGCAGGAAAGCGTGACGAGCGGCCGCGCCACCCGGCTGGTTTATGAGTATCTCGGCGGCTTCGGCAAGAACGTGATGGCTGCAGCCCGCAGTTCGGGTTTCTGCACCGAAGACCAGCTCATACCGTTTCACCGCAGCCGGCTGCGCGTCGACGAACCCTTCAGCTGACCTCCCGCGCTCCCGCAGCCAGCTCTCCTCTCTCGCGCCCCACAGCTTTCTCCGGGTCCGAAATATCCCGGGGGAGTCGCCTGAAAGGCGGCGGGGGCAGCGCCCCCAAGACGGCCCAGCCAGTGCACCGTCCGGACAGACCGGGTCAGTCCCGCTGCGCGTCGGCCCGTGACTTGCCCGACACGTTCAGGGCCAGCGTCGCCGCCATGAACGGATCGAGATCGCCGTCGAGCACACCCTTTGTGTCCGATGTCTCGTGCTGGGTGCGCAGGTCCTTCACCATCTGATAGGGCTGCAGCACGTAGGAGCGGATCTGGTTGCCCCAGCCTGCATCCCCCTTGGCCTCGTGGGCCGCGTTGATGTCCGCCGTACGGCGGTCGAGCTCGAGCTGGTAGAGCCGGGATTTCAGCGCCTTCATCGCGATATCGCGGTTCTGGTGCTGGGACTTTTCGGAGCTCGTCACCACGATGCCGGTGGGATGGTGGGTGATCCGCACGGCCGAGTCGGTGGTGTTCACGTGCTGGCCACCGGCACCGGAGGAGCGATAGGTGTCGATGCGGATATCGGCGGGGTTCACCTCGATCTCGATATTGTCGTCTACCACGGGATAGACCCAGACCGAGCTGAACGAGGTGTGCCGCTTGGCCGCCGAGTCGTAGGGCGAGATGCGCACCAGCCGGTGCACACCCGATTCCGATTTCAGCCAGCCATAAGCGTTCGGCCCGGTGATCTTGTAGGCGGCGGACTTGATCCCGGTCTCCTCGCCCGCACTTTCGGACTGCAGCTCGACCTTGTAGCCCTTCTTCTCGGCCCAGCGGACATACATCCTCGCGAGCATCGACGCCCAGTCGCAGCTCTCGGTGCCCCCGGCCCCGGCATTGATCTCGAGGAAGGTGTCGTTGCCATCCGCCTCGCCATCGAGCAGCGCCTCGAGTTCCTTGACCCCAGCCTTCTGCTCGAGCTTCTTCAGCGCGCCCTCGGCCTCGGCCACGACCTCCTCGTCATCCTCCATCTCACCCAGTTCGATAAGCTCGAGATTGTCTGCCAGGTCTTGCTTGATCGAGGTATAGGTCTCCATCGCATCGACCAGCATCTGGCGATCGCGCATCAGCTTCTGCGCGGCCTCGGGATCGTTCCAGAGGTTTGGATCCTCGACCATCGCGTTGAATTCCTCGAGCCGGTGGGGCGCGGTCTCCCAGTCCAGCCGCTGGCGCAGCAGGTCGAGTGATTTCTCGATCTTGTCGACTGAGTTCTGAAGGTCTGCGCGCATCCGGGTATCCTGCAAGTTCGTTCAAGGATTGCCTGATACCAAGCCTGAGGCACAGGGACAAGATCGCTGGCAATCTGGGCGAGCCAACTTTCAGGGCTGGGCAAGGGCCGGTCCGCATCCCCTGCGCAATAAGAGGCTAAATTCTGCAGTCTTTCAGTCGCCATAGGCGCCGCTACTGCACGCCGAAAAGTCGCGACGGTGGAACGGGCAAAAGGTAACAATTGTCACCTTTCGCCGCTTTATCCGATCAGTAGAGACCGCCCGAGCTAAGCGTGCCGAAGCTCGCCTTGGGTCCCACGACACCCGTCCCGCCGGACGAGGTCCGTACCTGGCGCGAACTGCCATCCGGCTGGATGACGTTGAAGTTTCCGCCCATGGCGAAACCGCCGTCGAACTGGATGCCGAAGATCGGCTCTTCGCCCTGACGGAAGCACTCGGCCACGACGTTGTTGCCGCTCGCGCCATCGCTCAGGCGGGCGCCGGTGAAGCGGTCGATATTGATGAACTGGCACTGCTCGGGAACCTTGAACTGGCCGCCACCGTATTTCTGGATCGCCTTGGTCATGAACTGCTGGAAGACCGGGCCGCACATCGTGCCGCCATAGGCGTTCTGTCCGAGCGAGCGCGGCTGGTCAAAACCGATATAGCAGCCCGCGACGATGTTGCTCGAGAACCCGACGAACCAGACATCCTTGGCATCGTTGGTCGTGCCGGTCTTGCCCGCGATCGGCACCGGCAGATCGATGACGCTGGCGGCGGTGCCGCGCTGGACCACACCTTCGAGCATCGAGGTCAGCTGATAGGCGGTCACCGGGTCCATCACCCGCTCGCGGTTGGTGACGATGCGCGGGCTCCTGTCGAGCGCGATGTTGGGATCGCTGCAATCGACGCAGTCGCGCTTGTCATGCCGGTAGACGGTGTTGCCGTAGCGGTCCTGCACCCGGTCGATCATGGTCGGCTCGACCCGCTCGCCGCCATTCGCGAACATCGCATAAGCCGCCACCATCTTGAAGATCGTGGTCTCTTCGGAGCCGAGAGCGTTGGCGAGCACCCGCCCCATATGGTCATAAACACCGAACTTCTCGGCGTAGCGGGCCACCGTGTCCATGCCGACCTCCTGCGCGAGGCGGACGGTCATGAGGTTGCGCGACTGCTCGATGCCGGTACGCAGCGGTGTGGGGCCATAATAGGTGTTGGACGAGTTCTTGGGCCGCCACACACCTTGCGGCGTGTTCACCTCGATCGGAGCGTCGATGACGATCGTGGCGGGGCTGTAGCCGCTGTCGAGCGCCGAGGCATAGACGAAGGGCTTGAAGCTCGACCCCGGCTGGCGCTTGGCTTGCGTGGCGCGGTTGAAGACCGAGTGCTGATAGCTGAACCCGCCCTGCATCGCGATCACCCGGCCGGTATTCACGTCCATCGCCATGAACCCGCCCTGCACCTGCGGGATCTGCCGCAGCGTCCAGCGGATGAACGACCCGTCGTCATCGGCCGTCATGCGCCTTACCAGCACCACGTCGCCGACATCCACGAGATCGCCTGCGACCTGCGCGCGGTCGGCAAGCTTGCCGCCGGAAAGACGCTTGCGCGCCCACTGGACATCCTTCGCGGGGATCCAGTGACCATCCTCGTCCTCTGCCACGCCCTCGATGCCGATACGCGCCTCGCTGTCGCCGACCTCGAGCACAACGGCCGGATACCAGGGGCTTTCAAGATCCACATCGCGCGAGACGCGCACGCCCGAAAGCGCCGCGCGCCAGGAGGATTCGGACCCGAGCTGATCGGCGGGAATGGTCTTGCCCGTCCCGCGCCAGACACCCTGCGAGCGGTCATATTGCTCGAGCGCGGTGCGCAGGGCCTTCGCGGCCTCGACCTGCATCTCCGGATCGAGCGTCGCGCGCACCGAATAGCCGCCGGTGAAGAAATCCTCTTCGCCCCGTTCGCGGCTCAGCTGGCGGCGGATCTCGTCGGTGAAATAGTCGCGCGGCGGCAGGCTCGCCTGAAACGGTTCGAAATCGCCATTCTGTACCGATTTGAGCGGTTCGGCGACTTCCGTCTCGTAGGCGACATCCGACAGGTAGCCGTTCTCGTGCATCTCCTGCAGCACGAAGTTGCGGCGTTCGAGCAGACGCTCCTTGCGGCGCACCGGGTGGAAATCCGACGGCGCCTTCGGGAGCGAGGCAAGGAAGGCCGCTTCGTGCGGGGCGAGTTCGACCAGCGACTTGTTGAAATAGGTCTGCGCCGCGGCGGAGACGCCATAGGAATTCTGCCCGAGGAAGATCTCGTTGAGATAGAGTTCGAGAATCTTCTCCTTGGAAAGCGTTTCCTCGAGCCGGGAGGCGAGAATGATTTCCTTGATCTTGCGCTCTGCCCGCCGGTCACCGCCCAGCAGGAAGTTCTTCATCACCTGCTGCGTGATGGTCGAGGCGCCGCGCACGTCGCGCCCGCGCGTACGTACCGCGTCATAGGCGGCTGCGGCGATACCCCGCAGATCATAACCCGAATGCTGGTAGAAGTTCTTGTCCTCGGCGCTGATGAAGGCCTGTTTCACCATGTCCGGAATCTCGTTCGCGGGGGTAAAGAGACGACGTTCCTGCGCGAATTCGTCGATGATCTTGCCCTCGACCGAATAGATCCGGCTGATCGTCGGCGGGGTATATTGCGCAAGGCTTTCATGGCTGGGAAGGTCACGCCCGTACATCCAGAAGACCGCGCCGATGGTCAGCGCAGTCATCATCACGCCCAGAGTGATCAGGCTGAAGATCGCGCCGAAGAACGACAGGATGAAACGTGTCATGGAGTGGCCCCCTTAGGCTTTGCGCGCCTCACTATACCGCATGACGGCCAGCGTCAAAACACAACGTCGCGTGTGGGCGGCGGGACGCTTGCAATCGCAACGGCAGCCTTACAGCTTGCTTATCACCATGGCAGAGCGGCGAATCAGCTGACGCGCGGCACCGCGCGACCATCTTTGGCGAAGCCCTGTCCTACTGCCTGCGCAGCCGCGCCAGCGCCTCGTCCTCCAGCGCCCAGGCCTGCAACCCGTCGCGGATGCCCGCGGCCATGCCCGCGCGCCAGGCAGGGTCCTGCAGGTTGCGCAATTCGCCCGCCGTGGAGAGGAACCCCAGTTCGATCAGAACCGAGGGAATGTCGGCGGCCTTGAGCACCGAAAATCCGGCCTGCCGCAGGGGACGCTTGTGAACCTTGCCCACGGCGTTGCTGATACCGGCCAGAAGGTGCCCGGCCATCGCCTTCGAGCGTGGCGCATTGTCGAGCCGCGCGAGGTCCATCAGCACGTTCGCCACCCGGTCGTCGGACCCGCTGAGATCGACCCCGGCGAGCAGGTCGCCGCGGTCATGACGTTCCGCCAACGCAGCCGATGCCGCGTCGGAGGCGTCTTCGGCCAGGGTATAGATCGCGGCCCCCCGGGCGATGCCCTCGTCGATGGAATCGGCATGGAGCGAGATGAAGATGTCCGCCCCCGCCTCGTGCGCCAGCTCCACGCGGCCTTCGAGCGAGATGAAGCTGTCGGTGTCGCGCGTCATCGCCACCTCGAAGCCACCTGCGCGCAGCAACACCTCGCGCAGATCGCGTGCGAAGGCGAGCATGAGGTCGGCCTCGCTCGCCCCCTCTGCTTCGGCGCCGGGATCGATGCCGCCATGGCCGGGATCGATCATCACCACGATGGGCCCCTGCCCCTGCGGTTTCGCGCGGACGGCGGAGGCTTCCGGCAGATCCCAGCGCGGATCACGCGGTGCCCCGGCGGCAGCATCGAAGGCCGCGCGATCGGCGCCACCCAGCCGGACGGTCAACTCCGCAGCACCGGTTTCTGGATCGACAGCGAGGCCGGCCTTCTCCAGCACCATCGGCGCGGCGAGCGCGGCGACCAGCCGCGACCAGCCGGGCCGGAAGGTGCCAAGGCGCAACGCCGTCACGCTCTCGGCGTCGCGCAGGGTTTCAGGATCGGCGTCCTGCCAGTCCACCTCTCGGAAATCCACCACCAGTCGGTCGGGCTCGGAGAGCGTGAACACACGCCACGGCACGCCCTGGCTGAGATCGAGCCGCAGTTCGACGCCGCTGCGCGTGCCGCGCACCGATCCGTCGAGAAACCGGGCAAGGCCGCCCAGATCCTGCACCTGCTGTGCGGTTCCCTGCGCGGCAACGCTCAAAAAGCCCATCGTCAGGGCCACCATTCTCAGAATTCTGCTCATGCGCCTCTGTCTCGGCTTGTTTTGCGGCATTCTACACCCGCGCGCACAGGTTTGCACCTGCCCGCGACCGTGCCTTGCGCATCTGTCGCGGCGCGCAAGGCCAGGCAGTGCTCAGCCCCGCGCCACCATGAAACGCGCCAGACGCTCGAGCCCCTCGACGATATCCGCAGTACTGCGCGCATAGGAAAAGCGCAGCGTTCCGCCACCGCGCACCGGATCGAAGTCGAGCCCCGGCGTCACCGCCACCCCCGCCTTGTCGAGGATCTCGGCGGCAAAGGCGCGGCTGTCATCCGTCAGGTGGCTCACATCGGCATAGACGTAGAAGGCGCCGTCCGGCGGCGCGATGCGATCGAATCCGGCCTTCGGCAGACCTTCGAGCATCAGGCGGCGGTTCTCGGCATAGACCACCATGTTCGCGCGCAGTTCTTCACCCGCATCCATCGCGGCCAGCGCCGCCACCTGCGCCGCGTGTGGCGCGCAGATGAACATGTTCTGCGCCAGACGCTCGAACTGGCGGATCTGCTCGGGCGGCACGACCAGCCAGCCGACGCGCCATCCGGTCATGCTGAAATACTTGGAAAACGAATTGATCACACAGACATCGTCGCTGATTTCCAGCGCCGAGACTGCGCGCCGTTCATATTCGATGCCGTGATAGATCTCGTCCGACAGGAATGTGGCACCGCGATCCTGCGCCGCGCCGACCAGCGCGCCAAGCGCCGCCTTGTCGAGCATCGTGCCGGTCGGATTGGCCGGCGAGGCGACCATGAGGCCCTGATAGTCGATGCCTTCGAGATCGGCGGGCACGGGCTGCAGGCGGTTCTCGGCGGCGGTCTGGACTTCGACCGGAATCAGATCCAGCGCCTTCAGGATCTGGCGGTAGGACGGATAGCCCGGCGCCCCGAGCGCCACCCGGTCCCCGGCATCGAAGAGCGCCGTGAAGGCAAGGATGAAGCCGCCCGAAGAGCCGGGCGTGACTACGACACGCGCCGGATCGAGATCGACATCGTACCATTCGCCATAAAGCTGCGCGATGCGCCTGCGCAGAGCGGGCAGCCCAAGTGCCACGGTATAGCCGAGCGCATCCGTTTCCATCGCCGATGCCAGAGCACTGCGTGCGGCCGCAGGCGCCGGTGTACCGGGCTGGCCGACTTCCATGTGGATGATGCGGCGCCCGGCATCTTCTGCGGCGCGCGCGGCCTCCATCACATCCATCACAATAAAGGGATCGACGGCCCCGCGGTTTGAGTTTCGCATCTCGCTCTCCCTAAAGTATGGTCAGGCCGAAGTCCGGAAAGTATGGTCAGGCCGAAGCCCGGTCTGGGGCCGGTTAGAAAACGAACGGGACACAAGGTCAATGTTTCACCTCCGGATGATGCTGCTCGCGCTCGCGCTCGCCGTGATTGCGGGCACCCCGGCGCGGGCCGTGTCGCTGCTGCGCGACGCGGATATAGAATACGGGCTGGCCCAGATCGCCGCTCCCATCCTGCGCGCCTCCGGGCTGTCTCCGGCGCAGGTCCGGGTGATGGTGGTCGACGATTCTTCCCTGAACGCCTTCATCGCGGACACGCAGCACATCTTCATCAATTCGGGAATGATCCTGAAACTGGAAAACGCGCGGATGCTGCAGGCGGTCATCGCGCACGAGGCCGCCCATATCGCGAATGGCCATATCAGCAGCCGCGCCGGGAACATGCGCAACGCCCGCACGGCCGCCGGGCTCGGCATGGCACTCGCGGCTGCGGCGGCCCTCTCGGGCAGCGGCGAGGCGGCCACCGGCATCGCCTTCGGTTCGCAATCCTCGGTCATGCGCAATTTCCTGGCCCATACCCGCTCCGAAGAGGCGAGCGCCGACCAGAGTTCCGTCCGCACGATGGTGCGTGCCGGGATCGACCCGAAGGGTGCTGTCGAAGTGTTCGACCTCTTCCGTGGCCAAGAGGCGCTGTCGGTGGGCCGACAGGATCCCTACATGCTGAGCCATCCGCTGACCCGCGACCGGATGCGCGCGATGGAGGGCTTCGTCGCCGCCTATGGCAAGGCCGTGCCCGAGGATCCGACGGCGAATTACTGGTTCGCCCGGGTGCAGGGCAAGCTTTCGGGTTTTCTGCGCAATCCGAACTGGACGTTGCGCCGCGCTGCCGACAGCCCGTCGCGCGACATCGCGCTGATGCGCGAGGCAGCCGCCTATCACAAGCAGAGCAACCTCGGACGTGCGCTCAAGGCCATCGACGGCGCCATTGCGCTGCGCCCGCGCGATCCCTTCCTCATCGATCTCAAGGCCGAGATCCTGCTCGAATCGCGGCAAGCCGCCGCCGCGGTACAGACCTACCGCCAGGCCGCCGCCCTTGCGCCGAACGACGCGCTGATCCTCGGCGGGCTTGGCCGCGCGCTGATGGCGACCGGCCAGTACGCCGACGCCCTCGCAGTTCTGGAAAAGGCGCGCGGTCGCGACTGGCAGGATGCCCGCATCCTGCGTGATCTGGCGGTCGGATATGCCAAGACCGGCCAGCCCGGCATGGCCTCGGCCGTCACTGCGGAACGCTATGCGCTGCAGGGTCGGCTGAGTGATGCCGGCATTCACGCCAAGCGCGCGGTCGACCAATTGCCGCGCGGCTCTGCCCCGTGGCAACGGGCGCAGGATGTGCTAAGTGCAGCCGAACAGGCGCAACGGCGCTGACCCCCAAACGTTCCTTCCGGGAGATTTACCGATGATCAAGACCCTCACCGCCGCCGCAGCCCTTGCCATCGGCATCAGCGCTCCCGCCTTTGCCTTCGATGTGTCGGCCATGTCGGATGCCGAGCGCGAGGCCTTCCGCGCCGAGGTCCGGGCCTACCTTCTGGACAATCCCGAGATCATCTTCGAGGCGGTCGACATCGCCGAGAAGCGTCAAGCCGAACAGCAGGCCGCCGGAGACGAGCAGCTTCTGGCCGACAACACGCAGGCGATCTTCGATGACGGCATGTCCTGGGTCGGCGGCAATCCCGACGGCGACATCACCGTGGTCGAGTTCATGGATTACCGCTGCGGCTATTGTCGCAAGGCGCATGACGAGGTCGCGGAACTGGTCGAGAGCGACGGTAACATCCGCTACATCGTGAAGGAATTCCCGATCCTCGGTGAGGCGTCGACCATTTCGACCCGCTTTGCGCTCGCCGCACGGCTGGTCGGCGGAGACGAGGCCTACAAGGCCGCGCATGATGCGCTGATCACCATGACGTCGGACATGAGCGAGCCGGTTCTGCGGCGCCTCGCGGAATCGCTCGATCTCGACGCCGATGCGGTGCTCGCGCAGATGGACGATCCCGAGGTCGCGCGCCAGATCGCCGAAACCCGCGCCCTGGCACAGACGCTCAAGATCAACGGCACGCCAACCTTCGTGATGGGCACCGAACTGGTGCGCGGTTACGTCCCGCTCGACACGATGGAGCAGATCGTCGCCGACGTGCGCAAGGAAGGCTGAAACGCCAGCACCTTGATTGACGGTCAGCGCAGAATGACGGCGCCTGATATCTGTGCCGTTCGCAGGGCCGCCGCGTGACTTTGGTGCACCTTGGTACGGCTGGGCCGGAACCTTTCCGGCGGGGCTTGCGTTCGCCGTTCAGAGCGCGTTAAGGCGGCGTCGACTGGCGCTGCCTTTTTCATGCGCAGACCTGCCCTGCTGCAATTCATTCATGCCCCCCGGGAGACACCATGACCCTCAAGATCGACGTGACGCTCGACTACGCCCTTTTCGGTCCGACCGACTGTCTGGCGCAGATCTATGCCGCAGCGACCCCGCATCAGAAAATCCTCTCCGGCGTGCTGACCACGCAATCGGTCAAGCCGAGATCGAGCCCGGCGGAGGAATCCATCGGCGAGCGGCTCTGGGTGCAGGAGAGCAACGCCCTGACATGGCGCTATACCGCAGAAGTCGAGATCGACCGCAAGGCGGAAGATATCGCCTCGCTGAAATCGCAGCGCCCGCATGATCTGCCGCCCGAAGTGGTGAAATACCTCTTTCCGTCGCGCTATTGCCCGTCGGACAAGTTCCTCGCCTTCGTGAATTCGGAATTCGGCAAGCTGCAGGGCGGCGCCAAGGTGGCCGCGATGAACGAATACGTGAAACAGAACTTCGCCTATGTGCCCGGCACTTCGGATGCCGAAACCTCGGCGCTCGAGACCTTCGTGCTGCGTCAGGGCGTCTGCCGGGATTTCGCGCACATGCTGATCACGCTAGCACGGGCGGGCACCATTCCGGCCCGCATCGTCAGCGCCTATGCGACCGGTGTCGAGCCGCCGGATTTCCACGCCCTGGTCGAGGTCTGGCTTG